>CAZFUF010000003.1:0-136451 GCA_964521885.1 uncultured Sangeribacter sp. | reverse complement strand
AGATATGGCACATAAAAAAGGTGTCGGTAGTTCTAAGAACGGCCGCGAATCAGAAAGCAAACGACTCGGAGTCAAGATTTTCGGAGGCTCAAATTGCCGTGCCGGAAATATAATCAAACGTCAGCGTGGCACAGTGCACCATCCCGGACTTAATGTTGGAATGGGTAAGGATCACACTATTTTCGCCCTTATCGATGGTGTAGTTGTTTTCACAACAGGTAAGGAAGGACGTAGATTTATCAACGTGATGCCTCACGCTGCTAAGTAAGAAATCTTTTCCACTCCATCTTGGGAGTGGGTATGACAATAAAAACAGTCGGTGTTACACCATGTAACACCGACTGTTTTTATTGTAACTGAGGCTCAGTGTGTCTGACTACAGACATTCGGAACTCTTATTTGTCATGATATTTAGAACGAGATGATCCGTTTCGGTCATTGCTTCTCTGCCGATCGAAGTCAGATTAGAGATGGTCCGGTCTACACAATCACTTACGATTCCTTCCGAGGACGATACGCATTTGCCATTCATTGCCAGTACCGCGGACATTAGCGCAGTGCTGACCCCGCTCGATATTTTCATGGCACAGGATGGTTTAGCCCCGTCACATATCATTCCCGTGAGATTTGCTATCATATTTTTCACAGCAGAGCATATCTGGTCATAACCACCCCCCATCAGATATACGAGTCCGGAGGATGCACCGGTGGATGCAACGACACACCCGCAAAGCGCGGAAAGACGTCCAAGGCTTTGCTTGATATAGATACTGGTGAGATGACTCATAATAAGAGCTCGGATCAGATGCTCTTCATCTGCATTTATATCCTGCGCAAAACTTACTACAGGCATAGTGGCCGTGATGCCCTGATTCCCCGATCCTGAGTTTGACATAACTGGTATTGGTGCACCTCCCATCCTGGCATCACAAGCTGCTGATGTATAGCTTACGATATGGGATAAAATCGAATCTCCGAAATACTGTGTGCCGTAATCTTGGATGGTGCGTCCCAGGGAATGTCCGAAATCATTTTTAAGTGCATATTCCGCAGCTGCTTTGTTCAGGTCGCGAGCCTTTAGAATGAATCGAATCTCGTCAATGTCAGTATCCATGGCAAATTCATAGACAATCTTCATGGAAAGCTTGATGTCATCAGTCGCTGTTTGATTCGTTTCCTCCTGTGAGCTTGTGTCTGAGATAAGTATTTCATCATCGAGTGTCAGCGAAATAAAGTTGGTATGTGCTCGAGAAATTTTGCATTCAGCACAATGACCTCCCCCGAACACGGCTACTTCAATATGTAGATTGGAAGGTGGATCCGGACAGAGACTGATATTTATCCTCCCTTCGGAGATATATTTGCGTCCCTCTTCAACGGCCTTATCATTCACATCTTTCAGTACCTCTAATCCGTATTCCGATTTCCCACATATGGCACCCAATGCCACTGCGATAGGTAACCCTATCATTCCTGTGCCGGGGATTCCGACACCCATGGCATTTTTAATGATATTACCACTCAACTTCAGCTCGATACGTTCAGGAAGTGTCCCGAGCGTTTCTGTGGCTTTTGCAACACACAAGGCGACTGCTACCGGTTCGGTGCAACCGACTGCAGGCACAACCTCACGGTTGATCAGTTTGATTATTTCTTCACGTGTCTGTTTATCAAGCATGTTTTTTCAATGGAATAGATTTATTTCTACCTTCTTCAGTAAGAAAAAGGTCTTGTCAATAATAATTATGAGACTTCATCCTCAAATGGAAGAATATCCCGTTTTGCACTTTCAATCTTTTTATTCCTCCAACATTTGCGACACACTGCTATGTAGCGGTCATTCCCCCCTATTTCCACTTGTGCCCCTTCAGTGATTATCTCTCCGCGACTGTCGATTCTGGCATTGACAATAGTCTTTCGACCGCAGGAACAGGTGGATTTTATTTCATCAATTGAGTCTGCAACTTCAAAAAGGCGACGGCTTCCCTCGAAAAGGCGTGTTTTAAAGTCAGTGCGAAGTCCATAGCAGACAACATTAATTCCAAAATCATCCACTACGCGAGCCAACTCATCCACTTGGGTTGCTGAAAGGAACTGAGCCTCATCAACCAGAACCCAATAGGGAAGATCATGAGTCTTAAGAAACATATTCTTGAAATAATCATAAAGATCGGTGTCAGAATATATCCAATTGCATTCACGTTCAATGCCGATACGACTCCGAATTACGTTTTTGGCTTCGCGTGTATCTGTCACAGGCTTGAAACACATATAAGGCATATTGCGTTCCTCAAAGTTATATGCTGTGGTGAGCAAAAGGGCGGTTTTAGCGGAGCCCATAGTGCCATATCTGAAATAAAGCTTTGCTATTCTATTCATTGCAAATTGATTGTCATATTCAGGAGCTTAAACTGTTAAGAATCTCCGAGCTCCTAATTGCGAAGATACTTACTTTTTTTATACCTTACAAATTGAAGAAGAAAAATTAGTGTTAAAAAACTCTTAAGCCTGCAACAAAATTAACTGAGGGTTGTTATTAATATAAATCAAAGGTTTCTTAGATTTTTTAATTCCACAGTATCAATAACGACAGTTTAACCAAATTATGAACAGAACAGAAATACTCAGTTTTAACCCCGGTAGCGCGACCCTCGGTGAGTTGCATCCGGAGGCATACATGCGGAGTTTTCGCCGTAATGTTCTTAGTCGCTACAATCGCTCAGAGCGTATGCGACTCCGTCGCCATCTTTACATGGTATTTGGATTGAAACCTGCTATGGGAACACGCATAAACATGGCGCTCCTGATTATGAGAGTGGTTGTAGGCGTCCTGATGATTACTGCAGGTGTTGTCATTCCTGGAATTGGGATCGGTTTGCAGGTTCTCGGTATTGTTGCCGGTTCGGTAATTCTTACCGGGACTTTCACTCGAATCTTATCGGGAATTGCAACTGTTTGTTTTTGTGGGTTCGGAATATCAGCTGCGCTCAGCGGAGGTATGGATCTTGCTGCTTTCAGTGGTGCGTTCCTCAGTTTGATAATTGCAGTTTCCGGTCCGGGTTATGTGAGCGTCGATACTTTTATTTACGGAAAGATTATTTCGATTACCCGAATCTTACGCAATCGACGCACCGCAAATATGCTTTCGCATAAGGCATATTTTGACATGTAGTCCGTCAGCATCAACGATGCTATTTTCCTTCGTGTGCAAATCCACAAGTTGCACACGGGATATTTTCGCACTGAAAAATAAGAAAAAAGACAAAATATTTATTTAATAAGCAGACCCCGAATCTATAAAAATTCGGGGTCTGCTGTTATGAAAGAAAGATTAGAGATTGAAGATTAGATTAATCTGACGTATCAAAAAATAGGTGAATCGACTTACTTAACAAAGTTGTCTACTCGGATCCGATTCTCAATCTCTAAATTAAAATTCACTTAAACGTACATATTGACTATAGCTTCATAAAGCTCCTGCTTTCCTGATTTTGTGGTTGGCTCAGGACGTTGGCGTGCATAGTCCACGAGGTCTGTCAGACTCATTTCACCATTCTCAAACTTTTTACCTTCATTGCTATCAAAAGATGCATAACGTTCCTCACGCATCTTTAGATAGGGAGAGTTTTCTATGATTTCGGCTGCACTGAGGAGAGCACGTGCCATGGCATCCATCCCGGCTATATGCGCGATGAAAATATCCTCAGGATCAGTGGAGTTGCGGCGGGTTTTTGCATCGAAGTTAGTGCCTCCGTTTCCAAGTCCACCATTGCGGATAATCTGAAGCATAGCCTGAGTCAATTCGTAATTATCAATGGGGAACTGGTCAGTGTCCCACCCATTCTGATAATCCCCGCGGTTAGCATCGATGCTGCCAAGCATATTGTTGTCTACGGCCACACAAAGCTCGTGTTCAAAGGTGTGGCCTGCAAGGGTGGCATGATTTACTTCAATATTGACCTTGAAGTCTTTATCAAGACCGTGAGATTTGAGGAAGCCGATTACTGTCTCCGTGTCTACGTCATATTGATGTTTGGTCGGCTCCATAGGTTTCGGCTCAATAAGGAATGTGCCTTTGAATCCTTGACTTCTTGCATAATCGCGAGCTATTCTCAACATTGTGGCGAGATGATCTTTTTCACGTTTTTGATCTGTGTTGAGAAGACTCATATATCCCTCTCGACCTCCCCAGAATACATAATTGGAGCCTCCCAACGCAATTGTGGCATCTATAGCGTTCTTGATTTGAACCGCAGCACGAGCCACTACGTCAAACTCCGGATTAGTGGCCGCTCCATTCATATATCTCGGGTTGCCGAACACATTTGCTGTTCCCCAAAGATTCTTAATTCCTGTCTCAGCCATTTTCACTTTAAGATATTCCACGATCTCTTTCATGCGTGCTTCGTAGGTGTTTATCTCTTCAAGATCACCGATCAGATCCGTGTCATGGAAGCAGAAATATTCAATACCCAATTTTGACATTATTTCAAAGCCTGCGTCCGCACGTTGACGTGCGATTGTCATAAGATCATCACCCTCATTCCAGGGGAATTTTTTAGAGTCGCCACCAAATTGGTCAGCTCCTCCCGCACAAAGAGTATGCCACCATGCCATGGCAAATTTCAGCCACTCTTTCATCGGTTTCCCCAAGACAATCCTGTCTGCGTCATAATAACGATACGCAAGAGGATTACGGCTTGAAGTACCCTCGAATTTAATTTTTTCAATCTCAGGGAAATATTGTTTTGTTTGCATAATTATAATGTTTTGGTTTCTGTTATATTTTTTGATTTCAGAGTATTTGGAGCTGATTTTCCAATCGTTTGCGCCATAAGGAATAGGCGGAGTTAATCTGCTCGTTATCTTTCATCGGAGCTGTTTCTCCAAGAAGCTGTAATGATGAGAATGCTTCTTGAGTATCCGAGTATATTCCGGCACCGAGACCTGCGCCTTTTGCGGCACCATCTGCCCCGTCGGTGTCATATCTGAGTATGGTTACTCCGGAGACATCGGCAATTGTCTGTCGAAATATTGGACTTAGATACATGTTGGCATTCCCTGCATGAATCATCGAAGCCTTCAATCCCATCTCCCGCATAATTTCCAATCCCAGACAGAAGGAGAAAGCCACACCCTCCTGACTTGCTCGGATTATATGTCTCCGATCGTGGAGATTGAAATTAATACCTTCGATGCAACATCCCGGTAAAGAATTGCTTAATAATCTTTCAGCCCCGTTTCCAAAGGGTAGCACGGTCAGCCCTTCGCTCCCTGCAGGAATCTCCTCTGCAAGAAGATTCATTTCTTGATAGCTAATATTCGCAGGGGCAATATTGCGACGGATCCATGAGTTCATGCTTCCGGTGCCGTTGATACATGCCAGAACTCCTATTCGCAGACTCTCGGGGGTATTATTAACATGAGTGAAATTATTTACTCTTCCCTTTGGATCGTAGGCAATTGTATCCATTACACCGTAAATTACCCCCGAAGTTCCGGCAGTCGAAGCAATCTCACCCGGATGAAATACGTTGAGGGAAAGTGCATTGTTGGGTTGATCCCCGGCACGATATGTCACGGGTGTCCCTACTTCCAATCCGAATGTTTTGGCTCCCTCTTCATCCACATATCCTTGAATCCCGAAGGTGGGCACTAAAGTGGGGAGAAGGCGTCTGTCGAATCCCAAATGGTCCATTAGGAACCATGCCGGCTGTTGGGATTTGAAATCCCATAGCATTCCTTCTGAGAGACCACCGGGAGTAGTCGTAATTTCTCCGGTCAACTTATATGCGGCATAGTCTCCCGGGAGCATGATTTTGTATATTCGATCATACAGCTCAGGTTCATTTCTCTGCACCCATGCAAGTTTTGATGCAGTAAAATTTCCCGGTGAATTGAGAATGGTCTTAAGACATTTCTCCTTCCCGATTTTTGCGTATGTCTCTTCTCCAATATTGACGGCACGGCTATCACACCAGATAATAGAATCCCGTACAGGGATGCCTGCTTTATCCACTGCTACAAGCCCATGCATCTGATAAGAAATGCCGATAGCTTTTATGTCAGATTTTTTGATGCCGGACTGTGCAATAATTGATGCTGTGACTTTTTGCATTGCCTCGATCCAGGAATTAGGATCTTGTTCTGCCCATCCATGCTTTAAAGCCTTGATTGGCGCCTCGCTTTTAGGGAAGTGATCGGATGCAATCCTCTTTCCGGTGGAGACTTCCAATAGAGCTCCTTTTACTGACGAACTTCCTATGTCATAGCCTAACAAATACATATTGGTGCGTTTTGAGTTTGGGGTATAGTAGATTGTGAAAGGTATCTGTTATGTTTTTCCCTTTTCTTAAAATTATAATACGTTTTATAAGGGCAATTTGCGTAATTTACCTAATATAAAAATCCGAAAAGCCAGAGTGGAATTTTATTTGCATATCCAAATTCAATATCGTCTGCTGCAACGAAACTGTCGGGTATATTTTTGATTTGAGTAAATCCTTTAGTTGACCTTCCGATTTCAAAAAGATATCTGCCATCAACGATTAAATCCCCCTTGATAGGATATGCAATTTCATGTTGAACTGACATCATCGCAGCAAAAAATGATTCCCGGGCTTTTCCTTTATCCGCGTAACCCAATGCGTAGAGCATCGATGGGTTATTAAATAAGACTTTCTGTGGTTTTGAAAGTGATTTGGGATCTCGTTCGCTTTTATAATATAACAGCCGTAGAATTTCTCCCCGATTTAAAAGTGAGAAAATCTTAATCAGTTGATTGGTCGTTATCCCCATCAGGTTTGAGATATTTGTGGCATTGAGGGGGGAGGGGGGCTGAGACGCCATTATCCCTAATAATTGCTTGGCCTTTACCAATGTAGTGTATTCAACATTTGCTATTGCCGGAATATCGTAGTCTACAACGCTTGAAATTATATTGTTTACCCGGATAAGATAATTCGTTTCAGTCTCAGTTTTGTAGAATGGATAAAATCCATGTTTGAGATATTTGTGGAAAAGTTTTAAAATATCTATTTCCCTGGTTATCTCTTGCACTATTGAACGATGATTGTAAAGAATTTCCGATAATGTGATTTTGTCAAATCTGATATTCTCAAACTCAAGATATTCTCTAAATGATAATCCCGGCATGAAATATAATAGGCATCTTCTTGAGAGATCGCCAATGGAATGATCAATTTCAAGAAGTGACGAACCGGTGAATACTATACTTAGTTGCGGGTAGAAATCATAGATGTTTTTAATTTGTCTTTCCCATCCCGGCAGCCGATGAACTTCATCAATAAAAAGGTGAGTTATTCCGTCTTCAATACATTGCTCTGCCAAGTCATTTAGGGAATGATTGGCGAACCAAATGTCATCCAGAGACACAAAGAGCACCTTGGAGGTGTCTGGAAATGCCAGCTTAATTCTTTGTAGCATCATGGTGGTTTTCCCAACCCCTCTCGCTCCCTTTATGCCAATTAATCTCGTTTCCCAAGATATATCATAATAGAGATTGCGGATATGTTGTGTTGATATTTGCTTAAGAAGGGAATTGTATTTCTTTTTAAGTATATTCATGTATTTCAGTTGTTTATATGGTTGGGGCTCGGTCTAAATGCCAATTCGTCTTTTTCAATTGCAAATGTAATAAAAAATATTTATTATAAAAAGTAAAATTAGTATTTAATTACTATAATAAGTAAAATCTAAAATTAATTATTATAATAAGTAATTTCTTAAATCAGCTATTATAATAAGTAATATGTAAAATAATTATTATAATAAGTAAAATATATACAAGGTTATTTTAATAAGTAAAATTAGTAAATGACTATTATAATAAGTAAAAATGCTAAATAATTATTGTAATAAGTAAAAATGCTAAATGATTATTACAATAAGTAAAAAGTATAAATACTTATTAGAATAATTAATACATATAAATGATTATTATAATAAGTAATATATATAAATGATTGTCATAATAAGCAAAATGGATTGTGTGGATGCTTTAATAATTAAATTATACAATTGGATATTATTGGAAAGTCAGATATTGAAAGGATTCAGATATTGAAAGGAGATGGTGGTTGAATTAGTAAAAATGCATTTTGAATAATATGAAATTAGGTTTAATTTAGAGAGGTTTTGGTGGTTATGTTTTGATAAGAATGTTTTTTAGATTAATTTTGCATATCTAAGGACAGTTTTGGAATTCGGATGAGGTATGTAATTTCCTTAAATGAAATAATAGCTGATCATAGAAACATGGAAAGTTCGGTTAAATTTCAGGATATAAAGAATAGATGTCTTGCCGGGGAAGGGGTGAGTCGCGAAGAGGCGCTCTGGCTGCTTGAGAATATTCCAACAAATTCTCTTTGTGATGCGGCAGGTGAGATCGCTCGCAAATGGTGTGGTGATGTTGTTGATTCATGCTCCATTGTTAATGCGAGGAGTGGCCTATGCAGTGAAGATTGTAAATGGTGTGCACAGGCATCTCGTCATCATACCGGGTGTGAAACCTATAATATGATAGATGAGGAGGATATGATGCGTGCTGCGCGTCACAATGAACGCGAGGGTATCAGACGCTTTTCACTTGTTACCAGTGGCAGGACAGTAAAAAGAAGTGATATAGAAAAATTTTGCGTACTTATACGGAAACTTAAAAAAGAGACGCGCCTTGATATATGTGTCTCGATGGGACTTCTCGGTGAAGATGAACTTAAAATGCTATATGATGCCGGAGTGAGTCGGTATCATTGCAATATGGAAACATCGGATAAATTCTTCCGAACCCTTTGCACGACTCATACTCCCGAAGATAAGAGGAATACAATAAGGGCAGCTCGTGAAGTCGGGATGGAGGTTTGCTCCGGAGGAATAATCGGAATGGGGGAAAGTATGGCGCAGCGCGTGGATTTTGCGTTTGAGCTCGCTGATTTGGATGTGGATTCTGTACCCGTTAATATTCTTAATCCTATTCCGGGAACTCCATTGGAATCACAACCATTAATCAGTGCAGAAGAGATAAAGCGTACGGTAGCCATATTTAGGTTTATTCTCCCGCGAAAGGCCATTCGTTTTGCAGGAGGCAGAATGCGATTGAGCCATGATGACATGTTGCGTATAATGACCGGTGGAATGAGCGGGGTTCTTATGGGTGATATGTTGACTACTGTAAGCAATACCATAGCTGATGATCGCAGATTGTTTGCTGAGGCAAATTTGAAATTCTAATGTCTTATGGATATATCAATAGTAATACCGCTATATAACGAAGCTGAATCTTTACCTGAGCTCACTGCATGGATTGAGAGGGTAATGAAAGAAAATTCCTTTTCTTACGAAATAATATTTGTCAACGATGGGAGCACCGACGGTTCAATGGACGTAATTCGAGGTTTGGCTGCCAGCAATGAGAGGATACATGCGGTTGCGTTTTCACGCAATTATGGCAAATCCCCTGCTCTCGATACCGGTTTCCGTCGTGCCAAGGGAGATGTAGTGATCACAATGGATGCAGATCTACAGGATAGCCCGGATGAAATACCGGAACTTTATCGTATGATAATGTCAGACGGATATGATCTTGTTTCCGGTTGGAAGAAAAAACGTTACGATCCCCTTTCAAAGACAATACCAACCAAACTTTTTAATGCAACTGCACGCAAAGTGAGTGGAATTAAGAATCTGCATGACTTTAATTGTGGGTTGAAAGCATATAAAAACGAGGTGGTAAAGCATATTGAAGTCTATGGAGACATGCATCGCTATATCCCTTATCTGGCTAAAAATGCAGGTTATAAAAAAATCGGGGAGAAGGTCGTTCATCATCAGGCGCGCAAATATGGAGTGACTAAGTTTGGGCTGGATCGTTTTGTAAATGGTTATCTTGATCTTGCGACTCTTTGGTTCCAATCCAAATTCGGGATTAAACCGATGCACATTTTCGGTCTTCTCGGTTCGCTTATGTTCTTAATAGGGTTTATTGCTGTATTTGTGGTGCTGGTGCTTAAGATTGTGAGTGTCTGCAGTTCAGGCTACTCTTTCTATGTCACGAATTCAGTTTATTTCTATCTCTCCTTAGCGTGCATGGTGATGGGATTGCAGTTCTTCTTGACAGGCTTCATAGGTGAACTGATTACCCGAAACTCAGCAGAGCGTAACAAATATCTGATTGCGGAAGAGATATGAAAAAGGAATGGGGAATGAGGATACTCCCGATAATATTGATTGGGGTGTTATTGTGGGGGTGTGGCTCCGATGAATGTATGGACAATAAGAATTCATTGCCCAAAGCTGGATTTTATGCAGCAGACTCAATGGCTTCCACTTCCACTCCAACACCTATCGGAATAGACTCAATCTCCATATTTGCTGTCGGAGTGCCGGGTGACAGTATGCTTTGTGATTTAGCAAGAAATTTATCAGAAACTTATCTCCCGTTTAATATCGACAAAGATAGTACTCAATATGTGTTTCGTTATCTTCAGAAGAATCTTTCCAAACTGCATATAGAGGATACCATTACTTTTCGTTATTCTATGGAACCTTTATTTGTGGGGGCTGCGTGTGGTGTCATTTATAAATATACCATCGATTCGATAGCTCACACATCTTTTTGCATTGATTCAGTCAGCTGTCCGACAGGAGAAATAACAAATAAGCCCGTCACCAATATAAATATTTTTTTCAAGGTTTTAAGTAATGAATAGCCGGATCTTTAAATCAGGTTTTTTAGCTTGGTTAATTTTGTTTGTGGCAGGAGGTAATTTTGCTATGTCGCAACCACGGGCTACCGAGCTGAATATCACGCCGGAAGAGACTGAGAATACCCAAGCCACAGGTGTCGATTCATTACTTCAAAGTGAAATAATTGAGGTTCGTAAAGACTCCCTGATTAAAAAGAAGAAAGTTATAACTCCGGTAGAATCAGATGATCACAAGCCCGATGCACCATATCTTCACTACTATGATAAGCATGGAAATCCGCTTGAATCTCCGGTGTTATTCCTTTCTGAACTTGACACAGTCAAAGTAGTGAAATCCGGGCCGGTATATCCAAAATTGAATGCCGTCAGTTTTGGAGTTAATATTTTTGACGCTATTTTATTAGCTGCCGGTCAATCATACGGAGGATTTGATGTGTCGGCTGACCTGTCGATATATAACTGGTTCTTCCCCACTGTAGAGATGGGGGTTGGGTTTGGCAATAATAAAAACAGTGCCAATAACTTTACATATAAGTCAAAGCCTGCTTTTTATGCAAAGGTTGGATTAAATTATAATTTTCTATATAAGAGTAATCCGGATTATCAGGCATTTCTTGGACTCAGGGCCGGTTTCAGTCACTTCTCCTATGATATTACCGATATCACCATCAATTCTTCATATTGGGATCAGACAAATTCATTTTCTTTGCCCGGGCAGAAATCAACTGCTTTGTATGGTGAAGTTCTCGGTGGAGTAAAAGTCAAAATAGTGAAGAATTTTTCCATGGGATGGACTTTCCGCTATCATTTCAAGCTTTACACCAAAAACGGCAGTAATTCAGTGCCATGGTATATTCCTGGATACGGTGCCAACTCCCCGATTAACGCTACCTTCTCTTTAATATATACAATACCCCTGCATTCTTCTAATTCTTCAGAAACAGGGCTTTAATTCTGAATTTGATGTCGAAAGGGGTGCAAATCTTCTTTGAAGGCCGGTTATTCTTATGGTAATAGAAAGTGTGTTGCTTGTCCCATGATTTGATATCTATCTTACGTGTCTCTCCAACGGGTATATAGGTTGTCAAGTGTTCTAATCTGCGATGGAGTTGTCTCCCCTTCATATCGTAATAGGTAATTTCCAAATCAATGCCGATGACTTCTTTATCACTTGAATTGCTAATAAAGAAACTTTCAACCGAAGAAGACGCTTCCTTGTCAAATCCTGCGCATATCACCTCTGAAAAATAATGAGTATCATCCTCACCGGTTTTCCCCTCTTTTAAAACTATGTCAGATTTCCGTTCCAATTGTTCTGTTTTAGTCTCTTTCCACTGCTTATGAGAAGTCTTGACTCTTTTGCCAGCCATCGAGAAAAAGAGTAAATTCACTGTGATTGTCAAGGCAATGAAGCGACGGAACATACTGGGCGGTATTAAATACTGATAGAAATTAAAGGGTTGTATTGACTTTAGAAGTCAATGATTGAATTAACAGTGATTGAATTAAAGATAGCGCGGATAACGGGTGGAGGAGCCGTTGCCGTCATAAGAAGGGTAAATTCTGATTAGCCCTGCGGGGAGAGAGGTAAGGGGATTTTCTACGGTGATACGTGCTATGCGCCAGAAATTCGAAAAAAAAGCTAATGGATTAAGCTTTACTTTTATCTTCGGGGTCTTTATCACCATAGATTCATTATCGCTGCGCAACGTGGCAACGCAGTCGTATGGCATTGAAAGTATCCCTCCTATACGTTTTGTGAAAAGTGATAACTTATATTTGTCAGGATCCGGAGTCTCTATAATTTTCCCTACAATGTCCCCCGTGTGCAAACGTGTGTCTTCTGATTCCACAACATATAGGGAATATGAAGTAGATCGGGTGGCCCCGATTCGTTTATCCCGAAGGATGAGAACATTTATATGGTCATCAGGAAAGCGCCAGATCCCTTCGATCGGGTGGAGCGGGAGTGTATCACATAAATCGCGGACCGCAGTCATATCAGTCACAATGGGTTCTTGTCTCTCAGACATCATGATGCCGGTGGAGCCGATCATAAATGCCAGGAAAACGCATATATGAATGATATGGGGTATCTTCATTTCTTTCAAGAAAACTTTTAAAGAAATTAATAAATTTTTATTTCGTGGAGAAACGATAGGAGATTCCGAAACTCAAGATCTCCTTGAGCATCCAATGTCCCCAACGGGAACCTCCTATAAGCGCAGACTTGGAATCATAGCGGAGATTCACGTATAGTTGTGTGCTAAGGAACTTATTAATGGTAAAATCAAAAGTATTTTCCCAATCTCCGAGGAATGAACGATAATCTGAGAAGAGGAACAATCTGGTACGATAAGAGACATTATCGTGCATTTTCCAAAGGATATTGATTTCTGCGTTGCTACCGAACTCGCTGTGGGTCTTATGAAGCGGATGACCATCAACATAGTCGATATTGTAGCTTTTATATGTGCTTTCTACGAGGTTTGGATCTAACACCATCGATAAATTGTAAGAGAAAGGAGCGATAGAAGCAGATATTTTAAAAGTTTTTTTCGCATTTTCCTTATTGTATGTCATACCAAGACCGAAGTTTAGTGAACCCGGAGAAAGAAGGGAAGCTATGCGATTTGAGGATGTTTCCTCATAGTTGCGAAGCAACTGGGTCTTAAATTGGGAGGTGATGGAATAAAACCAATTGGAGAATGCCTTGAAACCAAATTGCATATTCCATTGAAATATATCTTCTGAGATGGAATATTTATGGAATGAATTGGCCGGCAATGAGTTTAAACCCAACTTATAGCTGACTACATTCTGAAACATCAGATTGGGATGGAACACTTGATTAAGGCTTACGTCCCACAAGAAGTTATACAGAAGCGAGAGGTGATTATTTCCTCCCTGATACCATGTTGAGGAAACATATGCTTGCGAGAACTGAAGTGCGGTCTGGAATATATGGAGCCAATGACGTTTTTCAAGCTCTTCTGTCGGCAGCAGTGCTTTGCTAATATCAATATCAGGGAGATCCATCTTGCTTATGTAAGAAGTAAAGTTGACATCATCTTCCGGCAAACGTGGAGGTTGGGGAAGAGTCCAATCAGTATATTGAATCCAATCCGGATGATCGATCATGCAACGGTAGAGAGCATCTTGTTGCAATCTATTCCCGATCAAAGCTGTGCGGAGCCAACGGGGAGTAACGTCTGACGAAGTGATGTCGACATACCAGCTTGTGTTTTTATTGTCAGAGATCCCCGGCAATAACTCCGGCATTCCCTCACCCATAGCGCCTTCTGCAATTCCCATAGTGTCGGATCCTACACCGGGCAATAGTTCAGGCAAATCCTCTTGAGTCTCCTCTTGGTCAAGGGCAGTGAGCATATCATGAGCTTCTTTGATCGTCAATTCACCGTTAGCTACAGGCATAATCAGAGAATCAGGGAGAGCCGTGAAATAATAGGGATGAATTAGAGAGAAGTCAGGAGAAAGTGTCGGAGCTACATAATGTTTCTCAGGCAAACGGCGATAACCGGAGAACACACGTGGACCTAAGGCAAAATTTACTGCCGTATAAGGTTTTAATGGTAATATTGCTTTCTCCTCAATCAATTCGTCAACACTTGATATGGAATCCTGGAGATTATTAATCAGGTCTCCGCCCTCGTTGGTCTCAGGCACTACTTTCCTTGATTTGTCGGCAATCCGGGTTTTTAATTCCGATTCTGCTTTAGACTGAACATGGCGGAAAGTCTGAGCCGAGATGGATTCAGAGAATGAAAACATGAGCAACCCTGCCAATCCTGAGATTAACCACTGGTAACTGATATTCAGAGATAATTTGGATATATTGTTCATGATGAAAGATATGTTTAGTGTGAAGTGAAAATGTTAGGTAATGGAATCAAACTCCGGCTTTGAGGCAAGAGGATCTGTTAATTCTCAGGCGCCGAAAGAAGTTCATCATATTCCTTGCTTTTAATCAACTCAAGAGCCGATTTGAAAATAGGATCATACCGATTATATACTTTGAAATATGACGGGTTATCATATACATCACGGGCAATCAATGCTTTAACTATCATTGAAAAGAGCGGGGCACTTTTTGCCGCTTCCTCTTCATTTATCTCTACTCCCTCAGCTTTTCCGAGTTCAAAAAGATCGGAAAGCATGGCTGAGGTGACTTCAAAACGCTCTGTGAATATATCATCGTTGCGATATTGTTTCAAGAGATCTTTACGATTCTTATCGACATATTTGATGACGTATTTATTGATGACCCCTTTAGCAACTAAATTGCGATAATACTTTGTATACTCGGTGGTGTCCAGAGGAACGAATTTATCTGGATAAATACCACCGCCACCGTAAATCGGACGCTGGAGTTTGATTGTTTCGGTTTTCAAGGAATCTATATATTTAATGGAATCGGCGTGCATTAATTCTCCTCCATTATATCTGTCGAGAATATCTTTGGCATATTTTTTACCTCCACCTAACTCGTATGGTTTTTGAATATTTCTGCCGGTAGGAGTGTAATAATGAGCCACAGTCAGGCGTATCATTGATCCGTCAGGGAAAGGTATAGGACGTTGCACGAGCCCTTTGCCGTATGTACGTCGTCCCACAATCAGTCCTCTATCCCAGTCTTGGATTGCACCGGAAGTGATCTCTGAAGAAGATGCGGAATATTGGTTAGCCATTACCACAAGCCTTCCATTGGGCAAAAGCGGATTTTTACCTTTGGGTTTGGTGGTCAGGTTTGTTCTCGGTGAACGCATACCTTCGGTGTAGACTGCAAGACTTTCCTCAGGCAGCAATTCGCTTAGAATCTCAACGGCGGCATTAAGATACCCTCCTCCATTATCCACGAGGTCAAGGATAAGATCTTTCATCCCATGCTTCTTAAGATCACTGACTGCCTTTACAAATTCATTTGAAGTTTCTGCGGCAAATTTATTCAGGCGAATATAGCCAATTCCCGGCTCAACCATATATGCGGCGTCCACACTATAGATTGGAATGTCATCACGGGTGATTCTGAATCCGATGGTATCGGGGATTGCCTTATCATAGCGAAGAACGGTCACGTCTACGTCTGTCCCCTTGGGACCGCGGAGACGTTTCATTATATCAGTGTTCTTCATCTTGATTCCGGCTATGTTTGTGTCATTGACCGCAATGATTCTATCCCCTGCAAGAATTCCGACACGTTCTGACGGTCCCCCTGCAACTGTCTGAATCACATATAAAGTATCTTGAGTCATATTGAATGTGATTCCAATTCCGCTGAAATTCCCTTCCAATGGTTCATTCAGTTGGCGCGTCTCTTCAGCAGATGAATATTGAGAGTGAGGGTCAAGCCCTTCGAGCATACCCTTAATTGCATCTTCTACAAGGCGATCCGCATTTACAGTGTCAACATAGAGAAGCTCAATGGCTTTTTCAGCCATTCCAAGTTTCTGGGCATTGTTGAATTCTCCTTTTACTGTTCCAAAACCGGCTAACATCAGTGTGCCGGCAAGCATATATAGCAGTTTTTTCATTTTTTCAATATTTATGATACGTGGTCTTAGCTAAAACGTGCTCTAAGTCAACATTATTTATTAAGAGAGTCATGATTATTATAGTAATATAAATCAGGATGGCTTTTGGGGAAGAAAACGGGAGACATCGTATCCGTTATGGGATAATTCGCGCACCATGGAACTTGATAAAAATGCCAAATCGGCGCGGGCGGGGAGAAAAATTGTTTCTATTTCCGATATTGCTGAGTTTGTATCAGCCATATTCTTCTCATATTCGAAATCCAGGCAACTTCTCACTCCACGCAATAAGGCACAACATCCATTTTCTCTGGCGAACTCCACCGTCAGACCTGAGTAAGCCATGACCGAAACATTCTTCATATCTGCCAATGCTGACTTAATTTCGGTTATGCGTTCCGATAAAACTCCTTGTTCAACCTTATGCTCGTTGTATCCGATTGCCACGATTATCTTATCGAATAATTTTAGCCCTCGCGCCACAATATCAAGATGTCCTAAAGTAAACGGGTTGAAACTACCCGGAAATAACGCAATCCTCTCCTTAATCATAAAAATTCAAATTTCTAATTTCCAAATCCCAATTTAGGAAATATTAGATTTGCGAATCATCCTCCACTACAAGGTTGTCGATGATAAAATTCTGGCGTTGCATGGTGTTTTTCCCCATATAAAATTCCAACATCTTTTCAACGGTATCTTCTTTTTTCAGAGAGACGGGATCAAGGCGCATATCAGGTCCGATAAATTCAGCGAACTCCACGTCATTTATCTCCCCAAGACCTTTGAATCGAGTGATTTCCGCATTGTTGCCAAGTTTGGCGATTGCAGCTTCGCGCTCTTCATCAGTATAGCAATAATAAGTATCTTTCTCTCCTGTCTGATCTTCATTCCTACGCTTTCTTTTTGAACGCCTGGTCACATTCTTATTGCGCACTCTGAATAGAGGGGTCTGGAGAATATAGACGTGACCTTTCTTTATAAGGTCAGGGAAGAAGGTAAGGAAAAAAGTGATGGTCAGAAGGCGGATGTGCATCCCGTCGACATCGGCATCTGTAGCAATTATCACGCGATTATACCTTAACCCGTCAATCCCACCCTCAATATTCAAAGCTGCTTGGAGAAGGTTGAACTCATCATTTTTATAGACCACCTCCTGTGTCATGCCGTAAGAATTAAGGGGCTTGCCACGCAAAGAGAACACTGCCTGGGTCTGAGCATCCCTCACCTTTGTGATTGTTCCGGTCGCTGATTCCCCTTCCGTAATAAAAATAGACGATAATTCCCTCAAATCCTTCTTATCACCGTTTTTAATACTGTTCTTCTGAGACTCCTTGATCGGGTCATTGTAATGAATTCGGCAATCACGAAGTTTGCGATTATGAAGGCTCACTTTTTTTGCTTTCTCACGAGCCAGTTTCGCCACGCCCGCCATTGCCTTACGTTCCTTTTCGCTCGCGGCAATTTTGGTGAGCATCGTCTCCGCAATATCCGTATGTTTATGTAGGAAATCGTCAAGTTCTTTCTTTATGAAATCCCCTATGAACTTATTGACGGTCACCGGGCTGTCGGGAGCTATTTCCTTGCTGCCGAGTTTAGTCTTCGTCTGGGATTCAAACACGGGTTCCTGTATCCTTACACTGACAGCTGCTACCATTCCGCTCCGGATATCTGAAAACTCATAATTTTTTCCTGAGAATTCTTTTATGGTGCGGCTCACATGTTCGCGGAAAGCAGTGAGGTGAGTACCGCCTTGCGTGGTATGCTGACCATTCACAAATGAATAGTATTCTTCGCCATACTGGTCAGAATGAGTAATGACAACTTCAATATCCTCCCCTTTGAGATGGATGATTGGATAAAGTGGTGTAGAAGTCATATTCTCCTTTATCAAATCAAGTAATCCATGGCGAGAAAGATACCTTTTCCCATTGAAATAAATCTGAAGACCTGTGTTGAGATAGGTATAATTATTAACCATTGTCTCCACGAATTCCAGATTGAACTTATAATTACGGAAAAGGGAGTTGTCCGGTCTGAATTTTACTAATGTTCCGTTGGGTTGATCAGTGGGTAGGGGATCAGTCTGAGAGATGAGGTCTCCTTTCTCAAAATCGACCGTTACGCATTGACCTTCGCGATAGCTGACCACATGACAATAATCAGAAAGAGCATTCACGGCTTTTAGACCGACACCATTCAAACCGACAGACTTTTTAAAATTCTTATCGTCAAATTTACCACCGGTGTTTATGTCGGATGCAACCTCTTTCACTTTTCCGAGGGGTATGCCTCGCCCATAGTCGCGGATCTCTACATCTCCTTCCGGAGTGAGATTAATATCAATACGTTTACCTGCTCCCATATTGAATTCGTCGATGGAGTTGTCGACGACTTCCTTCATCAAAACGTAGATGCCATCTTCGGCGTGCGTTCCATCGCCGAGTTTACCGATATACATGCCCGGTCTGCGGCGGATATGTTCGTTCCACTTCAGACTTTGAATCGCATCATCAGTGTATGTGCCCGCTGCGCTTCCTCCTGACCCGGTGGGTATTTCTTCTACGATAATATCTTCGTCTATTTCTAAATCTGAGGAATTCTGTTCGGGCGCGCCTGTAGATAAGGGATTGGAATTGTTATTGTCGTTATTGGCTAAGGTGCTTTTGTTAGCTTCAGGTAAATCGAAAAGATTGATGCTCTCTGACATAGTTATAAGTTTCGAATATACAAAATTACAAAAAAATAAGTAAATCCGAAAATATTACCTAAAGACACATTCTCATAAATATTCTTATATCCGTCACATCTGTATTGCAATCGAGTTGTCAAGTAGGTTCGCAAACAATAATTCTGCAAAAGCCCTTACTTATCTTAGGAAAGAATCTCGGCAACGCGTTGAAGATGTGATATGAACTGATCCACTTCCTCGTGTGTATTATACACCCCGAACGAGGCACGGACCGTGCCGGGGATTCCCAATCGTTCCATGAGGGGTTGCGCACAATGATGACCCGTGCGCACTGCTACTCCTAATTTATCGAGAAGCATCCCGACATCATATGGATGAGAGCCATCAATGAGAAAAGAGATCACTGCACTTTTATGAGGAGCTGTCCCGAAGATGCGTAACCCTTTTATTTTCATCATTTCCTCAGTGGCGTGACGCATGAGGTCAAGCTCGTGAGCTTCAATGTTTTCCAATCCTATCTCTTCTATAAAATCCAATGCTTTTGAGAAGGCCGCGATATCAACAAAATCAGGGGTGCCGGCTTCAAATTTGAAGGGTAGTTCCGCAAAGGTGGTTTTCTCGAAGCTTACATGGCTGATCATCTCCCCTCCACCTTGCCATGGTGGCATCCCTTCCAACAAAGACTTTCGACCATAGAGTATCCCGACTCCGGTGGGTCCATACATCTTATGTGAAGAGAAAGCATAGAAATCAGTATCAAGCTCGCGCACATCAATTGAAAGATGAGGAGAGGCTTGAGCACCATCCACAAATACCGGTACACCCTTTGAGTGAGCGAATGCGATCATATCGCCTACAGGGTTGATTGTCCCCAATACGTTGCTGACATGACAGAAAGATGCCATGACGGTGCGTGAATTGAATAGAGCACGGTATTGGTCAAGATCCAGTTCTCCATTACGGTTGATATCGACCACCTTGAGCTTTATCCCTGTTCTGGATTGAAGCAATTGCCATGGAACGATATTTGCATGATGTTCCATCACCGTGAGGATGATTTCATCCCCTTCCCGAAATCCGCGTCCGAATGAGTCTGCCACAAGATTGACAGCTTCCGTCGTGCCACGTGTAAATATAATCTCCTCTTCTGACCGGGCATTTATATAATCCCTCACCCGCCTGCGCGTATGCTCCTGATGGTCTGTAGCCTCTTGAGATAAAGTGTGTACTCCACGATGTACATTCGCTTTGAAATTCTCATATCCGTCAACCACGGCTCTGACGACTCTGTCGGGCGTCTGGGAAGTCGCGGTGTTATCGAGATATATCAACGGATATTTCCCGACTTTTCTCGTCAGGATGGGGAACTCTTCTCTAATCTTGTTGATATCCATAATTATAGAAGTTTCAATGACAGATGGTGCATCCGGAGCAAGACGTTGATTCTCCGGCAAAACGATGTTCGATGAGGTGGATCAGACGTTCACGTAACGCCTGTAATTTGACTCCATCTATCACGTCTGCCATAAAAGCCTGCTTAAGCAACATCCTGGCTTGTGCCTCATCCAATCCCCTCGTGCGAAGATAAAATAATTGCATGGGATCGAGCTGGCCGATTGCTGTCCCATGTGAGCATTTCACATCATCATTATATATCTCGAGCTGTGGTTTTGACCACATTCTCGCAGTGTCAGAGCCCACGAGATTGCGGTTGCTTTGATAAGCTACAGTGCCGGTTGAGTCTGGAGCTACATAGATTCTGCCCGCGAAAGCTCCCCTGGCGTTATCATCCACAACATATTTGAACAATTCATCAGTGTGGCAATCCTCCACAGAATGATCCACAAATGAGTATGTGTCAAGAATCCTTGCGCGGTCTTCAATCCCAAGTCCGTATAGATGAAGTTCCGCATGTGACCCCGTGAATCTGCAATCGTATTCATTTCTGGATATCCCGTTGGATAAGGTTATTCCATCGATAGTAACGTTGCTTCCCTCGTCCTGACGTAGATATAAGGAGGAAAGTCTCCTTGTTGATTCATTGCTTTCCTCCATATCATAGAAATCCAGCTTGCCGTTTTTCCCAACAAAAATCTCAATCGTCTGAAGGGAAAGAACAGGAATACCATCAGATTGGGTATGATCACAAGAGAGCAGAGTTGCAGCCGATTCCTCTTCAATTACAATAAGAAGGCGTCTGACAGCCATAAGGGGGATAAGAGAATTGAGAATATTGACCAATTGTAAAGGTCGCTCCAATTTCACCCCTTTTTTAACGTGAAGACACACTCCATCGCGCATCAACATAGTGTTGAGAGCTACAAGAGGATTTGTGAGCATCGCAGCACGTCCATAATATTTTTTTATAAAATCCGGTTTGCGCCTGGCAAGTTCGCGTAATGAGGTGAACTCGACTCCTTCCGGGAGTCCGTCCGTTGCCATATCGGGTATCTTGACACTATCATTAATCACGAATCCAAGTGCTGAAGATAATTCAGGCACTCCACAACGGAAAGATGTCTTAGGATTGGCATCCATCGCAATATCTGCCAGATTCAGGCCATAGTCAGGTGCCAATAGCTCCGGAATATCGATTATTTCATAATTCTCACTCCCTTTTGTAGGGAGTGCACAATCCTCAAGACGCTTCATTGCTTGGTGACGTAGACTGTCAAGAGGCTCCGCGCTATTTTTTTCGATCAATGGACGTTGACCTTGATATAATTCGATATATTGAGATAACGGATTTTTCGTTTCACTCATATTTCTATGCAAATTAGCCTTTAATTGTTACAGCATAGGTGTGAGGTATGTATCTGTAATGTCTAAAGGTGAGGTGAGTTATGCGTTTTCTTTGTCAACTTGCTCCTTGATCCAATCATATCCACGCTCCTCGAGTTCGAGTGCAAGCTCCGGTCCTCCGGTCATTACAATCTTCCCCTTGTAAAGAATGTGAACGAACTCGGGCTTTATATAATCAAGAAGGCGTTGATAGTGGGTTATGACGATGGTGGCATTATTATCACTTTTCAATTTGTTGACGCCCTCAGCCACAATGCGAAGTGCATCGATATCAAGTCCTGAGTCAGTCTCATCAAGGATGGATAAACGAGGCTCGAGCACTGCCATCTGGAAGATTTCGTTACGTTTCTTTTCACCCCCGGAGAACCCTTCATTGACTGAGCGAGATGCGAGCTTGTTGTCAAGCTCGACAATGGCGCGTTTTTCGCGCATCATTTTGAGAAACTCTGTGGCGGACATTGGAGGTTGACCGAAATATTTACGTTTGGCATTCACGGCTGCCCGCATGAAGTTGACCATCGACACGCCGGGTATCTCTACCGGATATTGAAAACCGAGAAACAGACCCTCATGGCTTCTTGTCTCGGGTTCCATGGCGAGTAAATCCTTACCATAAAATTCAGCGGTTCCTTCCGTGACTTCATAGGCGGGATTGCCGGCAAGAACCATCGATAAAGTTGATTTACCACTACCGTTGGGTCCCATGATTGCATGCACCTCTCCGGGTTTAATGTCAAGATTTATACCTTTTAGTATCTCTTTGCCATTTATATTGGCGTGAAGATTACGAACTTTTAACATTGTGAAATATAACTATATTGATATTGACTCTTCGGGATTCCGGGAAAAAGAATGGAGAAAAGAGTCATCATTATAACAAATATCATTTTGTAAATGCTCCACAAAGATAATATTTTTTTCAGCGTTATCCATAATAGGTGGCTGATATGATATTTTCTTGGCTTCGCGAACTTGAATATCATGAGAAAGCTCGGCAGGAGATTCAGAGCCGATGACGGCAGGCCCGATGCAGATCACTGTCGAGAGAAGATTCCCGTCATCGTGGGTAAGGGTAGAAAGCATGGCGGAATCATGGTCAAGACAAATAATCAAATTTAGAAGCAGAGATAACCAGGTCATATAGTTGAAGGCACAAAATATGGCTCCTCCCAAAGAATTTAATATCCCTTCTCCGAGAATTCCGAGGATTTGACGAATAATACCGGTGACAAGCTCCACAATGAAGTAGGCAATAACATATACTGAAGCTGCCGGAAGAAAGGTGCACATATAGGGTCCGAAAACCGGATCATCACCTTCCGGGAAAAAACCGGCCATCCAATCCGCAGCTTCTCCACCGACCACATGCCCAACCACGGCACCGCATGCTAAAGCGAGTACTGTCGGAGCAAGCTTGGTGAATCCCCGGCGGTAACCTCGAATCAGCCCTATGAATATCAAGGCGATTGCAATTGTTGTAAAGATGGCTGTTTGCATGAGATTGAAAGAAAGAACTCTTCCAATATTAAGAGCCCTTCATTGCAAAATTAACACTTCCTGATAAATATCACAAATTTTCATTTCCTATCCCACTTCGCATTCTCAACTTCAATATATTCCAATAATGTTTTCCCAAGATTTTAGAATAGGTTTGGATAACCATTGATAATTATTTTACCATATAGTCTTAACAAAAATTAAAAAAAAGAAAAAGATTTTGGTTAGAGAATTTTTTTTTGTAATTTTATATTTCGGTTCTCAGTTCTAATGAGGATTATTCTTCCATTGCTCCGGTTATGTTATCCATCACCTTATCAAGTATTTTTCATCATCTTTTTTAGAAATGAACTTCAATTGGCAACAGCGCAAAAGTGATTTGTTGGTATGCATCGATTTTCTGGTCGTTGCCGTGCTGTTGGTTTTTGCGATCTGGTGGGCATATAATGACTTCATGACCTCTCCTCCATATGTTGATGATGAGATATATCCTGTTCGTGGGATCGATGTCTCGGCCCACAACGGGGTAATCGATTTTAAAGATGTGGCATCCGATGGTTATCAATTCGTATTTATAAAAGCGAGTGAGGGAGAAAGTTTCAGGGATTCTACCTTCGCAGTAAATTACCGTAATGCAGTGGGTGCCGGTTTGAAAGTGGGTGCATACCATTTCTTTCGTTTCGATCGCGACGGAGTGGCGCAGGCAATCAATCTTTTGGGAGCAGTGGAAGGAAAGAAATTAGATTTAGGTGTAGTTATAGACGTGGAGACCCATGGAAATCCGGAAGGAGTTGATCCGAATACTATTGCAGACAGGATCAACGGGATGGTTGACTATCTCAATCTATTGGGATTCAGAGTCACTTTTTACACCAATCGTGATGGTTATTATGATTATATAGCCTCCAATTTCCCCACGTATCCATTATGGATATGTTCGTTTAATTCCCATCCGATAAACGCAGAATGGACTTTCTGGCAGTTTAATCATCATGGGAAGGTCAAGGGTATCAAGGGAGATGTTGATATCAATGCTTTCAATGGAAATATTGAGGAGTGGAATAATACAATAAAAGAAAGCAAAGAACGTTAAAAATAAGGATGATTACGCTATGTCACACATAAAGATCATCCGTCGTCTGTCCATTTGAGAGCCTATCCGAAAGCCTGTTGAATGGATATTAAATATTAAGTCTATCCAAGGGATAGTTTATAAGGAATAGTCGATTAAGAGTCTTTTATAAGATATTTTTGATTTGTCAATGATTAAAAGATTGCAACATAGATATATCCAACGTATTCTTTCTGTCATCGGGAAGTCCGTCTGCAAGACGGGAATAGTGACTGCATTGTGTCTGCTGTTCCCGGTATGCTCATTTGCTCTCCCCGCGGAGCATTATGCCTCTTCTTCGGCATTATCGGAGGGGAAATGGGTAAGAGTCGAAATTTCAGGTGAAGGGTTAAAATTTATCAGTAATTCAGCTCTTCGGCAGATGGGTTTTTCTAATCCGTCCGAAGTTAATGTATATGGTTATGGAGGAGGAATGTTGAGTGAAAATCTGAATGCATCGCAACCGGATGACCTCCCTGTCCAGACATTGACAAGAACTGCAGATGGAATTATTTTCTATGCTGCGGATAATATTGTCTGGACAACACCGATCACTTTCGGGTTCCCTTATTCGCATACGAAGAATCTATATGCAGAGACCTCCTATTATTTCCTTTCCGATCGTCCGTTGAATAGTGAATTGCCTGCTGTCGTGGATATGAAAGCACGATCAGGTGTTGAGGAAATTAATAAATTCAAAGCCCCGCTGCTTCACGAGCAAGATATTGCACTCGCTTCAAACACAGGCGCGATTTACCTTGGTGAAGATTTCCGCTCCACCGTGACACGTAAATTCACTTTCCAACTTACCGGAAATGTGGGTAAGGAAGTGTCAGCGCGTGTTAATTTCGGAGCCCTTAATACAGCTACAACGTATCTTGCGTTTAAGGCAAACGGTGTCAATCTCCCGAAAGGTGAGAACGACCGGGTGTCCGGTGGCTCTGCAAGTTCTGAAGTTTTTATTCGCAGGGGAACTCCGGTCAAGACTTTTGACTGTAATTCCGAGAAGCTCGATTTTGAAATCAATTATTCATATAGTGGAGTGATTTCCACTGCACGCCTTGATTATATTGAAGTCGTCTATGATCGTGCGATGACTCTTGCCGGTGATCAAATGATTATCACGCATATAGTTGATGATCCCGTGACTTTTGTTGTCTCCGGAGTGGATAACGCTACGGAAATTTGGGATGTTACTGACCCCGCAAAAGTCAAAAAGATTTCATATTCAATCTCCGGGACAACCTGTAAGTTTACCGTGGATGATAAGGGCTTGCGTCGGTTTGCCGTCTTTAATCCTTCAAAAGTGACCACTGGAATAAAGGAATCAAAAAATATATCAAATCAAGATATTCATGCCCTCGAGACTCCGGATTATCTGATTATCACTCCTTCGGAATATCGACAGGCTGCGGAGCAGCTCGCCGAATGCCATCGCCGTCGCGGTTTGACTGTTACCGTGCTTGATCCGGAATCCATATATAATGAATTTGCCTCGGGCAATCCGGATGTGACCGCCTTCCGTAAACTTCTTAAAATGTGGTATGATCGTGCGGGAGAAGATGGCCGCGCACCAAAATATTGTATGATTTTCAGTCGCCCGACTTTTGATAATAAGAAAGTATCCACCGAAGTCGCCAACTGCGGTTATCCCAGGCTTCCGATATGGAATAATCCATCAATCGAAACCGGAGCCTATTCATTCTCGACTGATGATTATATCGGAATGCTTGAAGATAGTGATACTTTCGATATTCAAGGCCCCAATCCTATCTCGGTGGCTGTAGGACGTTTTGCCGTCACTTCTGTAAAGGAAGCTGAGGAGATGGTCAACAAAACCATAAAATATATCGAACGTCCGGAGTATGGTTCATGGCGCAACAATATCACGTTCATTGCAGATGATCAAAATCATGGTGATCATATTTCGCAATGTAATAAGGTCATTGATGCAACCCGCAAAGTCGGAAATGGAAAAGATTTTACATATACTCGCCTATATACCGACGCTTATCCGTTAGTATATACCGGCACAGGTCCGACATATCCTGAGCCAAAGCGTCAGATGTTCCGTCGATTTAATGATTCGGCTGTAATCTCTTATGCCGGACATGCCAATCCCCGTTCATGGACCCATGAAAATCTCTTCACATGGACCGACATGCAGAATCTGACGAATACAAATCTGCCATTCCTCCTTGGCTACACATGTGAATATCTCCGTTGGGATGACAACGAGATAAGCGGTGCGGAAGTGGTGTGGAAACATCCAGCATCAGGCTTTATCGGAATGATTGTGCCGAGTCGTACCGTTTACATGAGCTGGAATCTGAATTTCAACCTTGCTATGGCAAATCATCTTTTTGAGAGGAATAAGGATGGAAGTGCCAAAACCTGGGGGGAAGTGATGGTGAGCGCGAAAAATGAGCGTCTCAATGAATCCGGTTATAGAGGAAACACACTTAAGTATGCGTTTCTGGGAGATCCGGCCCTGCCTCTTTTAAGTCCGGTCCATAGAGTTGAATTGGAGCGTATAGGAGACATTTCAGTGGCGGATATCAAATCCGGGGAACTCCCGGAACTTGGTGCACGTGCCTCTGCTGAGATTGAGGGTAACATCGTTGCTCCGGATGGCTCTGTGGATGCAGAGTTCAATGGTGTGTTAGATATAATCCTCTTTGATGCTGAAGTTCCGGTGACCACAAACGGTAACGGCACGGATGGCGAAGAGATGTCTTATAACGATCGGAAAACAAAACTGTTCAATACCAGGGCAAGAGTGGAAAATGGGCATTGGAAGACCACTATACGTATTCCGTTGGAGATTGAGAATAATTATAGTCCTGCAATGCTTGCTTTCTACGCATATTCAGATAATGGTGTTGAAGCTAACGGCACCAATGAGTCACTTTATGTATATGGGTATGACGAATCTGTCGAGTCTGATACAGAGGGTCCGGAAATTATGTTTATCGGGCTTAATAGCAGAAATAATTTCTCAGACGGAATGATCGTGAGCCCGAATCCGGTGTTCTTCGCTACATTACGCGATGATTCAGGAATAAATCTCTCGGACGCAGGGATAGGTCATAAGATCACCTTGACTCTTGATGATAGAACGGTATATGACGATGTGGCTCGTTATTTTTCTCCTGATGTTGACGAGGATGGGAAGGGTTCCCTTGTCTATCCCCTCTCCGATATTGAGCCGGGCCAGCACACTGCCACTCTGGTTGTATGGGATAATGCCAACAATTCAACCTCTTCTTCCATCCGTTTTCAGGTAGGAATCGGAGTCAATCCGAATATATACGATGTGAAGACAGATGCCAATCCCGCCACTACAGGAGTAAACTTCAAAGTATTGACGGATCAGGCCTTGTCGCAACTGGAGTATAATATTGAAGTATTTGATCTTTCCGGTCGTTGCGTATGGAGTTCACTTAACTCAGGATCTACTGATCTTGAAAGTTCGATGACTACATATTGGAATCTGCAGGATTCAAGTGGTCACAGAGTGCCACGCGGAATTTACCTGTATCGTGCCAAAATTACAACTCCACAAGGGATGACGCAGACCAAAACAAAAAAATTGGCTGTTGCGGCTCCGTAATGATATAGTATTCTTTTGAATGGCGTATCATCCGGTTTTGATATAATATTCGGATACTTTTCATCAAGGTTTTATTTGTTGAGTAGCGTCGTTGAGGCTAACCTAATTCAAGAATAAAAGAATTGAAGATTTTTGCTGTAATAGATAATTATGAATCCGGGCATGAAAATGTCCGGATGAATGATATGGAAGGGGGCATAAACTTTTATGATATCCCTGACTCTTGTGTGATAAAAAAAGGGAAACCTTTTTTTGTGCCGGACTTTGCAGAAAGATTTGTCGCTTCTCCTTCTTTGGCGATCCGTATAGATCGTCTGGGGAAGTCGATCGCTGAACGTTTTTCTCATAGATACTATGGATCAGTTGCTCCGGCGCTTGCCGTCATCGCTCCGGATTTATTATCAACATTGAGGTATCAAGGTCTTCCCTGGAGTCGTGCAGTAATATTTGACAGGTCTTTAATGCTGGGAGACTTCGTCCCTTTCAACGATTTTATCATCGGAGGATCCGCAGTTGAATATGTGGCGGCAAATAAGAAAATCCGTTGGGAACTTTCCTCTTTAAGAATAGGAATTAATGCATTAATCTCAGAATTAAGCAGGGAAAATACTCTCAAAACGGGAGATATTATTCTTGTCGCTCTTAATCCGCAGACATTTGAGCTCAATATAGGAGATGCAATTTTCGCAACTATCGGAGAAAATTGTCTTCTTGAACATAAAATCAGATAAGTCTTCTCTTTCAAAAATTATAAATGACAATGACTTTAAAGAAACGTTTAAAAATAATACTTGCACTTATCTTCTCTTGTTGTTCATTGACACTTTCGGCAATGACATTTTCGTCAGGTTCCCCTTTTGCATCAGGGAAGTGGGTGAAAATTGCCATAGACAAGACCGGGGTATATGAAGTAACTTACGATGAATTGAGAGAGATGGGATTTTCAAATCCTTCTAAAGTCGGTGTCTGCGGAGATTCCCCTGAAATGAGAGATCTTAATTTTGCGGATGCTTCCGGGACTCAGCTGTATACCGATAACCTGACGCCTATTGCCGTTCGTCATTCCGGCGAAAAGATATATTTTTATGTCAGAGGGGTTGATTATTGCACCTTTAATCCTGAATCATCTTCGCCGTTTAATGGATATTTCAGGAAAACCGACAGAAATATCTATACGGATAATGCCCGTTATTTTCTGACTGATTGCAGCGAATATTCACGTTCGATTCCAGCGATTGAGTCATTGACAGATGAGCAATCTAAACTTGTCAATTCAGCAGTAGGCCATATATTCCATGAGCAAGATATATATCAAAATCAATTCGGCACCGGACAATTGTTCTGGGGAGAGAAACTCAATGGCATCGGAGATGCGGAGGTTAAATTCCCTTATACTCTCAATCGTGCCGATATCACCACTCCAGCTGTGATGCAATGTGTGGTATATTGCGATGTGGCAACCGATAAAAAAGCGAAGGTTACTTTTGGAGCCGTGGGTGGTGAGTCGAATCCGTCATATACGGTTCAAGTGAAAAATTCTTCAAATGTTTATCCACAGTCGAAACAGGTGGCCCTGGTCAATCTCCCTGCCTCCAAAGGTGAGTTGTTTGTGCAATATTCTTCATCTGTGAATACCACATCCTATGCCAATCTTGACTTTTGGACACTCTCATATAAAAGAACGATTCCCATGCTCAGTGATGCAAATTCATCGCCACTCCCGGCTGAAGAATTTGTTTTAGGGGATATAACCGATGCTCAGGTGGCATCGTTCTATTCAAATGTACCGGCAGGCAGTATACTTCTGGATATCACAAAGCCAGATGATGTGGAAGAGATATTGGCGGATGATTCATCCGGGTTAACAAAGGTGACTCTTCGCAGCAAAGGGGATGGACCAAGACTATTATATTTCAATCCCGCTTTGGAGCAGATGAAGATAACTGGCTATCAGAAAGTGGAAAATGCCGGTTTGCATGAAGCCGCGGGCGAGGGTGCGGATTTCCTGATCATTACAACACGCAATCTGCGTGAGCAGGCAGATATGATTGCTGACCTTCATGCCCGTAAAGAGGGACTGAAAGTGCTTGTGACAGACGTGGAGGATGTTTATAATGAGTTTTCAGCCGGTATGCCTGATCCGATGGCATATCGTGCATTGGCGAAATTACTTTATTCACATGAGAACCGTCCGTTGCAGAATATCCTTTTGTTTGGTCCCGTAACTGGGAATTGCCGTTCGTATGAACGGGTATCCGGTCACCTTGCGGATGCTCTCATAGCCTTCGAATCGCCAACTCTGAACGCGGAAAGCGGTGCATTCAATATTAATGATTTTTACGGCATGATGTCAGAATATTTTGTGTTCAGCAACATCATGTCCCAAAAGATGGAAGTCGGAGTCGGAGTTCTTCCGGTCCGAACGGTTGAAGAAGCTTCTAACGTAACAGATAAAATTCGCAGATATCTATTCGAGTTAGATCACACTCCGGGTGTAAACGATAATGTTCTGGTGGCCGGGTTATACGATGTCCATATGCATGGAAATCATGCATTGAATCTTTATGATGCAGTCAACCGGTCTCGCTCCGGAGAAGTTGTGCCTGAGGTTATATCAATTGATGCCTACGGAGAGAAGAATGCACGTTCTAAATTCTTCAGTGCGTTTAACCGTGGTGCGTCACTTCTTACGTATATTGGTCATGGGGCTCCCGATAAGCTTGGGAAGAATGCTAATTTTTTCTCCATCAGTGATCTTAAATCCTTCCATAATCAATCTCTGCCACTTCTTTTTATTGCAGGATGTGAGATTTCATATTTCGATCGTGAAGACCGTGGAATCGGAGAAGCTCTGGTTATTTCCAATTCTTCAGGATCTATCGGGACTCTCTTGGCAACGCGAAGCACGTGGGCAACTCAGAATCTGAGTCTCATGCGCTCCCTTCTGCTCAATATCTATAAAGATAGTCCCAGTCCGACATCCAACTCTCCGGTGAGGAAAAATCCCGTCACGATCGGAGAGGCTCTTCGTCTGGCAAAAAATTTGAATCAGGGAGAAAATAAATTCGCATATCAGCTGGTGTGTGACCCCGCTCTTAAGGTTCCGGTAGCATATAGAAGTGTAAGCGTTGTCCAGAAAGGTCTTATAGCTGTTCCCGGCGAGACTTTGACCTTCGATTTCGAGGTTTTGAATGATCAGGACAAGAAAGATGTGGATTTCAACGGAAATGTGGTTGTAAAGTTCATGACACCGATCGTGAAGAAAATTTCGGATGATTTCGTAACAAATACGAAAGTAGAGTATGGCGAGACTCTCAATATCGCGTACACCGACGTTGTGGCTATGGCGAATTGCACGGTTGAAAACGGGGTAGGTAGTGTCTCAATTCAAATCCCCGCATCTCTTTCTTCCCGTGTAGGGGAATCATTCAATGTTCAGATCGGAGCGTTCGATTCCGACAGATTCATCGGTGCTGCAGGAAAAGTTACCGCAAAAATTACCGGTGCTCTTGCAGGAAGTGCCGGGAGCGATCAGGTTTCCCCTGTAATTGGGTCTGTTGAATACGATGAGTCAATTCATGCTTTGTCAGTTGAGATGTCGGATAATAAAGGTTTCTATTCCGGCTATTCTGATGCCGCTGATTATTTTAAAATCAAAGTGGATGGACATATTCTGAGTGACGCGGCTCATTTTGTGCCTCAAATGTCGCCCGACGGTCTGAGCATGAAGCGCATAATACCTCTCGCACCGTTAGGGTCCGGGAAGCATAGTGCACTCATCAGTGTGAAAGATGCAGCCGGAAATACAGCTTCAGCCCAGACTACATTTACAATAGGAGGATTTGAGAGTAATATCAGATTTTCATTGATGGATAAGGCAGTGTATGAAAAAGGTGTATTCGATACAAGTGAAATCTCTGATTTCGGAGCTTCCATAGTTATTACCGATGCTGAAGGGAAGAGAGTTATTTCTATCCCTATCTCAAGAGCCAAAACCATCTGGAATCGAAAAAACAGTCAGGGGAATAAGGTCCCTGCCGGCATGTATAAGGCTCACATAGAGATTAAGGAGAGAACCGGTCATGTTTTCATCACTGATGTGATAGATGTGCCGGTGGTCTGAACCGCGCAAAGAGCCCGTCTCAATTTTTTTGAGTCAGGCTTTAATGTTGCCGCACCATTCTTAGACTTGCTTATGCTGATTTTCGTGAGCCTGAGACTTGAATATGTGATTGGATTCATGTGGATAGGTTGCGAAAGACAAAAAGGATTGGGTCTTGAAGGCAATATTAACTCTTATTTCAAGTTATTATAATATGCGATGAAGACGAGTTCGCGTTTATAAGATGAACTTAAAGAAGATGACAAGAATCAAGAAAATATTATTAATGACAATGGTTGCCCTTCTGACAGGGTCTGCCGTTGCGTCTGCTGAAAATGATATTAAGGATAATGAGTTCAACCCGGTCAATACCGGTGTCACCACTCTTAGTATCACTCCCGATGCACGTGGTTCGGCTATGGGTAACCTTGGAGCCGCTACGGATCCGGATATGAACTCTCAATTCTGGAATCCTTCGAAATATGCTTTCGCATATAGCACAGGTGGACTTTCTTTGTCATATACCCCATGGTTGCGTAAGATTGTTAATGATATATTCCTTGCCAATCTTGCCGGATATTGGAAACTTGGTAGCGGTGACAATCAGGCGCTCAGCGCTTCGTTCAGATATTTTTCGCTCGGAGAAGTGCAAATGAGCGGTGCTGAATCGAGTGGGGGTGCGGTCCAGACCATAAACCCTTATGAGTTTGCTTTCGATGTCGGCTATTCACGCAAGCTATCATCCAAATTTTCAATGGGTGTCGTATTGCGTTATATCTTGTCAGATCTTTCTTACGAAGATACTTATTCCGGTCAGACGCAGACAGCAGCCTCTGCCTTCTCCGTCGACCTTTCAGGTTATTATGTCACATATCCTATGGTCGGCCGTAACGAGTGTCAATGGTCATTTGGTTTCGACATCTCCAATGTAGGTACAAAAGTTTCCTATGACCATGGAGAGAATTATGCCTTTCTCCCGACAAATCTGAGATTGGGAACTCAGTTCATGTTTCCCCTTGCAGATTATCATTCGCTTGCATTCAGTCTCGATCTGAACAAACTCCTTGTGCCTACAAAACCGCGACGGAAAGATTACGACATGGATACCACTGAAGGGCAAGAGGCATACGAAGCGGCTGAAGAGAAGTGGGAGACTATGTCACCTATCACCGGTATCTTCAAGAGCTTCAGCGATGCTCCGGGTGGATTCAAAGAGGAATTACAGGAAATCAATGTGTCCGTGGGTGCTGAGTACGCCTATAATCAGCAGTTCTTCGTTCGCGCCGGTTATAATTATGAAAATGCCAACAAGGGAGGTCGTTCATACTTCGCATTCGGTGCAGGTTTCTCTCTGAATGTGGTCCAGCTTGATGCATCTTATATGCTTGCGACTGCTCAGAGTTCTCCTCTTGACCAGACTTTGCGTTTCACTTTGACGTTTGATATGGATGGTCTGCGCGATCTTTTGGGACGCCGTCGCCGCTGATATCAATGAAAAAGTTTTCAAAGAGACTGTTCTATATAAAAATGGAGCTTTAACAGACTGTTATGTTTAATATACGAATTGGTCAGGGGTTTGATGTCCATCGTCTGGTGGAGAACAGACCCCTTTTCTTATGTGGTATAGAATTGGATTACTCATTGGGGTTGCTGGGACATAGTGATGCCGATGTAGCGATTCATGCCTTATGTGATGCATTGCTTGGAGCGGCAGCCTTGCGCGATATAGGTTATCATTTTCCTGATTCTGACCCGCGATATAAAGGTATTGACAGCAAGCGTCTCCTTGCAGAGGTCTGTCGTCTTATAAGGGAAGAAGGATGGGAAATAGGGAATGTAGATATTACCGTTATGACTGAAGCTCCCAAACTTAAGCCACATATAGAGAATATGCGCAAAGTTCTTGCCGAAGTGATGAATACTGCAATCGGGAATGTCTCGGTCAAAGCGACCACTACAGAGAAATTAGGATTCACCGGGAGGGGAGAAGGAATAGCTGCTCAATCAATTGCCATGATTTATAAAAGTTAAGAAATGCTTAATAAAAAGCAACAAGAGGCAGTGGAGTCTACGGAGGGGAGAGTCCGGGTCGTGGCTGGTGCCGGATCCGGAAAGACACGTGTGCTTGCCCATCGCTTCGCTTATCTTGTAAATGATATAGGCATAAGCCCCGGCAACATTCTGTGTCTCACCTTCACAAATAAAGCGGCTCAGGAGATGAAACGCCGCATTGCCAGGATGGTTGACCGAGGAAGTGTCAACGACTTTGTCTGTACGATTCACAGCTTTTGTGTCAAATTCCTTCGCCGGGAGATATATCGTATCGGTTATCCAAAGACATTCTCAATAATTGATGAGATAGATGCCCGTGAGCTTGCCAAGCAAGCCATGGAAGAATTCGGTATTGACAGGAAGAAGACCACCGCAGAGCGATTCCTTAAGGGTGTCGCTGCTTTCAAGGGTTATGATATTGATGCTTATATTCAAAAGCATCTTCTTCCCAATTCATCTTCCGAATGCCCTGATGCCACCGTAAGGTTCCTCAGACTTCAGCTCAAGCAATATGTGCTTGATTATGATGATCTCCTTTATTTTACCATATATATTCTAAATCATTTCCCGGAAGCACGCCGTTATTGGACTGATAAATTGAATTATATTATGGTTGACGAGGTGCAGGACTGCAGCGGAGATGATTGGAAGCTCCTGAGTATCCTCAGTGAGCACCATGGAAATCTTTTTGTCGTCGGCGACCCGGATCAAGCCATATACGAGTGGAGAGGTGGAAATCCGTCGATATTTGTCAAATTCAGGGCTGATACCGATGTGATTCTCAATCAGAATTATCGTTCCACTCCGGATGTGCTCAATATTGCCAATTCGATTATTGCCAACAACAGGAATCGTGTAAAAAAAGATCTGTTTACCGTACGACTTAACGAGCGATGTGCTATTTATCATCATGCACGCAGTGAGAAAGCTGAAGCTGAAATGATAGTGCACCGAATCGAAGAAGGGATAAAAAACGGTGAAAGTTATGATGATTTCGCCGTTCTCTACCGCAGTTCCTTTTTGTCGAGAAATCTGGAGCAAGTCTTGCTTAAACGCCAGATTCCATACACCGTTTGGGGGGGCGTAAGATTCTTTGAACGCCGTGAGATAAAAGACATTATCAGCTATCTTAAACTTACAGATTCTGATTCCGATGACCTCGCTTTCCGAAGAATCGTGAATGTCCCCGCTCGTAAATTCGGCTCTAAAACACTGGAAAAACTGACAAAAATTTCAGAGCTGGAAGGTTCATCGCTTATGCAGGCTTTGCGTGCGCATATCAATGATAAACCATTCAATACCCGTCCCATCAGAGAGTTCGTTTCATTAATCGATAATGCGAGAGCCAGAATGGATATTGAGAAGGTATCGGGACTCACGGATTGGTTGCTCAATGAAAGCGGGCTTGCTGATACATATCGCAACGATGAGGAGGAGGAAAGACTTGAGAATCTCGCAGAGTTGATTAACAGCATGAAGGAATTTGAGTCAACGAGGTTTGAGGAAGGTGAGGGAGATGTCTCACGTTATCTTCAGGAAATTTCTCTTTATACCGATACCGACCACTTGCGCGATTCTGAAAAAGTCAGGTTGATGACCATCCATCAGTCTAAAGGACTCGAGTTCCCCACCGTCTTTGTAATGGGTCTGACCGAAGGTGTTTTCCCTAACCACAGGTCTATAAGAGAACGTCGGGAGAGTGGTGAAGAGGAGGAGAGAAGACTAATGTATGTGGCTGTGACACGTGCGGAGTCCATGCTCTATCTTTCCGAATCCGAAGGGTATCTGAATGAAAACGGTGCTTTGCGTTATCCTTCCAGATTTATTTCTGAAATTCCCTCTGAATATCTCCTGGTGGAAGGAGTTCCGGATCCGACCTTAATGGAGGGCACCCGAAATATGGTGGCTAATCTAAAAGCTGAATTAGGTGGCGCGTCCAGAGACATCTTCCAGCCGGGAACCACCGTGGAGCATAAGGTATTTGGAAGGGGAACGATTGAGAGTTATGATGCCGCGGCCAAAACCTATAGAGTCAAATTCGCGGGCGGCACACGCAATCTACTTCCTCACGTTCTCAAACGCATTTCTCCACCTGCTTAAGGCTCAATTCCCCAAAATGGATTGACACAGTATCACCAAAATGTCCTTAGTATGTAATATTGATGGGTAAAATATTAGTAATTATCGTATTGTATTTTTTATAGAATTTTTTTTTATTTTTAGTGAACCTTTCAGGCTCCTTTTTTGTATTATATACAGAAAATGTTTCATGATGTTAGGTTAGTTCGAAAATGTATTATTGAAAAATACAAAAAGTCGGGTCGATGTGAATCGGCCCGACTTTTTTGATGCATAACTGTTCTTATATCCCTTTTTGTATGTGTCGGGTTATTTATACAAAAAATGCGTCACGGTTATCATCACCATGACGCATTTTCAAGAGCTGTCCTATTTCTTAGATTTGGAATCCTTTTCAGGAGCAAACTGATTCGGGAAGCTGAAATTCACACGCGGATGTGTGCATGCCCATACCACTAAGAAGACTCCTATAAGGATAAAGGGGATGCTGAGCAACTGACCCATATTCATTCCGTAATCCTGAATCATCTGGAGTTCGGATTGCACCTGAACGTTCTTTATGTACTCTATCAAGAAGCGTGGCAAGAAGATTCCGATAAAGAAAACTCCGGTGATGAGCCACGGCCGTTCTTCCGCATTCTTCTTCCAGTACATCCACATCAGCAGGAAGAAGAGGGCGAAGTAGCATAACGCTTCATAAAGTTGGGTCGGGTGAGCAGGAAGAGTCTCACCGTTTCTTAAAAATACAAAACCCCACGGCATTTCCGTGTAAGCTCCATAAATCTCACTGTTCATCAGGTTTCCGAGACGAATCAGTCCTCCAACGAGAGCAATCGGTATCACGAGTTTGTCGAAAGTCCAGGATGCCGGTTTCTTTGTCACAAACCATGAGAAAAGATAGACTGCAATGATGTTGGCAATCGTGCCCCCGTGGCTTGCAAGTCCCCCTTCCCAAATCTTGAAAATCTCTGCCGGATGCTTGCTGTAGTATGGCCATTCATAGAAGAAGACATGTCCCAGGCGTGCTCCGACGATGGTTGCAATCACTACGTAAGTCAGCAATATGCCGAGCCATCGCTCCGGTGCTCCTTCATGTTTAAACATCTTCGCCACGATATTATATCCAATGATAAATCCGATAGCGAATGCCAATCCGTACCATCTGACGGATATTGGTCCGATAGAGAATATTATTGGATCCGCGTTCCAATAAATGAAATCAAGCATAAAGATTATTTTTTATTTACGATTGCATCTGTGTCGCGAGCAATCATCAACTCCTCATCTGTCGGGATAACAACAACATGCACCTTGGAATCTTTACCGGAAATTTCCACTTCTTCACCGCGCACTTTGTTTGCCTCAGCGTCAAAAGTAACACCCATAAATGCCAGCTGACGGCAGATAGCCTCGCGTGTAGTCGTCTGGTTTTCACCGACTCCTCCGGTAAATACAATCACGTCGACACCACCGAGAGCTGCCGTGTAAGCCCCGATATATTTGATGATTCGATATTCGTACATGTCAAGAGCAAGACGGGCGCGATCATTACCTTCCGCAATCGCGTTCTCGATATCGCGCATGTCGCTTGATATTTCAGATACTCCGGCAACACCGCTCCGCTTATTGACAAGTTTACTTACGCCATCAGCATCAAGATGCTCTTTCTCCATTAGATAGATAAGTGCACCGGGATCTACGTCTCCCGAACGAGTACCCATGATAAGACCTTCCGTGGGGGTCAGACCCATTGATGTGTCAACGCTGATTCCGTCTGCTATGGCTGTGATGCTTGCTCCGTTACCGATATGACAGGTAATAATTCTCTGTTTTTCGTAAGGGAGACCAAGGAACTCACAGGCACGGCGTGAAACGTAGCGGTGGCTTGTGCCATGGAATCCATAGCGACGTACACCATACTTCTCGTATGCCTCGTAGGGGAGTGCATACATAAAGGCTTTGGCGGGCATTGTCTGATGGAAAGCTGTGTCGAACACCGCTACCTGAGGCACTTCGGGAAGAATATCCGTCACTGCTTCAATCCCGACGACATTGGCAGGATTATGGAGGGGAGCAACCGGATAACACTCCTTCACCTTTTCAATAACCTCAGGAGTAATGAGAACGGATTTATTAAATTTCTCCATTCCGTGGACCACACGATGACCCACTGCTTCAATCTCGTCATAACTCTTGATCACACCCTCTTTCGGGTCACAAAGGAGATTGAGTACATTCTTCACAGCCTCTTTAGCCGTCGGCATCGAAACCTCAATTATCCCCTTGCTGCCGTCTGGACGTTTGAATTTGAGGAAGGAGTCGTGGAGCCCGATTTTCTCTACGCCACCCTCGGCAAGCACTTTCTCATCGGCACTGTCGATTAATTTATATTTTACGCTGCTGCTTCCGCAGTTGAGAACAAGTATTTTCATCTTTTTCTACAGATAATAGTTATAGTGTTACGACCTGTCGTGTGACAAAATTTACTGTTAAAGACCTTTGTCACCTATAGCTTGATTGCAGGTCACGATTATGGTATTGACGATGTCATCCACCGTTGCACCGCGCGAAAGATCGTTCACCGGTGCTGCAAGTCCCTGAAGAATCGGACCCACTGCGCCGGCACCGGCAAGACGCTGCACGAGCTTATAGGCGATATTTCCAACCTCAAGCGAAGGGAAGATAAGGGTATTGGCATGACCGGCAACTTTGCTATCAGGAGCCTTCTGTTTAGCTACGGACTCAACGATAGCCGCATCACTCTGCATTTCACCGTCTATTTTCAATTCCGGATCTAACTTATGTGCAAGCTCAGTTGCCCCGCGTACTTTGTCCACACGCTCATGACTTGCGCTTCCGCGTGTGGAAAAACTCAACATTGCAACCACAGGATCAAGTCCGGCAATATCCTTTGTTGTCTTGGCTGTTGATATTGCTATCTGGGCAAGTTCTTCCATTGTCGGTTCGGGCACAACCGCACAATCTGCAAATATCAACATGTGATCTTCACCGTAGGGCACATTCTCCGGAAGCAACATGATGAAGGCTCCGCTGACTACCGAGATTCCCGGTTTTGTCTTCAGCACCTGGAATGCAGCACGTAGCACATGGGATGTCGGACTCAAAGCACCGGCAACCATGCAATCGGCATCACCGTTTTTAATCATAAGGCATCCCAGGTAGAGGGGATTGGTCACTATCTTGCGGGCCTCTTCAATGGTCATCCCTTTTTTCTTGCGGAGTTCGCAGAATAATTCTGCATATTTTTCCGTAAAATCTGTATCTTCCGGATTGAAAATTGTCGCTTTGGAGATATTCTTCAGCCCGAGCTGTTCGGCCTCGGTGATGATGTCTTCACGTTTCCCAAGAAATATTACTTCTGCTATCTTGGCTTCGATAATGCGATCGGCAGCTTTAAGTGTGCGTGGCTCTGTCGATTCGGGGAGTACCAGACGCTGTGGATGCTCCTGTGCTTTCTTTGTGAGTCTTTCAAATAATGACATGACTTGAGATTTTATGTTTTTCTTCCAAGGAGCTGAGAATTTTTATTATTATTGTTTTATTTTGTTCAGCTACTTATCGCAAAATTACAAAATCATCGTCAACTATCCAACAATTATATTAACTTTGCACACGAAAATACTCACAATGATTGAATCATGAGGTTGATAAAGAAACTCAACCAATTTATATTACAAAGTTTTGTCCCACTCTTCGCGATGACGTTCTTCATCGTGCTTTTCATCGTGTTGATGCAGTTCCTATGGAAATATATCGATGACATGGTGGGAAAAGGGTTATCTATCGGTGTCCTCGGTGAGCTTTTCTTCTATGCCGCGGTGAGCATGGTCCCGATGGCGCTACCGCTTGCTATTCTTCTCGCATCGCTGATGACCTTCGGAAATTTAGGTGAGAAGTTTGAACTCACGGCGATGAAAGCCTCCGGCATCTCCCTGGTCAAGGTGATGCGTCCGTTGATTGTATTCGTCGGCATAATAGCAGTGGCAGCTTTCTTTTTCCAAAATGATGTTCTTCCTAAGGCGCAGGTCAAAATGTGGACACTCCTCTTTTCAGTGCGCCAGAAAACGCCTGAGGTGGAAATCCCGGAAGGTACATTTTATGATCAGATTCCCGGGTATAATCTCTTTGTGAAGCATAAGAATCGGGATTCCGGCATGCTCTATGATGTCATGATTTATGATGTGTCTAAGGGGAGTGGCAACAGCACTATCCTTACTGCCGATTCCGCACGCCTGGCGTTTGCACCGGATAATCAGTATCTTTATCTTCACCTTTTTTTCGGTGAGCAATTCGAAAATCTCAAGGAGCAGGGTCAGTTGGATAGGAATGTACCGTTTCGTCGGGAAACATTCACTGATAAGCAAATCCTCATACCGTTTGATGCAAACTTCAACCGGCTTGATGAAGGGGGTATGCGTAATCAATATGTTGGAAAGAATATCACGGAATTGCGTCATACCATCGATTCCATCGGAGAGAGGGTGGACTCATTAGGTGTTTATAATGCCAGAACGCTGAAATCCACGGCTTTCCCGCTTGCTACAGAGTTTATCGGGTTTGATGATGCGGAAAAATCCCGATCCGGAAAACAGTCAGGTAAGAAATCCACCGCCGGTTCAGAACCCATTAAGGAACGCAGGGAGGTGGCCGTTGCTACCTTTAATTCCGCTGCCGCTGCAAACCTTGACTCCATGATATCCACTCTGACCACTCAGCAGAAGGAGCAGGTTTTCGCCACGGCTCTAAGAGCATCGCAAATGCATCGGACGGATTATGAATTCCGGTCCCTGACAGTCGGTGACGAGAAACGTATTATCAGACGCCATGAGATTGAATTGATGAAGAAATATACACTGTCCATTGCCTGTCTGGTCTTTTTCTTCATCGGTGCCCCCCTTGGTGCCATCATCAGAAAGGGTGGTATAGGGCTGCCGCTCGTTATTTCCGTGCTTCTCTTTGTGGTCTATTATATATTTGATAATACGGGCTACAAAATGGCTCGAGACGGGCATTGGCCTGTCTGGTTTGGTATCTGGTTCTCCACGCTGATTCTTGCTCCTCTCGGAATATATCTCACGTGGAAAGCCATGAATGACTCATCAGTATTCGATATCGACAGATATAAGATGATTATGCGCAAGCTCCTGGGTTTGAAGGAGCAAAGAAGTGTGCCGTATAAGGAGGTTATCATCAATGAAATCGACGAGAATCTTGCATTTGAGAAATTGGATGTCTTGGCGGAAAATATTAAGGATTTCCTAAAAAATAATGCGCGCCCGCAGGGGTATATCCGATATTGGCTGAAAGGTTATGATTTAAATGATATCCGCAAGATGGCTGAAGAGCTGGATCACACAGTTGATTATCTCACGGATTCCCGCGATATTAATATTCGTACTCTATTGCCTGATATGCCGGTTTTGAATCCTGTCTGGGCTCTTCACCCGGCTCGGGTGAGATGGGTAAGTTGGGTGATGATTATTCTCTTTCCTCTCGGATTATCGGGGTGGATCGTGGGATTACGTGCTCAAAGTAATTTTAAAAAATCATTACGTCGCTCATTAGACCTTGATCGTAAACTTGTCCGTATGCTCGGTCGTGAAGAGGATATTGAAAATCAGGTGAATCCGGAAGATTTTTCCCCGACGGAGGGTAATGTCGGGGATAATAATGAAATTAACATTCCTTAAAAATATATCTTTACTAAATAGTAAAGTGTTTTTAATGTGGGGGTTATATATTAAGCATAGTTAAAAAGATTTAAAATCATTCTTATTTCAGAACAATTTAAAGCTTATGGATGTTTTACAATTGAAAAGAAAGAAGATAGATTTTTGTTCATTAAGTTAAATTTAAAAGTTTATTTAATGGAATTTCATTCCATTGTATAAAAGGAGTACTCGTGAGAGTGCTCCTTTTATAATTTCTAATTTTTTGCTAATTTTGTATTTTTATGAGACGGACTCTAAGGCCGGGTGCTTGATTTTAAGGTTTACTCATTACCTTTTTTAAGAGGTAGAATATCTCATATTTAGAGATAGAGGGTGGTTATTCCATTATAAGATCCGGTGAATTATAATCTGATTAGTATAAACATAATAGATATGCGTACAGACTCAGAATTGGAGGGCGTGACCCTTCTGGGAAATCAAGGGGTGAAATATCCTACGGATTATGATCCGGAATTACTTGAGACTTTTGAGAACAAGCATCCGGGGCGTGAATATGTCGTTACGTTTGATTGTCCTGAGTTCACGACTTTATGTCCTAAGACCGGGCAACCGGACTTCGGTCACATCTTTATATCCTATATTCCTCGCGAAAGGATGGTTGAAAGTAAAAGTCTGAAGCTTTATCTTTTCTCTTTCCGTAACCACGGGGATTTCCATGAAGATTGTGTGAATATTATTCTCAATGATCTTAAGGAGATTATGAATCCTCGATATATAGAAGTCAGGGGGTTCTTTATGCCTCGTGGTGGGATAAGTATAAATCCGTTTGCATGCTGGGGAGATGAGGAGCATCAGAATCTGTGCGAAGCCCGGAAATTGGCAGCATTTGAAACAAATTTGCAAAGAGGAGGTCAAAGATGAAGGATTCGGTGATAGTGTTGTCAGGAGGGATGGACTCCACGACGCTGCTCTATTATATGAAGGATCGTATCGCGCTTGCTGTTAGCTTTGATTACGGTTCGAATCATAATGCTCGTGAGATCCAATGCGCGCGTCGCCATTGTGAGCGTCTCGGCATCGAACATCTTGTTATTCCGCTTTCATTTATGGGGGAATATTTTGAAAGTTCGCTTCTCTCAGGTGCCGATGCGATTCCCGAAGGTCACTATGAGGAGGAGAATATGAAGTCTACGGTCGTTCCATTTCGTAATGGTATAATGCTCTCCGTTGCCTGTGGTCTTGCGGAATCAAGAGGTCTGAAACATTTGATGATGGCGAATCACGGGGGGGATCATGCCATATATCCCGATTGTCGTCCCGGATTCGTTGACGCCATGAGCAAAGCCACCTCCGAAGGCACATATGACGCAATAGATATAATAGCTCCCTTTACCAATCTCCGTAAGGATGAGATTGCAAAAATCGGGGGAACATTAGGTATTGATTATACCGATACCTATTCATGCTATAAGGGGGGAGAGAAACATTGTGGCAGGTGTGGCACATGTGTCGAACGCAAAGAGGCTTTCAGGTTGGCGGGTCTTGAAGATCCGACGGAATATATGGCTTGAAAATAAAGCCCGGCCGGATTGCCGGGAAGATAATTTACTGTTCTTTCTCATCTGAAAGAGTGAATGGATAAAGAGAAAAAGTATGTATTATATAAAGAAGAGATTTGAGATAAGTGCAGCCCACCGGTTGTCTCTTTCGTATGAAAGCAAGTGCACTGCGCTTCACGGTCATAATTGGGTTGTGACAGTGGAGTGTAAGGCTAAGGAACTAAATAAAGACGGGATGGTGGTTGACTTCACTCATGTCAAACGTCAGATAATGGATAGACTCGATCATGCCGTGCTCAACGACGTGGTGGATTTTAATCCCACAGCCGAGAATCTGGCACGCTGGATTTGTGACCGGATTCCTCAATGCTACAGATGTGAAGTTCAGGAAAGCGAAGGGAATATAGCTATTTACGATGAGGAAAATTAACGAGATATTTTATTCTTTACAGGGGGAGGGACATCATGCCGGTTATCCTTCGATTTTCATTCGTTTCAGCGGATGTAATTTGAAATGCCCCTTTTGTGATACGAGACACGAAGAAGGATTATATATGAGTGATGACGACATAATCCATGCCGTCAACCTATATCGTGCCGATTGGATAATACTGACCGGCGGTGAGCCGGCCCTGCATATCGATGATGATTTTGTCAGGATGCTTAAACGCGCCACAGGTAAAAAAGTGGCGATTGAGACGAATGGCACATGCAAGGTTCCGGAATCTGTTGATTGGGTCACGGTTTCTCCAAAAACAGGAATTGGCGGGGAAGGATCGGACGCACCTGTAGTCATCGGGAGAGCGGATGAGGTGAAAGTTGTCAATGTGGGGCAGGATCTTGATCAATATTTCTCTTTGCCATGTCTTACTGATAAGACCCTGATGTATCTTCAACCCTGCTATGTAGCTGACGAAAAACAATTTGAGAAAAACCGTCTCGCAACCGTCCGGAGAGTCTTCAATGATCCTCGCTGGTGCCTCTCTCTCCAGCTCCACCGCTATCTCCACATCCCCTAATATCCGGCTCATAAGAATCGGTTTGTTGAGGGTAGCCCGTGCCGGAGATTTCAAATCTTCTTAAATTCTGATAAATAAGACATCTCCCGTCTCTTCATATTGAAAGGACGGGAGATGTCTTATTTGTAATGGTTTGATAGATAAAAGTCAATTTGTCAAAATGCCAAGTTTTTATAATGACAGAAAGACTCAAAAGGGGCATCTATCAATCTTCGGTTTTTGCTGATTTTCTGGTGCGTGTCTTTTTTGCCGGTGCTTCCTGCACTTCCACAGTCTGACCCACGAGTGCACCGTCTACGATTATACGGCCGCAATATTCGCAGACAATCACTTTCTTGTGCATCTTTATCTCCATCTGACGCTGAGGAGGAATACGATTGAAGCAACCACCGCAGGCATTACGTTGCACAGTAACAATTCCCAGACCGTTACGTGCATTCTTGCGGATACGCTTGAATGCATTAAGTGTGCGTTCATCAATTATAGGTTCGATTTCGAGTGCTTTCTGACGGATCTCCTCCTCCTGAGCACGAGTCTCGGAGACGATCTCCTCAAGCTCCTTTTTCTTTTCTTCAAGGATGTGTTCATTATCCACTAACTCCTCTTTTGCCTTTTCTATATCTTGAGTCTTTGTCTGGATCTTCTCGTTTGCCTCACGGATATTTTTCTCAGCAAGCTGAATCTCAAGAGTTTCATATTCTTTTTCCTTTTCAAGGAAAGCATATTCGCGATTGTTGCGAACATTATTTATCTGCTCTTCGTATTTCTCGATTTTAACCTTACGGTCCGCTATCTCACCGGTCTTTACGCTTACGAAGTTTTTGAGATCAGCGATCTCATCCTTAAATTTTTGGATACGGGTCTGGAAGCGGATAATTTCATCTTCCAGGTCTTTGACCTCATTGGGGAGTTCCCCACGGAGTGTTTTGATACGGTCAATCTCCGACATATAAGTCTGAAGTTGATAGAGGGCTTTCAGGCGATCCTCTACACTACGTTCTTTGTCTGCTTTTTTTTCGGTTGCCATATTATATTGTGTTGTTTTTTCTAAGTAGTCCCACAAACGGGAATATTAAAGGATTTGGATTGGGTTGGATTCTGAATCAGCGAAATAAACCACTAACTCCGGGAATGCCTCCCTGATTATTTTTGAAAGTATCTTTCTGGCACACAATTCACCCTCAAAATGACCTATATCAGCCAGAATGATGTCGAGCCCGTAAGTAGTGTAATCGTGATATTTTAAGTCTCCGCTGATAAATATATCAGCTCCACTGCTGACAGCATCCTTTATCAAAGAAGCCCCGGAGCCACCGCAGATAGCCACTTTTCTTACCACAAGCTGTGGTGATTGTCCTGAGAAGCGAAGAGCCTTTATGCCGAAAGCCTCTTTGACTCTGCGGAGAAATTCAAGTTTCGGGGTGGGGGTGATGTCTCCGATTACTCCGAGTCCGATTTCAGAATCTGTGGTCGTCGGTGACAGCACTTTTAGATTGGTCACACCTATGGCGTGAGCTATCTCGTGGCTTACCCCTTCCCAGGTAGAATCAAGATTGGTGTGTGCGGAATAAATGGCGATATTCTTTCTGATGGCCTCTATCACGATACGCTCGGTGGCGGTGCGCCCCGTCACCTCCTTAAGACCTGAAAACAGGAGCGGATGATGAGATACTATCAGATTGCATTCCCTCTTGAGCGCTTCCTTAAGGATATCTTCGGTGACGTCAAGACAGAGCAGACACCCGTTGACAGGCATCTCCGGTGAGCCGACTTGCAGACCGGAGTTGTCATATTTTTCCTGAATCTCTTTAGGAGCAAATTTTTCTATTGCCCCGGATATATCTCTTACTTTTATCATTTCGCCAACGACAATTGCAGCTGGAGTTCATCAAGTTGTGATTGATCAATGGGCGACGGTGATTCGTTCATGACGTCTCTTCCGCTATTATTCTTCGGGAATGCTATGACATCACGAATGGTATCGAGTCCGGCAAGGATAGAAACGAATCGATCAAAACCAAGGGCAAGACCACCGTGAGGGGGTGCTCCATATTTAAATGCATTCATCAGGAAGCCAAACTGCTCCTGAGCGCGTTCCGGAGTGAACCCGAGGAGTTCGAACATCTCATCCTGAAGAGCCGCATCATGGATTCGGATGGATCCACCGCCAAGCTCAGTGCCGTTGACGACTATGTCGTATGCAGTGGCTCTCACGTTGCCTGTATCCGTGCGGAGTTTCGGAATATCATCCGGATTCGGAGATGTGAAAGGATGGTGCATAGCATAATATCTTTGAGTTTCCTCATCCCATTCGAAGAGGGGGAAGTCGATCACCCAAAGGGGAGCAAAGACATTCTTGTCGCGCAACCCGAGACGTTGACCCATCTCAAGGCGCAGTTCACAGAGTTGTTTGCGGGTCTTCATCGCTTCGCCGCTCATCACAAGCATCAGGTCGCCCGGTTCCGCTCCGCCGCGTTTACCCCATTTAGCCAATTCTTCAGGAGAATAGAATTTATTGACACTGCTCTTGATGGATCCGTCAGCTTCAAATTTAACCCACATCAGACCCTTGGCTCCGACCTGCGGGCGCTTTACAAACTCTGTCAGTTCATCGATCTGTTTACGTGTGTAGCCGGCACAACCCTTGGCGACAATTCCTACGGTCAGCTCAGCATCGTCCACAACGGAAAATCCTTTCCCTTTGGCAAGATCTGTCAGCTCCACAAATTGCATTCCGAAGCGTAGATCCGGTTTATCGCTTCCATATAATCTCATGGCATCGTGCCATGTCATGCGCGGGAACGGCTCTGTGAAATCAATATTTTTGACATATTTAAAGATATGTTTCACCAATCCTTCAAACATATCGATCACATCCTCCTGTTCCACGAACGACATCTCGCAATCAATCTGAGTAAATTCAGGCTGGCGGTCTGCGCGGAGATCCTCATCTCTGAAGCACTTGGCTATCTGGAAGTAGCGGTCATAACCACTCACCATAAGAAGCTGTTTGAAGAGCTGAGGGCTTTGAGGAAGTGCGTAAAACTCACCGGGATTCATGCGTGAAGGTACCACGAAGTCTCGTGCACCTTCCGGTGTGGATTTTACCAGAATCGGGGTCTCAATTTCCAGGAAACCCTTGGAATCCAAATATCGGCGGATCTCGAATGCCATTTTATGACGCAATTCAAGATTGCGGCGAACGCACGGACGACGAAGATCCAGATATCTGTATTTCATCCGCAGGTCATCCCCGCCATCCGTATTGTCTTCAATGGTGAAGGGGGGGACTTCGCTGCGATTGAGTATGCGCAGGTTTTCCGCTATGATTTCAATCTCTCCTGTCGGGAGATTGGGATTCTTATTGGAGCGTTCAGCCACGGTGCCTGTGATTTCCACCACATATTCGCGACCAAGTGAATTAGCCTGCTCACACAATGCAGAATCTATTTCATTATTGAATACTACTTGCGTGATGCCATATCTGTCACGCATATCGACAAAGGTCATCCCTCCCATCTTTCTGGAGCGTTGCACCCAGCCGGCGAGTCTCACTTTTTTGCCGGCATCGGCAAGACGAATCTCACCGCACGTTTTATCTCTGTACATCCCGTTGGTTTGTTTCCGTTGGTTTGTTTTTAGCTTGAGCCCATTTCAAATAAATCCTGACATTCATATTTGAAATGGGGTTCTTAAAAATTCCCCTTTAACATTCAAAAAAATGCGTTTCGGGTTTTAACACGCAAAATTAGTAATTTTCAAGCAATCTGCCAACTCTCCTTCTAAATAATTCACCGTCATCTTACTCCGGTTTCGAGGAGGGTGCAGGATTCATGAGGAGTGATGGTGACACCGTTGGCGGAAGCGGGGATCAGTATTGACATCCCTTGTTCCACGTCTCTTGTCTCTTCACCGACCTTCAATGTGGCTTTTCCGTCGATTACTATAAGAACGATGAAGGTGTCCATCTCATTGTATTCACGCATGATCTCCTCCTGTAGCGGCAAAAGATTGGTGAAGAAATATCTGCAGCTGGCAAGATTGACAGGGATATTCTCATGCACTACATAATCCCCCGGAGCCCCCTCAGTATCTTCAAAATCGATACACTCTTTAGCGAGTTCGGTGTGCAATTCCCTTTTATTACCCTCGGAATCCGTGCGGTTATAATCGAAAATCCGGTATGTCGTGTCAGACGTCTGTTGGATTTCAGCGACAAAAGCTCCTTTCCCGATGGCATGCACTCTGCCGGCGGGGATAAAGAAAGTGTCTCCCTTCTGAATATCGATAAAATTCAGTACATCTGTGATTTTCCCGGATTCGATCAAGTCCTCATATTCTTCCTGAGCCACAGGCCGGTTAAATCCGTTGGCAAGTTTTGCGCCCGGTTTGGCGTCTATCACATACCACATCTCCGTTTTCCCGTTGGGGTAACCCTGAAGCTGAGCCTTCTCATCATCGGGATGCACCTGCACTGATAGGTCTTCCCTTGCATCAATGAATTTTATCAAAAGAGGGAATTTCCCGTTGAAACGCAACATATTGGTTTCCCCCAGCAGATTTTCTCCATATTTCGCAATCAGCTGACTGAGGGTCAATCCTTTGTCAGGACCGTCAGCCACCACTGATTCACTCCCGGTTACACCTGAAATTTCCCAGCTTTCACCGATTTTCTGATCGCTTGACGGCAACTTTTTAAATGGTTCTATATCGTGCCCTCCCCAGATGGTAGACTTAAGAATAGGATTAAATATCCACATGATGTATAAGTTAGATTATTAATTATTAAGTCAGATTATTAAATTTATTTAAATATAATTCAATTCTCCAAACCCTCTCTTCATCCCCGGTGTTGTTAATTCAAACAGCATCGGTTCCGGAGATTGACCCCGGAAGCACCTCGGGGATAGCCGTAAGCTTCGGGAGCGATTCGATAGCACCTCGTGAAGGTGCTTCTTCTGAGATGGTGCGGATAACATTCAAAATTATTAAAATTATGAACGATCGATTAGACGCTATGGAGCGCAAAGAACTTCCGGATTCATTATATGGTCTCCCGGAAAGAAGAGAATACCCTATGCCTGATGCGGCTCATGTCCGTGCTGCCGAGGCTTATTTCAGATATTGCCCTGAGGATCTTAAGCCGAAACTCGCGCGTGCAATTCTTCGATTCGCCAAGGAATATGGCGTGGACGTGGAGAGTCCCACAATTCTTTCATTCGCAGGGGAAGGATAGTTCTCAGAGCCATCTCCCTAAAGTTCATCCGCATTTATGATATGTTCGTCATCCCATAACTCTTTGAGATAACGCAACGCTGTGTCAAGAATGCGGTCTTTCCCACGTGCGAGTTCTTCATCGATATCGTGCACTTCAAACCCCTCTGAAGGGTCTATTCCTGTTTCTGTCTCATTTCCGTCGGGATCTGTCATCGGGGAAGCCGAGAAGCGCACGCTCCAGCCATTGGGCAACTCAGCCGAGAAGGGGAGGCCTCCTCCTCCTCCGGTGCGGGCTCCGATTATCTTTACATTCGGCAAAGTTTTCATCACAGCCACAAAGTTATTGGCCGCTGAGAAGCAAGAGCGGTTGGTGAGCACGGCGATATTGCCGCGCCATTTCACACGTATGTTGTCAGCGGGCTTGTAAACTATCTCGTATGGCTCCGAAAAGGCATCGTGTGCCGGTCCCGTCTTGTGGGTGATAAATCCCCCTGATGTCTCCTTGCTGATGAAACGACTCACGAGAGTTTCGACATTTGTAAGCAACCCTCCCCCGTTATCACGCACATCTATAATAAGTCCGTGACACTTATAGAGAGCTGCCAGAACGTAGTCGAGGCTCGACTCCCCGATTCCTGAAGAGAAGGAGGGATAATATATGTACCCTATGCTGTCTCCGATGATGGCATAGTTCATCCCGGAGGTAGTGTTATATTGAAATTTTAGATAATATTGCTGAAGAGAACGCAGATTGAAATCCTGTGGATAATCGCTCCACCATTTACGGTAATAGCTCGTATTGAATCGGGAAACGAGATTCACATGTCCGTCCTTGAGTTCATCGAGCATATCGGCGCAGATGAAAAAAAGTTCCACGGAGTTGGTTTCAGGCTTTATCTTCGCGCGATATTTAGCCGTGACCGCTTTCCAGTTAATATCTTTCTCTCCAAAAAAACAATATTTAGTGTCTATGATATTGCTAAGGGCATCGAAATTTCCATAATTGTCATTTTTATATTCCGGTGCGTCATGACATCCTGAAAGGAGGGCAATGAATGCCAGAATGACACTCATGGGCAATATCTTGTATAATCTGCAATTTTTCATTCCATGTTTCTGATTTCTGATTCCTAAACCTGATTCCTTCCCTGAATCAATATCCCGCCATGTTTATCTTCGGGTGCTTCCTCTTCAAGCCGATCCCTCCAGGGATTACACCCACTACGAAGGAATGTGAGAAAATTTGGGTATTGAGCTGGTTAACCCAGGAAGTGTCAGTGCGAAAACGATATCCTATGGTCATTGCTGTTCGTCCGAAATCAAGAGTGGCGCATAAGAGATTATCAATTCTGAAATTATTACCCCACCATCCCGTTTGGACCAATCCTTTGTGATTGCCGAGGTATATCTCATAATAAGTCTCCCCATATTGCGGGGAGAAGAAGATGCCGAGCGAGGGGATTCTGACTTCATCAGTGAGAAGAACAGGAAGCTTCCTGATGTTGAAATGATAAGAGACTCCGGCTGTCGGAGCTAAAGAGATGCTTGCCAGCACGGCTGCCGGGTTATTGCTGTTGCGGGGAAGATATAATGCTCCCCCCTGAATATCCAGTTCTCCACCTGCTGTGACCTGAACTCCCGCGGGGAGTCTGCGGCGCCATTTCATTCCGTATCCGAAGCGCACGTCAATGGAATATTCGTAGGCTGTTTTTGATTTGTTGAGCAACCGTGCGGCAGACGCTTCAGTATCAAACTCCATTATTATATCGGGTGCTTTCCGTGAAAGCACTTTCTTCCAATTCCCCATGAGCGACCAGTTCATACCGGAATAGGTGAGGGGTGAAAGATAAGTGGAAAGTGCGGTTTTAGTTCCTATTTCTATTCCGTACAGACCTGTCACCGGACGAGATTCTTCATTGGCAAGCTCTTTCTTCATTCCTATCTCCGTGTCTGCTTGGGGATCATCACATTCTTTGCAACATTGAGCATGCATGGGATTGACAGTCACCATCAGAGTGGCGAGAATCGCAATTCTCCGAATGATGCGGGATATTACAGAAACGGGTATATTATTCTTCATCTTGTGTCTCGAAATCGAAAAGACTCTCTTCAATTATCCTTGGTTTGGAATCTTCGGTATCCTCCTCATCGTCATGCTCATCAGTAGTCAGCGGTGTTACGGTCTCTTCCGGTTCCGGCTCCGGGAAACGGGTCGGTTCCAGTTCGGTGATGGTATCTATCTGATAAGTTGTGATTCTCTTACCTTTAGCTTTTACGCTTTTCACTCCGATAAATTGCTCGGCATCAATTTCCAAAGCCGGGCGCACGGCGTCATTCCCACCGAATTTTACCTCAAGTCGCGGGAATGGCACATCCGTGAGCAGAATAATTGAAGCTGAGGAGTCGGAACCGACAAATCTTTGCGGTTTTGCCGTGGGCTCGAAGATGAAACGTTTGAGATACGCGTATCCGAGTGCCGGATCGTCGAGCGCCATTGTCCACACTTTATGTGAATCATATTTTTCGATTCTCAGGATATTGTCATCATAGTGATTCTCATCAGAATAAGACGTGGTATAGTATTCTCCGTTCTTGGTGATGACCAATACTTTGTCTTCCCCCTGGAAGATGCCGAGACTTCTCCCTCTTCCGTCATAATTAAGACGTAAGACATCATCGTCAAACCAGACCTCGCGCCCTCCGAGAGTGCTCCCTCCCTTTTCAAGCAATGTTACATCTTTAACCTGAAATTTAGTCACGAGATTTCCCAGAGATTCCTTACCTTTAATTGCCAATTCAGCGAAATTGACGGGTATTTCCAGTACTCGAGGCCTGCGTCCGGTGAAATTCGGCTCATATTTCAGGGTGACTTTCACGGTCTCCGCTTCCCCGTTGGGATTACAGGTGAGCCAAACCACCTTTGACCCCGGTTCCCCTTTGGTGATGTTATACTCCTTATCGCGTGTCAGTCCGGTGATATAGAAGCGCTTTTTATAATAGAACCCTTCTTTACCTCCGTTGCGGTAGATAACGTTATATATGGTTCTCTTGTCGTTGCGTTTGAAAAGTCCGATATGAATGACTTTCTTCCCGATATAAACCTTATCCTGCACCTTGATGATCTTATATGTCCCATCGCGATATATCACGAGAATGTCATCAATATCCGAGCATGTGAAGCGGAATTCCTTGTCTTTCAGACCGGTTCCGATGAATCCGCCCTCTTTGTCGAAATAAAGTCGTTTGTTGGCTTCAGCAACTTTTGTAGCTTCGATGGAGTCAAACCCTCTGATTTGAGTGTGTCGCGGAAAATTCTCTCCGTATTTTTCTTTAAGATGCAGATACCAGTCTACGGTGAACTCCGTGATATGTTCAAGATTATGCTCCACTTTCTCTATCTCTCCGGTGAGGGCAGCGATGCGGTCGTTAGCTTTCTCGGAATTAAATTTGAGGATACGTCCCATCCTGATTTCCCAAAGCCGCATGATGTCTTCTGTGGTCACGTCCCGATAGAACATCGGTCGGAATGGGAGAAGACGTTTCGCCACATGAGCCACGGCAGCCTCCATATCTTCTGCCTGTTCAGTTTCCTTATCCTTGTAAATCCTTTCTTCGATAAAGATCTTCTCCAATGAGCAGAAGTGGCGTGATTCGAGGAGCTCATCGTGCTTGATATGCAGTTCTTGCCTGAGAAGGTTTCGGGTGTGGTCCACGGAGAATTTCAACAAGTCACTGACAGATAGGAAGCGCGGCTTGAGGTCTTGAATCACACAGCAATTCGGAGAGATGCTGACTTCGCAGTCGGTGAAGGCATAGAGAGCATCAATTGCTTTATCGCTTGATGTTCCCGGGATAAGATGAACAATGATTTCGGCTCCGGCGGAGGTATTGTCGTCGATCTTGCGAATCTTGATCTTCCCTTTCTCCATCGCACTCAGTATTGAGTTGATAAGAGTCGCGGTAGTTTTTCCGTATGGTATTTCAGTAATCGCAAGTGTTTTGTTGTCAATCTTCTCGATTTTCGCGCGAACTTTTATATTTCCACCGCGGGCGCCATCGTTATAACGGCTCACATCCATGAATCCCCCCGTCTGGAAGTCGGGCAGAAGAGTGAAAGGCTCATCGTGAAGATAAGCCACGGCTGCATCCAGGATCTCATTGAAATTATGGGGGAGGATTTTGGAAGAGAGACCGACCGCGATACCCTCGACTCCTTGTGCGAGGAGCAATGGAAATTTGGCGGGAAGAGTCACCGGCTCTTTCTTTCGCCCGTCATAACTCAGAGTCCAATCCGTAATTTTCGGACTGAACATAGTCTCGAGGGCAAATTCCGACAGTCGCGCCTCTATGTATCGGGGAGCAGCCGCAGAGTCTCCTGTCAGTATATTGCCCCAGTTACCCTGCGTGTCGATCAGCAATTCCTTTTGACCCAACGAAACCAGAGCATCACCGATTGAAGCATCACCGTGTGGGTGATATTGCATTGTATTTCCGACTATATTGGCGACTTTATTATATTTCCCGTCATCGAGTGTCTGCATGGAGTGAAGGATACGTCGCTGCACAGGTTTCAGCCCATCCTCGATGTGGGGGACAGCGCGTTCCAGGATTACGTAGCTCGCGTATTCCAGATACCAATTGCGAAACATCCCCGACAGCACGGTCTTATGGCTTCCGGCCGGTTGGTCAGGAGTATATTCGGTGTCGGTGGTCAAGCTGTTTTCGGATTCTTCAGGATTTTCAGCGCTGCTATCAAGAGATTCAATTTGGTCAGCACTGTTTTCGATAGGTTCGTTAAAGTCGTTATGCTCGTCGGTCATGAGTATAATTTGCTTCTGGGTTCAGGCTCCATTCCCTTAGAATCGTCAATACCGGAGGTTCCTGACATGCTTCATATTTGTTCCTTTCAGAGGGGAATGAGAGACTTTTTTCTTTGGATTGTAAAATTAGCAAAAAAAAATGATTTGGAAAAATCAGAAAGAATTGTTAACTTTGCAAAGTCAAAAGGGTAATCCCTATGAGGCCTGCGCACGTGGCGTAATTGGTAGCCGCGCCAGACTTAGGATCTGGTGTCTTGCGACGTGAAGGTTCGAGTCCTTTCGTGCGCACAAAAAAAACCGACGTTTTTCAAACGCCGGTTTTTTTTGTTTATTTATTTTTAATACTTTGAGATTACTTTTCTTACGCTGTTCCCTTGCTTCAGCAGGTATATACCTTTTATAGGCGAGGTGAGCTTGCGCCCTTGCAGGTCATAATATTCCGTGGGTGCTTCGGAGGTGTCTTCCTGAGTTAGGTTGACTCCATCAGGGATAACGGGGATCTGGTCTACACTGAAGTAGAGGTTGTCGTCCGTACATCCTACATAAAGATTGTGGCGTAAGTCAGGTTCTCCGAGAGCCTTTTCCCATTCACCCTGATTCATGAATCCTATCTCCATCTCATATACTCCCTCGAATGGGAAATCGGTGTGGGTTAGTGGAATGGAGGTAACCCCCATACCGTAACTGATTGTTTCTTTGCTATCTATGTAGGTGTATTCTATCTCTCCGGTCTCCACGTCGGTATATTTCATTGCGAAACTTATCGGAGTGTCGAAAACCCCGAAATAATATAATCCTCCAAAATCACCGAAAGCGCCTCCGGGGTTAAAGTCCACTTGCACGAATTCTCTCTTATTTCGGGGCATCGAATCGCGGTTGAAAAGCGGTTCGCCAAGAACATAATAGAGGATTCCTTTATCCCCCCCTTCATCGGGCTTGAGATCTTTAAATATGGAATTTGCTTCCGTGAAAGCACCGGATCCCCCTCCGATACCCTGTCCTTCAGGATCGAGTGCGGTCAGGCGGTAATATCCGTCATAATCACCGCCCCATCCCCAGTTGATATGGAAGAAATCCCCTTCGGCACCGTCATACCCGTCGCATACAAAGGCGTGTCCTTCGTTATAGACTGTGCTGCCGGTGTAGAGCACGGGTCTCTGTTGCGCTATCTGGCGGTAGACGAGGTCGGTCCATTCTTCCACAGTGTAAAATTCAGCCATCGGCAAGGTTACCCCCTGATCATATTTGAAATATGTTGCCAGACAATTGGCACCATCCACGTCGAAACATCCGGAAGATATATAACCGTACTGCATTTTCATTCCCACGCCGAGACCATACATGAGCAAAGAAACGGCATTACTTTGTGCCTCGGTATATTCACCCTGTTGATAGACATCGAGCATATTATCCCAATCAAAGGGATTTTCATCGTAATTGAAGATGAGGTTTTGGCTTGTGCCGTAACTTGGCTTCCAGGTATAGGATGCAGTCCCGACCCCTTGAGCCGGATATTCGAAGTATTTAAGAATCTGAGCAGCAGCTGTCGCTTCACACCCGGTCATGGTCTTCGACCTCCGTTCAGTGGGACAGTCATTGTTATAGGGCTCATCCTGATTCCAGCGGGTTGTCACCATCGGTGAGATACTTTCACGGCTCACGTTCTCAGCTGCTTTTCTCATAGGCCGCGACGTCAATCCCTTGACAAGCCATTCCATGGCAGGGGGTATGACTGAGGTCTCCCCATTCGTGGTATCTCCGTATCCTAAGAGGGGGAAGGTGGCAGAGTCGTCACCGGCGGCGATTATAAACTGTCCGCCGTCAGTTCGGTAAATATACGCACTCCCGGCATCTATTGTTTTTACGAGCCTGAAAGAATTTAATTCGTATGCTGACGTAGAACGAGCGCGGAATCCGGGCATCTCCCCGAGAGCTGCTTCAAGCGCAGCTTCAGGTGAGAGGGGAGCGGCATACGCGCCGACCGCACCGGCAAGAAGCATCGCAAAGAGTATTTTCTTCATAACAAGTGTATTTTTCGGATTGAATGCGTAAAGATAATATTTTTTTTCAAATCACGCCAATTAGAAAAATTAGTTTTATTACCTTTGGCAAAAATATAACTCTATCCCCTTGAATAATAAATTTTCGGGGATTTGATCATAAAACCCAGTGGAAATGATTAAGAGAATACTCAGCAATCTTTTATTTAAGATTATAGTTGCAATATGTGCCGGAATTGTGGCCGCACTCTTTCTTCCGGAGTGGGGCGTGAGGATTTTTGAGACTTTCAATGCTATCTTCAGCCAGCTCCTCGGATTTATCATCCCCTTGATAATTCTGGGATTCGTGGCTCCTGCGATTGCCGATGTCGGCAACAAGGCGGGGAAAATGCTATTGGCTACCGTTGCGGTTGCCTATATCTCCACCCTCTCTGCGGGATTCATCAGTTATTTCATCAGTGATGCCTGCTTCCCTTCTCTTGTCAAGGGGACTATGGCTGCATCTGTGGGGATGGATACCCCTGACGTCAAACCATACTTCACCATTGAGATGCCGGCGATTATGCCTGTGATGACCGCTCTTATCCTCGCTTTTATTCTTGGACTTGGCTGCACGGCCGTCAAGGGTAACACGCTTCGGAATCTCCTCGATGAGTTTCGGGTAATCGTCTCTCTGGTAATCAATAAGTTGATAATTCCTCTATTGCCGCTCTATATCTTCGGAATTTTCCTGAATATGGCTTTTACGGGAAAAGTAGGTACGATTCTTGTGGCGTTTGCCAAGATAATATTGGTGATTTTTGCCATGCACGTCGGAATCCTGATTCTGCAGTTTGTGATTGCTTCTTTCTTTTCGCGCGGTTCCAAAAATCCATTTAAGCTCCTTTTCACCATGATGCCGGCATATTTCACGGCTTTGGGTACCCAATCCTCTGCCGCCACTATCCCCGTGACGTTGCGTCAGACCGTGAAGATGGGAGTAAAAGAGAGTGTGGCCGGATTCACCGTGCCGTTATGCGCCACAATCCACATGAGTGGTTCTGTGTTAAAGATTGTGGCTTGTGCCGTGGCGTTGATGCTCATGCGCGACATGCCGTTTAATCTCCCTATGTTTGCAGGATTTATCTGTATGTTGGGAGTGACGATAGTGGCTGCTCCAGGGATTCCGGGTGGTTCGATCATGGCTTCTCTCGGGGTTCTGACTTCCATGTTGGGGTTTACAGACGCCGATTGCGCTTTGATGATTGCCCTTTATATCGCTATGGATAGCTTCGGCACAGCCTGCAACGTCACCGGTGATGGAGCCATCGCAATAATCATCAATCGCCTTTTCCCCGATGAATCATTGAATCAGGCTGAGAAAGATGTAATCATAACGCAGGAAAATTCCGATCCGGATTCATTCTGAAAATCTGATTCTCAACGGAGCTGAATTACTTTCAATCACCTCCCGGAGATATTCGAGCCATTCCCCTTGTGTTGAGGGCCCCACTTTTGTCCATGAATATCCCCAAAGATATTCGTGATCTTCACCGGGTTGCAGTGTGTTGAATCCCACGAGCTGGCGATACCCGTTATCCTCAATCACCATCTGTTTATCAAACCCATTGGGATTCACGGCTCCCAAGATTATCCTTCCATTGTCAGATCCTTGTGTGGGGTCGCTGTAAATCAATATTTTATCTGAATTGTAGGTGGGTGTTTCGTCATGAAGCACCATCCCGGTGGCTATCTCCACAGGTTTTGTCAATCCCTCGTACCTTACTTTAACACGGTTTACTCTGCTCCCTTCATCAAGGGTTATTAATCGTGATTCCACCACTGTGTCTCCTCCGACCACCATCTTCGGATAAATCAGCTTGAAACTTGTCCTCAAAGGTCCGTTCTCGATAATTACCACCTTCTCGAAATTCCAGGGGTAGTTTATCTTTTTTGTGTCGGGATCTATGATGGCGGCGGTACAGGCTCCGAGAGTAGGTCCGACGGCATAGCAATCAAAACCTATTCCGTGATCCTGATGATAGGAGAATGTCTTGATCTCCTCTTCTGCAAGAGTATCATCAATCTTTCGCAGAGAATCCACTTTCTCCCAATTCAGCGGATTGATATCCATAGCGTAAAGCACCGGAAGCACGGGTGTCTTACTGGGACGTTTCAGCCATAGATCATACCCGAAAAGGCGCTCGTTTTTTTCGCGCTTCGCGGGTCCGTAAGCACGAAATCCCACCAAATCATTCTCCCACGACCAATCATCATCCCTCTGAGTGTATAGCATCCCGTAGGTGGCGCCACCCGGAGCCGGAGTTTGCATCTCCACAATATCATATCCGGCAGTGGCATACGGTGCCAAGTCTACCTTAAACAACAGATTACCGTTAGCCGCTATCTGCACAGGAAGCGTGTCGCCAGTTTCGTTGACAGCTCCATAATATTTTGAAACTTTAATTCCTGCATCCACAGGATTTATTTCCAACACCTCCGTGCGCGGAAAAGTGGATGGGTTGGTCACAACAACGGAAGCAGCCGCCGATGAGAACATCATCGAGGCTGCTCCTATAATCAATACAATACAATTTTTCATTTTCTTAATACCCTATAACTGATATTCTACCTGATCCACTTCCTAAATCCAATCCTTATTACCTTTTAACTATTACCTATCACTTATCACCTATTCTATTTACCTGCGATCTATCACCTAATTCAGCGTTAGCATTTCTTCAGTTTGTTCGGGTGTGTTCCGGCGAGTCACTGTATAGAGTGGGGCGCCTGAGCTGACTTTTTTCAAACGCATCAGTGATTCCAGATAGTAATAATCAGCATATATTATCGAGGCATCGATTTCAGTACCTGCCGGCTTATGACCTACTGAGTGCGCAAGCATGGAGTCATTCTTATCCGGCGTGCGATAAGATTTCGCAAGGGAATTGAGCATCTTGCAGGCAGAGGTCATATAAGTGTCGTGTTTCTTTGCATCGACATATCCGGAGAGCTCGAGCAGGGCGGATGCCACGACACATGCGGCGGAGGCATCCCGAGGCGCGTTAGGGATAGTCGGGTCATCAAAATCCCAATATGGCACGTAGTCCTCCGGAAGGCGAGCCAGGTATGAGTCTGTCACTTTCTGAGCGAAATCCAGGAAACGGGGATCACCGGTTTCGCGATAGACCACTGTGTAGCCGTAGATAGCCCATGCCTGGCCGCGTGCCCACATCGAATCGTCAGAATACCCCTGATGAGTGATTCCGCGTAAGAATTTACCTGTCTCCTGATCGTAGACAGCCACGTGATAGCAGGAATAATCCGGTCGGAACTGATTGTTCATTGTTGTTTCCGCATGCTTCACAGCTATGTCAGACAGACGATGATCTCCTCCATTCTTGGCTGCCCAGAACAGCATTTCAAGATTGATCATGTTGTCCATGATCGTATTGTGCCCTCCAAGCATCTCTACATTCCGGGGCCATGAAAGGATGGTTCCTACTTTCGGATTATAAAGAGTTGCCAGTGTGTCGGCGGTATTGAGTATCACCTCCTTGAATTTTTCATCGTGGGTGAGACGATAACCGTTGCCGTAGCTGCAGAATACGAGGAACCCTAAATCATGGTCAAAGGCCGGAGTGCGCGAGAGGTATTCGAGTGATGAAGTGAATTTCTCCGCCTCTTCGCGCACCATCTCATCATTGGTAAGCTCATAGTCATACCATAGAATCCCGGGCCAGAACCCCGAGCACCATTCATCTTTCGTAGCCTTGCGGCAATGCCAACAGGTGTCATTGCCCTGGATGTTGCGGGGCATCATGGTGTAATCAGTACCTCCGGGACGTGATGAAAGGTCCCTGAGAGTCTGCTTCACCTTTATGTTGCAGTATTCAAGATCGTTGTCAGCATTGACTTCATCGGAGGGGGTAGCCGACGCAGACGCCGAACATCCCCAGAGTCCTGTGAGAAGTGCAGCAGCTCCAATTCCAAAAATCTTGTTAAATAGTTTCATATCTGTCAATTCGATTTTTTCTAATTATTTACTCCCGCCGGAGACTCCGATTACTATTCTCAGGGTGTTGCCCGTTGAGAATCCGGATCCCCGTTGTGAAAGCCCGCAATCCGTGAGACGGGCTCTCAATCCTCCTTGAAGGAATATTGAATAATATCTCCCCATCCGCATTCATTCCCCGCCGGAGCTATGGAGTAGAAGCCTATTTTCGCTCCTATCCATTTCCCTGCCCGCAGTTGGAATTTCACTCCTGCGTCATGAAATTTTTTCCCATCGGTGCTGTAACTCATAGTGCATACACCCTTGCGGACGGTTGCTCTGAGCCATATATTACACTCTAAGTTGGGATATAGACCGGCGTCATATCGGCGTGTGGGTTTGATCTTTGCAACTTCTTCAGTGTTCTCCTTCCCCCCTTGCTCCGCATCAGTGCAGGTTGTACGGGTCAGAATGAAGCCATCCCCATCTTTGGTCAATCCAAGGCGGCAGTAATCCCATCCCATAATCACTATTCCTGTGTCAACCCCTTCACTGTTACCCTTAGCCGAGGCTTTGATGCATGTGGTGAAGGTGAAGTTTTCAGCCGGGAGTTTGGCGAGGAGTAAATTGGGCACTGACCATAAGTTGACGAAATCGTCGTCAAGCCTGTGGGAGTATATTCTGAAGGTTCCATCCGGAAGAGGGAATCCGAATGAATCATTGTAATTAGCGTGCCATTGAAAAAGGTTTCTATCCGGATCATTGGCAGTTATATCTTGATATGCGGCACCCACGGCTTTCGGAGAGCTTGCCGGGCGTTTGTAGCGTTTCACGGGAATGCCACATCCGTCACCGTCTTTGTCCATCCCTATCACGGGCCAACCCTCTTTCCATTCGAGCGGATTCAGATGAATTATCCGTCCGTAAGGACCTTTGTCCTGAAAGTGGAGAAACCATCCGTTTCCAGCCATATCATCCACCCATCCCCCTTGATGAGGACCGTTGATGTCGGTGTCTCCCCGGCTCATCACGATTTTAGCTTCGTATGGACCGTAGATAGTGCGGCTTCTTAGGGCAAGTTGCCATCCGTCTACCACTCCGCCTGCGGGAGCGAGAATATAATACCAGCCATCGTGTTTATAGAGTTTCGGACCTTCAACCGTATGGTTGACACCATCATTGCCATCGAACACTATCCTCGGACGTGAGATGATTTTTTCTCCGTCTGACGACATCTCGCTGATAGTGAGCAGACTGTTGAATCCGGCGCGGCTTCCTGCCCATCCGTTGATGAGATATGCCTTTCCGTCCTCATCCCAGAGCGGGCATGGATCAATCATCCCTTTCCCGGATTTCACCATCAGCGGTTCGCTCCATTCTCCTCGCGGGTCGGTGGCTTTCACCATGAATATTCCGAAGTCCGGATCTCCCCAATAGATATAGTAGACGCCATCATGTAAGCGGATACTCGGCGCCCAGACACCTTTCCCGTGGCGTGGAATGTCGTTATAGTAATCAGTAGGTGGGACTGCGTCGAGGGCGTAGTTCACGATTTCCCAATTCACCAAATCACGTGAATGAAGTATCGGCAATCCCGGCACTGTCTGGAAACTCGAAGCGGTCATATAAAAATCTCCGTCGGGAGTGGCGATTACGTCAGGATCGGAATAATCAGCCGCTATGATAGGATTGACATATTCTTTCCCTGTCGTTTCGTTAGCCGGATTTGACACCCTGACACCACCGGAAGCGATCATCGCTCCGGTGGCCAGAACTGTCATCATATACAACCTAATACTTTTCATAACCATATTACAATACGTTTTCTCCCTTGAATCCACCTAATATCCCGAACAATTTTATGAGACGGGCTCTAAGGGCACAAACCGAACAGCTGCGCCGCCACGCGGTTTGAGTGTAAAATGCAGGGTGTCTTTGCTTTTTACTTTTTTATTCTCAATTTTAACCTTAGTGCGTGTCTTGATTTCGTCCCCACCGTCGGTATAAATCTCCGCAATATATTTCTTTCCCGGATCAAGGAAATTCAATGGTATCTCCGCTTCTCCACCTTCATTGTTCCCTAAAGCGGCCGCAAACCAGACATCCCCTTTTCTGCGTGCCATGACGATCCCTTTCCCCGGATATCCCGACAGAACACGTGTGTCATCGAATACTGTCTCTAAATTTTCAAACCAGCTTATCTCCGGTTCACCCTCGTATCTTCCCGGATTATCATACCAGAAGATAGTCTGCAGAGGGGAATAGAACACCAGGGAAGCCGCCAGCTGATGTGCATGGGTATTCTTCAGTCTCTTGTCATAATAGCAGATGGTATAGTCTGCCGGCCCATTGAGCATTCGTGTGAAGGGGAGAGTGACATTGTGGGTGGCATCCGGAAATTCCTCATTTCCGCATATTCCCTCCTGTGTCAGCAAGTTAGGGTAGGTGCGGGAGAATCCCGACGGACGATACTCATCATGTATGTTCATCATCAGTTCATTCTTGGCAGCTTTGCGCACCATATCGTGGAGCCAGGTTGCCCAGCGATGGGAAGCATATTGCACGAATCCGGATTTTACTCCCGCGACTCCCCATTCCTTTAGTGTCGGGAAAAGCTCATCCATCTGTTTCATCAAGGCATGTTGGTTCACATATAGCCATACCCCAACACCTTTCTCTTTCCCGTGGTCGATCACTTTCTGCATATCGAGAGTGGGTATGACTTGTGTGGCATCTCCGTCATGACTCGTGCAGGGCATATACCACTGCCAGTCATAAAGCATATACTGGATGTTGTGGTCAGCGCAAAAATCTATCGTGGCGAGACCCATTTCCGTAGATATCGGGCTACGCATTATCTTTCCCGGTTTCACCCAATCGAAATTCCCCTCTTCCTGAGGATTGAGATTAAGTACGATGTCGTTATTCTCGATAAGTTGCCCGGGAGTGTCAGCTGTCATGATGATTTTCCATGGTGTGGCGAAATATGTAACGGCATCCACCGGCGAATACATCACTGAAGTGAGGGTGGATTGCTTGTCTGGACGTGCCTGAAGTTTTGTCAGACACCAGTCATCATTGTCCGCATCAAGGATAGCACACCATCGGTTGTCGGGTAATTCGAGTGTCAATGCCCGTTCGGCAGGTCTCTTGATACTATCGACCGGGGTGTAATCGAAGAAAGATTGAGCCCACTGCTCACTCCAGGCCATGCTCCCTTCCGGAAACGTATAATCGGTCAGATCCTGAGTCACTTTGTGGAAGATAGCCGCGGGATGCTCGGGGAAGAAATAGCGGAAAGCGACCCCCTCGTCGTATGCACGCACCTCGATGTCGAGTCGGTAATCGCTTTTATCTTTGCGCGAGAGATGCAGTGTGGCTGTATTGTAATTATCTTTTATGGTGGATCGCTCTCCATAGCGAGGGTGCCATGTCCGCCTGACAGTCTCTCCGATAGTGACACTATCCGGAGTCAGCAGATCCATCCAGCAGTCAGGTTGCACAAGGTCTCGCTTCCCGAGAGCCATCTCCCAGATACGGTTGTCAAGATCCACTCCGGCACGCGATGGGAGAATGAAGTCTTTTCCGTCGCGCTGAATGGAGTAGGTTAGTTCAGCGTCGGGTTTGCTGAAGACAACTTTATTGCGTCCGTCGGGAGAGTAAAGCTCCAGCGATTGGGCGGAGCACACTCCGGTACATTCAATCATGCTGCAAACGATGAATATGCTCCCTATGAGATTTAGCTTATGGATGGTCATGTGAGATATGAGGGCTTATGTTTCTTATGTTTCTTATGTATCTTATGATTTTTATGTTTTTATTTGAAGATTACATTGTTCACATGCTCGCCAATGAACATGTGGGCGAAGTCTGAAGTCTTATACCATTTCGGTTTTCCCGGCATTTCATCGGATATATGCACTCCGTTAATCATCAGATTATCAAACACGATATTATCAACTGTGCGGGTATCGTCATATCCGGCAATTATGGAAAGATTCTCTCCTGCGCCGTTATAAGTAATATCCTTGAAAGTGACGTTGCGGATTCCTATTCCCGGGGCAAGACAGTATTTCTTATTGAAGAAGATTCGGATATTCACCAGCTGACCTTGTCTGAACTGTTCTACACGGCAATTGTCGAAAAGAACGTCCGTGACAAGGTTATTGTCACCGCAGCTTATTGCGAAAACACCTTGATAATCCACCTGTGCCTCGTTCTGGTCAAGGATGTCCAGATTGCGGTATACGATATTGCTGATGGTATCCGGATTTTCGACATTTCCATGCAATCCTATCATGATTGGGTGGGCTACATCCGCCCATAATGTCGAATTCTCCATCTTGATATTGTCGCATCCCCCGGTGAATCCTTTGCGGGTTGCGTAGACGGTGGAGCAGTCATCACTGTTGCGGCAGAATACACGATCATAGCTGATATTGTCGGAGGCAAAGACATTCATTCCGTCTCCCCATCCGTAAGAGCTTAGAGATTTGACATTTTCGATATGGACTCCATCGCACCCTCCAACCGGAATTTGCGTGACTATGACCCCTTCCGCCTCAATATTGCGGGAATTCTTGATATAGATACCTTCCCCACGCCCTTCCGGGTAAATAATGCCGCGTCCGAAAAATTTTACGTTCTCCACACTGTCAGCCACAAGTTGCCCGACAATCCTCGCTCCACCGTCGATATAGACCGTCGTGTTTGAGGGTATATTTTTATAAATTCCATCAATCCGGTGGAGACCGGGACCGTAATAGACAAGTTTCCCTCCATTATATTTCCCTTTCTTAATCTCTTTCGGAGTGGGGCGGTGCTTATCAATCGGGTTTGCAAACAGATGCAGATTGTGAAAAATGTCTCCGTTTACCTCCACCGAAATATTTGCCGGATTATAAAGGGTAAATGATATTGTGTCTCCTGAGATTGTCGGTGTGATATTATAAGACAAGGGGCGCACGAGGACACTCTCAACCGGTTTTGCAGAAATGACCCGGACCTCCACAGGGTCTTCGTCAAAGTCAAAATACGCCACTGATGCTGTTTCAGGTGTGCTCTTTCCCATCTCCATACGTGCCACCTTCATAGGATAGCAATCCACCCGGGCGAATCGGACTTCCTGTATGCGGTGTTGAGATCCCGATTTGCCGCTTTCAGGACTTGTTTCATCTTTTGAAGACACCAGGACTTTAAAATCCGAAATAGTCTCGACGCCTGCTCCTGCAGGATACGTCACCACGGTGGCGTCCGCAACATATCCTGCCGCTGCCACCATCATCAAAATAAAAGAAAAAAATCTCATCTGCTTATCAATATACAGTCAAAAACAACCATTCCCTTGCGCCTTTAGGATTCAGACAGCGCTCATATATGCGCGCACTTCGGCGCGACCGAGCCGGAGGTGATTCTCAACCGTGCGTTTTGACAGGGATAATTGCTCGGATATGTCGCTCACCGACATATCCTCATAGCGACTCCAGATGTAGATGGTTTTGCGCTGGCTTGGAAGTGACTCTACGCGCTGACGCTCTATATCCGCCAAGTCTCTTGCGACAATGGAGCTCTCTTCATAATCGGATACTTCACTTCCGCTTTCCATCAGGTAGGCATGTGCTTCCTCCACGCAATAAAGATGGCGCAGATAGTCATTCACCAGATTGCGGGCAATCGTAAATAGAAATTTCAAAATGGTTGATTCGCTTAATTCGCGATCATATTCCAGAAGTCTCATCCAGACATCCTGGGTCAGGTTCTCAGCATCCTGACGGCAATTAACTTTTTGAAGAATAAAGTTGCGCACCCTCTCGCTATATTGGGTATACGACTTTGCTATAAGTCCTGATTGGTTGGCGCGGTTGAGTTCCATGTTAAAGGTTGAATTTTTATGGTTGTCGGTTAATTTTGCTATTGTCGGATTTTAGAAATTCTCCCGGTTTTCCGGTAAATCAATTTCGACGATTGCAAAATTATAGAGTCTCAACCGCGATGTCAAATATTTTTATTGCCCTTTTGTTGCTTCAAGTTTATTAGGATGTGATAAGAATAAAAATATTATAAACCATTATTTTAAGAAATTGAGATTCTAAGTCTCATAATAATTTGATACTGATTTGATGCTTAAATATAAATAATCGGTCAATATTCGGGAGTTCACTTTGCGGATTGGATGCTGTCAACTGAAATTCTTGTGAACGCTCCTTAGATATTCAGCGGGAGTGATTCCGGTGAGCTTTTTGAAATGGCGGAAGAATGAAGCGCGCGAACTGAATCCGCTCATCTGACTCAGCGCGGTGAGTGTGTATCGATGTGGATCGAGGGTATGCACAAGGCGTTTGAATTCTTCAACCCGATAGCCGTTGACATAATCATAGAAACTGCTTTTAAGATACTGATTGAAGAGATAGGAGAGCACATGGGAGGAGGTACCTGTCATTGTGGCGAGGGAGGCTATTTTTAATTCAGGATCGATATATGTGCGTTCGTTCTTCATCAGAGTGTCAAGTTGCTTCAGAAGGCGTTTGCACTCTTCATCGCTCACGCGTGTGGTGCGGTATTTGGAGTTCCCTTTCCCTGACTCTGAGCCGGTATCTGACTCCTGATCGTTCATCAGCGAAGACTCCGCGAGCAGCTCGAGAGCTTCCTCTTTTTCGCGTGCGTTTCTTTGATGCTTATAGAATAAGAAAATGGATATTCCTACTGAGACTACTATCAACAGAATCAGTATCCACTCAAAAGCGGAGAGATTATAGCTTACCCTTACCTTGAGTTGGGTCTCTGTTGATACTGATCCCGGACGGCGAACTTTAAACGTGTAATTCCCCGTCGGGAGATCATAATACGATACCTCCGACTTCCCTGAAGACATTATCCAGTCATCATCATGCCCCTCAAGCATATATTCATATTGTGTATCTTCCGGAAGTGAAAAATCGAGAGGGGAGAAGCGTATTGTCAGGCTGCGGTTATTATCCTTAAGCAAAAGCTGTGGAATAGGTCCGCTGGTGTTTATAAGATGATTGACGGAGTGTCCTCCGGCTTCCACATCAGTGATGTGTAGCTTGTCGGTCTGGCGGTTCAAGTCTTTGAACGCATGATAGTTCAGGCGAACGAGCCCGTGTGTGTTGCCGAAAAGTATATCTCCGTTGGGGAGAAGATAAGGGTTGCAGTGGGTGAAGATAGGGGAGATGAGGCCGAATGAACGGTTGAAGAGTTTGAAATCCGAATATTTATCGTAATGCACCAACCCGTAGTCGGACCCAAACCAGATATGGTGATCTTTATCCTCAATGGCGAAATACGTCGAAGGCATAGCGCTTGTGGAGGGTAGTTTGATCTCGCTGAAACGTGTCAGTTCCGGGTTGCTCCGTTTAGGATAACCTCTGTCAGGAATAAAATAGAGGTTATGGGCACTGTCTTCATAAATATCGCGTATCTTCTGATTATTGAAAAATCCTTTTGGGAATCGATCAACGGATATCTCACCGTTATTTAATACCGCCATCCCGTTTTCAGTGCATATCCAACCCCTGTTGAGAGAATCGAAGAAAATCTCATACACGTTTCCCGACGGAATACGGGAATTGCGGTCATTATATTGAGCCACAAGCTTATTATCCCGGAATTTATAGACACCTTTTGACGACCCGATCCAGAGATTTCCCTCCTTGTCAGGAGTAATGGCAAAGATAGTGCCGGTTTTGAATGGATCGGAAAGCTCCGGATAAAAGTCGGATACTGTCCGGGTCAATGGGTTGAAGATATACATTCCTCCGTTGTAGGTACCTATATAGTAAAGTCCGTTGTGGCGAGTAATGGCGAAGATGATGTCCGAGCGTAGCTCAGGGTGTCTGTAAGAGGAAACCTGATTGGTACCCTTGTTGACATAAAAGAAGCCGTCGCGTGTCCCTACCACATATTCATTTCCGTTCACCGCTAAAGAACGCACCGTATAGTCCGAGGTGTTGAATACTCCGGGAATCTCCAGGATATCGAATATCTTGCGGTTGGAGGTGGTGTATTCCGCTCCTCCCTGATAATAACCTACCCATATCATCTCCTTGTCGTCAACAAGAAGAGAGTAGACCGAATTGCTGTTAAGTAAATTGGAATCACCTGTAAGCTGCGGATTATGAGAGAGGTGTCTGTCAATCTCTCCCCGCGGGATAGAATAGAATATGACTCCACCTCCGTCAATCGAGGCATAGAGCATATCTTTCCCGTTGCTCGATAGGGAAGTGATGATATTGTTGCCTGTGTGGATCGGTTTTTCAAATCCCTTCGTCGGGATATTAAAGGGGATTATCCCCTCTCCGCGCGTACCTATATATATTGTATCGCCTACCCTACACGGTTGCATATAGAGAGTGGTGAGCGATGGGTCGGAATAAGGGGTGAATTTGTCGTTGGCGAAAGTGTAGAGACAAAGTGCATCATCGGTGGTCACCCACAGGTCTCGCCCTTCGGCAGGGATAATACCATTGATGGAATTTTGTGGCGACATCGCGTCTTTGGTCGGGAGAGCGACATCGACCGTTTTCTTCTTTAGATTAAGGATATAGAGCCCCCTCTGAGTGCCTGCATATAGAATATCTCCACGGCAATAGAGGGCATTTACGGCAAAATCTATTTTGTCGGCGAACACAGGTTCGAGGGTATTGGCGTAAAGAGGTAGGATAAAAAGACCCTTCCCCGTGGCGATAAATATATTACCTTGCGAATCCTCAGTGATGGCATTCACACGTTTCAGATAATAATTGTCTCCGGGGATCTCATACGTCTTGACGCGGATTCCGTCGAAGCGATCGAGCGACTGCCCCGTTCCGAGCCAGACATACCCTTTGGAATCCTTGAAGATGGTATTAATCAGGAGGTCAGAAGTGGGGATAGGGCGCAATCCTACACCCAAAGAGACCCCGAATCCTACAATCCACATGGCAAGCATCAATGCCCACCTGCGCGAAAGAGACCCTCTTTTTAAAGAAGCGCAAAAAGTACAGATATAATGATAAAGCAAATTCGCAAAACACATCATATCGCAAAAGTAATAAAATTATCCTAATCCAAAAAAAAGGATATATTTTGGGATTATAATCCAAAAATTCATCCGATTTTTTGGATTAGGACTATATATACGGTTGGCGGTATATTGCGGTATAGGGAGACTCCACTCCCTTCTGCAGCGCATCGTCGGAGACGATGAACATGCGAAACCCCGGTTAAGCGAAGATGACGTCAGTCATCGTAGCGTGCTGGGGATAGGGAAGTATGCCTCCTACATCCGCGCTCCCGCCAGATCCCCGTAGGTAAGTGGCGGGAGCGGGAGATAAAAAAATGTTAAATATTTTGTATTTTTAAAAAATATAAGATTATTTTGCAATGAATTATCTAAAATTCATTATTTGGATAAGAATGCGCCTTTTATAAAGGAAATTTTCTATCCATTGTGTATTTTACTTAACTATCTGAACCATAATCTTTAAACTCAATTTTGCGAGTACGCAAAATTCGAATACCAAGCTATTATAAACTTAAGTTAACCTTAATATTATCAAAAGCGGATTCCAAAGGATCTAAATATAAACCATAATACAATACCAAAAACTTTTTTCATGAAAAAAACTAATCTTAACAGATGGTTGCTTTCAGTGCTCGCCGCCATGGCGGTGTTTAGCGCTCCGGCAGCCAAAAAAACGTTCACGGCGGTGGCCGCGAACGTTGACGGCTTACCTCCGGTCGTGCATATTAATGCTCTCGGAATTGTCAAACGAGACATTACGATGAATGAAGATGGTTCTACGGAAAAGGGAGCCACACGTATGGGGCAATTGTTCCAAAACCGTATGTGGGATCTTATCGGACTTTCCGAAGACTTTAACTATCACTCCTACATCACACAGGAGTGTAATACTTACTACAATTCTACCACTTATCGTGGAAAGATCGATCAAGAGAATCTTGATGGAGCTATTACAGGGTATTTGAGTCAATCCGTACACATGAACACGGATGGTCTGAACCTTCTGTATCGCAATAAATACCGCGTACTGAGCGAGACCATCGTAAAATGGAATGACCATCACGGTTATGACGATCATGAAGCTGACGGCTTGATCAACAAAGGATTCCGTAAATATGAGATTTCGTTTGGCGACAAGCTGAATGTTGATGTCTACATCACCCACATGGATGCCGGCTCATGCGATGCGATTGGAGATTGCGAAGAAAAGGAAGAAGTTGATAAATGTAAGGCGGGTGGTGACATTGGCGCCCGTACGAAACAGATGCAGCAATTGGTAGCTTATATCATAGCTAACACTACCACCAACCCGGTAATAATACTTGGAGATACTAACTGTCGCTACACACGCGACACCGTGAAGAGGGATCTGATTGATGCTATTAACGCCGATCCCCGTTTAACTATCAGTGATCCATGGCTCGAACAGGATTATTGGAAAGAAAGAGGTGGTTTTGATGCTCCCGAGCTTCAGATTGGTCAAGGCTCAGTAATGGTAAGCAATCCCGCTTATGGTGAGCAACTCGGAGAGGTTGTGGATAAAGTATTCTATATCAACAATACTGATTCCGACTGTAAACTGACATGTACAGGTTATCTCCATGATGACACCTTCACTTACGCTGACGGTTCACAGATTGCAGATCACTACCCCGTGGTTGCAACCATGACTATCGAAAATAGCTATACTCCCGCTGAAAATCCTTTCGTTATCCCGCCAGCTCCTGAAAAAACTGCAGTTGCTAACGGTGGAAAATACTATATCCGTAACGTGGGAACCGGACAATTTATCCGCGCAGGTAAGAATTGGGGTACGAAATCTATCCTCGATACGCGTGGCGACGAAATCACACTCGAAGGCTCGGGTAACAGCTTTGCCATGAAAACCCAGTCATGGAGTAAGTATTTTGGCTGGAATGGAGGAGACTACTATATGGATTTTGCTGAAAAAGCTACCGACGCCAAGTGGACCTTCACCCAAGTTGACAAGAATATATATCGTTTGACCGACAACTCGGGGAGTGCTATGGGTGCAGGGAATGGAGTACCTGTACAGGTAAGTGCCGATGCTAACGCTAAAAATCAACAGTGGGAGTTCCTTACACAAGCTGATCTGGTCAACGAACTTTATTATGCACTTTCAGATGAACCGAAAGACGCGACCTTCTATATGCCCGGTCCCGCTATGCAAAATGCGGATAACAATGTAGGAAATTGGACAATCACTTTACCCAAATCAGGTATTCAAACAAATAACTGCGAAGTAAAAAAACTTCAAACAGGCGATTTCTCATGTTTTGGTGCTTGGCATAAAGGGAATAGCGGACTTAGTAAAAATAATGAATGGAAAATTGAGCGTACGATAACCGGACTCCCTGCAGGAACGTATAAAGTTTCATATCAGGCAGTAATCTTTGCTTCTAACCACACATTCACGATCAATGGGACAACTGCAGGACTTGATGAAAATGCTGCTGCAGAACCGGCCGATGATACTATTTTGGCAAACATGCTAAATGGTAGTTATACTCATGATGTAACTTTAAAAATAACAAACGAAGGAGATTATGCTAACAAGATTGTAATCTTTATAAATAAAACGCATACCTCAACTAAGACTAAAGCATACTACGGTAACTTCAAGATTACCTGCTTGGGATTGGAAGGTAAAGTTGACGATCGTCTCTATGAGCGTGTGCAAGCTGCTATTGATGATGCTTACAGAAAAGCTTCAGAGGAAGGTACCTTTGTAAATCTCACCGGCTTACAGTCTCGCGTTGATGATCGTGACATTCAGGGTGATGGCTGGAGTGAAGTAAAGCAGGCTTATAACACACTTGCTGAAGCTACGTTGAAAAACGAAGAGATCCCCGCTGATTACACCAACGTATTGCTTAACCCGAGCTTTGAGCTTTATCCTAATTATAAAGATAGCAAATATAACATTGATGGAAGTTATCCTTTCGGTTGGAGCTATCCCTCTACTTATGCCCAGGATAGCGGTGTCTGGCTCGCTTCAGATGGTAATAAATTGATAAATAATCCTGATGGGGAATATATCTACAATACCTGGGCTTGGGATGGAATAGGTGGATATGCCTTGGCTCAGGAGGTTGGATTGACACCGGGTATTTATGAACTGACGGCAATGGTTGCTTCCGATGAGGGTAAAAACGTATATCTCTTTGCAGATAACGGAACTACTCAGTTTAAGCAGATGGTTACCTGTTCAGGAGCAAATACTCTTGTTCCCGTGAAGGTGAATTTCATGCATACAAGCAAGAATAGTAAGATCGGAGTAGTCGGTGCTAACGGCACTAATCTTGACTATTCAGCTAACAGCAGCTGGTATAAAGCTGACAACTTCCGCCTAAGACGTATTGGAGATGCTGAAACTATTACAGGTATGGAAATGCTTCAGTTGGCTATCAACGAGACCACTACGCGAATCAAAGCCATGAATCAATATGATACAGCTTGGATCAATGCTATTTCAAGGTATCAGTCGATGATTGATAACTTCACGTTGAAAGGTGATGGTAAAAAGGAATTTGAGGAGGTTTACGACCTGCTCCGCGAACGTCTTTTTGCCGATGTGCCCAACACTGAAAAAGATTATACCTACGCCGTGGCAAACCCGAGTTTCGAGTGGGGTAATACATACGGATGGGATGTTCTTGCAACAACCAGCGATACCGGAGTTAGGGAAAACAGCAATAGTACCTATACAATGTCCGGTTGCGATGGCAAATACGTGTTCAATTCCTGGGATGACGGTGCAGCAACTATCATTTCTCAAAAGATTAACAATCTACCTGCCGGACACTATGTACTCCAGGCTACGTTTGCCAATTGGGCAAACGAGTGGGTATTCCTTGAGATTATGGGACAAGAAGGTCTTGCTTCTCAGCGTAAGGCTTTCCAACTTTCCGGTGATGAAAAAGTTGGTAGTGTGCAAACGTTGGAATTTGAAGTGGGAGAGGGTACGCCTTCAATCACAATACGCGCCGGAGGCTGCAACCAAGATGGCTCATGGAGCGATTATGGAGGGCGTTTCTACAAAGTTGATAACTTCAAACTCATCCGCAAGGGGGATGCTCAAATTTGCTTCTTCTACGAGCGCTTACAAAATGCCATCAACGAAGCTAATAGTGTTGCTTCCGAGCTTCCCGAATACTATGCAAAACAATGGGATCCATCCGATTACCAGGATTTGATGGACAGACACCTTGCTGACGGTCATGAAGTAGGTAGTGGTGACGGCACAATTGACCCGCTTGAAGGTGGTAGCGGTATCGCTGAAATCAATGAACTCTTCCAGCGTCTGCGCGACCTTATCTTCTCACAGACAGAGACCGGCGCAGATATGAGTGGTGCCATAACTAACAATTCATTCGAGCTTGGTGACCTCACAGGTTGGACTTGCGCTATGGATCCCTCCGCAGATGCTCAGGTAACAATCGGTACTCCGGGTACTCCGACATACGGTACTAACGGCACAGATGGTCAGTACCTGTTCAATGCTTATAAATGGCCCGGAAACGCTCACCCGGTATATCAGGTTATTCCTAATGTACCTGCAGGTCGCTACACCTTGACTGTTAAGATTGCTTCCGACCCGGATGCCAAGTTCTTCCTCGGTGCTAATGAACAACACTCTGATATATTTGTGATTGATAAGGGCAATGGTGAATTCACAGATTACTCGTTCACATTCGAGGTGCCAGAAGAGTTAGGACATCAAGACGTGAAGATCGGTGTTTATCCTACTACACTTATCAATGCAGGATCTATCACTGAAGCAAGTTTTGCTGATGACGCAGAGGGTTCCTGGTATAAAGTCGATCATTTCCGTCTGACACTTGATAGCCGTTATATGGAGGTTGACTGGGAGATGGAATCAGATACCCACGGCACAATCATGCTTCCGTTCGCTGTTAGCAAGGCTACCCTTGATGAGAAGAATCTTGAGGCTTACACCATCAAGATGGGAACCAAATCGAGCAACGAGACTCCGGCTGACCCGGAACTTAACACATATAGAATGCTTACATGGGATGGTCCTCACAACGGTATGATAGCCAACGTGCCTTACGTACTTAAGAATGTAGCACCTCAGGCTGAAGTAACCGCTAATAAGGTACGTGCCAAAGCAGCTGAAGGTGAAGGGGATGAAAATTCATCAAGAATGTACAAGTTCTCCGGATACACAGAGAAGACTTCTGAAGACGTTATCTCTCCGAAAGGGAACCTCCTGACGGGTACTCTCGTTGAAATTCCCGCTGTAGAAAAGCAACATCACTTCGTACAGGTTGAGGATAATGTAGGTTTCGTGCTCCATGATCATGCGGATGACAACGGTGTTGCTCATGAAACAGTGCCCGCTTATCATGCATTCATAGATCTTCCAGAAAAAGATCTCATTGAAAATGGTAGTCTTGTCACCGGTTTCTACTTCCATGAACCGACTCAGTATCTTGACTGGGAAATGGAAACAGAAGATTACGGCACATTGATCCTTCCGTTTGATGCTCCACTCCCGGATGGTCTTAAGGCTTATCGTCTCTTCGATGCTTCAACAGAATTGAAGAGTGTGGTACTCGGTGAAACAGACGGTGATAAATATCAGATGCTCAATATGACAGAAGTGGGCGATATGATGGATGTCACGGATGAGGAAGGAAACACCGTGCAGAAAGTTAAACTTACCGCCAATACTCCTTACCTGATCGAGCGCATTGCCAACGCACCGCAGGCTTCGAGGAAGCGTGTGATGGCTAAGGCAGATGAGAACACCGATGCCAACCATTATCAGTTTGCAGGTGTCGCCAAGAATTCTGAGGAATCATATAAACTCGAAGGCCTGATGACCGGTGTGATCGTATCGCGCGATGACAACATGGGTTATGATGAAAACGGTCAATATACTAAGAATAGCCTTGTTTCCGGTGACCGTATCCTCACAGGTGATGCAGAGAATGGATATAAGTTCGAGGCAGTGACAGAGCGCACACCACTTCCGCGCTACCACGCTTATATTGATAACAGCACATTGAATGGTACGAATGATCTTGCTCCAAGCCTATATGTCAACGAACCGGACTATACTGTTGAGTGGACAATGGATGGTGAAGATTGCGGTACAATCATTCTCCCGTTTGATGCTCCTGTGCCGGATGACCTCGTGGCTTATACCATCTCCGATAACGCAACCGGTGTAAAAGATATGCCTGAGGAAATGAATAAGACATATCAGGAGCTTACCAAGGTTGAGACCGGTACACTCGAAGCCAACAGAGCATACATCATGATGGTGAAAGCTGAAGAAACACCAGTAGAAGTAACCGATGATGATACTGCGGGTAACGAAGATCAGACTACATGGTTAGGTGTACCCCGAAAAGCAGCAGGCAAGGTTTACACATTCACCGGAAAACGTGGTGAGAATGAAGTACCTGCTGAGAACGGTGTACTGACCGGTACATATACTGAGCTGAAAGTTTCTGAAGGCGACTACATGCTGATCTCCGATGGTAACGCCTTTGGTAAAGTTACTGAAAATACACCTGACACAGTAAGCTCGCTTCACGCCTTCATCCCGAAGAGCTATGTTGGCGATGCAACACCCGACTATCTGCTCATCACCGAGCCGAAAGACGTAGCGACAAGTGTCGAGGCTATCATGGAAGGTACAGTACTTGTAGATGTTTATGACATGCAGGGTGTCATGATCAAGAGTAATGTGGTAGCCGCCAAGGCACTCCGCGATGTTGCTCCCGGCATCTATATCCTCCGTGCCGATAAGAAATCTGTGAAAGTGATTAAAAACAAATGATCATCGATTAAATAATCGAATCCAATAGTCCATAATATAATGTTGTGAAATGGACTTGAAATAGAAAAATCGGCTGTATTCCAACGAATGCAGCCGATTTTTTATACTGCATTTTAAACCTTCTTCCAAATTTTTTTTTGGATGGAGGTTTAATGTTTTTTATCGTTGGATTAGGTGTCCGGCGCGACTTATCCGTATCATACTTAAGAATACCGGAAGAGTATAATTTAAAATAGATATAACTATGAAAAAACTGTTTACACTTTTAGTCGGAGCGCTTCTTGGCGTATCGGCTATCTATGCCGAGCAAACTGTCTTTATCGGTGAAACCGGCTACGATTCTCTCGAGGCCGCCGTAAATGCCGCTGCAGCCGGCTCTACAATCACCCTTACTGGAGACCAGACCATCAGCGGCAACCGAATCACTATTCAAAAGAAACTTACTATAAAAGGTGAGGAAAACAAGGAGGTAAAAATTTACCGAGCAATCGGTTTTACCAATAATATGCTGTTCCTTGTTAATAATAGTGGTAATCTTTCTTTTGAGAATATCATATTTGATGGAAATAATGTGAATACCGACAAGATTACGTTGGAAGCAGCCACCGATAAGGAAACACTTAATTTGACTAATGTTAAATTCGTTAATTGTAAGACAACGAATGGAACCGGACTTGTTAAATTGAAGGGTAACCATATTCTGAAGAATGTGGAGACTGAGAACTGTACTGTTCCTGAAGGAAGAGGTGATTTCTTGGTAGGAGCAGATAATAGGCTCACTGTCTCAGGATCCGGTAAATTCTCTCTTTATATTGAGAGTACATATAAAATCAAAGCTGATAATTTCACCGGCATTTGTACGATCTTCCTTGATCCTACCAAAATATCCACCGGAAGAAATATTGCTGAAGGAGGTACCGCTGAAAACTTCATATTCGCCAATGCACCAGAGGGGTATAATTTCACTGATAACGGTGGTGATGTCGTGATTGGTTCCTTTATCCCTGTAATCAAAAATGAGAGCACTGGTCAATCTTATTCTACTTTTGAAGAGGCGGTGGCTGCGTGCACTGATTCTGATAACACTCTGATTCTGACTCATGATTGCGATGTGACTAAAAGACTTATGCCTGCAAAGAATCTTGTCATTAAAGGTGAGACAGGTAATGAGGTCCTGAAGAGTACATTCGGAAATTCCCTCTTTCTCGCTGTTGGTAGCGGTGCAAGCCTGACATTGGAAGATCTCGTGTTAGACTGCAACTTTGAAGGAAATAACAAGTCTGAGATTGAAGCAAGCTCAAGCGCATCGCTGATCCTCAAGAATGTTAAAATAATTAATAGCAAGACCGATACCTATCTCATCGACGTTAAGGGTAACAGCAGAGGATTAAGCCTGATAAATGTTCATATCGAGGATTGCACCAACAATTACGTTCATCTTCAGAGCGGAGCTAAATTGAACATCAGCGGCAACAACAATTTCGCTATCTATTGTGCTGATGCAAAGCAGACGATTACCGCAATTGAAGATGGAATCGATCACACTGATAATTTCATCTATATCACTTACGAAGATGTCGCAGGTCTTGAAGAGGATCAGCTGATTGTCTCCAATTGCGTTCATGGGTCAAGATTCCGTATCACCAACCGTCGTCCGGAACCGGCTGAGCCTGCAGGCGATAATCCTTCGGCTGATGAACCTTCGGCTGATGATGATCAGGGTGTCTTCCTGATGTCAGCCAAGAAGAAAGCATCACCCTATGACGATGAGCTTTATCCTCTCGAAAACCAGCACTATTTCCTCTATTCTAAGGATGGTCAGCACCTCTATCTGACTACAGATAAGGCTACCGGTGTCAAGAAGGTTGCGACTGAAGTCTGCGGGAAGGTGAATGTCATTGATTTCGCAGGGCGCGTCATCCGTCGCAACGTGGAGAGTGAGAATGCTCTCGTGGGACTTCCGGCAGGAATGTATATAGTTGGCACGCGCAAAGTTATCGTGAGATAAGGAAGCAGCGTGGCATAGCCGCGTGCGGAAACAGCTGTGTGACTTGCGCACTACTTCACGGTATCAGCACACAGCCACATGGTCGGAAAGAGCTTAGCTTCTTACGTATGGCTGCGCTATAGAAATGGCTTCGCGCCTCGGGTAATAATCCCGGGCGCGTTTCCGTTTATATGGTATTGGGTTATTTTTATCCAAAAATAACTAATAGTGAATAAGTAATAGTGAATTATGAATCGTGAATCACTAATCAAGAATCAAGAATCATGAATTATAAAGCAGGCTATGAAGAAAAGTGAGTTGAAAGATTTTTTGGATGAAGAGGTTTTGAGGATCAATAGCCCTGAGTTTATCAAGGATGATCCGGTGCAGTTCCCACGCCGATTTGAGGATCTTCGCGATATCGAAATAGTAGCATTCCTCTCCGCAATCATAGCCTGGGGCAATCGAAAGATGATATGTCGCGATGTGGAGAAGATGCTGAATATAATGGGTGATAACCCTTACCAATATGTTATGGATGAGGCATATGAGTCTCTTGATCCCTCCCTTAATATCCATCGCACTTTCTTTGCGCGTAATTTCCAACATTTCCTTCGTGGGCTACGTGAGATTTACCGTCATCATGACAGTCTGGATGCTTTTGCCGCTTCGTTGCGGGTAGGAGATATGGAAGCCCCAGCATGGGAGCTTGTGAAGGGTATCAATAAAATTATGGCGGATGCAAACGGAGGAGTACGCGATTCAAGGAGTCTGCCGCAGAATCTGAAAACCACAGCGCTGAAGCGAGTAAACATGGCTCTCCGCTGGCTTGTGAGAGATGATGGTATCGTCGATATGGGTGTATGGAAATCAATCCCGAAATCGAAACTATATATCCCGTTGGATGTGCATGTAGGTAACACCGCACGCGAACTCGGAATCATCACGCGCAAAGCCAACGACCGCGAGACGGTCAATCAGCTGACTTCCGTCATGCGTGAGTTTCGCCCCGATGATCCATGTATCTATGACTACGCTCTCTTCGGGGTAGGGATCAACGCGCGCCAATCGCCCGGGATCTGAGTGCAATCAGCGGAACTGGCGGATTGCGGGGATATAGTCGAAGCCGGCGGCAGAGAGTTTTTGTCTGAGTTCGGTTTCATCTATCGAAAGCGATGCGCAGAGATCTGCGAGAGATTCGTAGTCGCCATCGCGTAATTTCATATTTATCATGCTCATAAGCATGACGGGGTCATTGGGTAAGTTCATAGTGGGGTTGATGGGTTTTTATGTTTCTTATGTTTCTTATGTTTCTTATGTGATTTATGTTTCTTATGTGATTTATGTTTCTTATGTGATTTATGTTTCTTATGTGATTTATGTTTCTTATGGGTTTTATGTAAGGGAGGGGTTTGCAAATTTCGTAAATAATTTTTATTTTCGCATTTACATATTGCCATTTTTTATTTAATGAACTATAAATTTTTATCATATTTCTTTATTCATATCCTGTCAGTATTGATGTTCGCAGTGGATGCGGATGCTTGCACTTCGGCGATTGTGAGCGCTGAGGCGAGTCCTTACGGACGCCCGATGCTCTGGAAGCATCGCGATACTTCCACCACTGACAACAAGGTGGAATATGTGGCGCCTACAGAGGGTTGCTTCGGCTATGTTGCTCTCTTTAATGCCAACGATCATCTGTTGCAGGAGGCTTGGACGGGTATGAACGAGGTCGGATTCGCCGTGATGAATACCGCTTCCTATAATATAAAGGATGATAACGTCAGTCAGAAGAAGATGGATAAGGAGGGGTTTGTAATGACCCTTGCATTGAAAAATTGCCGCACAGTCAATGACTTCGCAAAACTCCTCGAGACTCTTCCCCGTCCGATGGGTGTGGAAGCTAATTTCGCTGCTATCGATGCTTCAGGAGATGGCGCTTTCTTTGAGACAAACAATCATTCTTTCGTCAGATATAATCTTCAGGATGCTCCCGGAGGTGTAATCGTTCGCACCAACTACAGCCATTCCGGCAGAAAAAACGAGGGGTATGGTTTTGTCAGAGAGGCGAATGCGGAATATCTGCTGAAGCCTTATATCGAACAAAAACAAGTCACTCCTGAGCTCTTCACCGAGACTTTAAGCCGATCTTTCTATCACGATATGTTGAAGCGGGATTTCACCGATGGGGAAGACCGATGGGTGATAGATCAGGATTTTATTCCGCGTTATAAATCTACTGCAACTATTGTTATCGAGGGGTGCGTGCCGAGAGAGGATATAGAAAGTATCAAGCCCGGAGAGCTACGCGATGAGTATATAATGTGGACCGGGATCGGTTACCCTCCTTGTGCGGAGATTCAACCCGTGTGGTGCGCACCTGATGGTGTTGAAGAATCCCTGCGCGGTATAGGAGAAAACGGGCATTCCCCGCAATGCGATCTCGTGAAGGCAAGACGTTCCGAAGTCTTCCCGATGCGAAAAGGGAACGGTGACAAGTATATTGATATGCACAAACTTATTAACAGGGAGGGAACGGGCTATCTCCAGATCCTGCCTCCTCAGAATCTCGAAACCTACCGTAAAGTCCGCACCAAGCGAAATTCTCGAAGATCCGATTAGAATTATGTGATCTATGTATCTTATGTGATTTATGTATCTTATGTGATTTATGTGATTTATGTATCTTATGTGATTTATGTATCTTATGTCGCAGTCAAAACATATATCACATATGACACATATATCACAAAAGATAAGAACCATATATCACATAAAAAATCATCAGAATTATGCAAATATTCAGGATAAGCCGCGGGGAGTTTTTCCTCATCATGATGTCGCGTTACGGACGTGGCTGGGGCTTGGCTGCCGCTTTGCTTGTAGTGGCAGGAATTATCGCTTCCATCCTGGTTGATCTCCGATGGCTCATCGTGGCTTTGATGATACTTTTCATCGTGACCCCCGGAATCGCTGCTTTACTCTATTTCTCAAAAGGCTTAAAAAAGGAATGCTATATCAATATTCTTCCACATACCGTTTTATTTGAACAGGATGGGCTACTTATTGAAACATTCAGAGAAGTGAGAAATAATATTGAAGAAACGGAATTTGATATTGAACCGGGAGCAGGTAAAGAGGAATTGGCAATCGATGAAGGAAAGAGGGAAATTGAATATGAACTCGTGGGGGAAATAGTGGTTCCTTATTCAGAGTTAGGAAGATATGAGTTGGGTGTAAATTTTCTGACCTTCCCCTGGAAATCCGGATTCGTCCGGATTCCGACGGGTATCCTTCCTGACGGTTGGCGCGAGTGTCTCAAACTTTCCACAGCCTGAGTGGAATCCGGTTTTCCGACAGGATCGTTTCTGCCTACGGTTATTGACTAGTCCCCGGTATAAACTCTTAGGGAATATAAATTTTTGGAGGATATATACAACTGAGACATAAACTTCCGGTATATAAGCTTGTGGTGTATAAACTTATAGGAAATTAACTTCGGGTTGAGCCCGACTAAATATAATAATATGGATAAACTTTTTCGAATTATTTTGACTGCGCTTTGTCTGTTGCCTGCCACTTTGGTCAGTGCACAGTCAATAGTGGTAAGTCAGGACTTTGAGGGGAATGTATTTCCTCCTCAAGGTTGGCTCGTGGTCGACAATGACGGTGATGGTCACTGCTGGCAACTCCAGTCAGGCACGTCTTACGTCACCCACTATAGCGGTAGCAAACAGCTTGCTATATCCTATTGTCGTGAACCGGGTGCTTACAGCCAAACGTATGGAGAGCAAGACAACTGGCTGATCTCTCCGGAGATTGATGTGACTAATGATCAGTTTGTGGCAGAGTTTGTCTATGCCGCCCAAGATCTGGAGCAAACCGAGCGTATCGCGCTTCTCGTCAGTGAGAGCGGCTCAGCGCCCGCGGACTTCACTGAACTTTGGTCATCTACCGCCGACAATGGTTATGAAGACGATATTCAATGGAGTTCAAAGCGTCAGTCCCTTGCAAAATATAACGGCAAGAAGATACGACTGGCTATCCGCCATAAATCTAAGAATACCTACGGACTGAGTATCGACAATTTCTTCGTCTATAATCAGAACGGACCGAAACAGCCAACATTCCAAAGCGCTAAGGCTGCCACCGATGGTAAAAAGGAGATTACGCTGACATGGACCAATCCTTCTCAGACAGCGGCAGGGGTGGCGCTTACCGACCTCTCTATCGTGATCTACCGCGATGGAGTTCAGCTGATTGAGCTTACCGACCGTACTCCGGGTGCTTCTGACTCATATATAGACACCACCACCGATGGTACGCATATCTATTGTATCGCTGCCAAAAACAGCGAAGGTGAAGGCGCCCCGACCGCTAAACGCTCCGTTTACCTTGGCGAGGATATTGCCAAGGCAGTCAGTGAAACAACTGCGATAACAGATTCGGAGGGTAACATTGTTCTGACATGGACAGCTCCGACCAAGGGTGTCAACAACGGTTACTTAAATACCGCTGCTATGACCTATAAAGTATATCGCGGCGGCTCGCTGATAGCTTCAGAGATTGCTGACTGCCGTTACGTGGATGAAAATCCCGCTCAGGGTTTCAATGAATATTATGTCACAGCTGTCACCGGGGGAGGAGAATCCGCGATCGATTATAAGGCAGGTGCTTACGTCGCCGATCCATCGAAGATGGATGTCCGGATAGCCCAGACTGCGGAAAGAGATAATTCGCTTGCGCGTCTGCCGGTGGATCTGAGTTCAAAATATTCCGTTTCCCAGATCATCTATTTCCCGGAAGATTTCAATTTCTTTACCGGTGATATATCTGAAATTGTGCTCAAGGCTTTCCACGGCACAGACTCCCCTATGGAGATAAAAGGGATGATTTATCTCACCCCCACAACGCTCACCGAACTAAATGACTGGGCACCCGTGGCTGAGTCAGACAAAGTTTATCAAGGCATTTATACAGTCCGGAGCGGTGCCAATGATGTTGTGATTCAACTGGATAGAGCATATAGTTACAAGGGTGGAAATCTGGTCATGACATTCATAAAGGATGGGGCTCCCTCCGGTGGTTATTCCGACCGTTTCCTTTCAGTCAAGACCGATAAGCAGAATCGTTCCTTCACGACCACTGCTTACGATCCTATCAATATAGCCGATCTCCCACACAGCACTTATAGCGACAAGCACGTCAATGAGCTTCCTTCCACCCGCTTCATCATGACAGCGAAGGGTGTGACTTCACTATCGGGTAAGATCACCACAGGTGCTGACAATACTCCCGTGGAGGGTGTGAAGGTAGCGGCTGACGGGTATGAGGGCCTTGCTGCCTTCACAGATGCCGAAGGTCAGTATTCTTTCAAATATATTCCTGTAAACGTAACCTCTTTGACTCTTACCAAAGTGGGTTATGAGGATGCCTCGATCAATGTCACCCTCACCGAAGGGGAGGCAGCTGTAGCAAACGCCGTGATATCAAGACACGCATTCTTTACCCTCTCGGGAAAAGTGACTACCAAAGATACAGGTATGAATGCAGCCGGTGGAGAAATAGTTATCTCAGGATACGAGAATCTGAATGGAGTTATAGCTGAAGACGGCACTTGGTCGATAGACGGAATCTATGTAGGGAAAGACTACACTTTGACAGTGAAATATCCCCTTTATGACCTCTACACCGCTGACTTCAAATATACCGAGGATGGTAATAAGGAATATCAGCCCATAGTGCTTGACCGCGCACTGATTCCTGCATGGAATGTGGAGGCGATCATCAGTGAAGACGGCTCTAAAGCCAACCTGTCATGGAATGATCCGACTGAACGTGATTCCGAGGCAGGAATGAAGTCCATCGGTGATGTCTCAACCGTGAAATCAGATAGCGGTGACTACTACAGCACAGTCTACAATGTGGCTCACCATTTCTCGACTCAGGAACTTGAGAAACAGAAGATGGTCGGTCTCGTCGTTGATAGCGAAAGAGTCTATATCAAAGCCGATAAAGGGGTTTTCACCGCAAAAGTGTGGAAAGGTACTAAAACCAAACCGATCGAAGTCGCTTCCCAACCGATCCCGGCTGAGTCAATCACAGCAGAGGGCTCGTGGATTACTGTGAAATTCGATAATCCTGCGGAAATCAAACCCGGAGATTCCTATATGATCGGTGTAGAAGCCAAGAATGCGTCTTCATATCCGTTCGGCACAGCGGCATCCTCCTCTATAGATGGCGGAAATAACGTCAAATGGGGTGACAGCCCATATAGCGGTAACGGTTACTCCGCATGGTGTATCGAGGCTTATTGCAAAGTGCCCGGCACAGATGTTGATATCGTTCCGAATCCCGATGCTCCGAAGTGTAATTATAATGTATTCCGCGGTGTGATTGCCTCAGACGGTGAAACCGAATGGACAAAGCTCACTCCCTCACCCATCTCTGAGCTGTCATATACGGATGCAGACTGGTCAACAGGAGTTGCCGGAAAGTATGTCTATGGTGTATCTGCAGTTTATAACAAAGTGGGAGAATCAGTAAAAGCGCTTTCAGATAATATCTCACGAGCGGTTAATAAGGATGTGGCGGTAACGTCATTCATATCTCCGGTGAAGAGTGTGGAAAGCCGCGACAATGTGAACGTTATTGTCAAGATAGAGAATTTCGGTGAGCTTCCCGCAAGCGATATCCCCGTGGAATTGACCATTAACGGAGGTGATCCTGTAAAGGTTACCTATGATGCTACCCTCAACAAAGGGGAATCAGCAGAAGTGACTCTCGGAGAAGTGACTCTTATACATGGTCTGAATGTTATTGTAGCTGCTACAGCTCTCGAAGGTGACGAATCTGACGCGAACAATGCCTTGACACTCGAGCTTCCCAATTTTGACAATATCAATCTCAGCGGATATCGTTGGGATGCATACGGCACGGCAGGATTTATGGATTTCGGTTCCAATAATCCTGAAGGCGCCACTTATAAAGTCGAAGTCACACCAAATGACGCTCTCATTATCTCGGGTGAGGCAATTAACGGTAAGTTCTACGGTTATACCGCCACATGGTGGGGTGAGCCGAGAGAATTTGTGGAAATAGATCTTTCCAACTGGGTTGTGGAACGTGCTCTGTCGAATACGGATAGCTATGTGCTGGATATGGCATACGACTACTCTTCTGACACGATGTATTGCATTATGACAGACTATGAGAGAGTGGCACTCGGCACTGTGGATATTGCCACCGGTGTAGCCACTCCTGAGGTTCTTCTCGAAAATGTGATGAGAGCGCTCGCTTGTTCACTCGATGGTAAACTTTATTCCATAGATGAGAGCGGTAATTTCTATAGTATTGATCCGTCGACCGGAAAAACTACACTCATCGGAAATACGGGAGCCGGCAATGCCGCCTATCTCCAGTCTATGGCATTCGACCATAACACTGAAAGACTCTTCTGGGCACAGACCAATGCATACGTCAGCGGTAATCTCCACGAGATTAATCCTGAGAACGGTAAGGCTACCTCTCTCGGCACCGTCATGTATCTCGGATCAGACCCCAGTGAAATCGTAGGTCTATATTCAGTTTACACGGTTCCTCCCAAGAGTTTCGGAGTGGTCAGCACTGATCCTGCCGACAATTCAGGTATGCAAAAATTCGCAAGTGTATCTCTGACTTTCGATTCAGAGGTGACTGCTGACCGGACAGTGTTGTCTCAAATCACATTCTCCGAACCTGTGGCAGGATGGAGTATCGACGGTGACGGCACGGCTCAGGTAACTCTCCGTCCGCTTGACAAAAACGGTAATCCGACAGAGATTGAATTTGAATTCGAGAAGAGTTATACGCTTACAATCCCCGCAGCTACCTTCCTGAAGCCTAACGGAGATTATAACGAAGCTTTGACCCTGACATTTATCAGCACCGTCTCAGGGATTGAGATGATAAATGGCGATGAAGAAGGCGCAAGATGGTTTGACCTGAGAGGAATCGAGGTGAAGACTCCGACTCCCGGTGAGCTAAATATCCGGGTCAACCCCGATGGCACTACCTCCAAAACCCTGTTCGGCAAGTAATATTGCTTGCAATTTCGTGGCAACGTTGCAGGATATTGGAGATCCTGCTATTGAATACTCTCTCACCCTCGTCATCAGTTCAGCAGATGACGAGGGTGATAATTTATCGCGCTATTCCGCGTTACTTATATATGTATATTTAGGTTATATGTATATTCAGGTGCTATTATGTCTTTAAAGAAATTTTTTGCTACTATTGGCCTGTCACTACTACTTTTTAACGCCCCGGCAGTGGCGGGAGATATGCTCGATAAAGAGGGGTATCCCGTATTTTATCTACGCGGGGAGATGACAAACCCGGCTTGGAATCGGGTGGATGAATATTACCGTTTTAATCGTGAAGGGAATACCTATTCGCTGACCATCCCCTCTCTTGACGGTCAATTTAAGATCTCCGGAACGGAATGGGAATATAATTTCGGAGCAGATTACAAAATGGATATATCTGATGCTGTATCATTCTATGGGGTTCCTGACGGAGCTAATCTCAGAGGTGTCGGGTTGAAAGATGTCACGATTACCTTCACCATCGAAACCGCCCCCGGTAATTTCAGAGGTAAAACATCCATCATGATTGATGCGAACGGGCATAAGGCTCCGGCTTTGTCTGACATACCTCTCTCCACCGGATTGTCGAATACACTCCCCGTGCTATATATAAATGTCTATAAGGGTGAAACCGATACCTTCGACAATGAAGTGATCGACCCGTATCTCTCTCATAAAAATTATTTCTCAGGTGAGTATTGGCTCGATCTCAACGGTTGCGAATGGATGGAAAAGCTCGGAGCGGAAAGTATAGGCTCGAAAGAGGAGCCATTACCTCTGCAGATTAAGGCAAGGGGGAATTTTACACGTACCGGTTTCGCCAAGAAACCTTTTAAGTTAAAGTTGGATAAGAAGCAGAAGTTGCTCGGGATGTCCAACAGCAAACATTTCGCATTGCTTGCTCATGCGGATGATACTTACGGCTATCTGCGTAACTTTATAGGCTTCAATCTCGGCAAAAGGATCGGGTTGCCGTGGACACCTTCGCAACAACCGGTGGAGGTAGTGATCAATGGTGATTACAGAGGATTATACTTCCTTACTGAGTCAATAAGGATAGAGAAAGAGCGTATCAATATCACCGGGCTTGACGACAATATCAGCGATCCGCGATTAGTGTCGGGTGGTTATCTCGTTGAACTTGACAATTATGATGAGGATAATCAGATAAGAATGGAAGAGGAGTCTTTCGTGGGTGGGTATACCGATCTTTTGCGCATCACGTGGGATACTCCAGAGGAGTATTCGGATCTCCAGAAACGGTTTGTCTCTGATCAATTCGGAGTAATGAATTCATATATAGGCACTAATAATGATGAGGTGTGGAAATACCTTGATCTTGATGATGCAGCGCGTTATTATCTCGTGGAGGAGATAATATCTCATGCCGAGGCCTACCACGGATCTACATTCCTGTTCAGAGATCACGGAGAGGGGGAGAAGTGGCATTTCTCACCGCTGTGGGACTGCGGATGTGCTTTCAACGGAAGCCGATCCGATTATTTTTATAATCATTCCCCTTTCGGAAACACTTGGATCCCTTCAATGCGCGTCAATGAAAAATTCAATAATAAGGTGCGCGAAACATGGTTATGGTTGATGACATCACGGATGGATGGATTTAAGGATGATGTGGAAGAGTATATCTCTCATATAGAGACGGCTGCGCGCTGTGATTTTGAACGGTGGAAAAACGGACCGGTCTTGATGTTTCCGATTGCGGATAACTCGGATATAAAGTCAAGGAAAGATGCCGCGTTGTCACATATCAATGATAAGATAAATTGGCTCAAAGGTAGTTTCGGTGACTTCGGTAAAGTTGAAAAGATACCTGAGCCGGAGCGTGATGCAACAGAAGCGGCTCCCCTCCCTGAATATGCAAAGGGGGATTCCGGAATTTCAATAAACCCGGAAGATGAGGAAGCTGAAATAGTTTATTACGACTTTTCCGGACTTCGCGTCACCAATCCGCAGCCGGGGAATATATATATAAAAGTAGCACTTCCGATCGGCAGAACCGACCGGAAGTGAGATTGATGTATTGTCGGTCTTACGACCGATCGTTAATGCACTTATGCGTTAGCGAATAGCTATTTTTTTGCCGTTGAGGATGTAGATACCTTTTGGGAGGCGGGTTGAATCTTCTCCGCAGTCAACTCCCATAAGGTTATAGATTCTTCCGGTTTCAATTGTAGCGGATACTGTTTCGATTCCGGCTTGCTCATTCTTGGCAAATTCATTCAGTTCCTCAAGGTTGGAGAAAGTGCGGATCCATTTATATGATACCGGGGTTGCCCCGGAGGGACCGGCCATGCGTATCTGCAACGGTACGGAAACTGCCTTATCGGTTGGAAATGCTGTCACTGTTGCTCCTTTGTTATTTTGGAATGCACCTGTGGCAAGATCATAATAGTATATATCATCCCCAACTTTGCCGTTGAAGGTGTCGTAACCGTTATTCCATGAATTTGTACCTGAATAGATTGCCATAGTCACACCCTCTGGACGCTGAACACGGATAGCAAGGATAGGGAAGTTACCCGAATGAAAAGGGAATGACCATGCGCGGCTCATGCGGGATTCCCCCTTTTCGCTAAGTGTTACGTTATATGCGGAATTACTGTATTCTCCCGATCCGTTATTGACCATTACAGCCCATTCGGATATTTCACTATCTTCAAATGTATCGATCAGTTCCCCCCATTTAATGGTTACAGCATCACTTACTTTTGTCTGATTTCCGGATCTATATGTAACCCAATAAGTGTATGCCGGCACTGTCATTTCGATTGAATTGTCAACGTAATGACCGAAAGTATTGTTGGAAGAGATTACAACCGCATGGTTGAAATCCTCATCTTCACTGCGGACAAGGTTAATATCCGTAGGGAGGGTACCTTTGATTTCCCAATCGCATTCTGCTTCCTTGGCGCGATTGTGGAGAATACCCGTCAGGGTTATACTCTCTTCTTCCTGAGAGTTATAAGCAACGCGGATTGATGAGATTTCAAGACCATCGGCAGCCTGATCCACATAGAGCCTAAGTACGGATGCTCCGGAGGGGATAGAGATCGTTCCCACTTTTGCCTCGGTGAAATTATCCGACTTAGGAAGTTTGGCGGAAACTTTTTCAGAGCCGTCAGCAGCTGCAGCGAGTGTAGATTCAGCATTGCTCCGATAGGTAACCATCACATCGTATGTATCACTCACGGGGATAGAGATAGTATAGTTCATCCAGTCTCCCGATTTTGTGTCGGTCACGACCCATTTCCCTGAAGATTGTTTCAGGGATACCGCACCGTCAGGGCGATATGAGTTAGCTGCTCTGGACGCTCCACCCTTATGATAGGTGTGACCTTCAGCGTCTTCATTGATATTATAATAGTCATAATCGGCAGCTGATACTTCTCCCGGCATAATATGGATACCTGATACACGTTTTCCGTCAACATAGCTTACCGGATCACCTGCCATCCAGGTGCCGAGGGTTTTCGTCAGTGTTCCCCATCCGTTCCATTCATAGAACCAGTTTGGAGAAGCACCGGAAGTTTCATAGCCATAATTTTCCATTGTATATTCACGTGTTCTCCGGAGCCACTTGGTGTCTTCATCACTTTCCCCGGCGCGCACGGTATAATGTGCGAATGCACACTCCCTTGAGCCGACATTGCTGATGGAGCCGCGTCCGTCGGGTGAAGGCGCGATGGATTCCCAACGACCGCTGCGGCAACGTGTCTGAAGATACATATTGTTGTTCAGAGTCACTTCATCCCAATTATCTGTATAGCCCGCCGGTTCCCATGGCTCAGGCTGATCAGGGAAAGAGAGGAAGTTGGAAAGATTATAACGGTAATTGAACTCAGCCCCCTTCAGAAGACGGTTGTCGAATAAAGAATAGAACTTATCTCCCTGGTTCCATGCTATCTCGGCGAATTCAAAGTATTTATGAAGCCCCGCGAGCACATGCCCCTGGTCGCGAGATGATTCCTGACATTGACCGTTGGGGTAGAAATAATATTGGAGGAGTTCATCATAACCGTAATCTTCGATTTCACTTTTACGACCGTTGAGAGAATAAGTCTTCTGATATGCCGTAGTCTCCGTCGGCTTAGTGCTTGTAACCGGAGGTCCGGAAACGTATGGAAGATCGTCTGAACGGTGGGGGAGTCCGGAGATATAACGCAATGCACGGTCATAGATTATCTCATTGTCGAGATATACCCCCATCGCAAGCATCGCAAGCATACCAAACATACCCTGATTACCGAAACGTCCGGAATCACCATTAAAAATATTCCAGTAGAAAGTAATTCCATTCTTGCTGTCATCGGTGCTTGCAAATTTGGAATAAAGATCTTCAGTAGTGGAATAATAGGGATAAGTGAGCATATCCTTAAACCGTTGCTGATCGGCTGCTGCCCAACCTTCATAATCTCTCATCAGCTCTGCCGCCTCGATGAGCAGGTTGATTTTCCCATTGTCGAGAGGACCGGTGCCACGGGCTGAGGTATTGGTATAATGGCTGTTGGCATTGAGATATTCCACCGCTTTGTCCGCATAGCGTCTGTCGCCGGTGATATGCCAGATGAGAGCAAGGTCATGTGCGCAACGCCCGTCGATGCCGACTGTGCCATTGAAAGAGCCTTCCTTGATTTGTGTCCCACGGTCTGATACCTTACGTGTGAGTGAGGCGTGCTCCGAATTAACAAGATTGGTGAAGGTTGTATAGTAAGGTTCTACCTTTGCCTGAACCATTGCCTTCATTCTGTCGAGCTGACCCTGAGTGTAGGAACAACCGGGATGCACAAATTTGCGTTCTGCATTTATTGACGTAGTGAACATCAGCATGGCGAGAACAGGGATACTCAGTTTAATAAATTTTTTCATAAGTTATGAGTATGAATAAAAAAGAAGGGGAGTGACTTATGTAAGCGACACTCCCCTCAGAAATTATTTCTCTATCTAATCATATCCGAATAATCGGCGGACTGATTAAATCGGTCAATCACAAGATTCTGATTAGCGAACGATAGCCTTAACAGTCTTGGCAACACCATTCTTGACAGCCTTCACGAGGTAGAGACCGTTGGGGAGTTCCATTGTGTTGCTTCCTGACATCACGAGCTTGCCGTCAGCAGTGTAAGCGTAGATCGCTGCACCTTCTGCGATCACAGTCTTGCCATTCTTAAGGTATACATTTACATTCTCATTGCGAACAGCCTTGATACCCTCATCGGGATCATCAGCGCGGACTTCCTTACCACCCTCACCGTTAGCATAGTCTTCACATACCATCAGAGCATCGCTGCTGTCCGCTACAGTACCGGTGTAGTGGATTATGAATGCAGGATCTTCTTTCGTTACGCTTGCACCGGGAGCGATACAAACGAAACCGAACCATGAACGCTGCTGAACACCATTCATACCATCCTCGTCAGCGGGTACGATGTCAACGAAAGCATTGTAGTTGGGTAAATCAAAGTCACCTGCACCGAAGAGCAAGCCGGGAGTGCGGTCTTCATCGGTTGCCTTTACTTTGTTGAGGTCAAGAACGATTACGTCTTCTGTGTAGATAGTCTCATTGTCGCCGTTTACAACTTTTGAGCCGAGAAGCTGATAGAGGTCTGCTTCATACTGGTCAACAACTTTGAGTTTATCCCCGAAGAATGAAGGATATTTCTCATGGGTTGATTCTGTGTTGCCACCCCATTTAACAGCGCCTTCCTCATTCAAACCGTCAGAAAGCTTACGTTGGAGCATGAATTCAAATTTGAAGTCATTGAGGTTCCATGCGCAACCTTCTGTCGTGATCTGGCATACGAGATAGGGTTCATCCTCGATGAAGTGAGCTGTCTGTGCATAACGGATATCGGCACGGTAGTTGCCATTGTCGAGTTTACCGAGTTTATTTACAACAGTCTTGTTGTCAGCACCTACGGGAAGGATGTCAGCACCATTATTGGTTGCCCATGAATTTTCGGGATTCCAACGCACCTGAGCGTTTGCACCACCTGCCACTGCAAGAGCAGCGAGAAGAAGAATAGTAGATTTTTTCATGTGTTTTTTATTTTTAGGTTTTTGTTTAATTGTTCAGGATTTAGAAAATTACGGAGGAAATAAATGTTCTCTTTCCTCTTTCTGATATAGTATACGGACCGGATTTTCAAAACACCTAATAAAATTACCAAAAAAATTGAAAAAAACAAAGAAACGGGAATCCCGGATATGGATTCCCGTTTCTTTGTTTCAAATTATTCTCAATTCCAGAAGGGATTTTGAACGAGATTGGGATTGAGCACCATCTGATCCACAGGGAGGGGAAGCATATAAGTGCGTTTCTCAAATTTTCTGCTCGACTTAGGCTCGATCAGGAAATAACCGTCGGAAGTGATGTTGGCGCTCTCGTTGAGAGTCTTTGTCGGGTCAGCACTTACGAAGAGTGTCTTGCCGTCGGGACCTTTCTTGCCGGCTGCCTGCTGGTATGTCGGAGGATTCGATGGATCACAATATACGTAAAGCCAATTGTTGCCATCTTCAAGACGCATCCACTTGTAATTGTCAATAATTTCCTGTGTGAGACTCTTGACTTGAACAGTGAAGCATGGAGAAGCTACAAAGATATTTTTGCGCTCAGCCGCTGAAGTGCCGACATAAAGACCTTGCAGATCCTTCTCAAGCAATTCGGGACCCTGAGCCCAGCGACGGATATCATCCACACGATATCCTTCGAGATAAAGTTCGCAAACACGTTCGCGACGGATATCGGCAAGTGTCCAGGTTGTCTTGGTGGGCATGTGGGCACGTTTGCGGAGCAAGTTGATATGCTCATTGTCTGCCACGTTGATTGCACCGCCTCCATTAAGCTCACTCAATGTCTCGGCATAATCAAGATAGACACCACCGAGACGTATAACAGGTATATCGTAGGAGGCATCGTTGGCACCACATGTGGTCTCCACACTCCATTTGCTGACTGCAGGCACAAAGGAGATGGTGGAATTGACGGTCGGTGTCCCTATTTCGTTATAGCTTTCACGCTTGGAACTGTATGCCCATTGATATTGCATGAAGTTCACGCCCACTTCAGAGATACGCGGATCCATATTGTCGTTACACCAATAACGGGGATCGGTATAGTCAGTGGAGAGTGGTGAGCCGTCTTTTGTCTCGAAGCTTTCTATGAAGGTGCGATCCATACCTACACCGCGATAAGTATGAACCCAGTTCTGACCGGCAAGCTTGGTTGTATTATCAAATCTGTTTGAAAGGATGTACTCATGGTTGGCACTCTTCATCACTCCGGCGGGGTTGCGGGCAACACCGCTTTCAAGAATAAACATATATTTATAGGAGGCCTGACCGAGAGCATCATTGTGGAAAAGAACGTAGCTGTCGTCTGCAATCACTTTTTCAAGAGAAGTCTTAGCAATCTCGAGAAGCTTCTTGCTCCGCTCCGCACGCGCACCGGCGTTTGTGGGATTGTTAGCTGCAGGATATTCATCCATTTCAGTGTGATATTTCTGCCATGTTCCTTCAAAAAGACAGATGTGACCGAGAAGCGCGTAGGCTGCTCCCAGTGTGATGCGACCCTCTTTTGCCGTATTGCGGATGGTGCTTTCTTTAGGAAGCATACCGGAATTAATTGCCCACTGCAGATCGTCAATCATGAAATCGACGAACTCATCACGGGTGTTACGCTTTGCCATAACTTCGGGTGCAGAGGGGTCAAGAACATCTTTTACAATTGTGCCCGGACCGAAATCGCGGAAGAACAGCCAGCTCTGGTAAGCACGGAAGAAACGTGCTTCAGCACGATAACCGTCAAGATCCTTCTGGTCGCCCGTGTAATATTTGGAAGCATAATACTCAAGATAATTGATACTTCTCACGTGGCCGTAATAGTCGTTATAACGACCGTTGGATTCAGGTTGGCTCATTTTTGAAGCTGAGATGTTGCCCGACATTCCTGTGGAAAAATCGCAGTCTCCATCGCGTGAGGCAAGTCCCTGAATGTTGCCGTTGTCCATCAATTTCGGGAACCAGCCATACCAGTTGTTGACCTCCGCTTCATAATATTCAAGCTTATCCATTGTATTGGCCTCGTTGGTGGTGATCTCAGGGTAGAAATCGAGTGAGTCGTCACATGAGCCGAATGTGAGCAACGCCAGGGTTGAAAGGCCTATTATTTTTATTGTTTTCATATTGTTTCGGAGAATGATTAGAAGGTTACGTTAAGACCAATTGTAAATGAGCGATAGAAAGGATATGCACTCGCTCCGGCTGTTCCTCCAAGAGGATTTTCGCTTGTGTTCTCCGGATCTGTGTGGTCTTTGGTGAATTTAATTGTAAAGAGGTCTGTGCCTGTGAAATAAACGCGTACCTTTTCGATACCGATCTTGGTGGTCAGGTGGCGGGGAATTGTATACCCGACGGTAAGGTTCTTCAGACGGCAGTATGCCATGTTCTGGAGACGATACCATGCGTCGCTGTAAAGGTAGTTGTAGCCGCAGGTGTTACGGTTCCATCTTGGAACTGCATGATAGGGATCGTTGTAACCTGTGCGGTAATCACTTGCCTGAGTGGTGACTGTGGTCGGGATGAGGGATCCGTCTTCACCTACGTTGTAATATGTGATTTCCTGTCCGACCATGCGGGAATCTTCTCCGGGATTGTAACCCCAGGTCTTGTCATACCATTGACCTCCCTGAATCTGATAGATATTTCTACCGGGAACCGTGAGAGCGGTGGTGCTACGGATTATTTTGTTTGAACCGACACCCTGGAACATCACTCCGAAATCAAATCCTTTCCACTCAGCCCCTAAATTCAATGCAAATGAATAGCGCGGGTTGCATGAACCGAGAAGTTTAACGTCATCATAGTCGATATTTCCGTCTCCGTCAAGGTCGGCATACATCGCATCTCCGATTCCAAGAATTGAGGTGTCGACTCCGAGTGACTGTCCATCGGCAGCATCAAGCTTAGCACGATAAGCATCGAGTTCCGTCTGATTCTCTATGAGTTTCACAAACTCGAAACCAAACATTGAGTTGAGCTCATATCCTTCACGATATTTCGTAATTCCGTTCTGGGAATAACCAAGGGTATTGGGCATCGAAACAAGCTTGTTTTTCGCATCTGAAATATTGAAACCGACATTATAGAAAACTTCACCGATGCGATCACGCCAATTCAACTGAATTTCCCATCCGTTGACAGTGAGTTTACCACTGTTGGTCTTTGGCGCTGATGCTCCGAATACTGAGGGATAAGTAACTCCAACGAGCATATTGTCGTTGGTCTTCCAGAAATATTCCAAAGATCCGGAGAAACGACCGTTGAACATAGAGAAGTCAATCCCGATATTGGTGTTTTTGACAACTTCCCATGTGCGGTCAAGACTGATAACATTAGCCTGAGAGAGAGTCAAAAGGGGAGATGCGGAACCTGTGGGGCCGAAAAGACCGGCTCCTGTGGTGTTAGAACCATTGACGCTGGTGGAAATATTGCCGATGAAGTCATAGTTGCCGATGCCTGACTGGTTACCTGTCTCTCCGTATGATGCACGAATCTTCAGATCGCTGAGCCAACCGGATGCAGGCTGCATAAATTTCTCCTGGCTTATTCTCCAACCACCGGAAACACCGTAAAATCCTTTCCATTTCTTACCGCGTACGAATTTTGAAGAACCGTCGTAACGTCCGATTAATTCAACAAGGTAACGGCCCTCATAGTCGTAATTGATACGACCGAAATAGGAGGCAAGAGCCCAGGTGTATTTATCGTCTTTGAACTCTACCTTGGAAGTCGAGGGATCGTAGGCTGCCTGAAGAGAGTGGAGGAAATTATCTGTCAGGTTGAGGAGTTTCGATTCCGAAGACTCGCTGCTTTCACGCTCATAGCTCATACCTGCCATGGCGGTGAAATTGTGGGCACCGTTTGTGCCGAAATCAGTCAGATAATTCAGATAACCTTGATAAATCTGATAGAGGGCATTGCGATTATAGCGAGTGAAACGATTATCGGTGGGGCGCATCATCGTTTCAATCTTATTATTGTCCCAGGAATACATGTAATTCTTATACATGGTCTCCTTGGCTGTCCAATCTTTGATGGTATATCCTATCGTGCCGACAAGATCAAGACCCTTGATGATATGGAAAGTGGGGCGTACATTGACCACTGTCTCGTTATAGATGTCGCGTCTGTCGCCTCCGAATTTGGCAACTGCAACATCGGAATAGTTGTTAAGCCATCCGAATGCGTGTGAGCCGTCGCTGGTGAAGATTGGAGAACCGGGAGGGTTACCGTTCACGCCTGAAGGGCTGTTGCCCGGACGCGTGTTGTCGCGACGTGCAAAGGCGATCGTGGTGGAAAGATCAAACCATTTCGCAATCTTGAAATCGTTGTTGGCACGTGCATTGAAACGTTGGGATTTCTCCTTGATGTCGTAACGCAGAGGAGTGCCGTCATACATATAGCCAAGGCTGACATTGTATTTGACATTGTCGGTGCCACCACTTACACCAAGTGAATGTGACTGAGAAAATGCGTTTCCGAAAGTGTCGCTATATTGATCGGAATCGATAAAACCGATATCGGAGATAGCATCCGCATTTCCTCCTAACGCTGAATAACTCTGAACTGTATTCATGAATTGCGGATCGCGTGTCTTCATGGCATACACCGCAGCATAGGGCATCGCCCCGACACTCTGGAACGGTGTGAAATTGCCCGATGAAATACCTTCGTTATAGAGCACTTCCTCTATACAAGTGGCCCACTGCTGGAGTGACATCCATTTCACTTGAGGATCAGATACTTTCCAAGTGACATTTCCGCTATAAGTGACGGTCGGTTTTTTGCCGGTCTTGGAGCCGCGTTTGGTGGTGACAAGAACAACACCACCTGCCGCACGTGCACCATAGATGGAGGCGGCCGCATCTTTCAGAACCGAAACATTCTCAATATCTTCCGGATTGAGATCATTAATGTTACCCGGAACGCCATCGATGATGACGAGCGCACTCGTATTGTTGACGGATGCCTCACCGCGTATCTTCATGTCCCAACCTTCACGACCGGGAGCTGAAGAACCACGTGTCACCAACATACCGGGGATCTGTCCCTGAAGACTGGAAAGAGGATCGGTGGTGCTCGCTTTATCTTGGAAAACTCCTTCTCCTACGGATGATACCGCACCCGTGAGAGAGCCTTTCTTTTGCACACCATAACCTACAACAACCAATTCATCCAGTTGAGAGGTCTCATCTTCAAGAACGATTGTCAGGTTTTTTCCGGATTTTACTTCCAAAGTTTTGTAACCTACGTAAGATACTACAAGAGGTTTCCCGGAGGGATTGCTCACTGTGAAATTACCGTCAATATCGGTGGAAGTACCTACGCTTGTGCCCTTCACAAGGACTGTAGCTCCAATCAACGGCTCCCCTTGGGAGTCGGTAACTGTGCCCGATGCCTGGGCTGTGGCTGATTCAGCCGCCGGAGCCGCATTCATCGTTGCAGGATGAAATACCAACCCGGCTCCTCCCATGATCGAGAGAGCTATCAGCGTTGCCAACTTGCTTCGCTTTAATGTTGAATTCATGATGTATAGTATATTTAATAATGTTTATTATGCGTTTTATCCTCCTCCGTTGCACCCGCCATATCGAAAATTGCATTCTGAATGACGATATACGGACTATTGCTTTACTCAATAATACGACCCGGGAATCGGTTACACCTAATGGATATGGTGTAATTGGTAATTTATCCGCAAAATAAGTTGCAGATGATTGTTGCATAAAAATGTTGCATCATAATCAAGGATCCGGATTCAAAGGGATGGATTCTATTTATCCACTGATAGGAATCATTGAGTTGATCTGGTATTGCGAAAGAATGATGGATAATTATTTCAAAACAAAATTAGTAAAAATATTTAATATCTCCTCAACGATACGACCCGGAGTCTACTGTAAATTTTTATGAGACGGGCTCTTTAAACGGAAGGGTAATGTTAAACGAATATTATTAATGTTAAACAGTGAAAAATAAGGAACCAAATGGCAGGAGTAGGCGTTTTCATAATACAAAAGCGAAAACCATAGCTTATGGCTCTTGAATCTTGAAGAATTATTTAGACAAATAATCTAAATCAAGATATATGAGCAGCGGCAATATGAATAAAACTGCTTTTGGCGGACACATAGATAAGTAATGGAATTAAAAAAGAAATTACTATATAAAATAAGAAAAAGATAAAAATTATAGAAAAAAGAAAAGCAATATGGAAAAAGTGTTTTCAAGTCCGTGAGGATCCCGAAACACGTAGTTTAGTTAGATATAGTTTATAGTGGAATCGTGAGGGGGGCGTCGTGGAAGCGCCCCCCTCTATTTATTATCAGTAAGTTACGGTTGTATATAAATGATTATCACGGAATTGCATGAGATATGTCAATCATATTAACACACATGGCAAAACATTGGAAATGTAGAAACACCCCGTTTTTGGTGCAATTTTTCGTACAACTTTTTCGTAACTTTACATGAGATTGTCAAATTTTTTATGGAGGCAGCCTTGATTTCATCCGCGACATCGATATAGGGTTTTATAATTGAGGCGTTTACATTATTAGAACAAAACTTGCTGATATTGCTCTGAGGCATTGAAATGTCAGAATTAATTGTTATCTTTGTGCTATGATATTGGTAGTATTATGGAAAATTATAGTAATAGTAATAATATATTATCTGTATTAGATAGCTTTGTCCTTGATAATGTGGATGACATTATGATGCAGGTCGCTGAGAATTTTCGTAAGCGCAGAGTCGAGAAAAATATTACAAGGCAGCGAATGGCAGAACTGTCGGGAGTGCCGTTGTCAACATTGGCACGTTTTGAACAGAAAGGTCTCATTGCGTTTGAGTCGCTGATTAAACTGGCAATCGCACTGGGTTATGCTTCTGAAATAAAAGATTTATTTTGTGCTCCTAAATTTGAGACAATGAAGGAGCTTGACCTGATACGTCAGAAAAGCAATGATATAAGAGCCTATTCTAAACGTATAAAGAGATGAAAAATACTGAGAAACTTAAGGTTATGTTTCATGGGCGACCTGTTGGTTTGCTGTCTCGCACGCCCGATAATCGTCTCAACGTGTTTGAATACGATAAGTCGTGGCTTGCCGACGGCTTCAGCATTTCACCGCTTGAATTGCCGTTGAGGCGCGGTGTATTCATTGCCAAACCGCGACCGTTTTACGGGAATTTTGGAGTTTTTGAAGACAGCCTCCCTGATGGATACGGGCGTTATCTTCTGCATAAAGCATTACTTCGTAATGGAATAAATGATTCCGATCTCTCATCTCTGGATAGACTCGGATTAGTTGGGGAGAATGGGATGGGTGGCTTAACATATTCCCCTTCCATAAATCTTGAATGCGAGGAAGCCGTGACAGATGTTGACAGGCTTCAGGAAATTGCACTTGAAGTCCTTAAAGAACAGCAGGATAAGGATGCGGGTCTACTTCTATATAATAGCGGTAACAGCGGAGGTGCCAGACCCAAAGCAGTATTCTCAGATGCAGAAGGGCACTGGATAGTAAAATTCCGTCATATATACGATCCAAAAGATGTGGGATTGCAAGAAGCACGTTATAATGAGGTAGCACGAAAATGCGGTATCATAGTGCCGGATTTCCGTCTCATCAACGGGAGATATTTTGCATCCCGACGGTTCGATATAGATAATAACAGTAATCGAATCCACACGTCAACTGCCGGAGGATTGATGTGCATTTCTCTACGTGAGCCATTTATGGATTATTCAAATCTACTTGCTCTAACTGGCTATATAACGCAAAGTCGTGAAGATGTCGAGCAGATGTATCGCAGAATGCTGTTCAATTATCTTACTGATAATAAGGATGACCATTGCAAAAATTTCAGTTTCTATGTGGTCAAAGACAGTGATTTGAATTCCTGGAAATGGCGGCTTGCTCCGGCATACGATCTTACTCTTTGTACTGAGGGCTATAACGGTGAACACGCTACCTCTGTTAACGGCACAGGACGGCCCCGGCTGTCTGATTTTATTGCTGTTGGCAAGAAGATAAAGCTCTCAGAAGAGAAATGTAGGGAAATTATTGAGGAAGTTCGTAATGGTAGTTCAGAGCTAACCCGATATGATATAAAAGACTAATGCAATACTATATGAGTATATTACTACAAGGTTCTAACTTTCAGAAATACAAGAGATATCATAGTTTTGCTTGATTCGACACAAATAACAGTGCTCTATAAATAGCGAGAGTTACGTCGTGGAAGCGTCCCTCTCGTTATATTATCGGTAAATTAGGTTAGTTTGCGGAGAATCTGTAGGTCTTTGCCGGGGTTTTGACGGAGCCTTTTGCAGTTGAGGTAATCTTATAACCGGTCGGAGTTTTTTCTACTAGGACATCCCCGGGTTTTTCGGTGCGGATCTCTATATCTCCGGCTTTAAGGTAGGTTCCTTCTGCAAGCAATACCGAATTGGGAGTAAAAACTGAATATATACCTTTCATGCGCAATCCGTCGGTTTTTGATTCGACCTGATTATCGTCAGAGGAGAGGATGATATGGTGATCCCCGTTTATGAGATTAACAACCGCCGCTACACCTGATTTTGCATCCGGATATTCAACATTTGCAATCAATGAGGGTGAGGTTTCCGATGAGGGTTCGAATATCGCCATGAAAGGTTTATTCCATGCCTCTCCGTATTTGCGTGCCACAAATGTCAAGGTCGGCTGTTCTTTAATATTATAGGGCATATTTTTCAATCTGCTTAACCCTTCGGTCATAGGACTGAGTGCCTGAAATATATTACGTTTCTCAGAACCGTTCATCCACATCGTCATTTTACGGTCCGGATTTTTCTGATCTGTCGGGGAGTTGGTATCCTTGATAATAAATTCAGCGCGTACCGGGAGCGGTGTATGTACACTTTTTTTGTCGAAGATATATGAGTATGCGTAAAGATGAGCTCCTGCGAATGCCAGTTCTTCAGTAGGTTGAAGATCAAGGTGATTACCGTCGGATGATGTCAGCTTCATCTCTTGTCCGAGATTATGATAGAAATAGTCGTGGGTCTTGTCTTTTCCATCCTGACGGCGACTGCGGAAGATGTCGATATAATATCCGGTGGAGTCTGATGTATTGACTATTCCGACGAGGCGGCGCTGGTCGGAACGTGTTTCCGGTTCAAAGAAATAGACATCTGAGTAGCTGAGCGGAGTATATTTCATTTTCTCTCCGGCGGGAGGGAATATGCTTTGTGGTTCGAGGGGATGATTACTTTTCATAACCGGATAAGAGGATATTCCATCTACGCATACTGTGTTGTGGGCCGGAAACTGACTGTAGTATTCGAGGTAATCATCTCCGCTATATAATGAGAGTCCGATTCCCCCGTCAGGACCCATCCTTAATCCTTTGCCGTATAGTTCAAGTGAGATGCCATTTGCGTGAGCATGATTCCCTTCGCTGCCGTTGATCACTGCCATCAGACTATTCTCTTTTTGCATTCCGTTTCTCATTGCAATCCAAGAAGCGTTTGGAGCATGGAATGTCGGGGTTACGACTGAGTCGATGTTTGCCGGGAAGATTGAGACATCAAGCGTGAGAGGTGAATCGGCATAGAATGATGAGACTGCTACACGTGGTTTCGTTTCGCCCGGTATGTCAGATTTCCCACCGGTCAGAAGATAAAGTGCTGTGAATTTCTCTTCCTGTTCTTTCTTCCCGAAATGTCTGGCATTTTTAATCAGTCGTTTATAGATATTGGGATTCAATGCTCCGGGATGAGTGTCTCCGAATGCGGCTATCATACGGTCGGGAAAGAGATATTGGGGGAGACTTTCAGCAGCATTGGCTATCACGGGTATTTCGGCAATCAGGTCGATGTTATAATCACGTCTGAGCATATCCGCAAGATCAGTGTAATCATTAATTACGACCTGACTGTAGCCCGGACATTCAGCCCATATGCCGGTCTGTGCGTCATATCCGGCATTTGCAAGATCCTTGAGACTCCATTGTCGGATACTGCTTTTATTAAGGACATAGTCGGAATAATATTCTTTCCCTTTTTTATCGGGGTAAGCTTCGTTGGTATCGAGTACCAGTCCGACCTGAAGAATGGCACGCGCCTGCATGAGGTTCCAGTTGTTATGTGGCACACCGTGGGATATAATTGTATCTGCCCACTTTTTCAAAGCTGCATCATATATTTTCTCTTTTCCCGGGAAGTGTTTCTTCAGATAGGGTCGAAGGAAATCGTAACATTCCACTGTGGGTGCGAGCGCGTCTTCGTGGATAACTTCAAATGTCTGCACTCCGACGAGAGTGCCGATATGACCGTTGTTTAAATCGTAAACACCGTCTTTCCAATATATTCCAGTGAGATAGGTATCGAGTGCTTCGGCGGCCATTTGCGCGAGTGCGTCATCCCCTTCGAGATGCCATATAAAGGCGGCATCTCTGGCAATGCTCATTATCTCATTGTTTATACTCCCGATAATATTGCCGGTTTGACCGATGGCTGCCCATTCGTATGGCTCACCGGGAATGGTTTTATTTTTCAACCACATCCCTTGTGGTTCGTCCGAGCGGGGTTTGAGCTCCGATAGCTTCGGACGTACGTAATTGGTGACATGTGAGCGGACTCCGTTAAATTTCACGGTTGGAGCCGGGGCGCTGTCTCCTCCGCAATGTGAATAGATGTTACCTTTCACAAAGGTCTTGGTGGCATGGGAGTTCCAATGCATCTGGAGTCTGTCTGCCAACCAGCGTGAGCCACTATCGGCATATTCGCGAGTGTGTTGTCGGATTTTTTGAACAATATCTTGTGCCCAAGGTTCTTTATTGACAAGGCTTCTGATCTCATCAACCCGGTGTGCGTTGTTTTGGGCGAGAGTGGTATTAAAGTGAGAGGAAGCTAATGTCAGAGCGATGAGAGATATTTTAAAAAGAGAGCGCTTTAAAGCAGACAGTATACTCATGATTGCTATTTACGGTTTAAATTGAAATAACGATTGGGGGAGAGGATGGAAGGATTTGCGGTTGACAAAATTCCTAATACATACGAGTATACGATTCTGGGAACAAAAACGCTTAAGATATGGTGTACCTATTACCCGGAAGTCTGCTTATTATTCCGTCGAATTCAAGTTCGGAAAGGAGAGCTGACAATGTTGAAATGGGGAGTGAAGTCAAATGGCATATTTCGTCAATAGTGATTGGGTGATCTTGAAAACGGAGATGATCGTAAATGATCTGCGAATCACCCGATATTTCGGGAAACAGATTTAATTGTTGCGATTCAAGTCGGACTTCATTGAAAACCCAGCCGGTCTGGGCTGCCACCTCCTTAGGAGTGCCGGCCATCGATGCCCCGTTAGTCCTGATAAGATGGTTACATCCGAGACTACTCTGATCTGTTACACGACCCGGAAGTGCAATCACCTCCCGGTTATAAGCCTGAGCAAGTCTTGCCGTTGACATCGCGCCACCCTTTATGTCGCTCTCTACAACAACCGTGACGTCAGAGAGAGCCGCTACGATTCTGTTACGTTGAAGAAAATTATTGGGAAAAGGTTTTATTCCGTGGGGATATTCCGAGATTATGGCGCCACCTTTTTCAACAATTTCTTTAGCAAGATTCCTATGGCGCGCCGGATAAATCATATCAAGGCCATGAGCCATCACTGCCAGTGTGGGGAGATTATTGTCGAGGGCAGTGCGATGGGCGGCAGCGTCTATACCGTATGCCAACCCCGACACTACCGTCAGATCCGGGAAATATTCAGCCAATCCGCTGACCAGAGAGGATGTGTAGTTAAGTCCGTAGTTAGTACATCGCCGGGTGCCGACCAGAGCAATAGGATGTGCACAGTCAAGATTGGCATCTCCAAGGACATATAGAGATAACGGGGCATCGAAGGCCTCGCGAAGCCGTGCAGGATAGTCATCATCAAGCCATGAGAGTATTCTGATATGATGCTTTGCTGTGAATTCGAACTCTTCTCTTGCCCGAGCAAGAGCCTCCTGGCGTGCAAGATCCGGAAATCCTTGTTCGCGATTTAAGGCAAGAGCGTCGGAAAGTTCATCCATCGGCATATTGAAAAACTCTTCAGCGGAGATACCATTCTCTTCCATGCGGGCAAGGATCTGCACCGAATTTTTCGGTACAAATCCCAATGCGATATAATAGAGTCTTTGCTTATCGATGTAATCCACGACACAGATCGTTAGATGCGTTACAACACAATTGGTTATGAGACGGGCTCTAAATCTGTCCTGCTAAAGAGTTAGAGATATTTGGCAAAAATTCTGGCGAGTTCATCTCCTCTGCTCAGTTTACCATCTTTAAGAACAACCACGGTCACAACCCCTTCAGCCGCCACCTCTCCATTTGATTTCAAAATGTCCTGGTGGAAAATAAATCGCGCTCCCTTACGCTCTATACGCAGGCAACTGAGGAAACTTTCATTGCCGCGGAGGGAAGTCTTATATTCTATTTCAATTTTTCTGACGACAACATCCATCCCACGATTGTGCATTTCCACAAACGACATGCCGGCATCGGCACAAAAGCGGTGACGAGTATGCTCCATATAGTGAAGATAGTTGGCATTATTGACTATTTGCTCGCAATCAAGCTCATAATCACGCACTTCCATGTCCATTATGAAGCAATATTTTTTCTTTGTATTTTTTATTATTCTCATATAAAGTCAAGGTCAATTCAAATTACGTCTTAAAGCTTCTAAAGTGTAGGTGTCGATAGAGGAATCTTTTTCCATCAAGGAGAGCAGGGCGTCAGGTTCATTCACGTATCTCAGAATCTTAAACGCCAGCATATCGGCTTCTTCGCGTGACCGGACATCTCTTGCCATATCAAGCGTCTCTTCCGGAGTTAACTCCTTAGGATTGATTATCCAGCAAGCGGTAAGCCGGCTTTCGCGGCAATCTTTCTCATTCCAGAGTGACCGCCCGAGTGCATTGTTGAAACCTATCTTCCGGGCTATCTCCCTGATTTGAGGGAGCTGAAGCCCGAAGATAGTTTTGTGTGGAGCTCCACCTTTTCGGAGTGTATCGGCAATAATGCCATTGCGATAAGCAAAAAATAACCTTCGCAGTGAAGCAGTGTCCTGATTATTTTCACACATGATTATGAGACGGTCTCTTAATAGGGGAGAGTGGTGTAATCCTGGCCGAGTCGCATCATTTGCTCAACATAATTTTCACCATATCCGAGCTTGATGTCGGTGATTTCACCTTTGTCGTTATAAACGGGTGTATAACGTGGATTGATAAACCCGCGATAAGGGGGGATGTCGAGTTTTGAATATCGATCCAATACTTCCTTATGGAGTTTGGGATCAACCTTAACGGCATATTTCTGAATCAGAGCGTTCCCGGCTTCATAGTCACCCTCGCTCTTGATTCTCTGGATTTCAGCAAGAAGATCTGCTATCAGTGAGCGCATCTTCTTATAATCATTAATCTTTACGAAAGTCTTACCATTCTTCTTCACAAGTCCCACCACTTTATCCTTCTTGCCCTTGTCAAGAATGTAGCCGGCGATAAGCTGGCGATTTCGCATGTGGGCTTCTTCAATATCCTTACCCGGCTCAATACGATTGAGCTGAGTCATAAGGCCGTTGAGCATGTACTTATAATATTCAGCTTTGTAGGCTTCGGGATTATCAAGTATGCCAAGTTCGATGAGTTTAGGATCTGCCAGATAGTAAAGGGCAAAGAGATCAGCGCGTGCCTCCTCAAGAGCAGAGCCGTTTTCTTTAAGAGCATCGGGATCGACCCCCGGCATCAGTTGTCCGGATGCATGACCGAGACATTCGTGGAGGTCAGTGTGGAGCATGTCGGTGATATAAAGATAATCATCCATCAGTTTGGATGTATTCTTATCAATTACAAATTCATCATTATATCCGTTGCCATGGGAGGCCATATCGTATGCTTCCGTAATATTTTCCAAAGTTACCGATTTTGAACCGTGAGCGGCGCGTATCCAATTGGCATTGGGAAGATTGATGCCGATTGCTGTAGAAGGGAAGGCATCGCCTGCGAGCATCGCGGCTGTAATGACTTTGGCAGACACGCCCTTTACATTTGGTTTACGGAATTTTGGATTGATAGGGGAGTGATCTTCAAACCATTGTGCATTCCCTGAGATAGTCTCCGTGCGCTGAGAAGCCTCACGATTCTTGAAGTTGACATAAGATTCCCAACTTCCTGTCATGCCGAGAGGGTCACCGTAGCTTTCTATGAATCCATTGACAAAGTCGATATCAGACCTGGTGTCCTCTGCCCAAAGGATAGAGTATTCGTCGAACGTGCGTAGGTCGCCTGTGATATAGAAATCAATCAGTTTGGTGAAATAATCTCTTTGAGCATCATTTTCAGCCACACTCTTTGCCATGTCGAGCCAATAGATGATTTTTGCAATTGCCGGTCCATAAAGTCCGTCAAGGTGGTAGACTTCCTCTTTTATCTTCCCGTCTTCTTTCACCACGCGAGCGTTAAGACCGTAGCTGATAGGTGTGGGATCGTCAGCTTTCTTGATTGATGCATAATAGTTCTCAACTTCCTCTTGGGTGACACCATCACCGTAAAGGTTATTGGCGGAAGTGGCTATTACATCCTGAGAGCCATCCTGATTAACTCTTTTGGCCATCACGTTCGGATCAAATATCACGGGAAGAAGCTCCGCGATCAACATCTCGCGCGTTTGTCCGGGGTGAAGGGGAAGCAATTGAGCCGGGAGTGCATTCACTTGGGCAATAAAGAAGTCCTGACTGAATTCGGGAGTAAATTTATCAGTGGAATAGTGATGGTGGATTCCATTTCCAAACCATACTTGTTTAAGATATTTCTCGAAAGCTTTAAAGTCTTTGGATTCTTTGTCACCGGAATAATTTACGTAGATGGGCTCAAGCAGGTGACGTATCTGGAGGTTATAGCGCCCGTTCTGATCCCAGATGATATCGCGGCCATATTGAGCCGCCTGGGTCAGATAATAAAGCATCTTTTTCTGTTGGAGAGTAAGATTTTCAAACTCGGGAACTTCATAACGAAGAACCTCAATGTCAGCAAACCGGTCGACTTTATATTCAAAATCCTTGTCGACACGTGCATTTGATGTTAAACTCATGGTCATACCGAAGAGTACAAGTGGAATTATCTTTTTCATATTGGAATGGAGTTTTTTCAGATATCAGATGATTTTATGAGAAGGGCTCTTGGTCTGTATAAATTATTCGACGTACAGCACAAGGCCTTTCAGGTATTCACCCTCGGGGTGGGAGATATCGATCGGGTGATCTGCCGGTTGGGTGAGCTGATGAAGAATTCTCACTTTCCGTCCTGATTTAGCAGCCGCACTGAAAACAGCGAGCCGGAATTGTTCGCGCGTCACTACCTGAGAACAGGAAAAGGTGAATAATACGCCACCTTTCTTGATTTTCTCAAAAGCTTTCGTATTAAGTTTACGATATCCGATAAGTCCGTTTTTGAGTGCGGACCGATGTTTGGCGAATGCAGGAGGGTCGAGAATAATCAAATCGTAAGCACCGTCAGGCATATCATTGAGAAATTTGAATGCATCTTCCGCTCGTGTGGAATGACGGGAGTCACCGGGGAAATTCAAAGCTATGTTGGCATCTGTCAGCGCAGCGGCTTTTGCTGATGAATCCACGGAAACAACAGATTTCGCACCCCCTCTCATGGCATACACTGAGAACCCGCCGGTGTAACAGAACATATTTAATACATCGCGCCCTTTGGCAAATTTTTCAAGCAGACGGCGGTTTTCACGTTGGTCTACAAAGAACCCGGTCTTCTGACCCTTAAGCCAATCAATATTGAATTGAAGACCATTTTCGAGTGCGATATTTCCGTCATAAGAACCGATCAGGTATTCGTTGACTGGATCAAGCATCGCTTTATAGGGGAGAGTCGTTTCGCTTTTATAATAGACGTTGCGGACTTTAGCTTCATGAAGCTCTGTCAAGGCACGTGCTATCTCCATTCTCTCGAAATGCATCCCCGGGGAATGTGCCTGCATCACGGCGGTATCTCCATAAATGTCGATAATGAGACCGGGGAGAAAATCACCTTCTCCATGCACAAGCCTGAAGCACGTGTTATCATGCCGGATAAGATCCAAAGTCTTGCGTAGAGTCCAGGCGTTTTTAAGTCTTGTATGATAAAAGTCTTCGGGAAGGGAATCCGTAAAGAATTCAAGGATTCTTACCGTTATGCTCCCGATCTGATAATGACCGATTCCAAGAGTTTTCCCGTCGGAACTTAATACTACGACACGTTCCCCCTCCTCGATTCCTTCAGGGAGTTTTGACACAGCTCCCGAGAATACCCAGGGGTGATGGCGGAGCAATGATTCCTCTTTGCCGGGTTTCAATATGATTTTTTTCATGTGTAATTTTTACTTAAAGAAGAAACGGACGATATCCATACCGTTTGCATATAGCAGAAGCAGAATAAGGAGTGTCATGCCGATCCATTGGGCATATTCCAGAAACTTATCGCTCGGTTTCCGACCTGTGATAACTTCATAAAGAAGGAACAGGACATGTCCTCCGTCAAGAGCCGGAATAGGAAGAATATTCATAAAGGCAAGCGCCACGGAAAGGAAGGCTGCAATATTCCAGAAAGCAATCCAGTCCCACTTTTCGGGGAAAATGCTTCCTATCGCACCGAATCCTCCTATTGACTTGGCTCCCTCCTTTGTAAAGACAAGTTTCATGGATTTGGCATACGATGTCAGCTTATCGGTGCCGATCTCAATGCCACGCGGTATTGATTGAAAAAGATTGTATCTGATTTCTTCTGACTTGAAGAAAGTCGACGGATCCACCTGCAGACCGACTCCCATCTTTGATGATTCGGAAAGAGGAACATTGACCGTGATTGTATCAATGCGGTTATTCCCGACATTGCGCGCTATACTGAAGGGAACAGTCTTATTATCATGCCCTTTGAGCGTCTTGAAAAATACATCAAGCGATGGAGTCGGGGTAGAATCAATTGCCACAATACGGTCGCCCTCCTTTATCCCCGCTTTCTCGGCGCCTTCCCCCGGAGCAATCTTAGTAATTTCCACCGGAATGCGGTAGATCATAAAGTTGATATCCACTGAATCTGATTTCATCTCTTCGTCAAGACGCAGCATAAAATCAGACGGGATATCGATATTGACCTTCCGGTTATCTCTCAAGACGGTGACAGTTTTAGCCTGCAGCATTTTCATCCTCGCATCATTAGGATTGGAGAGTTTATCCCCATCCGCTTCGAGAGGAATGTCTCCGTCACGGAAGCCGACATCATGGGCTACACCGGAATATGCCATCCCCATGTCCGCATTTTCGAAGGGGACGTACTTTTCGCCTGTGGCGTATACAATCCCGGCATAAATGATGATTGCAAGGAGAAAATTAAAAAGGACTCCGGCGATCATTATAAGCAATCTCTGCCAAGCCGGCTTTGAACGAAATTCCCATTCTTTCGCCGGTTGTTTCATTTGCTCGGTGTCCATGGATTCATCGATCATACCGGCAATCTTGCAATAACCGCCCAAGGGGAGCCACCCGATACCATATTCGGTGTCACCCCAAAAACTTTTTTTCTTTTTCTTATCTTTTGCCGATTCCTGTCCGGTTGTTTCAGCCGGCTGAGCATCTCCCTTCGCGTCATATCCTTCTGATGGATGATCCGCTGATAGTGACTCATCTTCACAATCGTCAACGGCATTCTTGAATTTCTTAGTCTTTCCGAAGAATCCGTAATATTTTTTGGGCTTCCACTTAAAAATTTCCTTCCACGGGTCAAAGAAAACATAGAATTTCTCCACTTTGACGCCGAAAATTCGTGCAAATAGGAAATGTCCGAATTCATGAATGATTACCAGAATGGCAAACGCGAGAATTAACTGAGCTGCTTTTATTAAAAATGTATCCACGTGTATGAGCTGAATTTTAAAATTAAATGAGGAGGTAATATTAGATATTAGACATCATATTTTAGATCTGAATCTGAAATCCGTCAGAAGAGATTTTGCAGTTTCAACTGCGAGGGCATTCGTGGCGATATAATCATCCAATCCGGGAGATTGAACTGACGGTATGCGTCCCAAAGTCTCAGCCACAAGCTCAGGCATATCGACAAAGCGTAATTCTCTACGCAGGAAAGCCGCCACTGCCACTTCATTTGCCGCATTAAGAATGCACGGCATTGTTCCTCCTGTCTTTATTGCCTCAAAGGCATATCCGAGAAGGGGGAATTTTTTATAATCCGGAGCCTCGAAAGTGAGAGTACGATAATGTTCCAGGGTGAGGGGAGGAGTCGTGGTGACAAATCTCTCAGGATATGAAAGGGCATACCGTATAGGTAGATGCATATCCGGACGTCCGAGCTGAGCTTTTATTGAACCATCTTCAAATTCCACCATCGAATGAACGATAGATTGGGGATGAACCACAATCTCGATTCTGTCAGCGGGACAATTAAAAAGCCATTTGGCTTCAATCATCTCAAACCCTTTGTTCATCATGGATGCGGAGTCTACTGTAACTTTTGCTCCCATCGACCAGTTGGGATGTTTCAACGCATCGTCAACAGTCACATCTTCAAGCTCTCCCAAACTCATCTTCCTGAATGGTCCGCCGCTTGCGGTCAGGATAATCTTTCGCGCTGTCTTTGTCGATTCCCCCACGAGACACTGGAAAATAGCGGAATGTTCACTGTCAACCGGAACAATCGATGATTCCGATTCCTTTAAAAGACGTGTGATTAGTTCTCCTGCCACTACCAGCGTTTCCTTATTGGCAAGCGCTATGGTTTTACCTGATTTTATTGCCCGGACGGTGGGAAGAAGTCCGCTGTAGCCTACCATTGCGGTCACTACAGTGTCCATCTCAGGCATATCCATCGATTCTGCAATTGCCTGGCTGCCACACTCAATTTCTATGCCCGATCCTCGCAGCTCCTCTTTAAGCGGTAAGTATGAGTGCGCATCGGCTATTACCACGCGTTGAGGTCTGAATTTTTTAGCCTGTTGAGCCAAAAGTTGCCAATTGCTTCCGGCAGTCAGCAGCATAGCGCTAAACTTATCAGGATATTCTTCTATAATGTCGAGAGTCTGTGTGCCTATGCTCCCGGTTGAGCCTAACACACCGATTCTCTTTATGTCTGAAGATTCATTCATTGAATTGAGTCTTTATGAACGAATAAAGAATGATATATAATCAGATTCTTTATAGGAAGTCGTTAAGAACTGAATTTGGTTATTGAAAAAGTGTCGGATCCGAAATATCGTGGCGCCATTTATCCGGCTCTCCAATATATTCAAACGGAATCAATGGCGTTCCATTATGCCACATCCGCAGATAAATCTCATCACCGCGTATTCCTGCACGATCAGCAGGAAGAGCTATAATCTGACCTCCTGTCACCTCATCACCCGGAGATGCAAGAGGAGTCCCTAAATGTGAATAAAGACTCAGAAAACCTTTGAGGTGCTGAATCATTATTGAAAATCCACCATCGGAAGAGGGGAAAACCCCAACAACACGACCGTCAGCGATGGCAGTAGGAGATTCTCCCTTTGCAAGAATAATGTGGGCGACGCTATGAGCACGCGATTCAGGTGTGAACACACATTCCTGAGCCACGGGAGCAAACATCATGGCGTCGGCAGCCAATGGGGCAATCACTGCAATATTGAATTTCTCATGTTCTCTGACCTGAGCCACAAATTTAGATTCAATGGGGGAAGGTCCGGAAAGTGAATCTGCCGGAAGCATGTTGGGATTTGTCACTACGGATGCTGAATCCGTAGGAGTGCGCTCAGTGTCAAGAACAGTCATCATGTTTTTCAGATAATTCTCATTGCGCATATAAGCATCGTTTAGAGAATCAAGCCGAAGAATATTCATCTCGGTTTCTGCACGCTGACCACTTTTAAGATAGCCCGGAAGCAAAGACCTTATCGGGGTAAGGCATATAAGTAATCCTGAAATCAATATACAAAAGATAAAAAACAAAACGGCAATCCCCACCCATTTCCAGATAGGCATGCTTACGTGAACCACATTGCGTAAACGTGATTCATCTTCTATTGTGAATTTGTATCTCTTGCTCCGTTTCATAACCGGCAGTTCGAAACGCAAAATTAACGAAATCCCTATAAATCTCAAAAAATTACTCTAATTTCCGGTTTAAACTCGGCTTAAGCGTCAAAGGGAAGGAAAACAAATGAATAAATGATAAAAATTTTTATAAAAAAATTGTGTTGACATAAAACGTTGAATATCAATTTAAAATACGGATAAATCAATATCGGAAGAGTAGAGGATGAGTAGATAATTCGAGTGAAAAAAACAATTTTTTGAACCAAAATCCGATACTGAATGTTAGAATAGTAAAATTATGAAAAATTAATTAAAAAACTTATATCTAACCCTTTTATTACAAAATTATGAAAACAGCGAAATTTTACAGCGTAATGGCATTTGGAGCAATCGCAGCTCTCGCCGCAAGTAATGCATCTGCACAGGATGTCAGTGAATTTGAGTCAGTTGCAGTGACAGAGTTTACATGCGATAATGCAGATCATTATTATCAGAGTTGGCGCGACAATTGGTTTATTCAGGTAGGCGCCGGTATTAATCAGCCTTTCGTGGAAAAAGGTATCGGTATTAATTCAAAAGGTCCATACGTTAAGCGTCAGAATATGACCGTCACATATAATTTAGGTGTTGGTCACTGGTTCTCTCCTTATCTTGGTTTCCGTCTGAATGCACTTGGAGGTGCTCTTCACTGGGACACTCCGACACTCGATCAACCCACTAATGGATGGACAAAAGCAAATTATGCCAATCTTAATGCAGAGTTGATGTGGGATATGTGTAATTCTATTGCAGGTGTTAATCCCAATCGTGTAGTAAGCGTTATTCCATTCGTCGGTCTCGGTGGTGCTTATACTTGGAATATGCGTGATGGAGCCGGGAATGCTCCCGCAGCCGCTAACATCAAGAATGTAGATAAAGAGTCAGTTAAGACTTCAAGTTGGACACTTCCGGTGTCAGCAGGTATTCAACTTAGATTCAGACTTTGTAAATATGTTGATTTCTTTGCTGAAGCCCGTGCATCATTCTTCGGTGACAACTGGAACGGTGTAGCTTATGGTCATCCAATTGAAGCAAACGTGGCATGTGTCGGTGGTTTCAACTTCAACATCGGTGGTCGCACATATAATAAGTTCAATGATTGCAACTACATGACTCAGCTTGCCGAGATGAACAATCAGGTTAACACACTCCGTGGCGAACTTTTGGCAGCCGCTCAGGAAAATGCAGCTCTCGCTTCTCAACTTCCCTGTCCCGAGGTTAAGGAACCCGTTGCAATCACTCCTTCCGCTGACCTTATGGCAAGCGTAAGATTTACAATCAATTCAGACGTTATCTCACCTGAAGAAGAAGTAAATGTCTTCAACATGGCAGAATGGCTTAAGGCTAATCCTGAAGAGAATGTGACAATCGTCGGTTACGCTGATAAAGATACAGGTACTGAAGAATACAATATGGCTCTGTCAGAAAGACGTGCAAATGCAGTTGCTGATGCTCTCGTAAGCAAATATGGTATCGATCGCAACCGTCTCAATATCAAGTTTGATGGTTCATCAACTCAGCCTTACTCAGAGAATAACTGGAACCGTATCGTTCTCTTCCGTCAGAAATAAGATAATGGCTTAACAATCCAGATAAATAGAAATAGTTATTAAAAGTAATACACTTAATTTCCCTTTCTGAATGCGGGGTGACTCCGGTCACCTCGCTTTTTTTACTTCCGGATTCGTAAGGATTATCTCGGGGTTCCTTAAAAATCTCTTAACTTGCAGATTAAAATTTTATTGTTAATTTTGTGGAGTAGTAGTGCTAATCCGAAATAGCATCTATATTCATTGTAAAGAATCTGAAAATTAACCTTTATCATAACATTTAATCTATGAGAAAAATCTTGATCAGCGCAGCGCTTGTGATTGCTGCGGGAAGTCTGACAATGTCAGCTCAGATCACCTCTTTCCCTAACGGTACGACGTGGGCGGATACCGAAGGGAATCATATTAATTGCCACGGTGGATGTGTCGTCCGCCACGATGGAGCCTACTACTGGTTTGGAGAGAGCCGTACAGGTGGTCACTCCGATGGAATCAGCGTCTATCGCAGCAAAGACCTTTATAATTGGGAGAATCTCGGATATGCTGTAACCCACGGTGGCGAGCGCGATGATGAAGATATGCAGGATATTTCAGAAGGGAGACTTCTGGAACGTCCGAAGGTAATCTATAATGCAAAGACCGGAAAATGGGTGATGTGGGCTCATTGGGAAAACGGTTCTGATTACGGTCAGGCACGAGTGGCAATCCTGAAGGCTGATGATATTACCGGTCCTTATACATTCGTGAAGACAATGCGCCCGAACAATCACGATTCGCGCGACCAGACTCTTTTTCTTGACACTGGCGGCAACGCATATCACTTGTGTTCAACAAATATGAACACTGATATCAATCTTGTGAAGCTCAGCGATGATTTCCTGGATGTCACCGATCAAGAAAAATATATAATGAACGGCAGAAGATTGGAAGCATCGACTGTCTGCAAAGCCGGTGAAACTTATTTTGCCACTTTCTCCGAATGCAACGGTTGGGATCCGGCTCCCGGTCATAGTGCAACTGCTGTCGGTGATATGCTTGGAGAATGGACTGAAGGTCTGAATTTCTGTGTTGACCCAAATGAGAGGACAAGTTACCGTTCGCAAGGTGCATATGTTTTTTCTGTCGGGGATTTAGGATATGACCCTAAATGCTTCATCTTCTATGGCGACCGCTGGAACCCCAATAATGTGGGTGGCTCAACCTATGTTTGGCTCCCTTTGAGCGTCCGCTCCGGATACCCCACGGTCAGAGACTTCACAACTTGGAATCTTGACGATATTATGAAAGGGATGTATCGGTTCAAAAGGGCTGATAAGATGGAAGCCGGCAAGGTTTACTCATTGCTTGAATGTAACTCCAACCGTTTGGTGGCAAAAGTGGGAGAATATGCCGGTTTTAAGCTTACTGACAACGACGATAATGCAATGCAATTCATGTTTGAGGCTACCTCTGACCAATACGAATGGCTTATTAAAGACGTGAAGTCGGGTCGTTATTGGACCATCGATGAAGGGAGACTCCGCGAAACAGCTGATAAGGGAGATCCGTATGCTGTGTGGACATTTATTCTCCAACCCGATGGATATTATAAAATCTATAACCGCAAGGCGGGGTTATGCGTTAGCCCTGTTGGTTATAGCCGCAACGAAGGTACTTATCTTGAAGTTGCCGGAATGCTTGAAGATAACACTCAGAAATTCGGAGTCTATTTTGATTCAGATGCCTTCGATTATAAAGAGGCTCCCATGTTTACCAAGGCCTATTTCGATAAGGTTGCCGAGGATGTCAAAAAGCAAAATTTTAAGTTGGACGCGGTAGAGGATAACTCTTTTGTTGAAGCAACGCCAAGACTTGTGAAGCAAGTTGTCTCACGAAAAGTGTTGACCTTTTTCGGCGCCGAAAGCGATAATGGGAATCGCCGTCCGACAATAGCCGAAAATGGTGGTAACGATAATCAAAAACTGACTTTCAGAAAGAGTGGAAACTCCACCGGTATTTATAATATCGTTGACAACAGGGGATACTATCTTTATAAGAATACTGCGGACGGATGGACAATGACATGGGGCAATGAAGACGACCTCGCGGCTGAAGAGCTTACCCCTTCATCACCGGAAGCTACTTTCACGCTTGCAAAAGGAAGCAATGGATATTCCATCAGAAATATGGCGACCAAAGGCTTGCTCGGCACGGATTCTTACGATGAAAATTCAACCGTCTACGGAGACAAAAGCACCGGGATGGCGGTTGTGTTTACCTTTGTAGATCCCGATGCCGCTTCAGTGGTTACAGACAGAGAAAGATTCCTGAATCTGCTTGATGAAGTGGATATTGAGATTGGTTCAATATCTGAAAATATGCTTGGTAATGAGGCTTTTGATATTTCAAAGGACGCTTTTCAGAAGTATAAGGCTTCCTTTAACGAACTTATGGATGTCAAAGATAATTATTCGGAAGCTATCAGCAAACTTGAGGATGCACGCTTGCAATTTGAAACAAACCGAGTGGTGCGTCCGATCAAAGAAAATACTTATTATATTCGGCACATCTCAGGACGTTATCTGAAATGTGAGGTTGAATCTGCACCTATGTTGGGAGAATCGGATGCTGTATCCGCCACTGAATTCCGCTTCCTCTGGGATGCTGACAATGAAGCCTATAATATAGTAGATAAGGAGCAGAATTCATATCTTTCAAGAAGCACTGCCAACAGTTGGGATATGATATGGTCGGATAAGGCGGAAGGTAATCGTTCCCTGTGGAATGTTGAATGGTCTCCGATGGGATATAAAGCGATATATAATAAGCAGACACATGGTTGCCTCGGTAGCGACGAGGTGGATTTCGGTTCAGTTCTTTATGGCAATAAAGGGAATAACGCTAACTTTTCACAATGGGTGATTACCACAGCAGACAATAACGGAGTCGCAGAGAATGAAATCCCGGATGTGAAGGTTATGTCATGTAACGGAGGCATAAAAGTATATGGAAGCGGAGTTGACGTATCCGTCTTCGGTATAACTGGAATCATGGTTCGAAAGGTCACCGGAGATAATGTAAGCATAATCCTCCCTGCCGGTATCTACGTTGTGCTTGTGAAAAAAGACGGAGCAGCTCATAAATATAAAGTTGCGGTGAAATAAAGTCATTATTAACATCCGACAAGCTCTTTTAACTTTAAATAAAGCCGGATTTGCCTATTATGGGAAGTCCGGCTTTTCCTATGCATAAAGGTGATTGACAAATAGAAAAGAGAATATAAACTAAAAGGGAAAAATCAATTTTAAAAAAAATGTAAAAAAACTGGCTTAAACTTTGGAGTTATTAAATAATCATGTTACATTTGCATCAGTCAAAAAACTCAAAATAACCATAAATCTAAAACTGACAAACATGAACATTAATGAGATCATGACGAACCTCGAGGCAAAACACCCGGGTGAGAAAGAATTTCTCCAGGCTGTCAAAGAGGTACTCCTTTGCGTAGAAGATGTTTACAATCAGCATCCTGAGTTTGAAAAGGCTAAAATCATCGAACGTATGGTTGAGCCGGATCGTATCTTCACGTTCCGTGTGACTTGGGTAGACGACAAAGGTGAGGTTCAAAATAATATCGGCTATCGCGTTCAGTTCAACAACGCCATCGGTCCCTACAAGGGAGGTATCCGTTTCCACGCTTCTGTAAACCTTTCAATTCTTAAATTCCTCGGTTTCGAGCAGACCTTCAAAAACGCTTTGACTACTCTCCCGATGGGTGGTGGTAAAGGTGGTTCTGACTTCAGCCCCCGCGGAAAGAGCGATGCTGAAATCATGCGCTTCTGCCAGGCTTTCGTTCTCGAACTCTGGCGTAACCTTGGCCCGGATCGCGACGTTCCGGCAGGTGATATAGGTGTTGGTGGTCGTGAAGTTGGCTACATGTATGGAATGTATAAGAAGCTTGCCCGCGAAAATACCGGTACATTCACAGGTAAAGGTCTTTCTTTCGGTGGTAGCCGCATTCGTCCTGAGGCTACAGGTTTCGGTGCTTGCTACTTCGTGGCAGACATGCTGAAAGAGAAGAATACAGATTTCAAAGGCAAAACAGTAGCTATCTCCGGTTTCGGTAACGTTGCTTGGGGTGCAGCTACCAAAGCTACAGAACTTGGTGCAAAGGTTGTGACTATTTCCGGTCCTGACGGCTATATTTACGATCCCGCCGGTCTTGACGCTGAGAAGATCGAATATATGCTTGAACTTCGTGCAAGCGGTAATGATATCGTCGCTCCTTATGCAGAAAAATTCCCCGGCTCTACTTTCTATGCCGGTAAGAAACCTTGGGAGCAGAAAGTAGACATCGCTATGCCATGTGCCACTCAGAATGAGTTGGGTGAAGCAGACGCTAAAGCTCTTATCGCCAATAACGTCATGCTTTGTGCGGAAGTTTCAAATATGGGTTGCACTCCCGAAGCTATCGATGCGTTTATCCAGAGCGGAACAACATACGCTCCCGGTAAGGCAGTAAACGCAGGCGGTGTTGCGGTGAGCGGTCTTGAAATGACTCAGGATGCGGAACATCTCCAATGGAGCGCTGAGACTGTGGACGAAAAGCTTAAAGAAATCATGCACGACATCCACATGAACTGCGTGAAATATGGCAAGGCAGAAAATGGCTACATCAACTATATGAAGGGTGCCAATATCGCTGGCTTCATGAAAGTTGCTGACGCCATGCTCGCTCAAGGTATTATCTAAGAATCGAACTATCCTATTTATATGATTACTCATTAGTGGCTTTTTCAATCAAACGCAGAGTAATCTCATCAGTACTTCATCCCGGAGCTCCCGAAGAGGGATCTCCGGGATAACTTTAATTAGTGTTATTATATTCAAATGCATTATAATAGTGATCGAAAGTTTAGGAATAATAATCTTATGTCCGAAAGTTAGTCACGGAAAGTATTTATTCCTTCAACCTTCAATCCAATCTATTCATGGGATGCAACAATCCGAAAAATTTTTGATCCGGGAGCCCTGATTCTTGAAGATATAAAAAATTATTATTAACTTTGCAACGCAAACAGTGAAATACAAAATGCTGTTGGTTTAATAATATCAAATATCGCCGCAATAGCTCAGTTGGTAGAGCATTTCATTCGTAACGAAAAGGTCGTGGGTTCGAGTCCCACTCGCGGCTCAAAAGCAAAACTGCTGAAAACCAATCTTTTACGGATTGGTTTTCCGTTTTATATGCTCTAAAACATCTTGCGTATGGGCGAGTTAACTTTTGGGACCTTTTCGGAAACCAAATTGGAATTATCCCCGCTTAATCTGTGACAGACAAACGGTTGATTTTGATCAGGGGTGATGTGATTGTTGAATCTTTTTAATATCTTTGTATTTTAGTTTGTTAAAACTGTATGAGGCGATGGATTGCCGATTATATGTGTGTTGAAAAGATACTTTTAAATTCGATTGCGTTTTTTAATAAATGAAGAGATTGTTGATTTGTTGCATGATGTGGCTTTGCATCGTGGCGATAGTATGGGGTAAAGAAGAGAAACTGACTTCTACCATCACATGGGAACTTTCACCCGTCGGAGTGCTCTCAATTCGTGGAACAGGAGAAATGCCGGATTTCGATGAAAGGGAAAATCCAAAATATTGGCGTCAGAAGAAATATGACGGAAAAATTAAGGTTATTGAGATTGGGGAAGGCATCACATCCGTGGGTGCTGTTAACTTTGGATCCGCATGGATGAAGAAGGGTAATGAGATGTCGTCAGTCAAGAAAATTATCATTCCTTCTTCAGTTACTCGTATTGGAGCGTATGCTTTCAACTTCACGGGAGTTGAGGAGATAATAATGGGAAAGAATGTGAGGATTATAGGTTCTTTTTCATTTGCCAACAACAATAATTTAATGCATATCACTCTCCCCAAAACGGTTGAAGATATTCGCTTTAAAGCTTTTGCCTATTGCAGGAATCTTAAGTCTGTTGATTTTTCCAATGCTGCCGCCTCTATTGGGAGGGAGGCCTTTAAGGATGACGAAAAACTTTCGCGACTGGAGAATGCAGGCAATATCACATTTGCTTCAGAAGCTGGGAGGGATCCTGCAAAGTTTTCTACGGTATTTGCCGGAACACAATTGAATGAAGATACTTACAAAATATCAGCAAAAGACTCGGAAGCAACGTTATTCCTTGTAAACGAGATTAACAATCGGATATCTCCCTCTGCAGTTTATGAGGAACCGATAGATCCCTATCATAAAAATGATAAGCAGATTGATTTCCCGGATAAGGAGTGGACGCGTGATTGGATGGATGGTGGGATGGTGTATGGCACAACCGTGTTTCATCCGTCATTCAGTCATCCTGATCCTTCTTTGTCAATCAATGGTCTGTCCGCTCCCTATGGTTATGAAGAATATCAAGGGGAGGGTGGAGACTATATATTTAGAATCTTCAGCGATGTGCGTCTTGAAGGGAATAAAGCATATTATAAGACCATAGATTACACCTTCGATTATGATTCGGCAGCTGAAAAAGAGACCATAACCCAAACCGGCACGGGTGAATATAAAGCGACATATAATCCTGCGGATGGGTCTGTCGACATATCCCATAAAATTGCCGGGAATGATGAAACTTATCATTTGAAGAATCCGGATCGCCAACAGTATGTCATAGTCAATTACGGGAATAAAGTGAATATTCGAAAGATACCGAAGACGGGATCTGTTATTGGTAAGGCAGATAAGGGTCAACTCTATAAGTTAAAGTCGAAGAAAGAAATTGAGACCGGAAATAGTGTGGAGTCTTGGTTTGAGGTTGAAATGCCGGATAATTCAACGGGGTTTATTTCCGGAGAATTTGCTTCGATTGCATACGATGAAGATGAAGATCCCGGAAAAGTAGGAAGTGAGATTTTTGAAAAGGGGATAGCCTTTATCGAGTCTATAGATGATCCTATGGGTGAAGAAGGGTCGGAGCCCGTTGGAGTGCGTGAGTTTCGCTTTGAAAAGATAGGGGAAAGAGTTTTGATGATAGCTGATGAAATGTATTTTAACGGGCGCATTCACGGATGCGGATATTTCTTCGGTCAGATAGCTGACAATTCAATAATCTTCAATAAGGGGATCTATGATCAAGGTGGGTTTGCCGGTGCTGATGAAGCTTACGAATCCGGTGATTACAAGAAACTTGAATCTATGATGTGCCCTGAGGATGAGATGAAGGTTTACTATTATAACGGCATCTTATATTATTTTGGCGAAGAACTTGAAAAAGTCTATCGCGAACAATGAAAATAGAAGGAAGGAAATGTTAGATAATACATTTTGTGTAGATGATAAGGGAGAGGTGTTGTTATAGAGAGGTGTAGACTCGGAGGGTATCTTCGAGAGAGGTGTCTGGAGCGAGTCCCATGCGTTGCCGTAGGCGCGTGCGGCTTTTCTTTACGGAATCATGCTCTATATTCAGCGCTTTGGCAATCTGCTTTGGGGAAAGACCCATAGCGATATATGCGGCATGGCGTAACTGACTTTCGGTGAGTTCCGGAAAGTCAGTTTTCAGCCGTCGGATAAATTCAGGGTGAAGCTTCTTATGAAGTTCGGTGAAAGTTTCCATTTCCAATCAGCTGTTGACACTCCGCTTGATTGTAGCAGTAATTATAGTCTCAACACAAGACGGCACAAACCTCTCAGCGACATGTAGGGTTGAAGTCTGCGAGCCAACAATTCTAATATCTTCAATAACTTTAGACTCATCTACAATTAAAGGCAAAATTGGCGAAACGTACCAACTGGTTGCCAATATCAAACCCGATGATGCCACAGAAAAATATGTATTGTGGTCGAGCGACAACTCGGCTGTTGCATCGGCCGATTTAAGCGGTGTTATTACATTGCATTCAAAAGGTAATGCAATAATAAAAGCATCTGCAACTGATGGCTCTGGGGTTTCAGCAACTTGCGCAGTGGTTGTTGATGAAGATTCCGGCATAACTGATATTGAAATCGACCCGGATACGAATATGAAAATATATAATCTACATGGAATCCTCGTCAATGAAGGCGAGTATGCTCATTCAACCCTCACACCAGGAACATACATCATCATAACTCAAGGTAATAGTATCAAGCGTGTTATTCGATGAATATTGATTAAGACACTTCCCCAAGCGCAAGGACAAGGAAGAGGCTGTCTAACAATTGAAGTGCCCCCAAAAAGTTGGATAAAAAACTTTTTGAGTGCAGTTCAGAGTCAGGCAGCCTTTGCTTTTTTAATCGATAGTAATAATTTTGGAACTGTATTTTGTGATGTCGGAGCGTAGGAGTTGGAAATCGTTATTTGTTACGTTTTACAATGCGGAAAGTATTATATTTGCTTGCAATGTTTTGATTTCAATTTACTTTGTTTTTAGGGGTTGTTCGTTGATGAAGTTGGGAACAACTCCAACGGATGCCATCACATTTGTTACAAATTCGCGGGCTACCTTGTCGGCTTCCTCAGGTGTATCTACCAGTCGCACCCAGTCCGGTGTTAATACTTCATATTTGCCAGAAACTTCACAACGTGAGATTGTCGCGAATTTAGTGTCGTTAGTAATGTATGTTGTTTTGTCTTCTTCTGTCTTTATACGTACTTTGTAAATTGCCATAATTGTTTAATTTAGTTGGTTAATAACTTTGTTGATTAATGGTTGCAATCTTTTCACATTGCCGCCATCCTTAAATGCCTGACCAATCCAGATGAAAAAATGATAATTATTAAATTACTGTCATTGTTTATTTGTAATTGGGGTTATTTATTTATGCTGTCCGATAAAACATGGCAATAATTAACAATCGGGTATAACCCTCGTAGAATGTGTCCGGCTATTATGTGTATTAACAGTAGTGGAACAGGACTGTATTACAAAACAGCAGGACTGTATTGCGCCATAAAAGATAATAGTTCTTGCGGGATGAGCTAAGTAGTTTAGATATATTCAGAGATTTTTAATTACTTGTTATCCCTGTTAAATACTTCGTTGACGAACCAATCATTAATGTGAGTCTTTAAATTTTGGCGTGGTGTCTGAAGTCTATAATGTGGAAGATACTTATGTCCGATTCTTTTAAATGTCGTGAGTGAATCGAGCGGGATGATGTACACCGTCTCAGGCTCAGACGGATTCCCTCCCATTCCGAGAGCTATTAGAATTTTCTTTTTTGATTGACCTTGTATTTTCTTATATCTGTTTGTCTGATAATCTTCAAGTCTAAATCCCTCTTTAGGCAGGGATGATCGATATTTACATTCTATCCAGTATTCCAGATCAATATTACCAGATTTATGAGAAACTAAAAAATCAGGATTTAGTTCATTTTCTGCGTATGCACCCTCTGGAGATGTTGTTCCCTGATTCCATTGTTTGAGACGAATACCGTTGGCTTTCAGGAGATCGGCAATATATCCCTCAAAATCGTTACCTATCTGTTTATAGTCTTTTTGAGAATTATATTCTGATCCCTTATCTTCTCCGAGGACAGAGTTTTCAGATACAATATTTTTTTTATTATTTATTTCAGATTCTTGATACGATCTAACATCAGATTTATGTTCCGTAATATCTGTCTTATCTACGGGTGTCTCAGTCGCTTCTTTACCTTGGCTGGAAAATATTCTGGTAGCACCTATGATTACAAGGACTATCCCGATAATAATTAAAGCAATATTCATCTTCATTTTAAAAATGTTTGTTCATACAAAATTAGCAATATATGTTAAACTATGAAAAACATGTCTATAAATTGTTCGGTTGATCAGGTAGTGCATTATCATAATATTTTCTCAGTAATTTGTTACTACAATTCTAAAATATGATTATTATAAAAACATTATCATCCTGTCGGATCATTGGTTACATAATACATGGGTTTGGATGATGTGGGTAAGGATTGGTTAGAGGGAGGTGTAGACTCGGAGGGTATCTTCGAGAGAGGTGCCTGGAGCGAGTCCCATGCGTTGCCGTAGGCGCGTGCGGCTTTTCTTTACGGAATCATGCTCTATATTCAGCGCTTTGGCAATCTGCTTTGGGGAAAGACCCATAGCGATATATGCGGCATGGCGTAACTGACTTTCGGTGAGTTCCGGAAAGTCAGTTTTCAGCCGTCGGATAAATTCAGGGTGAAGCTTCTTATGAAGTTCGGTGAAAGTTTCCATTTCCAATCCGCTGTTGACACTCCGCTTGATTGTAGCAGTAATTTCACGAGCCTGAGCACCGGCAATTTTTTCTTCCGAGTGCATTTTATCCACACACTGCGCCACAGCTTCTATGATCCTATCCTTCTCATCTATTGCAAGAGCGCACGCACTAAGGTAGTTTCTACTCTGCATGAGTTCCAATTCCGCTTTCTGACGGTTCATCTTCACTTTTTGAACGCGGAAATACAAAACCATAGCTATCCCTCCGGCAATCGTGCAGGCAAGTATCAGAGTCGTAATCCATAGATTGCGTTCGTGGTTATGACGCATCGTTTCTTCCTGACGCTCTTTGTCAAATCCCTGTCGATATTCAGCCTTGGTTGTCTCAAGAGAGAAGCGTTCTTGCTCCATGGCAAGCCGTTCAGTGAGGAAAGCGTGATAAAAATTGATTGTAGCGTCAATTTCCCGTTCGGTATAGGCGGAATATGCCATAATGTTGAATATCATGGCTCGTGTCATGTGGTCAGTGACATTTTCAATATTGTCAAATGCACGTTTCCCATACTTAAAGATGGAGTCTTCCGACATCTCATTTTCCAAAAAATATTCGGCTATTGTGGCCTCCACATCGGTTCGCATCGAAGGGTGAGAAGAATCCGCCAAGGCATAGCTGTATGCACGACGCATATAGTCGAAATTACCTGTGTTGTGATAAGAATTTTTGAGAATTCTAATATATAAAGCTGTGTCCGACTGCATTATTTTATTTTTCCGGACGACTGTCATCAGGCTATCCCGCATTTTCTCAGATCCGGGACCTGTCAGTGTGTTGGCTATATTGACAAGATTAAGCAAACGATATTCTTCAGGTCCGCATAGAGAATAGACCGAGTCGGCTTTTCTATAATATGAAGCGGCTGGAAGCGTATCGTTGATCGACCACATCACTGATCCGAGACGCATGAGAGTCGCACCGAGCATAAAAGTATCGTGTGTAGATTCAAAGTAGCGTAGATTAGCTGTAGAGAGGTCGTAAGCTGTCCTGACAGGAATATTGGGAAGGGAGGCTTTTATGGAGTTCAGTCTTGCCCATTCATAGGGGTAGGTCGCAGAATCAATAGCGCCGAGACCATGTTCGAGCAGAGAGAGGGCAGAAGAGTATTTTTCAGTGTTTCGATCCAAACGGGCGAGCCAATAATATCTCTGAGCTTGTGCGGCAGGGGATATGATCGAATCGAGACTGTCAGTAAGCTTGGTTCGCAGATGAAAATCTTGAGGATGTATATAAGAGCCCTCAAGGGCTATGACAATAGAATCAAAATCGGGGTTGACAGATGTCCATCTATACAATGGGTCTGCTTTTTCGCCCCCCGTATTGCATGCAACTGCCATAGAAAGCAAAATAACTTCGAGTAGTATGTAGAATAGGCTTCTCACACCGACAAATATAGCAATATTTACATAAATTGACAATAGACGGGGTGTTGTCTACTATTTGTCCCCCCTGTTTTGAATGTGTGGAATGCCGTTATGACTTAACTTTGCGCAAGATTTTTTAAGATAGATTTGCATTCTGCCCGTGATGGATCGATCATGTCTATCTGCATACTTTGCCGTAAAAAGATAAGGTAGATAAAAGCATTTTTTTACAGCAATATCCAAGCCTCCGGTAACTTTGCCGGGGGCTATTGTGGTATATGTTTATTTTTTATTAACAAAAATTAACACTATCCAAACAATTATCTTGTAGGAATATGCGTAACTTTACGGGGCAAAAGGTCAGATCCTTTTGTCAATTAACAGCTTTTATCTACCAATGGGTGGCCGGCAAATGGATTCACCCGGTCTACCGTTCTCTTTTGAATCCGGCAACTTTCAAATGAAAATGTTCATTTCGAGAGGTTCCGTATTTAGTGTTATTGCAGCGTGTGGCCTACTTGCCAATATCGCCAAGGCAGACACCGGAACCCCATCTTTCTACGGATGTGTGTCAGATCCTCCACAATCCGCAGGTCTTTACTCGTTATCCACTTCCTCATATGCTCCTGAGCAGATTAAAAGGAATATTTATGCCAGCGGAGGGGGAATAGCGGATGATAATTATTATTACAGTGTGCATTATGAAGTGATCGGTGGTATCCCGGTGATTGAATGTACGAGTTACTCACTCAAAAACTGGGGAGTGGAAGATTACTTCACTAACTGCAAGATTACCAATGTGGCGACAGATTTAGCCTATTTCGCCCCGCGTGATGAGGCTTATGGGTGTTACTTCAATGAGACAGGAACAGGGTATATATTCGGCAAAAGTAAGCTCAGCCAATTTTCGTGTGAAAAAATAGCCGATCTGGATATTGCTTTCGCTGCAATGGACTTCGATGCTCAAGGCACCCTCTATGCGATTGACTGGACGGGTAAACTTGTGACTGTCAATACTGCAACAGGAGAGCAGACAACGGTAGGAGAAACCGGTAAGACTACCTCAATGATAACTGGTGGTGTGATTGACCGTGCTTCAGGCGTTTTCTATTTCAGTGTTTGCAATGATGACGAACATGCTTTGTATTCTGTAGATTTGACCACTGCGGAAGCCTCAAAGGTTTATGATCTTGAGAACAACGAGCAATTAGGTGGAATGTTTTTCCCTGTCAGCTATGCTTCGGGTGCCCCTGCTGCTTCGAGCAATCCTTCCATTTCTTTTTCAGGTACTTCACTTTCAGGTACCGTACGCTTTCGTGCTCCACAGAAATCAGTAGGGGGCGATCCGCTCGATGGGAGTGTGACTTACCACATCGAGGCTAACGGAAAAGAAGTGGCTACCGGAACCGCCGCGTATGCTGACGGATATATCAATGCTCCCGTAGAACTTGATGCTCCCGGACGTTATTGCTTTTCCCTTTATTTTTCTAATGAATCAGGCCGTGGACCCCGTTCCAAGACCACACAATATGTCGGTCCTGACGTGCCCAAAGCCCCCGGTTCACCGAGAATGACTTATAATAAAGGGACTGTTAAGCTCTTCTGGACCGCTGCAGGATCCACCGGTGTGAATGGCGGAAGTATTGATCGATCCAATATGTATTACAAGATTACACGACTTCCGGATGGCGAGGTGTTCAGCGCAGAGGCATCCGGCTGGACCCAAGAGCTTGATACTCCCGAGGAGCGAACTACGTATTGTTACGAAATTCGCACTGTTGCCGGAGGTCTGGAATCCCCGCCGGCTTATACTCCCGAGTTTGCTTTAGGTACTATAGTTCCACCTTTCGATGAGCAATTTGCAGCCCAACCATCAACCATTGGTTGGACTTGGATTAATAATGATTCATATGTGGAAGATAATTATTCCACTTCCTCAGGTATGCGTCTCGTCACGATGAATTGTCCTGACGAAGGAACTTATCTCGCCACTCCGGCAATGTTACTCGAAGCAGGCAAAAAGTATGATATATCACTATCATTGAAACGTGGTAACAGTAGCTATACAGAGCAATTTGAACTGGTTGCCGGCACTGCCTTGACTCCGGAGTCGTTAAACGCGACGGTTATTTTACCGCAAGAGACACTTGAAGATAGTGATTACAAAACGTTTACGGCAACTTTCGAGCCTGAGACCACAGCTAAGTATTATATCGCTCTCCATGGTATGACCCGGGCCAGAATGATGTATATGAAATCATTCAACATCAGCAAAGGGGTTGCTTCCGGCACTCCCGGAGCAGTGACCAATCTAACCGTTACCCCTGATGCCAATGGAGGTCATCAAGTAGTTGTCCGATTCACCGCACCTACAGAAAACCTCGATGGAGGGGCTCTTACGGAAATCACATCAGCCGAATTGATTCGCGACGGTGAGACAATCAAGACATTGGATGAAGGTGTCTTGCCAGGGGCGGATATTGAAATGATAGATGACACTGAGCCTTCTTCCGGCAGACATACTTATACAGTGGTATGTCATAATTCAGGTGGGAATGGTGAGCCGGTATCAGCAACCGTATGGGTTGGATTCAACGTTCCTCAACCAGTGGAATGGGTTAAAGTAAAAGAGACATCCACCCTCGGAACCGTTAATATAAGTTGGGCTCCAGCCATTGAAGACATAGACGGAAAATCATTGGAGAATGCCAGGATAACTTATTCTCTCTATGACCGTAATTATGAATTGATCAAGACCGGACTTGAAGAAACTTCCATCGAACTTCGTGCTCAAGAACCTCTTGCTCCTCAAGAATGGGTGCAATATCGTGTGGCCGCTGTCAGCGAAGGCGGGGAGTCTGAGCTTGCCAAGTCTGCTCTTGTGCCGGTCGGACCGGCTGATAAAGCTCCTTATCGTGAGTCATGGGCAGGGAAAGAGGCGTCCCACCTTGTCGGGACCACTGCTAACTGTGTGGGTGACACATGGATGGTTGTTGGAGGTTTCAGTTATAACAACCGCGATGTCGATCCTCAGGATGGAGACGGGGGTATGATGGGATTGGAAAATACAGTTCCCGATGAGACAATATCCATGTTCACAGCCAAGATAGATCTCAGCGATGTGTCCGCTCCCGCGCTGAGTTTCTGGGTCTACAACTATATCGGTGACAATGGTAAAGATAATGCCAATGAAATTGAAGTCAAGATTATTGGAGATAATGATGATGATTTTCAACATCTCGAGACCATCGTGATAGGGGAGACCGGCCCGCAACGTCAATGGAATAAAGTAATTGTGCCGTTGTCAGGGTATGAAGGTCAAACAGTGCGTCTTCGCCTTGAAGCTACAGTTATCACCGCTATCTATATGCATGTTGATAATATAGAGGTTAATACGTCAAGTCCTTGCAATCTTGCTGCCACAGACTTCTCCGCACCACTCTCAGTCAATCCCGACAGTGAGTTCAAGCTTGAATTTATCGTCCATAATAACGGAGATTCCGTTATTGAGAACGCTGAGGCTGCTCTTGTCCGTAACGGAGAGAAAGTGCAGACACATAATATTTCGAAATTACTCAGTGGCGAACGCCTGAAGATAACCTTTAAGGATAAGCTGAATGTTCTGGATGCAGATGAAGTGGAGTATCACGGACTTGTAAGTGCAACGGGAGACTTGATTGATTCTGATAATTCCACATCAAAAGGAATTGTCTATCTGCGTCGCAATGGCTGTCCGATTGTGAAGAACTTGACTGCGGTGGCTGATGAGACCGGTATCTCCCTCTCCTGGAGCGTTCCAGACATGACAGAAGCCGCGCCGGCTCATACTACGGAGGGATTCGAAGATGCCCCCGCATGGAAATCTGATGTCGACGGCTGGACATTCCTCGACCTTGACCGTGCCACTATCGGAGGGATAGGGAAGAAGCAACTCCCTGTCAGCGGTCAGCAATCATTCTTTGTGATTGATGACACATACAAAGAATTGAACGATGCCAATTCAGGAACTCGTTTCAAAGCTCATGAAGGTACCCATTCCCTTTGGTCAATGTATTCCATGCGAGGCACGACATATGTTCAGAGTGATGACTGGGCAATATCTCCGGAACTTTACGGAGGACCTCAGACAGTCAATTTCTGGGCTTCCAGCTTCGAAGCGGATAAAGGTCAGAATCAATATCTTGAATCATTTGAAGTGCTTGCTTCAACCACTGGTAACGAAACTGAAGATTTTGAGTTGATATCACGTGTAGATAATGTGCACGCCAAGTGGACAAACTATGATTTCTATCTCCCGGCAGGAACACGTTATCTTGCAATCCGTGCGGTCTCTTACGATAAATATCTGCTTATGATCGACGATGTTCGCTTCATACCTGCCGGAGGTACTCCGAAGGAATTGACACTTGCCGGTTATCATGTGTATCGCGACGGAGAACGTATCACATCCGCTCCGTTAGCGTCCAACACCTTCGTAGATACCGATGTGGTGCCCGAGCAGACTTATAATTATCGGGTAACTGCCCATTATGGCACTGACGGAGAATCAGATGGATCTGAGCAGGCCGTTGCTACAGCCGCTACAAACGGTATTGATTCCATTTGCGGTAGCTCTGCTATGAATGTCTATTCACGCGGTGGTTATATCTGTATCCGCGGTGCAGAAGGAGAAAATATTACGGTCGTATCAGCTGCCGGCCTGGTGATAGCTTCAGAACTCGGAGAAGCTCTTTCGGAGATTGCTGTGGCTCCCGGAGTATATCTGGTAAAAGTCGGAACAGACACATTTAAGGTTATCTGTAGATAATCCCTATTGTAGAAGATTGATTTTTAGCGTCGTAGCGCGGTAATTATAGTATTGGATACTGTTATTATACCGCGTCTGCGACGCTCACTATATTATCGCTTAGTCTCCTCACGCGTAAGAAGATTTGCTGATTCGAATCGGGATTCAAGAAATTTGCGTGATCATATAGGGTGTAGCTGGTATTTGTTTGTACAATTAGACTTTTTTTAGTACATTTGCAACTTTAAATATTCTGTCCTTATGATTTAGATGCAGCATTTCCTCTTCCAATTGAGAAAAGTGCTAAGCACTATAGAAATAATTAATTTACAAATATATTATCTTCAAATGTTTAAAAAAAGCTTAACTCTTGGATTGCCGATCTTGGCTATGGTTACGCTTGCCGGTTGTATCGATTCAAATTATGATTTCGAGGACGTCGATACTACGACTAAGTTGAGCATCAATGATCTTGTAATCCCGTTAAATCTCAAGCCGGTGATGCTTGATAAAGTGATCGATATTGATGACTCGGATCCGGAAGCCACCATCGTGAAGTGGCCCTCCAATCCCGCGCCCGGTGAGCAACAATATTATGCCGTTCGCAAAGGTGGAACTTTTCATTCAGATCCCAACACTATCGACAGGGTGTCTACATCTACACCGGAACACATAGAACCGTCCGAGCAGACAGTACATGGAGTATCATTTACTCCGGCGGGCGCATCAAAGAAAGCTCCTTCATTTGCAATGAAATATGTCATTAATGAGGAGTATACTACATTCAAATATGAAGCTGATGATATTGACAAGGCAATTCAATCTCTTGAAAAGGTCAATATGCAGCCCGGTCATTTCATCTACACTGATGTATCGCTTACATCTCCTGCAGTAGAACAGACCGCTGACAGAATTCAATTCCAGAATCTTGCTCTCTCTTTACCTGTCGGCATGCATGCCACTTGTGAAATCCAGGGAGTGACTTATACTGCAAAGGAGGAAGTGGTCGGAGGAAAAACCTTGAACTTGCTCCACCTCCCCGATATGTCAGAAAGCGGACACAGCATGTCAATACAACTTGTCACTGACTATTATGACCTTACTCAAAATCCAAAATACGGAAAGAATGGACTGATAGTCAATAACGGACACATCGATTTTGAGGCAAATATCGGTGTTTATAGCGGTGATTTGATTGTGCATCCTAAGTCCAATCTCTCAATCACGGATTTCCCGACTTCCATGAAGTTCCAGGTCGGATATGATATGTCTGCTTTCGTGGTCGATAAATTTTCCGGCAAGATTCAATACAGTGCGAATATATCCGATATAGACCCGATTGACCTGAGCGATCTTCCTGACTTCCTTTCAGGAGATGAAACAAATATCAGGATTGCCAATCCGGAAATCTCTCTTGATGTCAATAACCCCCTTGCAGCGACTCAATTGTCATGTAAGAGCGGTCTTAAGATTACCCCTGTGAGAGACGGAGTTGCAGGAACTGAATGTCCTCTGCCGGTGGATTTTGTTGTCGGGTATAACAAGGGTGAAGGTCCATACGAATATATCCTCGCGCCCCATCCCGATCAGGCCGCCAATAATCTTGGATATACTAATCCCGAAAAATTGACTTATCCCACCTTGGGAGATATCCTCGCGGGCAATGGTCTTCCCACAAGTCTTGAAATTGAACTTAAGAGTGCTCAGACACCTGAACCGATGCTCTACGGAGATGCCGTTAATTTCCAGCTCGGTGAACCCATCCATTCCATAGACGGTCACTACAATTTCTTTACACCCCTTGCTTTGGCCTCAGGTTCCAAGATTGTATATGAGACAACGACAGACAGTTTCGGTTCCGAGGATCTCGATAAATTGACAATAAAGACTCTCGGGGTAAGCGCAACCGCTTCCACTGAACTTCCATGTAACGTCACTATCAAGATCATTCCTTTGGCAAAAGGGGAGAAGGAGGATGAAGATGTAATAGTTCCTCTGGGTGCCGGCAGTGTCACTGAAACCACAATATATGGAGCTCCGGCAAAAGAAACAAAAATAGAGTTGACATTCGTCGGAGATCCTGCCAAGGACTATATCAAGGATCTTGACAAGCTTAGAATCATTGCAGTGGCAGATTTTGAAGGAGATGATACTCTCGCTCCGAATCAGAATATTGTCCTCAAGGATATTCGTCTTAAAGTTAGTGGGGAATATATCTTCGACCTTGACGGTGACGGTGACGACGATGATGATGATTACTATTATGATGATGACTATTATAATTACGGATATTAACCACACCTTGCTAAAATAGAAGATCATGAAACTTTCATTGAAAAAATTTGCAATCCTCGCGGGTGTGGCTTTAGCATCCGCTCCTCTTGCAGCTCAATCAACCTATTCAGGTTATTTTATAGATAACTACAACTATCGTTATCAGATGAACCCGGCGTTTGGCAACGAAGGAAAAGGATTTGTAGGCATGCCTGTGCTCGGGAATATGAATATCGGTGTGCGCGGAACTTTACATCTCACCGATATTCTCTACTATAAGGATGGGAAAAACATGTTGTTTACCAATCCTGAAATTTCCACTTCCGAAGCGATGGGTAAATTCGAAAATATGAATCGTCTGGGTCTCGATATGAAACTCAATCTGATTAATTTCGGATTTAAAGCTTTCGGCGGATATAATACAGTGGGAGTAGGTGTTGTCGCCGGTGCCCATCTTTCAGCCCCCAAGATGCTCTTTTCTCTTGTTAAGGAAGGTATCTCTAACAAGACCTATAATATCGAGCATCTTTCTGCCCGTGGAGAAGCATACGCGGAAATCGCCCTTAACCATTCAAGAGACATTCCTCAGGTTCCCGGATTGCGTGCGGGTGCAACCATCAAGTTCCTGTTGGGAGCTGCCAACTTCGATGCTCAATTTAAAAATGCCAAACTCGTGCTCGGTGAAAATTCCTGGGATATCCGCAGTAATGCCGAGATACGTGCAGCTATCAAAGGTCTAAAATTTACCGAATCACAAGGTGAAGACGACGATCGTCCCTACGTAGACGGTGCTGAATTTGACACTCCCGGCTTAAACGGCTTCGGTCTTGGGTTTGACCTTGGTGCTGAATATAAGTGGAACGATTTCCGTTTCTCAGCTGCCATTCTCGACCTTGGCTTTATAGCATGGGATCAGTGTGCCGTCGCATCTACCAACGGTATGAAAGAATTTAAGACCAGCAACTATGAATTTGAGATTGATGGTGACGATGATGCCTTCGATCAGATGAAAGATGACCTTGCGGCTCTCTATCAGCTTGAGAATGTCGGTCACAATGGTGGACGCACCACTGCTCTTGGAGCGACGCTCAACTTTGGTGTGGAATATGAATTCCCTTACTATCGCAGATTGACCTTCGGTCTTGTGAACTCCACCCGTTTCAACGGACCTTTCACCTGGACTCAGTTCCGTCTCTCCGCAAATGTCCGCCCCGTGGATGTATTGTCATTTAATGCTAATATGGTTGTAGGTACTTACGGTGTCGGGTTCGGATGGCTCTTCAACCTGAACACAAAGAAAGGATTTAATCTTTTCGTGGGTATGGATCATACAATGGGTAAACTTTCAAAACAGTTCATCCCCCTTAATTCGAACGGACAATTCAACTTCGGTATCGATTTCCCATTCTGATTTAACTGAGTTGAATCTTAGGTCAAATTCTTAATTTTGACCATATTCATAGAAACAATGGAAGAGAGTCGCAGAAACGCGGCTCTCTTCTATTATAACTATCTGAATTATAGTTAAGAATTATTATTCGGAGAATATGAAGAAATATGATTAGTGGTCTTAGATTTTCAGCATTATTTGTTAATATGCTATATGCCTTATCTCTATTGACAATAAATCAATATACGACAAATATTTTGGGTGAAAATTACGCAAGAAAGATTGGTATTCCCTTCAATCGAATATAATCTTACCTTTGGTGTATCCGTAGTTAGATTCTATAATAATAACAACTTTCTCTGAGAAGGATGCCCATTCATGGCAATAACGGGTTTCAACACAGAGGTCTGTATCCTTAACTTGATAAAGATTGTCGCCAAGCTTCTTGACTTCTGCAACGTACTTCCCATTGTCAACCCTTGTCGGAGTCAGGATGTATTCAACATCAACTACCTTATCAAATCGTCCCACCGCTTTAGTTCCGGATGACGGTTTAATTATTGAATATAATTCGGATATGTCATAACTGCTTTCAGCGTAAGCGAAAGAGGTCGCCAGTGTAAATACCAATGATAGTAAGATTGGTTTTATATGTGTCATAATCTACTTTGTTTTGATTATTATGAAATTAGATGCGTAAGGTAATGATGTAGAGTGAAGGTATTTGGGATACTTGTCAGATTGATTGAGGCGATAGAAGCAATAGTTCCAGCCTTGTCCCATATCGGTGTATAATGCCTCTTTAACTCCTTGAGAGAGCAAAGCATCAATAAAGTTACCAAATCTCAATACGCCCTGACTTTCATATAGTGTCAGCTTGTTGTCAGAGTCAAGACAAAGAGCACGGAATACGTTTCGGTTACCTAACGGACGAGTTGTCTTAACAGCTTTGCCATCATGGATCATCATCTCTTGGGAAAAACCCATCCCTCCCTCTGCGGCAGCTTTATCAAATGCAGATGAATAATCTTTATATAGGAACTTCGGACCCGAGACCGGTGACCATGTGAAAGCACCGGTATTACGTTTGCACGAATAACCTTTGAATTGTGTGCCACCCGAAACATGATCTCCGGCAATATTGGAGTGTCCTTTGTCAAATTCCGTCCCGGTAAATGCTCCGGCGAAAGCCAAGATAATTGAGTCATTGTCGGCAGACGGAATCTCTCCGCAAACCATGTCCATTGACAGAGCACTCATATCGGGTTTTAAGTAGATTAAATCGCCATACGCCGTTTCAATATGCGATACGGTTAGAAAATCAGGTTTGCTGATAGTAAAATCCGTAACCATAGACTCCTTAATATCCGGATGAAGACCTCTTGCGATGTCAATAAAGAGCTTAACTCGTGTCAACACTTCACGCCCGCGATTACGCCACCAAGATTTACGCCTTCCGGGAGTGTGCGCATTATATCCGATAGCTTCAATGCCGAGGTGCTTTGCTTGATATAAAGCTCTCTCATTATGATATTTCTGAGAAATGACAATGATTGAATCCTGACGATAAATGTCACGTATTTTTGCCAATGAGTTGAGGGTTCTTGTGCCGTCATAATCCAGCACAATACGGGCCGAATCGACTCCTTGTTTAATCAAAGAATCGCGCATAGCCACCGGTTCGTCATATCCATTCTCTGTATTTCTGTAATCGCCACCACTGACCACAAGCCAATCAACTTTCCCTTCTTTATACAGCTCGACACCAGCCTTTATGCGATGGTCAAAATAATAGTTTCTCCTTCCATTCCAAGTAGAAATGGGTGACGTTCCTAAAATTAGTCCGACCTTACGATGTGGGATACTATCTACATTGTCATACAGTCTATCTTTTGCCGCGTAATCTACCACACGATCGCAAACTATTATAGCACAAACTACTATTAGTAGTGCAAGACCTACGCCATATATGATTTTTCGCTTCATCAGTTTCTCACTCATTTAAACTCCACGTCATCACTAGTCCTCCATCGTCAGAATGGACAGGACGTATTCTTATGTACGGTCTATCTGGAATAGTGTCATATAAATTCCAATGATAGTAACTCCATTCTGGCTCTCCTTCATCGTCTA
>CAZFUF010000002.1:0-138676 GCA_964521885.1 uncultured Sangeribacter sp. | reverse complement strand
TAATTGCAGACGGAGCCGAAATAGCTACAAAGCGGATGATAATCACTGATTGAAAAATGTCAACTTAGACAATGGACAGCGAATTTTAATCAAATATCAATCAGGTAATCATACAGTTTTTAGCATGAATAATTTAATTTCAAGAGTCATACATAAAGCGATTTTACCAACACTTGCTTTATCATGTACATTTTTTTCACTGAAATCTGAGACAATTTCAGTAAATTTAGATTTTGACCCTTCAGAATTTCAGATAGATTCAATAAGAGGTACGAATGGAAAACTTTATACGTGTGCCAAGTGGAATAAACTAACGAATATTTCCGAACCGGGTGAGGCATCATTGCCTGTAAAAATATTTCGCCTGATTGTTCCGACATTGAGTACGAATTTTTCTGCAAGGATCACAAGCGTCAGTAAACCGGATCTTATCAAGATAACTGAACCGATATATCCCGCACAAAAGGCAACAGTCGTCGGATCAATCACCAATGAAATATTCGAAGAATGCAAAGGCATGGAATATTTGCTTGATAAGAATCCAGCTCCTAAAATTGAGATTTTGGATGATACATTCATTGATGGGGATAAACATATCGTATCTCTTAAAGTTACCCCAGTAACTTATGCTGGGAAAACAAGTATGCTCAATGTCTATTCCCGGATTTCAGTTGATCTGAATTATGATTTATGTGATTATGGGGATTTAAAGGAAACGGTCTTGCACCCCCCTGTCTCATCATCTTTCATGGATCTATCTTCTCTTGTGGAAAATCCGGACATGATACGTAAGGTGACAAAAAGTAATGTTCAGTCATCCTCACCGGATTATTATTGTATCGTGACGTCTGATGTTTTTGTAAATGATTTTGAAGATTTGAAGATCTGGAAATCCCAAAAGGGGTATAAGGTTGACGTAGTCAGCATTGAATCAATTATTTCAGAGTTTAAATCAAAAAATCCAAATACGGTTATAGACCCTCAATATATACTGAGGGAATACTTGAAAGAAAAATTTAATATACATGGGGCTTTCTTTTGCTTGTTGGCAGGAGATTATTTTACTAACTTCCCTATATTTAAATTAAGAAATGATTATGTTCGCGTAGAGTATTCTGATCCCGGACTGGTATATAATAGTAATAAGTTTGTGCCATCTGATTGTTATTTTTCTGATTTAACACATGATTATTTATTGACAGAATGGCACGGATCCAATGATAATTATGGGCTACTCTCTGATTTTTCATACGCTCCGGAGATATATTGCGGAAGATTATTATGTCATTCCTCGGATGATATAAAAAATTATATCGAAAAATTAATAATCTATGAGTCCTTCCCCGGTCGTGGGGAGGATGATTATCTTGATAGTCTTGTTGTGTTCAATCAATATGATATGGCGAGCGATAAACATGGAGAAGCGGTATGCCAAAGATGGGGAAATACTTTTTCAAAAAAAAACCTAATGATCGATACCTATTATCCAAATTCTTCAAACGCGATGGAGCCTTCACCTAAGGGAAAAGATGTAATACTTGCAATTAGTCAAGCTGGGTTCAGTAGTTGGGGTGGACATGGAAATCCCGGGTCAGTCATTACTTCTGCATATAAAGGAAATCAAGAAGCTATATATCCGGCAGAAGCAATTGTCGCATTGAATGAATATACAAGACAGGATGTATATGTATATGGACAAAAAGATAATGGTCTTGATAGGATGTCAAATATTAATAAACCTGCTGTCGGTTACTCAATTTCATGTAACTTAGTCCCATTTGACAATATGGCGAGAAATGAATCCAGCTACTATAATATTCCTTATAATATGGGATCTTCTTTTACTTGCGGAGGAAGCTATGGTGGGATTGCCCTAATAGCAAATACTAGATATACCTATTCCTCTATTGGTTTTAACAACGAACAACTATTCGCAGCTGAGCAGGAATTACTATTTATTGATTTTATTAAAAATAACTTCAAAATCGGGATTTCTCATGCTCTATCATTATATAATTGTTTTAATGCATCATTAAAATCAAACACTGACAAAATCGTAAGTGCAGGATGCAGTCTAATTGGAGATCCTGAATTTGATGTCTGGCTTGGCAAACCAAAAAGTAATAATTTCAGTGTAGTCTGGAATAATAATAAAGTCAGGTTAACAGTAAAGGATAAATCCATTGGGAAGAACGCATTTTTATCACTATATGATGGTCAAGACTGTAAAAATAGATTTGAAATAGAACCACAATCTTATCAAACTATCTATACAAATAATGCCACTGACATTTATGGAAGTTTAGTTTCAGTTTGGCTTCCGGGATGTATCCCATACGTTAATTACATCGGGAGGAATTGTTATTTGACGGACTGCAACAGGTCCTTTATTGTTAAAGATGCAGAATTGGGGAATACTCAGGCAGATGCATCATTCACCATTGGAGAAAATGCTGTTTTTAATTTACGCGCTTTGAATAATATTAAAATTCATCCAAATTTTCATGTGTTAAATGGTGGTAAATCAACCCTTAAATGTGACGAAACGGTTACAATAGATGTTCCTGTGGAGTCTGAAAAGGGATCATATTTAAATATCATCGCTCCTAAAGTTGTGCTTGAAGGAGGATGCAAACTCAGTGCCGGGGTCGTATTGACAAACAAGTAAATCTGGCAAAATTTCACTAAGATTTGTTGTATTACAAGGAATCTCGATGATAACAATTAATATTTCTCACTATTAAGAAAACTAACATGAAAAAAATAATATTAAGTTTAATTGGTGGTATGCTTGTAATGTTAGGAATACCGGTCATGGCAAATGATGGTATATCTGATATTGAAGAAGCATTATCCGGATTGGGTAAAACCGTAAGAACAGACCGATACTGGTTATATCTATATGAGACGGGACGATTCGCTATTCCGGAAATAGAGAGCTGGCAGGTGAGATCGGAATTCACCGATCCTATCGAACTCGATGAGAAGATATATTATACCTTCCATACTGAGCAGATAGACAATAAACCGGGGGAAGATAAATTGATATTCCCGGACTATTTCCTCAGGGAGGAGAATGGTGTTGTGTATCTGAACATCAGGCAGGGATTCTTATATGGAATTGGTTATGAGGATAAATTCGAATCCCATAATGAAGTGCCCTTATATGATTTTAATCTTATGTTGGGTAGCAAATTCGAAAGCGTATTGATGCCCGAATTATTTAATTGTGTGCTTGAAAACAGTTGGTTATTACCTTACGCTGAACCTTATTCCTATTTGGTTGCAGATATAAATTACCGGCAGATAGGGAATGAAGATATTGTTGCTTATACACTAACGGAATATTCTGATTTTCCTGATATAAATAATGAAGATTATTGGGAAAAACGACATGTTGAATATATTGAGGGGATCGGGATGGTGAAGCCCAAGCAGTCAACAATATACCCATACTTTATATTTCTCCCTTTCAACAATTGCTCCGGACCTTTACCTAACAGCTCATTTTGTTACGAAGCTCACTGTGGCTTGATCGGCGTCTATGATAAAAACGATAATCTGATCTATAAAGGAGATGCCGATCCTATTCCCGATGGTGTATCGAATATCAGTGCTCCGGATAATTCTTCTGTCACCTATTATAACATGCAAGGATTAAAAGTAGTCAAACCCGAGCCGGGACAACTCTATATCGAGCGTAGCGGCTCTCAGACACGCAAAGTAATCATGCAGTGAGTCACTCACATCTTTCACACGGGTGCTAACCGCTTATTACATCGTAGCAGACGACCCCCTCCTGACAATTCATCATCGGGGACGATGCGACGATGCACTCCATGTCAAAGATGGTTAATTCGGTGTTTTCATCCGTGTGGCGGTCATCGTCTCCGACGATGCTGCGGTCGGAAGGGTTTAATCTTCAACAGACACTCAAACCCCGACATACGTTATCAGGTATGTCGGGGTGTTCGAATGCAATGCGGTCCTTAATCACATTACAAATATATTCTCTATGTTCAGCAGAATCCTTCTCCGAAACGGGTACGGACATCGTTTACTATCTGACGGATCGATTGCTCATCACTCTTGGGATAAATGAGCAATGCCTTTCCGTTGTCAGCCACAATATAATCATTCAATCCGGCGGCAACAACTATCTTATCTCCTTCGATAGCGAAAACTGTACCCTTGGTATCACGGGTCAGCACTTTGCAGTTTTGTGTGACATTCCCATCTCCATTCTTGGGAGAGATTTCATAAAGAGCCTTCCACGATCCTAAATCACTCCATCCGAAATCGACAGTCTTCACATACACATTCGAAGCTTTCTCCATCACTGCATAGTCTATGGAGATGCTCGGAGCATTAGGGAACGTGGATTCAATGAAAGCGGTTTCCGCGGAAGTGGCATATATCCCTTTCCCGGTGTCAAAAAGTCCTGCCGTTTCAGGCGCGCATTCCGCAAAGGCATCAAGCACACTCTTGGCACTCCATAGGAATATCCCTGAATTCCAGAAAAACTCCTTGGAATTAATAAAGAATTGAGCCATCTCGAGATTCGGCTTCTCGGTGAACGATTTTACCTTAAGGATATCTTTCCAACCCGCCACCGGCTTACCTTTCTGAATGTATCCGTATCCTGTGTGGGGAGAGGATGGAAGAATACCGAGTGTCAACAGTCGATTCCCTTCTTCCACAAACTCAAATCCTTCAGAAATTGCTTTCCGGAAATCATCCTCACGCAGGATGAGATGGTCTGACGGAAGGGTCACGATTGATGCATCGGGATCAAGAGCGTATATATGATGAGCCGCCCAGCATATACACGGAGCCGTATTTCTTCGCGCCGGTTCAAGGAGGATGTTACTCTCCTTTATCTCCGGTAACTGCTCCTTTATCAAGGCTGCATATTTTTTATTGGTGACGATTATTATATTTTCGGGAGATACAATCGGGGATATTCTGTCAACCGTCATCTGGAGAAGACTCCTTCCCGTGCCAAAAAAGTCAAGAAACTGCTTCGGACGATCATCACGGCTCATGGGCCAAAAGCGGGAGCCGACACCACCGCACATTATCACGCAATAATTCCTGGAACTCATATCTATTGTATTTTATTTCATGGATAATTCCGCTGTTACTCCGTCAATAGACGGAGTAAGGTTAGTGATTTAGAGACAGGCTCTTAAGATCAGTTGGATGTAGCAGGTTTAAATTGATGTTTCACTCCTTCTATAACATTGAGCATATAGTCACCGAGTTTTTCAGCCTCTCCGATAAGATCCATGTAGAAGATACCTTCCTGATACCCGTATGCCTTATTGTTGATGTTATAGATATTGGCATCTCGGAGCTGATTGCGCAAGTTATTGATTTCACGCTCCTTATTATATGCCATGATAATCTTGGAGTCTTCTGGAGTCTCAAGCTCTTCAAGAATTTCATTCATGTTGGACATGGCACCGCTCACGAGATCATACATCGTGTCTATCTCCTTAAACACGTTTTCATCAAATTCAACGTGATTCTGATTCTTACGGTTGAGGGTCTTCGCAACATTATAGCAGCTATCGGCAATTGATTCAATCTCACTGATAATCCGGAGCATTCCGGCAATTCGCATTTTACCTTCCGGACTCAAACGCCCCTCTGCCACATGATTGAGGAAGTTACCGATCTCAATCTCCATGCGGTCGGAAATCTCCTCATATTTCTCAATCCGATTGAATACCTGATTATATTCATCACTCCCTTCAGGAAGATGGATAAGGCTCTTTGCCATGTCGAGCATTCTTGCAACTCTTTTCCCATAAAGTGCGATCTCTTTCTGAGCCTGAGTGATATTAAGCTCGGAGGCTGACAACATTCCGCGCCCGATATATTTGAGAGTGAATTCCTCTTCATTATCCTTATGACGGTTGGGCATAATCCAGCATACGATCTTGACATACAGATTAGTGAACCATATCATTATCATAAGGTTACAGGCATTGAAGACAGTGGGAAACATAGCAAGTCCGAATGCCACACATGCCTGAGCCTTAGATGTCAGCCCTCCTGCGGGGGTTACAAGTGTCGAATCTGCCATCCCCCGCTCCATCGATGCGGAAATATCAAGAGGATTGATTCCGTTGCAGGCCTGTGTGATCCAAGCAACCAGATCCATGAATGGATCAAAGATGCACAAGACGATAATGGAGCCCAGAACATTAAAGAGGACATGGCCCATGGCTGTCCGTTTGGCCGCCAGATTACCACTCAATGACGCAAGAATAGGAGTAATTGTCGTTCCGATGTTACCACCGAGAATAATGGCGCATCCGAGATAAAAACTAATCCAACCCTGCGAACACATGATCAGGGTTATGGCGAATGTGGCTGCGGAACTCTGCGCAACCATGGTCAGGACTATACCCAATGCAAAGAATATCAGTACGGATCCGTAGCCAAGTGTGGTCCATTGAGTCACAAATTCGAGCATCTGCGGATTCTCCTGAAGGTTGGGGACATATTTGCTGATGAGATCCAATCCCATAAACAGGAAACAGAAACCTATCAAAAATTCACCCAGAGATTTATAGGTCGATTTCTTCATGAAAAGCATCGGCACCGCAACCGCCAGCAACACGATACTATAATCTGATATATTGACCTCAAAAGAAAACGCCGAGATAATCCACGTTGTTACCGTCGTGCCGACATTCGCTCCGAAGATAACAGCCATAGACTGCCCTAATGACATGAGACCTGCATTGACAAAGCTGACAACCATCACTGTCGATGCGCTTGATGACTGGATCAATGCAGTGATTACGATACCGGTCAATACTCCCGTCAACCTGTTTTTGGTCATCACTCCGAGAATATTACGCAACCTGTCACCGGCAACTTTCTGCAACCCTTCGCTCATAACTTTCATGCCGTAAAGAAACAAGCATACTGAGCCGAGAAGACTGATAAAATCGATTATTGTATAATCCATATAATTTTGGAAAAAAGATTGTCTGACACCGAACACGTTTCATTCTCACAATTTATTATTCTTGTGAGACATACACACGATCGCTCCACATAATGCCACAAATTTAACAAAATTTTTAAAATCAATACCTATTGCCAATCTACTTTTTTCTTCTCATTGCAAACCTTACGCTCCGTACCATCAAAAAAGGGAACTAAGTGGTGCGGAGACTCCCCGAATTTTGCTGAACGGAATAATTATACTAATTTTAAGAGCCCGTCTCAAATTATATGAGACGGGCTCTAATGCCGGATACCTTATACTCTCTCCCAAGGGATGGGATTGCATATACCATATCCCTATAACCCGGGCTGGAAATAAAAAATTAACATATTACGGGATGGAAACAATACTCTTCCTTCACAATGTGGACGAATCATCAAATAACGAGAAACATGAGATTCGCCCGCTAAATTCCAACAAAATGGGTGATCATCGCTCTCGACCTGTGAGTCTTATCGTTGCCATTGCAGCCAACAATGCTATCGGACGAAACGGAGATCTTTTGTGGCATCTCCGCGGAGACCTCCGGCATTTCAAGGCTCTGACTATGGGGCATCCAGTGATTATGGGGAGAAATACCTGGATATCCCTACCTAAAAAACCCCTACCCGGAAGGCGCAATATAGTGTTGAGCCGTGACCCGGAGTTTATCCCTGAAGGAGCTGAAAAAGCATCAAGTATCGAGGAGGCACTTGATATGTGTATTTCCGGTCCGGAGCCGTTTATTATCGGAGGTGCGGGCGTCTACGAGGCTGCTCTTCCATTTACCACTACCCTTCACCTGACCCTAATCGATGAAACACCCGAAGATGCTGACACTTTCTTCCCTGAATTCAATTTCAATGACTGGGAGAAGATATCTGAATCGGAAACTATCATGGAAGAGGGTCGTCCCGGCTATAAATTCCTCACCTTAGCCCGAAAAAGATAACCCGTTTTATTTCTGGGATAACGGGAGACAGTTATTCTTCCGGTTGCAAGGAATCATAAAGTCCCTGACACCCATCTTCAAGAAGGTCGAGCACAAGCTCAAATCCCTGAGCTCCTTCATAGTAGGGATCAGGCACATTGTCATAATAGGGATGCTGACGGCAAAAATCGGTCATTCTGACAATTTTGGCTTCCTCCTCCTCGGTAGCCGCCAAATTTAGCAATCCCCGGAAATTGGAGTCATCCATACAGATAATCAGATCAAAATTATAAAAATCAGTACGTCTGACCGGACGGCTCCGATGAGTCAGACTATACCCCCTCCTTATAGCATGGGCACGCATTCTGCTATCGGGTAAATCTCCGGCATGCCCACCATATAAACCTGCGCTATCCAACTCAAACCTATCTTCATTTCTTGCATCTTTAACAACACTACGCATGATCTCCTCCGCCGCCGGAGACCTGCATATATTCCCCAGACACACGAATAATATCTTTATTTTCTCTTTGTTTTTCAAATAGTTAATCAATTCCATCGACTTGTTATTTTCACTATTCAGCATCATATTATACATTTAAGATGAGACGGACTCTTAATTTCCCGATGCAAATGTAGATAAAAACTCTCAAAGATTTACCCCTTGGTTCATATTCAATTCTTAGCCCACGTCTCATAAAAAATGAGGATTCTATCTCCGGAGAGATATGACAAACCTTTTTACCGAAAATAGAAAAAAGCTAATCCGGTTAAAAAATTAAAGATTTTTTGAGGAAATTTTAAGGAATTTTTCAAACTAATAAATAACTTTGCATATTGGAATGCCGTCGACCGACGATTCCAAGAGTATTCAACATGAGTATTCAAACGGTAAATAATCTAATACACCATAGGATATGGACAGATACCAACAGGCATTGAACGAAAGTAAAGTCACCGGCGACGACTCCATGGTAGCCGCTGAAGTACAGAAAATTATTGAAAAAGCACCCGAATATGCCTCTCAGGAGGTCTATCAGTTCCTCTTCTCTTCAATTGATCTGACTACTCTGAGTAGTGAAGATAGCGTGTCAAGCGTTTCCGACTTTACACGCCGTGTCAATGACTTTGACAATGATTATCCGCAATATAAGAATGTAGCTGCCATCTGTGTATACAGCAATTTTGCAGAGGTAGTGAAGGCTAATCTGGATGTCCCCGGTGTAGATGTGGCGGTGGTCGCCGGTTGTTTCCCATCAAGCCAAACTTTTACTGCCGTCAAGGTAGCTGACGTGGCTTTAGCGGTTGCCGGTGGGGCAAGTGAGGTGGATGTGGTTTTCAATCTCGGACTTTTCCGCGATGAAAACTATGAGGATCTTTCTGACGAGCTCATCGAAATGAAACATACCGCCAAAGGTGCCCGTATGAAAGTCATCCTTGAGACAGGCGCTTTGAAAACCGCTGAAAATATCCGTAAAGCTTCTGTGTTATCCCTTTACAGCGAAGCGGACTTCCTCAAGACTTCCACGGGGAAAATCTATCCGGGAGCGTCTCTTGAAGCTGCATACGTGATGTGTCAATGTATCAAGGAATATTATGAAAAGACCGGACGAAAAGTCGGTTTCAAGGCTTCCGGAGGTATCCGCTCAACCGAAGAAGCACTCAGATACTATGCGGTTGTCAAGGAAATACTTGGAGATGAATGGCTCACTCACGATCTCTTCCGCATAGGAGCGAGCAGTCTTGCCAATGCACTCTTATCATCAATGACCGGAGAAGAAACCAAATATTTCTAATCAATATCGCCAATCAGTATTTCCAATACTCAGAATATGAAAAAACTCATAATATCTATAGCCGCGATTACACTTTTTGTCACCGGGTTTTCTTTTCTGACCAATGCCCAGCGAGACACCGAAAAGCGTAAATCCGCCACCTATGGTGTAGCTTTCTACAACCTGGAAAACCTTTTCGATACCATTAACAATAATGGTAAGTATGACCTCGAATTCTCTCCTAACGGGCAAAATCGCTGGGATGGAAACAAATATTGGAAGAAAATTCACAATATGGCGTATGCAATCTCCCAATTGCCTACACGCACAACCCCTATGGGTCCCGCTGTCATCGGAGTGAGTGAAATCGAGAATATCACTGTGCTTGAAGACCTTGTGAACGACCCGGCTATCAAAAGCTGGGGGCTTAAGATTGTGCATCATGATTCTCCCGACGCACGTGGTGTGGACGTGGGTCTGCTTTACAACCCCGCCTTTTTCCGCGTAATACGCGTTACGAACCATCGTCTCCGAGTGCCTGAACTCCCTTATTTCAAGACTCGTGACCAAATGTGCGTGGTCGGTCTTCTGGGAGGGAAGCGTGTAGGTATAATCGTCAATCACTGGCCCTCACGCCGTGGCGGTGGCAAATCGAGCAGTTATCTGCGCGAAGCTGCAGCTGACCTTTCACGTAGTATTGCGGATTCTTTGCTTCGAGTTGATCCCAAGATGGGAGTTATCGTCATGGGTGACCTGAATGATGACCCGATGGACAAAAGTTGCGCCGTCAATCTGGGTGGCAAAGAGCATGCTGAGGATGTAAATCCGGGGGAATTCTATAACCCCTTCTGGGAACTTCTCAACAAAGGGTTCGGTTCTTATATCTACCGTTCCAACTGGAGCCTGTTTGACCAGATTATCATCAACTACAACCTTCTCTCCGGCACCAGTGGTCTTAAATATCTTGGAGCAGTGGTTCATAACAAGGAATTCCTCAAGCAGCAGGATGGTCAATACAAAGGGCATCCGCTGAGAACTTTCTCCAGCGGAGCATGGACCGGAGGTTATTCCGACCACTTCCCTACTGAAATCTTCCTTTCAAAGGAGATTACTGATTGAAGCATCGGACAACACGATTATCAATTCCCATAAATAGAAACATATCAACCCAATATCATGAGAATAAAGTTATCTTTTCTCCTGTTGCTTGCGGCATCGTTACCGATGTTCGCCGCTTCAGGCCTCAAAGGGAAACTTGTTGATGTAAGTAACGGAACCCCCGTAGCGGACGCCAACTTGCTTCTCGTCGACCGTGCACTATTCACCACCTCAAACGCAAATGGAGAATTTGAATTCCCCGATGCAGATCCAGGTGAAGATGAACTTCAAATCATTGCCTACGGATATGAAGACAATAATATCATCGTCCACATCGTTACCGGCAAAATAAAAGATCTCGGCATCATCCGCCTGAATCCGGGCGGGTTTGAGCTTCCTCTTGCCAATTCCAATGATTTCATCTTTGATGAAGAGCAAATTCAGGATGACGATGGAATGGCTCAAAGTGTCGGCACAATCCAAGGTGCGACAGACGACATATTCTATCAGATGTCCAGCTACAATTTCTCAACTCTCTATTATCGTCAGCGCGGGCTTGATTCGAGCTGGCAAGGTGGATATGTGAATGGCGTTAATCTTAATGATCCGTTCCGCGGCTCTTTCAACTTCTCCGGTCTTGGCGGTATGACCTCAAATGCATTCCGCAACAAAACCACAGACATAGCGATGGAAGCCACCCCCTATGCATACGGTAGCATTGCGGGCAATCAGAACTTTACCACTTACGCTTCCGGCTATGCTCCCGGTTTCCGCGGCAACCTCTCATATACAAACTCCAATTATATGTTGCGTGCAATGGCTCAATATTCCACCGGAGTATTGCGCAACGGCTGGGCATTCTCAGCTTCAGTTATCGGACGTTATGCTCCTGAGGGTGTGATCGAGGGAACCTGGTATAACTCTTTCGGATATGCCGTTTCTGCTCAAAAGATATTCAATGACAAACACTCCCTCAATATCTCCACATGGGGAGCTCCGACAGAGCGAGCCACAGCGGCAGCCACCACTCAGGAAGCATACGATCTGGCAGGCACAAATCTCTACAACCCGTCGTGGGGTTATTTCAACGGCAAGAAACGTTCAGCGCGTGTGATTCGTTCGTTTGACCCAACTGCACTTGTCAACTGGATTTGGAAACCTCTTCAGTTCACCACTCTCAACACTGCCATCGGGTTCCGCCACAATGCTTACTCTCAGACCCGTCTCCTCTATTACGGTGACAATCCGACTCCGGACTATTACCGCAAGATGCCCTCTTATTTCAAGCCTACTGCAGAACCGGGCACCGAGCTTTATGATGCTCAGCTGAGTCAGTATGAGATGGTGGCTGATAATTGGCGTAACAATATCGATTTCCGTCAGATTAATTGGGATGCCATCTATCAGGGAAACCTCTTGAACTCCATCAACTTCGACAGAGATCCGGAATGGAGAGGACAATCTACAACCGTGCTTGAAAACAACCACAGCAACTTCACTTCATGGATGTTTAACTCCTACATTGATCATCGTTTCAACAGCAAGATGACTCTGCAGGCAGGGATAAGCTTCAATTATAGTGATGCTCACTACTATAAGACTATGGATGACCTCCTTGGCGGTGAGTTCTGGCGCGATATCGACACCTATTCGGAACGCGATTTCGGTCACTCCACCGACATCCTTCAGAATGATATGCGTAATCCCAACCGTCTGATTAAAGATGGCGATACTTTCGGTTACGATTACAATATACGCAATTACATGGCGAAAGCGTGGATTCAAAACCAGATTGTGACCACCCACTGGGATGTGAACTATGGTTTTGAACTTTCCTACACCAATTTTATGCGCTTCGGTAACATGCAGAACGGACGTGCACCCCTCAACTCTTATGGTGCAGGGGAACGCCACACCTTCGACAATGGAGCTATCAAAGCAGGCGCTACTTATAAAATTAACGGTCGCCATTATTTCACTGCCCACGCTTCATACGGCACACGCGCACCGCGATCATACGATGCCTACGTGTCAGCACGTATCAAAGATACGGCTGTCCCGGGTCTTAAGAGTGAACGTTTCTTGTCAGCGGATTTATCATACGTCTGGAACTACAGCAGATTCCGCGGTTCTATCACCGGATTCTGGACAGATGTGTGGGATGGTTTGAAACACACCGGTTTCTTTGATTATGACCTGATGAGCTTCATGAACTACTCAATGTCAGGAATCCACACTCAGTTTAAGGGTATTGAGATTGGTGCTGAAGTCAAGATTATTGACAATCTTTCTGCAAGTGCCGCCGCTTCTTTCTCACGCTATCAGTATAAGAACAATCCTCTCGGTGTCCGCAGCTACGAAAACGGTGCCGAAGAAGATATCACACGCCGTGTATATTTGAAAAACTATTATATCGGATGCACGCCCCAGCAAGCTTATTCATTGGCTTTGAAATACAATATCAAAAACTGGTTCTTCGAGGTGAACGCCAACTATCTCGCAGACAATTATTATGATGTTTCCATCTCACGCCATGAGGAGATGCCCGGTCTTTGGAAATATTGCACCTCAGTGGAAGAATATCTCCAACGTCAGAGTGAAATTACCCATCAAGACCGTCTCAACGATGCCTTCTATATGAATCTCTCAATCGGAAAGCTCTTCTACTTCAGATGGGGTTCTCTCAACTTCAACCTGTCGGTCAACAACCTGACCAACAATCGCAATATCCAGATTCGCGGTTGGCAAGACGGCAAGTTTGATTATAAAGACTATAACATCAACAAATATCCCAACAAAGTTGTCTACGCTCAGGGTCTCCGTGTATTCTTCAATGTGGGTATCAGATTCTGACAAATTTCCTATTCATTCAGACATGCTTTTTTAAAATGCAGCTTCCCTTTTCAGGGTATCTGCCTTAAAGGAAAATTAAAATGAAAGCTATATATAAATTTCTATCCATTGCAGCCATAGCTGCTCTCGGCCTGAGTTCATGCTCTGAGGAGTTTGCCCAACCCCCTGTGCCAATACCGGAGTGTGGCATCGAAAACATTGGTGACGGATCCTGGAACAGACCCCTCTCGGTCTATCAAGCACGTATCGGAACTATCGTCACTGAAAACATCTTCGATAAAGAGTCTGATACATACTATTCCCAAGAACGTACTGAAAGCTGGGTCACCGGCTATATCGTGGGTTATATCAATATTGATATATCCTCCGTAATGAAAGAGGAGACAGCAGTATTCACAACTCCCTGCACAGTCCCCACCAATCTGATATTGGCTGCAACTCCCGATGAAAAGGATTGGACCAAGTGTATTTCCGTACAACTTCCCAGCGGACCTGTCCGCACAGCCCTTAACCTTAAGGACAATCCCGGGAATCTGGGGAGAGAAGTTACTATCTACGGCACAACCGGAGAAAAATATTGTTCGGTCTATGGGGTCCGGACAGTCACTGACTACAACTTCGGTCCCGAAGGTAACAAGCCGGTGGTAAAACCGGAAGACCCGACTGTCCCGACCGGTGAGATGACTTTCAGGAAAGCAACTGAAATTACTCCCGGCAAGATTTATACTTTTGTAGCAGATGGACACGTTGCCAAATGTCTTGATACTGACGCCGGATATTTTGACACAACCGATATCACCATCTCAGGAGACTCATTCAAACTCTCGGGTAAAGGAAATGTCTTTTTCATTGATGAGACTGAGGGTGGCTATACAATTCGTCAGGGCTCTGACAACAAGTATCTTTTCGGCAGAAAACTGGCAGCTACGATCAATCTTTCCGATAATCCGGAGACCGGTGCCGTCTTCACTATCACGATTGATAATGACGGTGCTACCATAAAAAATACGGTCAATAATGCAGTGCTGGGCTATAAGAGTGAGTTCAACCAATTCGGATTGTATTCGGCAGGCACAGCAACTCTTCCTGTCATTTATGAAAAGGTGGACTGACGAAACAATCATTTTCCAGAGAGATAACGATTTCTTCAGTCAAAGTTAAAAAACTTTATACAACCTTCTCAAAACAATATAGCAATTACTAAAGAAAACAATTGATTATGAATATCAAACATATAATTCAATCGCTTGGTGTCGCAATCCTCACGCTGTCGCTGACCGGATGTCAAAACAGTTTTGATGACCCGGGACTTCAGATTCCCGAAGCCACACTCAAGGCGAATACTACAATAGCTGAATTCAAAGCTATTTTTGGCAATGAATACGCGGTGCAGATCGGTGAAAAAGAACCGGGGGTGGACTATGTGCTCCACGGGAGAGTATGCTCTTCGGATGCATCGGGTAATATCTACCAGAATCTCGAATTTCAGGATGAAACCGGCGCAATAGTCATCTCAGTTCGCCGCCCGAGTCTTTATGAAATATATCATTTAGGTCAGGAAGTGGTGCTCAACGCCACCGGGCTGTGGTTCGGACAATACAACAGTCTCCGTCAGTTTGGCTGGCTCGGTGAGCCATACAGCGGAAATGATCAGATGACTTTCATGTCTTACCCTGTCCTCGCTGAACATTTGGAACTCAATGGGCTTCCGAATCCTGAAACACAATGGATCACTTACGATCAATTCAAAGCCGGTGATTTCAACACCAACTCTTTGTATGGGGTTATAGTGGACGTAGACAAGCTTCCGATGTCAGGAAGCGAAATGCTGAATATGCAAGGGCAGCTTGTGCAACTAAACAATGTAACTTTTGTCAATGACGCCAAGAATCCGACAGGAGGCGTAGAGACATACGCACCCTTCCAAGAGACAGTCAACAGATATGTCAGTCAGGAAGGAAGCTCGCTTCTTCTGACAGTCCGTAATTCAGGTTACGCCACATTCTACAATGATCTGCTCCCGGAAGGAACCGGCACGCTCCGTGGCATCTTATCCTGGTATGGCAACGGCACAAGTTCCAACGGAGCAATCGGCGGCTGGCAGTTATATCTGCGTTCTCTCGATGATGTTATCTTCAATTCCCAAGGCTCTAAGACAGATCCATACTCTATTGAGCAGGTGATTGAAATGCAGGGTGAAGGATACAGTGCCTGGGCTTCAGGTTATATCGTCGGCTCGGTAATGGGTGGTGTCAATAATGTTACGGCTCCGGAAGACATCATTTTCGGGCCCGCAGCTGAATTGCCCAACAATATCGTTATCGCTCCCACTCGCGATGAAACTGATTGGACAAAATGTGTGGCCGTGGAGCTCCCTCAAAACTCCGACTTCCGCGCATTTGCAAACCTTGTTGACAATCCCGACAACTATAAGAAGGAGATTAAGATAAAAGGTAATTTTGACAAGTTCCTCGGTATGCCGGGTATTATCGGTAATCCCGGAACAACGGCTTCTTTCTCCATCGAAGGTGTCGATCTCGGGGGCTCGGGTGAGGAAGCGACTCTCTATTCGGGACTAACCACTTCATCTGATTTCACTTTTGATAACGTTTTGCTTCCCTCAGCGGCATCTTACATCTGGGAATGGGATTCCAGCTATAAGAATCTGAAAGCTTCCGCTTATATAGGTGGGAAAAGCTATGCCTCCGAATCCTGGGCAATCTCTCCGGAGATAGACATGGCAAATTGCACGAACGGAAAAATTGCTTTCCAACATACTGTCAATAAATTCTCAAGCCTTGATTTTGCAAAGCAATCCACCGGATTATATATCAGAGAAAGCGGCGGTCAATGGCAAGAATTGTCAATACCCAACTACGCGACAAATACCAACTGGGATTTCGTCAGCACATCTGTTGATATTCCGGCATCATTCAACGGGAAAAAGATTCAGCTCGGATTCAAATACACTTCAGCTGACAATGATTCCGGAACTTGGGAAATCAAGGATGTGAAAGTCTCTGCCCTGAAATAAATCAATATTAAGGAAGATGTGACCTGACTGCCCGTAACAAGCAGTCGAGTTGCATCTTCCAATTCTCGACTCTTCTTCAAGACTGGTTATTAGTCAATGATACGAAAATCTCTCATATTGTGCATGCTTGCGCTCATAGCCGGGAATGCTAATGCCACCTGGCGGGAAGGATATTATGATGGCATGAACGGCAAGAAGAAGGAGGCTCTGAAAAGTGCCGCCAAAGCTTGTGTGCAGTCTCATCAGATGCTCCCTTACTACGAATTGCCCACATATTGGCAATATTCTGACGTGTATCCGGAGTTGGTGGACGGCAGCAGAAGATGGTGGGAGATGTATAGCAACAACACTTATCTGATTCGTTCCAATCAGTCGGCTCTATCAAGTTTCAGCTCCAACAAAATGCAGCGTGAGCACGCGGTACCGAAATCCTGGTGGAAATATGGGGGAAGCGTGGAATATACCCCTGCATACTCGGATATGTGGAATCTTTACCCTTCGGATGCGCAAGCTAATGGAGCCAAACTGAACTACCCGTTCGGGGAAACCGACAAGCCCGTTTTCAACAATGGATGTAGCAAAGTCGGGCCTCCTGTGCCGGGTCAGGGGGGTGGCTCCGGTTATGTGTTCGAGCCTGCGGATGAATATAAAGGAGATTTTGCGAGAACTTGTTTTTATATGGCGACTGTCTATGATGATATTCATTGGACATACTCATATATGTTTACCGGGTCTGCATATCCTACCCTCATCACATGGGCAAGAGAGACTCTTTTAGACTGGGCAAGACAAGACCCTGTCAGTCAAAAGGAAATTGACCGCAACAACGCGGTCGAAGTGAGTCAGGGAAACCGCAACCCTTTCATCGATTTTCCGGAACTCGCTGAATATATCTGGGGGACACGCATGTCAGAAACTTTCTATGTTGCTGACCAATCAGGTGAAATTATCGTACCACCTGTCACCGGGGAACCGGAAATATATCTCCCTGTTAACGGTGAATCTCTTGATTTCGGACAAGCCGCAGTGGGGACTACCAAAAATGTTCCTCTCGAAATACAAGGGAAGAATCTTACTTCTCCTCTTTCTGTGAGAATTGTCGGCACTGATAAAGATCTATTCAGCGTACCGACCTCCACTATCCCCGCCATTAATATCAACGTCGGTAACACTTATCTCCTCAATATCGCTTATTCTCCCAAGACAACGGGAAATCATAGCGCCCGGTTGCTTCTCTACGATGGCGGGCTTCCGGATGGGCAGAACATCGCCGTCACCCTGAAAGCTGAGGCGCTTCCAGCCCCAACACTCTCGACGCTTACCGCCAACCAGGCTGAAAATGTAACCTCCACCGGATACACCGCTTCCTGGAGCACGGCTCCGGAAGTGATCGACTACTATCTTTTCTCACGCACACGTTATAATGATTATGAGGAATCTTCCGAGGAGATGGAAGTCAATGGCACTTCTATCGTAATCGATGATGCTACTCCCGATACCAAAGAAACTTATAAAGTCAGGTCCTCAAGATTAGGATTTATCTCCCCTTGGTCAAATACAGTGAATGTCACACTGGCAACCGCCGGCATCGGCAATCAGCAGACAGCGGCAGACCCTCTTATCATAGGAGCTGTCACGGGTGGATTTATAATTCTATCCGACCATGACATCACAGGGTTAAAAGTCTACGATATGACGGGACGTCAAATACTCGTAGCCCCTGAAGCACATACCCATGAAATCTTTTATCTCCCACAAGGAATTTACATAGTGACCGCCGATAAGTGCCCTTCACCTCGTAAACTCCTTGTCACCGGGATTTAATCTTCATATAATCATAAAGAAACGATGATCCTTTGAAAAATTTATCATGAAAAGAACATTTACTCTTATATCCCTCTCATTGGCATTGGCGTCTGCCTTCGCTCAGGCACCTGCCGGCTATTATGACACACTCGAAGGCAAATCAAAAGGGGATCTGAAGAAAGCCGCTAAAAATATTGTCAAAAACCATAAGGTTATCTCATACGGTGATGACACCTGGAGCGCATTCAGACAAACCGATACCCGTATAGTCAATGGCAAGGAAATATGGTGGGATATGTACAGCAACAATGAAGTCCTTGTTTCATCAGGCCACGGTGGTATGAACATTGAGCATAGTGTAGCCAATTCCTGGTGGGGCAAAACTAAAAACGATGCCTACAAAGATTTAATGCATCTGAATCCCTCAGATGCAGAGGCCAATAATCGTAAGGCCAATTACCCGTTGGGGGAAGTAGCAACCGTCACCTGGACCAATGGAATCACCATCGTAGGTCACCCGAAAAGCGGTGATTGCGGAGGTGCTAATTATGTCTATGAACCAACCGACTGCTACAAAGGGGACTTCGCCCGAGTTTTCATGTATATGTTTACCGTCTATGATGACATCAGCTGGAAAGATAATACAGACTGGATGTATTCAGCCGGAAGTGAGTTGACATTTAAACCATGGGCTTACCAACTCCTTTTGAAATGGAATAAAGAAGATCCGGTGGATCAGAAGGAAATTGACCGCAACAATGCCATCTATAAAATTCAAGGGAATAGAAACCCCTTTATAGATTGCCCTGAACTTTGTGAATATATCTGGGGGTCAAAAAACAACACACCGTATCATGCTGACGGATCAGGCAATTCGGAAGACCCCAATAAACCGGGTGATGATCCAAATAAACCGGGTGACGATCCCATTAATCCCGGTGGTGAAGACCCGGATCCTGCAACCGGAAAAACTCTCCTTTATGTTGACTTTGAACAGTCTGCAATATCTTACTATGAGAATGAAGGATGGGGCAATTATTCTATTTCCGGTAACCTTGACGGATGGTTCCTCAAAGAGTTCAGCGGCAATACATACGCCTCCGCATCCTCGTATAAAGAAACCGGTTCCGGTCCGTTTGAATATTGGCTCGTCACTCCGGCTCTTGAACTGGCTAACGCCAAGGGGACATTAACCTTCCGTACACAGGGGGCATACGGAGTGAGCGGCTCTGAACTCGATGTCTTCGCAATGGATTCCCCGGAGCCATCCGCAGCTTACCTTACCCCTCTTAATGCCAAGATATGCACACCCCAACCAAATGGAGCCAAGCCTGTATATTCCGATTGGGTGGAAAGTGGTTCTGTCGCACTACCTTCATCTGACAGAGAAATTTGGATCGGATTCAGATATAAGAGTGCTTCGGGAGGCTCTGCCGGCTCTGCGACCTTCTGTTTAGATGATGTAAAGGTCACGGCAACTTCAGACGATTCCGGATTTAAAAATTTCGACTCCGAAAAGTCTCATTTTAAAGCTATCGGGCTTCAGAATGCCATCTCGATTGAGACTCCCGATGGGGAAACCGTGACCATCTACGATATGGCGGGGCGAATGGTAGCCAAAACCGGACGTTCAGTCATTTCATTGCCCAAAGGTATTTATATCGCCACTCATAAAGATTCGCGCGTGAAAGTTCTCGTCAGATAGTCTCCAGACCTTTAACATCCGTAAGTATGAAAAAGAATATATTATCCCTGCTCCTTCTCATCGGAGGATTATTCGCAACCGCTCAGGCACCCGCCGATTATTATAATTCCTTAAAAGGGAAGTCCGGAGAAGAATTGAAAAGTGCAGTCAAAGCATTGGCAGATCAACCGACGACTGTCTCTTATGGCGACAAGACTTGGACCGCATTTTCCACCACCGATATAATCTCGGTAAACGGTCGTACTGCATGGTATGACATGTATAGCAACATCCTTGTTTACGAAGCCACCGGCCACGAAGGGCTGAATATTGAGCACAGCGTCCCCAAATCTTGGTGGGGCGGTGATAAGAACAATGCCTATAAGGATCTCTATCATCTGAATCCTTCCAACTCTGATGCCAATAACCGTAAGGGTAACAACCCGATGGGGATAGTGGATAATGTTGATTGGACCAATGGGATAACCACCATCGGGACACCTAAAGGGGATGCCGGAGGTGCAAAATCAGTGTTTGAACCTGCCGACCAATTTAAAGGTGATTTCGCACGTGCATATTTCTATGTCTTCACTGTCTACAGTGATTTGTCATGGCTCGATGAATATGACTTTATGTATGATCAGTCAGCCTACCCCACATTCAAACCCTGGGCTTACGAAATGTTGCTGAAATGGGCACAGGATGACCCCGTGGATTCAAAAGAAGCTGCTCGCAACGAGGCTGTGGCAAAAATTCAAGGTAACCGGAACCCCTTTATTGATATCCCAACCCTGGCGGAACATATATGGGGCTCTGCATCCTCAGCACCTTTGGCACTTGAGGGAAATGTGAATCCTCCGACTGTTGACCGTCCGGTCGCTCCTTATTTTGGAGAATATAATCTCACCGGTCTGAATACGTATTCCGGAACTTGGTGGTCTCCCTTCACTTTGACTCTGGATGTGCCTTCGGGTGCCAAGCTCCATTATTCCATCAATAACAGTGCCTATACTGCTTCAGATTCCAATGATATCACAATCGAGGGCGCGGCAGATGATAATGAAATGATTACCATCCGAGCGATAGCTACAGAAGTAAAAGATGGTCTTACCCTTAACAGTCCTGTAGCGACATTAGTCCTCTCTGCCCGCAACCCTGAGATTGATGACAAGGCGGATTATGAATGGACTCGAGTAAAATCCGCATCCGCACTCGATTCGGAGACTCCTTATATCTTAGTTGCATCGAAAGCTGCCCGCATAATGCTCAACGGCACTTCGACAAGCAAATTTATGCCCGCTTCAGATGCAGCTATCGATGTATCGGGGGATTCTTTCACCGGGTTGCCGGCCAATGCCGCCATTATATATCTTCTCGATGCAGGACAGAATAATTGGATTCTTTCCATTTCTGACACCAAGGGAAATCCCTCCGGATGCTGGACAACATCCGCGGCAAAATCCATGTCGTTGACGGAAGATGGAACCCCGGCTTCAATTTCTTTCGACAGCGAGGGGAACGCCATTATCTCATTCGGAGATCCGGGGACTTTGCAGTATAATGCTTCCTCCCCCCGTTTCCTCAATTATACATCCTCTCAGCAGGGAGTGATGCTTTATTCCGGAGTAAAAGTGAAATCCCCCGACACAAATGTCGAGCAAGTTATCTTCGATTCGATTATACGTGTCGAAGGGAACAATATTATGGCTCCCTCTGACACCGAAGTCTTCTCGATCGGAGGTATGAAAGTGGGAAAAACCGATCTCTCTCCCGGCATCTACGTTGTCAAAGGGAAAAATCAAACCCGCAAAGTCATTATCAAATAATACTTTATCTCCACAGCGCAATTTTTATCTTAAATAATTCGGTTTATTTGGATAAAATAACTTACTTTACACCCGTATTCGGAGTGGCAGCTCTCTTCTCCTGATGAGAAAGCACTCATTCTGAATAATAAGTTATCTCACATATAGAGTCAGATAAATTGTCACAAACCCCTGTTTCGGAATCGGAACAGAGTGCCTAATACCATTACACAATACCTTTTATCAAGACTAAGGAATGCTACAGTCAACCAACGTCAAAAACATCGATCAAGTTGTCATCAGATTTGCCGGAGACTCCGGTGACGGAATGCAACTTGCGGGAAGCATCTTCTCCAATGTATCCGCCGGAGAAGGAAACCAGATTTCAACATTCCCGGATTATCCGGCGGAAATTCGTGCTCCACAAGGGTCGCTCAGCGGTGTCTCCGGATATCAGGTAAGCGTAGGACGCGGCATCCACACTCCGGGTGATGAAGCCGATGTTCTTGTTGCCATGAATCCGGCTGCCTTGAAGACAAACCTGAAATTCCTGAAAGCCGGTGGTATCATTATTTGCGATGGAGATTCCTTCACTCCCGCCAACCTGCGCAAGGCGGAATTCAAAACCGACAATCCGGTGGAGGAACTGGGCATTGATCCCGCCCGCATCATGCTTGTGCCCATGACGACGCTGCTCAAGCATACTCTTGCAGATTCCGGCATGGATCAGAAAGCCATCCTGAAATGTAAAAACATGTTGGCACTCGGTCTTATTTGCTGGCTCTTTGATCGCCCGCTGGATCGTGTATTGTCAAAACTCAAAAATAAATTTGCGAAGAAACCGCAGATCTACGAAGCCAATGCAAAGGTGATTCATGCAGGTTGGGATTATGGTCACAACACCCATTCCTCAATGTCGACATATCGTATTGAGACCGATTCTGCAAAACCGGGCACATACGTGGATGTGAACGGGAATACCGCTACCGCATGGGGTCTTATCCTCGCGTCCGAAAAGAGCGGCCGCCCATTATTCCTCGGCTCTTATCCCATCACTCCGGCAACTGATATTCTTCACGAACTCGCTAAACGTAAAGACCTCGGTGTGAAGGCCTGCCAAATGGAGGATGAGATTGCCGGTGTCTGCTCGGCAATCGGAGCATCTTACGCCGGAGATCTCGCTGTGACTTCCACATCCGGACCCGGACTTGCCCTTAAGAGTGAAGGTATCGGCTTGGCTGTGATGGCTGAACTCCCGCTGGTGGTTATCGACGTGCAACGTGGCGGTCCCTCTACCGGTCTGCCTACAAAGACTGAACAGACTGACCTCTTGCAAGCCCTTTATGGACGTAATGGTGAATCACCCCTCTGCGTCCTTGCTGCCGTCAGCCCGACCGACTGCTTCGATATGGCATTTACTGCATGTAAAATAGCTATCGAGCACATGACTCCCGTTATCCTTCTCACTGATGCGTTTATTGCTAACGGGTCTTCGGCATGGAGAATCCCCGATGAGCACGATTATCCGGAAATCAAACCTAATTTCCCGTCCAAGGAACTTATCGAAAACGGATGGAAACCGTTTATGCGTACCGGGGAAGATATGAGTCGCTATTGGGCAATTCCCGGAACTCCCGGTGCAATGCACCGTGTTGGCGGTCTTGAAAAAGATTATAACACTTCCGTTATCTCCACCGACGGTCCTAACCATCAGAAAATGGTTGAGACACGTCGCAGGAAAGTTGCGGCTATCGCCAAGGAGATTCCATTGGTGGAACCTATGGGTGACCCTGATGCAAAAACTATCCTTGTGGGCTGGGGTGGAACTTACGGTCATCTCCTGACTGCCACTAAGGAGCTCAATAAAGAGGGGTATCCTGTAGCTTTCTGGCAATTCCGCTTCATCAATCCTCTCCCGATGAACGCCCTTGATGTGCTCCGCAAGTATGATCGCATCATTGTGGCTGAACTCAACTCCGGACAATTTGCCGACTATCTTCAATCAAAACTTCCGGGAAAACAGATTCACAGAATCAATAAAGTAGAAGGACAACCGTTCCTTGTGAAGGAAATTGTGGAAGGTGTCAAAAAAATAACTCTCTAACCCCGAATTACCAATGGAAAACAATAATACAGAGGCGCGCACATTTGCTCCCGCCGATTTCAAAAACGCTCAGGCAGCTCGTTGGTGTCCGGGATGCGGCGACCACGCTATTCTCAATGTCCTCCATAAAGCAATGGCTCAATTAGGCATAGCCCCTGAAAACACCGTTGTGGTTTCAGGTATCGGATGCAGCTCACGCCTTCCATACTACATGAATACGTATGGAATGCACACAATCCACGGACGCGCAGCCGCCATAGCCACAGGTGTCAAGGTCGCAAGACCGGATTTGACTGTATGGCAAATTTCAGGTGACGGTGACGGTCTTGCTATCGGTGGCAATCACTTCATACATGCCCTGAGACGTAATATCGACATCAATATCCTTCTATTCAATAACCGCATTTATGGCTTGACCAAAGGTCAATATTCGCCGACCTCAGAAAGAGGCACAATCTCCAAGTCTTCCCCTTACGGTACCACCGAGGATCCTTTTATCCCGGCTGAGCTATGCTTCGGTGCCCGCGGCAATTTCTTTGGACGCAGTTTCGACATCGCCCTCGATACAACCCGCGAAGTAATGGTGGCAGCGGCAAAACATAAGGGGGCTTCAGTCGTGGAGGTGCTCCAGAACTGTGTCATCTTCAACAATGGTGTCTATAACTTCATGAGTGATAAAGAAAACCGTGAAGATCATACTATATTGTTGCGCCACGGAGAAAAGATGATTTTCGGAAAAAATCGCGACAAGGGTATCGTTCAGAGCGGCTTCTCATTAAAAGCAGTCACAATCGGAGAAGACGGATGGACGATAGATGATGTGCTTGTGCATGATGCTCACAGCAAATCTTTCTTCCTTCACGAACAGCTCGCCATGATGGATGGACGTACCCTCCCGATGGCGATGGGTGTCATCCGCGATGTTGAAGGAATCAGCTATGAAGAAGCCGTAGAAAAGCAAATGAACGAGGTCAAAGCCGCCAAAAACTATTCTGACCTTCGTGATATGATTCTTAAAACAAGCGAGACTTGGGAAGTAAAATAATAATTCTTCCCGCTTAAGGTAAAGCCTTTTAACACCGAGACCCTATTCTAAAGGAAGCCAATTCAAACTTCATCCGCCTTCATCAAGCCTAAGGGGATAAATTGGCTGTTAGCTGAAGTGGGACTGTCCGATTTGAGAGTGCAATGGTCAAAACAGACCAAAAATATGCACAAAACGCGAAAATATGTGCAATTTCTTGTAAAAAATTTTATTCTTTGAAAAAAAATGATTTACTTTGCACTCTGAAATTACACGAAAACAAATTATTAACACATTAAAACCCTATTTATTATGTCTGATATCGCACAGAGAGTAAAGGCAATAATTGTCGACAAGCTGACAGTAGATGAGAATGAAGTAACTCCCGCAGCTGAATTCAGCAAAGATCTTGGTGCAGATTCTCTCGACACCGTAGAGCTCATCATGGAATTTGAGAAAGAGTTTGGTATCACAATTCCTGATGAAGATGCAGAGAAAATCACAACTGTAGGCGACGCTATCGCATATATCGAAGCTCACCAGAACTAATATTTAGAGGCCAAATCGCCTTAAAGATAGAATCCGCGGGCAGATTTCAAATCTCTCGCGGATTTTTAAATATATCCGACAAAGCTGAGAAAAGTTACACAGTCGGAGCAGACTCTTGACAGAGAGTCTGAAAATGATCTGATTTACTACTTAAATAAATATGGAATTAAAAAGAGTAGTTGTGACAGGACTCGGAGCTCTGACTCCCATCGGTAATGATGTAAAAACTACCTGGGAAAACGCTGTCAATGGTGTCAGCGGAGCTGGTCCTATCACTCATTTTGATGCTTCAAAATTTAAAACTCAGTTTGCATGCGAAGTTAAAGGGTTTGATCCCGCTGCACACTTCGACCGCAAAAAAGCACGTCAGCTTGACCTTTATGCGATGTACGCATTGGTGGCTGCCGACGAAGCTATTGCAGATTCAGGTATAGAAACTGAAGATCTCGACAAGAATCGTGTCGGTGTCGTTTTCGCTGCCGGCATCGGTGGTCTCCACACTTTTGAAGAAGAAGCAGGTTATTTCGCTCTTCATGGCGAAGACCAGGGTCCCAAATATAATCCATTCTTTATCCCGAAGATGATTGCCGACATCGCTGCCGGTCATATCTCTATCGAGCATGGATTCCATGGTCCTAATTTCTGCACTGTTTCAGCTTGTGCATCTTCCAACAATGCTCTTGTTGACGCTTTCAACATCATCCGTCTCGGCATGGCTGATGCCGTGGTGACCGGTGGAGCCGAAGCCGCCATTTTCCCGGCAGGCGTCGGTGGATTCAACTCAATGAAAGCTCTCTCGACACGCAACGATGATCCCGCTACAGCATCCCGCCCCTTCAGCGGTAGCCGTGATGGATTTGTAATCGGTGAGGGTGCCGCAGCTCTTGTTCTTGAGGAATATGAGCATGCCAAAGCACGCGGAGCTAAGATTTATGCTGAAATAGCCGGTGGTGGCATGAGCGCAGATGCCTATCATATCACAGCCACTCATCCGGAAGGTCTCGGTGCTGTCCTCGTGATGGAAAACGCACTTAAAGACGCAGGGATGAAGCCTGAGGATATCGATTATATCAATCTTCACGGCACATCAACCCCCGTTGGTGACATCAGCGAAGCCAAGGCTATCAAAAAAGTATTTGGCGACCATGCCTATGAGATGAACCTCAGCTCAACTAAATCTATGACAGGTCACCTCCTTGGTGCAGCAGGTGCGCTTGAAGCCATCATGTGCATCAAAGCCATCAACGATGGCATTGTCCCCCCGACAATCAACCATGTCGAAGGAGACGAGGATCCTGAAGTTGACTATAAATTGAATTTCACATTCAATAAAGCTCAGAAACGCGAAATTAAGAATGTACTCTCAAATACATTCGGATTCGGAGGTCACAACACAGCAGTCATCATCAAAAAATTTGAAGACTAATTCATTCCTCCTATAAATAGAAAAGCCGCGCATGGTTCTTACAGACCATGCGCGGCTTTTCTAATGCGTTATCTCTATCTCTACATCATATAAAGACATTATATATACATATATAGACATTATATATATATGTAGAGGATATATATATGTGTATAGGTCCATTTATCCAACGCTCTATATCCTTTATCCAAATTCATCATTCTATCCCCAATTCTATCATCATATATATTATTCACTATATACATTATTATATATATAGCTTATCCAACAGGCCACAAAAGAAGAATGCCCGACTTGAAACCACATTATTCAGGTTCAAAGAGTCTGAATTCATGTTCGAAATTCGGAAAATCGAACATTTTCATCCTCTAAACATTAATTTCAGGAAAGAATGAGGGATTTTTCCGAAATTTTCAAAAGAAGATTTTTCCAAAGTAAAGCATTTTTACAGTTTTTTATTCTTCTCAATTATTATTTATCAGCAAAACGATATTATTTTTCAGCAAATTAATGAGTTATATAACTGATTTAATATCAAATTTTAACATTTCAAAGAATAAAATTCTGCAAAACAAACCATTCTATATTTAATCTTCCTGACATTTTTCTAAATTCAATCCTCAATAATACACATTCTATTTTTACCGTGCTTTCAATTTGTCAATAAATCAAGAACGACTCAATCAAAACCGGTTTTAATCGATCATTTCACCTTCTTAAAAGTGTTAATTAATAATTGTTAAAAATGTCATAAATATCTTATAAATAATATATTTTATTAGGAAATAACAATTTATAATCATAACTTTGTCAAAAGAGATAGCTTCACACTCATATTTACATTCTCGAACTAACATTGCCTATGAAATATTCTCGACTAACCCTTGGTGCCGTATTGGCAGTTTTGTCCATTTTCCTACCTTTTGTGGTTAACGCAGAAACTGTCAGCAATTATACTGTCGACTTCAATACCCCGATAGTAACATCCGATCCTACATTCAAGGTTGCTTCCAATTGGAAGCATATCGCCCATAAATATAATGACGGGTATTCGGATTACTATATGTCTTATACCTACAAAGACGCGGGAGGACATTCTGGAGGTTATCTTCAGGCATATAACCAGCGCGCCGGTGACAACTGGGACTATGAAACCACTTACGACCTGCTCGTTACCCCGATTGTGTCCGGTGAAGTTTCACTTTGGGTGAAACTCTATCAAGACTCCAACAGCTATGTGGAGTTCTATTCCCTCAACGAAGCAGGCACAGGAAGAGATCAACTTCTTGCCAAATTCAGTTCTACATCTACACCGAAACTCACCACCACCGGCTGGACAAAAGTATCTATAACCGTGGATGACCCACAAAGGATAGGTATCCGCGCCTGCTATGCGCTGATCGATGATTTTTCCGCTTATACCGCTGAAATAGAAGTGGAGAAGAGTATGAAAATCGAAACCGCTGTCCCTTCCGAAACAACCGGTGTGCTATACTGGGATCAACAACTTGACGGATCAGTGCCTGTCGTATTTACAGTTACAGTCACCAACAACGGGCCCGCAAAGATCTTTAAGGGTGACAAAGGTTATTCCGTATCCATAATCAACCGCAAGACAGAAGCGGCTCTCGGAGTTGCCACTCCTGTCCCCTTTGACCTTGAAATCGGAGCTACTTCTCCGGAATTCGAAGTCAAGGCCGTTATTCCTCAGGATCAAATCTCCTCATATTGGGCTTATGCATCGGCAATCGCCAACTTTGATTTGAAAGAGAATCTCGGACAGTCTGTCGTTAAACGTGCAGGCTCGATGTATCGTCCGTACGAACCGAAGTTTGTATTCCGTCAGGCAGGCACCACAAGTACTACAAACATCAACGGAAAAATAGATTTTGGAGTCATCACTCAATCTTCCATCAAGAACTATGAGATTTACAATGATGGGGTTGCCCCTCTGACAATCAAGAGTGTCTCACTTCCTGAAGGATTTACGACAAATATCGGCGACGGAGAATTTGTGGTGGCTAAAAAGTCTTCTTCTCCACTTTCAATTACTCTTCCCGATTCTCAGAAAGGCTCTTTTTCCGGTAACTTAGCCATCGTTTATTTAGACAAAACGGGGAAAGAGATTACTTATACCATTCCTATTTCCGGAAGTGTGACTACTGAAGGGACATGGATAGCGGATTTCAACAATCCCGCAAACTCTTCAACGGTAAAGTATCCCGATGGCTCCATAGCTCAATCCGGAATCACCTCAAGCTATGAATCCAACTCAGGCGTCTATAACGTTTATCTTTCATCTTTCTCCGACGCTTCTTTCAAAACCGCAAATAATCTATTCATCACTCCTCTTTTGCATGCCAAAGCCGGAGACGTGATGTCATTCCAGGTTGCCAAGGGGAGCGGGTCGGATAATTTTGTAAAAGTCTACGTTTCATCCGATCGTGAGAATTGGGGAGAACCCAAAGCCTCATTCAGCACAGATCTGACGTCCTCATTTGTCTCAAAATCCATCACTTTTGATGAAGAAGGGGATATATACGTTGCATTTGGAATCTACAACGCTTATCTCGACAATATTATCGGTCTGAGCAAAGTTGATGTGGCTCACGATCTTTTCATCACCAACTTCAATCAGCCCGACGTAATTCAGACCGGCGTATCCATATCTCCATCGTTGACCTTCATCCCTCTCACCAAGGAGCGCCAGTCAGCCTATAATATTGTCTATTATATGGATGGGAAGGCGAAGGCATCTGTCAGCGACAGACTCAACCTTGAGCCGTCAGCCAAGGATTCCAAATCATTCTCCGTATCAGTCTCCCCGACTACCGAAACGACTACGACATATCAGACATATTTCCAGGTTGAATTCCTGAATGGTCCGACATTCAAATCACCTGTGCGTGAGCTTACTGTAACTTGCGAGCCTGAATTTATATTTATAAATAAAGGCACGACCACAAGCTCCAGACCAACCACACTCACCAGTCCGATTAAATTTGGCACTTCCAATCAACTCGGCAAGACTAAGGAATACACAATCTTCAACTGGGGTATGGCTCCGTTGACAGTGACATCCATTGAATTGCCGCAAGGATTCGCGTCAAACATAGAGTCAGCGACAGTTCCCTCAAAAGAGGGAGCGGATCTGATTATCACATTCTCCGCAACTGAGCCGGGTATTTATGAAGGGGATATGGTGATAACATATAAGGATGCTCAGAATGAGGATGTGCAGTTCACGCTTCCTGTTTCGGGCACACTCCTTGATCCTGCAAAATGGTATGTTTCATTCGATGAAACATCCTCAGGTTCATGGCCCGCAGGTTCGCTGCATGAGAGCAAAGTTTCCCTTACCAATATTGGGGATTCTTCGAACTACAACTTCGCTCTCAACTCCAGTGTAAATGAAAGCGAAGCCACTCCCAACAACTTATTCATCTCTCCGCTACTCCATGCAGAAGCAGGTGAAACGATCAGTTTTGATGCAAAAATTTACTCATCTTATTGGAGTGAAGGGAAAGTGGTTGTCTATTCGGCTACCTCTCGGGAAGCTCTCTCTGATCCTGAATCAAGAACACTTTTGATCTCCCTTTCCGGAGAATCAACCGGTGATTCGAAACTTACTCAGAATTTCAACACATACACTGTGACGATGCCTCAGACAGGAGATTTCTACATTGGTTTCCAAATCTTCAGCCGTGCATACGTGGATAATATCTACGGGCTGAGTCCGGTAAATAAATCTCTCGACCTTTACATTGCCTCTCAGGTCTTCCCGACCGGGGGTATGCAGAATCTCGCAAGCCGTATCACCGTGAATGTCCTCAATCTCTCCACATCTGAGATCAAAGCCGGAAGCTATACGCTCAACTCCTACTTGGGCGATAAAAAGACTTCCGTAACCGGAACTGTAGACATCCCGGTATCCAATACACTCTCTGCGGATGCCACTCAGCTGACATTTACCGTGATGAGTCCCGATACAGGCACTTTCCCGGTATCGGTGGAGATTGTGAAAGATGATGAATCAATCCTCTGGGGTCCGAAAAACATAACCTTTACTGAAGAGGAAGCCGTGGGAGAAGTGACCGTGGGAGAAGTGACCGGATTATCAAGTGATTGTCCGATCAACACCAACTATAAGAATAGCGAGACGATCGCCATATACTCCCCCGAATTACTTGGACTTTCAGACGGTGCACGTATCAGTTCGATTGTCTTCAAAGGATTCAGCACACAGCCGTCATCAAAGAAAATTTCAGACCTCTCCGTATATTACGATTGGGATAATACCTCTTTGAGCAAACCCTCTTCATCCACAGCATTCGACATATCGGGCATGACTCCGGGGTTGATCATGAAGAGCCGCGAATGGAATGCAATCGGTTCGGAAAAGAATCTCGTCGACATGATTGAGGTAGTGTTTGATGAACCGATAGTATATCATGCCGGCAAGTCTTTGAGAATACTTGTTCGCAATGTTTCCGACAGCTACTATTCCGGGGCTAGATTTGAAACTACATCATTGAGCGGATCCGCATACTATCACCGCAATGACGGAACCACCGGCACATTCACCGATAGTTGGAGAGATGCAGATCTTCCGGCAATTCATCTCAAACTCGTGGTTGAGCCAAAAACCGTAACCGGTATCGTAACCTCCGGAGGTCAACCGGTAAGCAACGCGGCAGTCAGATTCGCAAGCACCGACGGCTCAGGCGTGCAATATAGCGCCACCACCGGGAATGACGGTAAATATTCCGTGAATATCATTCAGAGCACCCGTATCTATAACGTGACTGTAATGAATGCGGATTCTTCAAAAGGGAGAATAGTCAAAGATGTTGCACCTTCAGATTCACAGACACTTGATATCGAACTTGTGGATAATGTGATATTCAATGATGAGACTCAAATGATAAACGCCTCGACTGACGCAATGATTCAATGGGATGTGATATATCCTGCCGGATTTAATGCCGTAGTCTTCCCGTTTGACCTCGACTCTGACGAAGTGGAAGCAATCTTCGGTGAAGACACCGTGATCCATGATTTTGCAGGAGACACAGGTGTAGGATCCGTCACCGCTCAATTTGCACAACGCTCTAATCCCGGAATCACCGCAGGCGTGCCCTGTCTGGTCTATTCGAAAATGGAATCAGCTCCGGCAACATTCTCAGATAAGACAATTGTAGCAACTCCTCGCTCCGTGGCAGGCACAAATCTCGAATTTATGGGAGTATTTACGCCGACTGCCATGAAAGCAGGGATGTTCCCGCTCACAATTGGAAACTTCACAGGTGGTGAGGCTCCTGCACGCGCAAATTCAAAAGGCATTCTCCTCCCGTTCCGCGCCATTATCCATGCGCTGAACAATAGCGTAAACTATGTTTCATTCAATACCGATGCCGATATTAAAGTTGAAACAGGCATTGAAGATCTTGAATCAGACAACGATACGAATGAACCAATCTATAATCTCCAGGGTATTCAGGTGATCAATCCGACACCCGGCATCTATATCCGCGGAGGAAAGAAAATAGTGATTAAATAAACCCTTCTTATATTTTTTAAACCAAACATCTTATGCGTATTAACAAACATTTTTTGATCGCATTACTTGGTCTGGCGACAGTCTCCTCAGGATTTTCACAGACGATTCTCGAAGAGAATTTCGAGACAGGTAATACCGGGAACGCATTGACACCCGTGACCGTAGGGTCCGGATGGACAGTAGTCAATGGCTATAAGGGTACAAATCCCAAGTACAATTGGCATAACTATTATTCAAAACCATCAGACGACGGTTCTTCCTCTTGGCTCGGTGGAAGCTGCAGCGCATCTGTGGATTGTCCGATAATCTATGATCAAGATGGCAGTGGTCCGCGCGAGGAAATGCTTATTTCTCCTGAATTGAATCTGAATGCAGACTATCAACTCCAATTCTCTTTCAAAGTAAGCCCGATGAATGCTTACGACCGTTCAAAATATGACATCCAGGTTCGTGTCATTGAAAACGACAATATTAACGGAGCTGAAACAGTCTTCTCAATCCAAAATGAAAAAATGATGCGCGAAGCCGGTATATCCGTGTTCCCTATCACCACTTGGGATCCATATACCGCCCGTGTCGATCTCAGCGACTATAAGGGAAGCAAAGTTAAACTCGCTTTCGTCTACAAGATGTTTACAGAGGAAGCTAACTCCGTGTGGATTGATGATATTTCCGTAAAGAAATTCACCCCTCCCACTGGTCCTCAACCCGAGCTTAGCTTAACACGAAATAATTTCGGTCAGCTCTATATCGGCGAGAAACTATGGTCTGAACCTATCCGTCTCACCAATAAGGGTAAGGATGGTCTGAAGATCACAGATGTCGTTCTTCCCGAAGGGATAGGAACCAACCTTGACTATAAGAATGTAGATCTTCTGATGAATCAATATGTTGATTTCAACATCAACTATAGCGCTACCATCACTTCGCCTGCAAGTGGCAAGATAACTTTCAAGACCACAGGCGGAGATATCTCTATCGACTACTCAGCCACCAAGAAGATGGTGCCTGACGGTTATTATCTCGAAACATTTGAAGACTATTTCCCGCCGGCTGGATGGACTGCAACCGATTGGAGCTGGACCACCAACGCATTCGAGGGTGACCACAGCGTATATTGCAGCGGCAGTTACGGCAAGAGCTATCTCCGCTCTCCGAGAATAGATTTGACAGAAGGTGGTAAGGTTTACTTCAGATATTATTGCTACTTCGATGATGATGAGGCTATCTATCCTGAATATGACATCGAACTTCAGGTGTCTTACGATGGTGGAGACTCCTGGGTAACCAAATGGGTATCTCCATACGAAACCGGTCTTAATGAATATGTAGACCAGGAAGTTGACCTTGGCTATGGCGATGACAATTGCTGTATCCGCTGGTATTATCCCGCAGTAGAGACCGACGATGAAGGAGCCGCTCCTCACTCCACATTCACTATGGATCGCGTTCTTCTCCCCAACCTTTATGGCGCTGACGGCACTCCGCTCCGCACAACTCTGGTTTCTCCCGCTACCCGTTCCGAGAATATCTATAACAGGAACGTTAAGCTCGAATGGGGTCCCGCTCAGTTCGCTGACGGTTATAAAGTGTATGTCGGCACTTCAAGTGCTTGCAACGAACTCGTAGATGGCGTCGACGTCGGCAAAGTATTCTCATACATCATTCCCGAATGTGCCAATGACACTGAATATCGTTGGAAAGTGATCGGTTATAACGACAAGGGTGACGCTAAGGAAGCATCAACCTGGTTCTTCAAGACTCAGCCGGATGCTACCGTTTCCAGCTTCCCGTATGAAGAAAACTTCCTCAAGGAAGAACTTCCCACCGGTTGGATCTCCACTCCCAGCACTGAGTATAGCAGAACTTGGTCGATCAATACTCTCAAGAAATATTCGGATGCCCACGGAGAATATGGCTCGCTTGCCACTTACTGGCTTGTAGCCGGAGACAGCAACTCTGTTTCCACACCTGACTTCCAGCTTCCGGCAGACAAGAATATGTATGTATCCTTCATCTGGGGTGACGAACACCCTGCAAGCCTCGTTGTTGACCAGACGGGTCTCAGCAAGAAGCAGAATATCACTCCAAACAATGGCATCAGCCAATGTGACTTTGAAATATATGCGGATGGTAAATGGAACAAACTTACCACAATCTCAGAAGGTTATAACGAGGATGGTGACACTAAATACTGGCGTCATGAGAAACTCGACCTCTCAGCTTACAAAGGTAAGAAGGTTCAGTTCCGTTGGACCCACTATTCATACAGCGGTCGTGATAACGGAGCAGCCGTTACCCATGTAATCCTCGACGAAGCAGTAGGCGATATGGCTGCCTTCAACCGTCCTGAATGGAAAGCCGGTAAGGTTAACTATAATAAGGCGATCAACTCAGGCGACATCTTCACCCTCCTCAACCAAGGCACCAACAGTCTTAAGATTAAGAGTGTGTCTTTCACCACTCCTAACTTCAAGACTTCTCTCAAGGCAGGCGATGTGATTCCCGCTGGCGATGGTCTCCAATTCAATATCCAGTTTGATGCTCTTGAGACTCACAGCGAAGTGGATGACAATATGGTTGTTTCTTTCGAAAGCGGTTATTCAGTGGAATTCCCGGTTAACGGTATCGCACTCGATAAGGGTATCTATTACTACTCATTCGAGCCCAATCCTCTAGACTATGAATGGGATAAAGACTGGACAATGATCGACGTGGATGGTAAGCCCGGATATTCTTTCTCAAGCTATTGGATTTACTATAGTGCAGACGGAATGAGATGTGCATTCAGCGTTGAAAGCGACTCCAAAGAGAAAGGTCTTTACGGCATGATGAATCCTATTTCAGGTGACCATGCTCTTGTCGGTTCCTCACCGCAAGCAGGTTCTGCCGACAACTGGATCATATCTAAGAAAGTTAAAGCTCTTCCGACTTCCAAATTTGATTTCTACGCACGCAACTGGGAAACACTCCAAAGCGTCCTTCCGGATCCCAAGCACCACGTGACAGTGCTCGTAAGTACTGCCGGCAATACAGACACCAAGGACTTTACCCCCGTCATGCGTGACACGGAAATGCCTTTCCTCGATGGTGCACAATGGAATCACTATACTGTGGATCTCAGCGACTATGCAGGCAAGGATATCTATATCGCACTTCGCCACACGACATTCGGTGAATCCAACCTCGCATTCTTCGATGACTTCTCGATTATCGGAGTTGATGATTACACCGGTGATGGTGTAGACTCTATCACCGCTGATGACATCACCGCTGACTCGTTGGTTGAAGTCTACAACTATGCAGGTGCCAAAGTGGCTGAAGGTTTTGGCAAAGGCGTAATCGAGTCTCTCGAACGCGGGTTCTACATCGTGAAAGTGACTGACGGAAACGCCGCTAAATCTTTCCGTCTCGCCCGCTGATAATTTATCACCATAATGCTTAGCCCGGGTGCCGTGGATTTAATCCCCACCGGCATCCGGGTTCTTAACCTAACATACGACACAATGAAAATATTGAGATATTCATTCTTTCTGATCTCCCTGTTCCTGCTGACTACTGTCAGTGCGCAGACCAGAGACATCACTCTCAATGTCAAAGTCTCCTCTGTAGGCAATGATGATTTGACCGGGCAGACCGTAACTCTTTTGCAACGTGATTACGACTTGACCTACAGCACTCTTCGTCTTGATGAGACAGGCTCCGCATCCATTAAGGTTTATTCCGGACCTCATCTTCTTGAAATCAAACGTAATGGTTTCAATGATGCGGCTTTAGAGTTTGATGTCACACCTTCTCCAAAGGAGCAGACCGTGACCGTGGCTTTGACCGAAAAGACCCGCACTCCGTTCGCGCTTGATGCGACTTTATCGCACAACGCCTTCACCGGTGTCAACGATGTCAATCTTACCTGGAACACGCAGAAGCCTGTCTTCTTCGATGATTTTGAAAGCTACTCACCCTTTGCAATCAATTTTGGCGAATGGACAGGTATTGACAATGACCTCGAAGCTGCCGCTCCGCTCATTGGATCATATCCCAACCGTGGGGTGCAGCAATATGCGCAGATTATCAATCCGCTTACTGTCGTCCCGACTTGGTGGTATGACTATCAGGTGCTCCGTCCGTATAGCGGCCAGCAATATGTCGGATTCACCCGCACAAGCTCCGGAAATGCCAATGATGACTGGTTGATCTCTCCCGTGATTCTTCCCGGCACTGACAATATCCTCTCATTCATGGCTAAGGCTGCCGATATTTATAATGAGCGTTTCATGGTCTATGTGACTACTGTCACCGACAACCCTGATGCCAATGACTTCGTGCGAATCGACCAAGGTAACTACGAAAGCGTCGATTACAAAGGATGGAAGGAATTTACCTACGACCTCTCCAGATATGTCGGCAAGGAGATCCGCTTTGCAATCCGCTACATCAATGATGCCTCTCTTTATGGTGCGTTCATGCTAATGGTCGATGACGTTTATGTCGGTCCGGCCCGTCGCGCAGGCGCTTCCCAGGGATTGGCAAAAAGGATAAGCAAACGTTCCGTCGATAATCGTTTCGAAAAATTCGAAATATATCTCGATGGCACAAAGGTAGCCACAACGGAAGATTACTCATACACCCTTCAGAATGTCGCTCCCGGTGAACATACAATCGGGATAAAGGCTACATATCTGGAAGCAGAGAGTGAACTCGTGGAAACAAATTTAAATATCAGCGATGATATTTATTCCGATGTGACTTTCAAGGTTTCGGCAGACAGTAAAGCATCCGTAGATTCACAGACCATCTCCATTGTGGGTCTGGAAGACGCCGCTGAATACTCTCTCCCTATCGTGAATGGTCAAAGCAATATCCCGTCTCTCCCCTTCGGCAAGTATGAAGTGCACATAGGGGAAGGAACTTTCGAGGCTTACTCCCATCAACTGGATGTAAATACCAAGACAACGACACTCGATATTGTGCTTGAAGACAACATTATCGACCCATATAATCTGACCGTTGCCACTGAAAATTCCAAAACTACTCTTCAATGGAATCAGCGTCTCGGATTCAGCGATTCTTTCGAGGATTATGACGATTTCGCCACCGGACAGTTCGGCGATTGGCTCACATACGATGTCGATGGAAAACCGGTTTATCCCGTAGCCCTCGGCTCAATGGATAATATCATCTCTTTCCCCGGCTCCGGTGATGCCTTGAACCCCACGCCGCTCGGACCGCTTGTCTTCAATCCCTATAAGACCGTGCCCCCGATGCTGCCTGATGATCCGGCTATTGCAGCTCCCACAGGCGACAAGTCAATCATATTCTTCTCCGCTCAGCTTGATCAATCTGACAAATGGCTCATTTCCCCGCAGATCGAGATCTTTAATAATTACGAATTATCATTCAAGGCAAAAGCCTACTCAAGAATGTATCCGGAAACTTTCGAAGTGTATGCTTCTGAAAATGGTGATCATCCGGAAGATTTCTCAATTATAGCTGAAGTAAGGGATCTCCCTTACTCCTCGTGGGCAATCTATACCGTCGACCTCTCTCAATTTGCAGGCAAGAAGATTCGTCTGGCACTCAGATATACCAGCTACGATTCATTCCTCGCGCAGATTGATGACTTCGCTGTCGGTCCGAAAGAGGGTGAGGCTGAATTTGTAGACTATGGAAATATCCTTAACTTCGAGATATATCTTGATGGTTCGAAGATTGACGATACCAATAATTTTTATTACACTTTCAACGACCTCTCAGAAGGAGCCCACACTCTGGGCGTGAAAGCTATTTATAAAAACGGTGAGTCTAAGCTCGTGGAATATCAATTGACCGTAAACGACGTTGAGACTATTGTTGTCGCTCGTCCGCAGACAATCCCGCAATATTATGATTTGCAAGGTCGTCGCCTTAAAGATGCACCGGAATCCGGGATGTATCTTAAAGTGGAAGACGGGAAATGCTCTAAACTTATCAAACAATGAAAAAAATATTATTATCCATATTAATACTGATGGCTGCTGTGGGAGTCCCCGCAGCAGCATCAGCTGCCGACACGGATCCCACAGATAAAACCCACCGCTATGTGGGACACTCCACGACCTCAGATGTATATGGGGAAGGGTTAGCATTCCCTCAGGTCGGCACATTCGATATCGGGGCTATCCTTGACCCTTCAGTGCTTTCTCTATATTCCGGATGCCGTATTTTAGGAATTCGGCTCAGCTCCGCCACAGACCTCGGACGCACTGATATTTTCATCTATAACATTGCCGCAGACGGAACCATGACTCAACTTCACTCTCAAAAACAGAGAATCTATGAGGGATGGAATGATGTCTACTTCAATGGTGACGGTATTGCCATCTCCGGTAAAGAAACTTTGTTCTATGGTTTCAAGTGCCCTTATACTCAAGAGATGGCAGATGCGAAAATAGGACCTATCAACTGCTATGAGACTGTATCTGCAGGGGGATTCAAGATGATGCAAGACGGGAAACTACTTGACGTAACCGGAGTCGGAGATCTGTGTGTGCAACTTATCGTTGACATCTCTTCTCTCCCCGCTGACAGAATTGTATTTGCCTTCTTTGATACAGGCTTTAAGTATAAACAACCCCAGGATGGTCTTGAGCTTTACACAATTGTAAGCAATATCGGAAGAACTCCAGTCACTTCGTTTGAAGTTGAGTATAGTTTTGATGATGGAGCCGCCACTCTCGTTAATGCAGATAATGTCGACCTTGCCACCAACGGACAGATCGAATGGACCCACAACATCACTTTCCCGGAATCCTTCCCTATCGGATCCCATAAGTTTTCTGCAAAGATTGTCGGCATTAATGGAACCAAACTTGCAACAGATCAACAATTGGGTCAATCCGTAAACTTTGCCCTCTATAAGAACAGCATCACCCGTAATTATTCTTATACCGAGGTCTACACAAGTCAGGCAGACCCATATAGTGCGCTGCTTAACGCCCATTTCTTCCAGATGGATCCCACGGTAGCAGGACGCAATATTATAGTAAAGACCTTCCCGCCCGATGAACCCCTTGGAATCGAAGACGCCGGGTATCTGCATGACTTATACGCTTATACCTATCCCACTTTCACTATCAATCGCTCGTACTATCCCGGTGAGAATCATATAGCCTATGATCTTAACGACTATCTGTTGAGCATACCTTTCCTGATTCCTCCCATGCTCGATGAGCTCATTGATCAGGATTTTGCCACTCCATCTTTCTCAGGATTGGAATTATCGGGATATTATGATGATGCCACACGTGAACTGACGGTCCATGCATCCGGTAACACTCTTGATGAGGCTACCGCAATTGTCGGCGACCTCGGACTCACGGTCATGCTCTGTGAGGATAATGTGAATGCCCTTCAATATATTGTTGACGAAAATTATCAGGTGACATTAAATAAGCATTACACCCATGATAATGTTTTGCGACAGTATCTTTCAAATCCGCGAGGAGATAAACTCTCTCCCGCCAACAATAAGTTTGAGACGAAATATACTGTCAACATTCCGAAAGACTGGAATCCCAATAATCTACGCGTTGTAGCTTTACTCTCCAAATATGGTGAGGCAGATGCTGACAATGCCAAAGATTTTGACATTATGAACGCCAACTGCCTTGATATATCCTCACTGACGGGAGTCGGGAGTATCGAAGGAGATGAGCTCATGACTTCTGACTGTTGCTCAGTCTATACATTGCAAGGCATCTGCATCTGCACTAACGCTGATGCCGAGACACTTCGCTCTCTCCCGAAAGGTATCTACATCATCAACGGGAAGAAAGTAGCACTCTGAAAGATTATTCAGTAACCCTTAACCTTAATAAAGATCGGCATTGTCAGGAGATCGCCAAGATCCCTCGACAATGCCGATCTTTATTATATCCCCATAGGAATTATCTACCCGAATGAGAGCTAAGGGATACTGAAAGAAGAAGAAAGCCGGGAGCCGGGATAGTAGTGAGCGAGGATTTCCCGGACCGTGTATCCATGAGCAGCCATGTGTGCGGCACCTATTTGACAAAGACCCACACCGTGCCCCCACCCCTTTCCGTGCAAAATTAAGTCATCGCCTGCTTCCTCTATCTCAAAGGCGGATGAATATAGACAGTCCGGCGCCATTATCCTCCTTATCAACAACTCCTTTCCTATCTCGATTTCCCCTTTTTCTCCCACAATACGCAGAAGTTTTATTCTTCCCGATACTCCCCGCTCCATCGGATTGAAACTTTTGATATTCCCCAGATCCATTCCTATCCGGGATAATACCCTTTCCCCTATACCCCTTTTACTTACCCTTCTTTTCCAACGATACCCACCTCCAAGAGAAAGATCATAATCTTTCATCACAATTCCAAGCAACCTTTTCTTTTCATCTTCAGGAAGACCACTGAGATCACACCATTTATCCTCCACACTCTCCAGACAATCAGGCTCGACATCTTGCCAGCAGGTAGAGAACATCTCTGTAATCCCTCCGCAACATTTAGAAAACCTTGCGTCCACCAACTCTCCCCTTTCTGAAACAATCACCAATCCTTCCGTCTCCTTAATGGCACGTCGTGGATTGTCTGAAATATCCTGGATGCCTTGATAACGTTGGCAATGATCATCTGCACACACATCAAAACCGATATGATCACATGTATCTTCCCAATCGACTATTCTTACAGGAGAGGCCACTTTCCTATGCTCTCCGGCATTGTGGCACCGAAGGATCTTACCCATGACCCAACTGCGCGAGATAATTGCATGCGCCTTGAGAAACTCAACCGGAGCTGACGGATTCATCTCGCTGCCGACCACAGCTTCGAGATAATCCTCCACGGGGAGACGATTGATGAGCCTGAAAAGCGGATCATCATTCACCATAATTTCCCCCGGAAGCCGTGACTCCACAGCCCGCTCCCAATGAAATCCAACCCCAATCAACTGGTTCTCAAGAACAGTAATCCCCTCCTCACGTCTCAACCGTGGCTCTCCATCCGTAGGAATTCCGACGGTTACAAATTGTTTTTCCAAAATTTCAATCCGATTATCTGTATATCTCGATGCAAAGTTATAAAATCAATTCATATTGCATTATGATTTATGAATTGAAATGTCTATCTTTACACCCTTGAAAACACATTTGAAGGTATCAGTCGCTTCAAAAAGATACTCAACCAACCTTACCATCTAATCAACACCATGAACCACAAACTCTTATCCCTCGGGATAATGATTCTGACCACCCTCCCCTCAGCGCTTGGATTGGAGTCAGCACCTCCTGACTCAATTGAAAAGCCGACTGTCCTTAAACTCGGCATCGAGGCTCGTGTGGATTTTCAGTATGACCGTCAGGAGAATCATACCGTTAATTCGGAAACAGGATTTAAAGGTAAATACCTTATGGTTCGCGCTGATGGACAAATCGTGAAAGGATTGACATATTCCTGGCGCCAGCGTTTTAATGTGCAGCATCTGGATCGCTCTTTCTTTGACGCAACTGATTGGCTATACCTCAATTATGAAATCGCAGGCTTGAATTTTCAGGCTGGTAAGGAGATTGTGGCAATCGGAGGGTTTGAATATGACCGTGCCCCTTTCGATCTGTATTCCTGTTCTGTCTTCTGGAACAATATCCCATGTTATGCCCTCGGAGTATCGGCCGCTTATGATCTCTCTCCATCCGACAGGCTTACTTTTCAGGTGACTCAAAGTCCGTTCTTCACCAAAGCAAACAGCAATATGTATGCCTACAATCTGATGTGGAATGGTCATCATTCCTTTTTTGATGCTATTTATTCCGTCAATCTTATCGAATATCTTAGGGGGCATTATATAAGTTATATCGCTCTGGGGAATAAGTTTACGCATCGGAACGTGTCGCTTGAACTTGATTTGATGAACCGCGCGGCAAGTCATCAGACATTCCTTTTCCGAGACTGCTCCGTGATGGCTGAGTTGTCATGGAATCCAAATTCTCACTGGCGAGTATTTGGAAAAATGACCTACGATGTCAATAAATCGGGCACTGACAGTGATTTCACTGTCTTCAACGGTACCGAATTGACAATGGCGGGGGTTGGACTGGAGTATTTTCCTCTCCGCAAGCAGCGCCATACCCTCCGTATACATGCCAACGCTTTCTATTCCTGGGGAAAAAACACAAATACAGAGGATCTGATGCATCACAACACTCTCTTTGCATCCGCAGGTCTCACATGGCATATAGATCTCCTGAATATTCGTAAAAAATAAATTTCTCACTCTATAACCGAACATTTTAGACCCTCATCAGTAACCATGGATAAGGAAACAGATACACTCCCAGTAAAGGCAACTAAGAAACGGTCGCTACCGAAGAGCGTGTCGGGGATGATATGCCTGATAATTGTTTTCGCTCTTTTCTATTATTTCGGACAGGTAATGGGGATGGCAAACATGCTTAACACAATGATGCATACCGCCCATGATCTTCTTCTCAACACTGTCTTCTATCTGATGGCCATATGTGTCCTTACAGGCGCATTAGGTCGCATTTTTGTTGAGTTTGGCGTCGTCGATCTGCTGGAGAAATTGGTGCGACCGCTAATGAAACCCCTGTTCAATCTGCCCGGAGTCGCTTCTTTAGGGGCGGTGATGACTTTCCTAAGTGATAACCCCGCCATTATCTCTCTTGCCTCAGATAAGAGTTTCAGCTCATATTTCAAGAAATTCCAATATATCTCACTGACAAACTTCGGCACCGCTTTCGGAATGGGACTCCTGGTGATGGTCTTTATGGTGGGGCAAGGATATTTCTGGGAACCTGTGGTAGGTTTTTTCGGAGCCTTCTGCGGGTGCATCGTTTCTACGCGCATAATGCAATATTTCGTAATAAAGAATTATCCGCATTATGCCACGGAAGACGTGGTGACTGAAGAGATGGAAATAAAGGAGGATAAGGAGAAAAATGAACACCAATCCTTGTTTACCCGTATTCTCAATTCATTGCTTGACGGAGGGAAGACAGGGGTGGATGTAGGGCTTGCTATTATTCCCGGTGTCCTCATTATCTCGACTCTCGTCATGATGCTGACTTTCGGGCCATCCTCTGAAGGGAACTACACAGGCTCCCCTTACGAAGGGGTAGCACTTCTCCCCTGGCTGGCGGGAAAAGTCAATATCGTTTTCGAATGGTTGTTCGGATTTCAGGATCCTCATCTCATCGCATTCCCGATCACAGCCTTAGGCGCAGTAGGGGCAGCCTTAGGGTTAGTGCCGAACTTCATTTCCCAGGGGTGGATCGACGGCAATGCAATAGCAGTCTTCACCGCCATCGGTATGTGCTGGAGCGGGTATCTGAGCACACATACCGCCATGCTTGACTCGCTCGGGTATCGTGAACTCACCTCCAAAGCCATCCTTTCCCACACCATTGGCGGAATAGTGGCAGCTATCATTGCCCACCTTACCTTCCTGCTGATAACAACTCTTTTTAATTAGGAATCGGTTATTTCTATATTTATATGAATTATTAATCGTAATTGCTAATTTTTGATTTGATATTTATGTCTCATTAATTATATCAGACCTTCTGTTCATTAGGTATTTTCCCCATAAAAGCATTATATTTGTGTATTCTAATACATGATTTCGGAAGAGATGGAAGATATGTATAATTTAAAAATGCTCAATGTCGGGGTTGATGTCAATGGAGCGAAGTGGATCTGGGAAAGCGTGTGCTCTCCATTCGCCCGCATTTATCTGGTAACCAAGGGTCATGCGGAAATTCGACTGGATAACTCGACTTTAAAATTATCTGAAGGGAATTTATATCTGATTCCCCCATTTGTGCGTCACTCATGCATCGGTAATAAAGATTTCAGTCACTATTATATTCACCTTTATGAATCTCCCGACTCGCGCGCCCTGATTTTTGAAGATGAAAGTTTCTGTATGGAGCAGCCTGCCACTGAAAGGGAGATCTCCATCTTCAATATGCTTTATACTCTCTTCCCTGATGCCCAATTATCAAACTCAGATCCCACATCTTATGATAATGATCCTGAATTAAACCGATTCATACGTAACTTTATCAATCGCCCGGCTTCTGAAAGAATTCTCATCAACGGGGCAATGCTTGTGCTTATTTCCAGGTTTATCATAGAAAAAACAAATAAATCACTTAACTATGATTCCCGTCTTTATAAAGTAAGAAAATATATCAATACCCACCTCAACGAAAACATCTCAATCCCTTCTATCTCCGAAATGGCATGTATGAGTGAGTCTCATTTCATCAGAAAATTTAAAGACTCTTTCGGGATCTCCCCGAAACAATATATCATAAAGCGTAGAATAGAACGTGCCGAACTTCAATTGCTGTTACATCAGGATTCAGTAAAAGATATAGCCCACTCCGTAGGATTTGATGATATTTCTCTTTTTGTCAAAACTTTCAAAAAAATGACAGGAATGACTCCAAGCGAATATCGTCTGAAAAATCGCCAGTCCCCCTCCATCTGAAAAAATTTTAGAGATGGAGAATTTTGGTTTGCCGGCATGGCTTGAAAAAGATTGTCAACTTTTCAATCTTGGAAATATGCTATATTGAATTGTGGTTACTTTAAGTATATCTACCGATACATCAGTGAAAGAAATGGAAATACGGGTCAATTTGTGGTAACCACAATTTTCCCTATCTGCCCCCTTTCCTCGGCAAGGCTATGGGCAGCGGCAATATCTTCTAATTTAAATCGAGAGGCAATGACAGGATGAATATTGCAATTCTCAATTATTCTCATCATATCATTAATCTGATGCTGCGCAGGGGAATTACTGTAAAATCCTGTGAGATATATCCCTGAGGGAATATCTTTGATAGGATCAAAATTCCTGATTCCAAATACACCACCGAGCAGACCGGTCTGACACACTATTCCATGGTAAGAAGTAATCTGAAGAGACTCTTGGATTGTGGATGCTCCTATGAGTTCAAGCACCTTAGATACACCTTCAGGATATTTTTCAAGTAATCTTTTCCTAAAATTCTCACCTTCGACAATCACGTCATCCGCTCCATATCCTTTGAGCAACTCAATTTTCCTTTCACTTCGGGTGGTAGAAATCACTTTAACCCCGATCGCTTTTGCAAGCTGAAGCGCAGCCAGTCCAACAGTAGAAGTACCTCCACGAATTAATAAGGTATCCCCCTTGGAAATTTGCAATGAGATGAAAAGTGAGCCATAGGCTGTGTAAAATGTTTCCGGGATTGCTCCGAGTTCATCCCAATCCAAGCTGCTTTCAATAGCAAAAGTATGACTGGCCGGCAATAAGACATACTCTGCATAACTGACGTTAAAGCTACGCCCCATTCCCCCCATTAATCCGAATACACGCTGACCTTTCTTAAATCCACTGTCAGATGGATCAATTATTTCACCCACACATTCTATTCCGGGAACTATGGGTTTACGGATATAGTCACGGGCAACCTCAAATTGACGAAGCAAGACCTCAGAATGATTGATGCCGAATGCACGTACCTTGGCAAGAATCCACCCCGGACATGCCGTAGGCATAGGTATTTCTGTCACTCTCAGTTCTTCCGCGCGACATGGTTCATTAATTACAACTGCCTTCATATTTCTTTCCAACATTGAGGATCAGGCGAATAGAAAGAGCCGTGATAACCGAAAGCTACGGCCGGACATCCCCTACAAAATCTAAGCAATTCACATTTCTTACATTTCTCAAATTTATCGTATTCCCGATAATAGTTCATTTCATCTCCTGTCCATAATTCATACAGCGGTTTATGGAATAAGTTTCCCACTACGCTATCAAAGCGTCTGCATGCCATAACATTCCCGTTTGGCTGGATAGTGAAATGACAGTCACCGCAATGACATCCGTCATATATTGCATTCCCATCACTATTCTCCGGAATCTTGAATAGACCTTTTTCATATAAGAACAAAGTCCATAAATGATCTTTGAGATTAAAAATTGTGCCGGAGTCCTTATATTGAATAAATATTTCCCATATACGTTCAAGAAAATCTTTGTATTCAGATGGAGATATATGGGTGGATTTCTCATGCGATGTAGGGCAATATCTTCCGAATGCGAATACATCGACGTGTTTTGAAACCACAAGATCTATTATATCAGGAATTTCGTCTATATTAGTGCCCGAAACAGTCGTCATGACAGCGGTTCTTATCCCATTCCTTTTTAGAATCTCTATTTTTTCAATGGTTGCATCGAAGGATCCCGGTTTACGGATAGAGTCGTGTGTTTCCCTCATTCCGTCAATAGAAAGCTGGTATTTCTGACATCCTGCAGACTTGAGTCTCCGACACACTTCATCCGTGATATGAAAAGGATTGCCAAGAATCGTAAACGGAATATCACGATCTTTGAGCAGAGATAGAATAGACCAGAATTTCTTGTGAAGGATCGGATCTCCACCCGTGATGTAGAAATAGGGTAACCGATCCATCTTCCTGCACATATCGATACATTGTCTGATAACTAACGTGGCCTTATCAAGCGTCATTTCCATTATCCGGGAATGTCCCTCGGAGAAGATGTAACAATGCTCGCAACGCTGGTCACAGCTGTCGGTGATATGCCATTGAAAAGCAAAATATTCCATAGAGTAACAACTACATTATCCAAACTATTCCGGTCAAATTAAAAACGACTCCGATAACATAAAATATCGGAGTCGCATCGCAATAAGATACTATTACTTTTCACCTGCGCCGCATGCAGAGCCACAAGCCGCTGGCTTTGGTTCTGCTTTTTCATCCCCGGCACCACATGCTGAGCCACATGCTCCGGAGGGTGCTCCATTTTCTGATTCTCCACAGAGATATGCCTGTGCGGTGTGTTTAATTGCGCTATTAAGAATTCGTGTCATAACACTTTATTTTTTATGGTTAAACATAATTTCTTCGCAAAAATAACACATTATTCATTATCTGTCAATAGGTTACATTTTAATGACTAAGTAACCTTTTTATCGCTTTTTTTGATTCTCAACGACTTGGAGAAAAAATATTTTTAATTTATAATCCCCTTTATTAATTATCCTTGGATAATTTGAAAGAATAAATTTATTTTGCATAAGAAAGATAGCTGAACATGAAGAAAAAAGAACTGTTAAACTCAATTATTGAGATATGTCCTGTCAGAAATGTCATCGCCCGTTTCGGCAACAAATGGGGATTGCTTGTAATTCTTGTCATAAGTGAAAATGAACCGATACGTTACAATGAATTAGGAAGACAAATTCCGGACATTTCTTCACGAGTCTTATCAAATACATTGAGAACACTGGAAGATGATGGTCTTGTCTCCCGCAAATTTTATCAGGAAGTCCCTCCGAGAGTAGAGTATTCCTTGACAGACACAGGACGGTCGCTTGTGCCTATAATACTTGATCTGACTGCCTGGGCACAAAAAAATATGAAATCTATCATTGACCATCGCAAAATCTCATCCTCTGAAAAAAAGTGATGTGTTTTTTGAATATCGCCTGAATCAGACCCCCTTCTCAAAATATGAATCGACACTTTAACAAGCATACTGAGAATATCGACCTTGAGTTCTGGCACAACCTGATCAAAAGCTATGGAGAATGTGTTACTCTCAAGAAAGGGGAATGTGTATGCTGTATCGGAAAGCGGACAAATAAAGTCGGCTTCGTACAATCCGGCTATTTAATATATACTATAGCCGGGTGCAACAAAATAGGAGGGTTTACTTTCCCGGGAGCGTTATTCGGAGACTATCCCAACTGCATTCATAATGCGCCGGCCCGATTCGATATTATTGCCGGTAGAAAAACTGAGGTATGGATGATGGACGCATCAATACTGTCAGATTTATATGAACACGATGCAGAAATAAACCTACAAGGACATCGTTTTGCTGAAGCTGCCTATAATTCATTAGTCGACCGTTATTGTTCATTTCTCACGGGGAATCCTATGGAACGATATATCGCACTCATTAAACAGCATCCGCAAATTGAGCAGGACGTACCTCAGAAAGAGATAGCCGAGTTTCTGCAGATAACTCCCACCCATCTGTCACGCATCCGCAAAGAATTACTCAGACAATAAACTCCGGAATGCTTGATTCCGTGGGCTCCCGATTGATAAATCGTATCCTGATATATCGAGATTTATAGATATTTTGCTGTCACCCTGTTGATTAAGACCCCGATTCAAAAAATATTCACTTATTCCTACCTTCAAAATTTTCAACAATTATTTGAAAAAATTTCTTTAGAATTAAAAAATTTGTAATTTTGCCCGTGAAATGGTTACTCTGTCAGCCACGAGAGGCGACGTGAAAGAGTATCAAAAGGGAATGAGGTGTAATTCCTCAACAGTACCCGCTGCTGTAATTCCCCGCTTTTCAAGGTTCAATTCTTAATGCATACGGCATAATTGGGCATTGCGAAGCAAGGTTGTCCGCAACCTGCCACTGGTCATTATCCGACCGGGAAGGCGCGAATAAACCGGGATAAGTCAGAAGACCTGCCTTTTCAAACATCGGAACCACCCACGGGACTATGGGTTAGATTTTTGCAGTCAGCTTTCTGATTTGGTTATCTCTGCTCGGATTCAACTGATTACTTCAAGAATAAACTTATAGCCCGTTGATTTACCCCAAGGTATTTCGGCGGTTTTCTTTTTTACTGTAATCTGTTGAGGCAATGACCAATCGCTTTATCCTGCCGATTGTTGCTATCTGTCTTATTCCGGGTTTGAATAAGGCGGAACAACCAAAGGACACAACATACCTTCTTGACGAAGTTTTAATCACGGCACACCATCCGGGTCGCGATGTTATCCCCGTACAAACACTTTCAGGGGAGGAACTCAGTCGGCTGAACTCCAACAGTGTAGCGGATGCATTACGCTATTTCGCGGGTGTGCAGGTAAAAGATTATGGAGGGGTCGGGGGAATCAAAACCGTAAATATACGCTCAATGGGCACCAACCATACCGGCGTAGTCTATGACGGGGTGGAACTTGGGAACGCCCAAAACGGACAAATCGACCTCGGACAATTCTCACTCGACAACATCGAAACCATATCCCTCTATAACGGTCAGAAAAGCGAGATTCTTCAGCCGGCAAAAGATTTCGGGTCCGCCGGCACAATTTATATGAGGACGCGCACCCCCGTTTTCAAGGCAGGGCAAAAATTTCACGCACGCGGAACTCTGCGATTCGGCTCTTTCGATCTGATAAATCCCTCCGCACTGATTGAACTTAAAATTAGCGAAACGGTGGCGGCTTCCCTGAGTGCAGAATGGATTAACTCCAGCGGTAAGTATAAATTCCGATACCGGCGTGTCAACCCCGCCGGTGAACTCGCCTATGACACAACTGCCGTTCGTCAAAACGGAGATATTAATGCCACGCGCCTGGAAATAAACACCCACGGCACTCTCCCTTCCGGCTCGTGGGATTTCAAAGTCTATAATTATAATTCGGAAAGAGGAGTGCCGGGAGCGATTGTCAATAACGTCTGGCGCAGAGGGGAACGGATTTGGGACACAAACTCGTTTGCGCAAGGTCGGTATACCGGATTCTTCGGCAACTTCACCACTCTTAATAATATCAAATATGCCTTCTATCGCACCCATTATGTGAATAATGACGACAAGCAGGTGAAGATTGACAACCTATATAAACAAAAGGAAATTTATATCTCGTCGGCCAACGAATATGCAATCTTTGATTTCTGGAGTGTGTCAGGCAGCTACGATTTCATGTGGAACTCCCTTGATGCGGATGTCTATGGATTTGTGAAACCGGATAGAATTTCTCAATACCTTTCGGCTGCCACCGCATTGAGTCTTGACCGGGTGAAGATGCAAGCGAGCGTTTTGGGAACATTCATTCATGACAATATAAAAGGACAAGAGGCTCCCAAAGATAAGCACGTCTTCTCTCCCGCAGTCTTCTTAAACATTAATCCTTTGAGAAACAAAGACTTCTCAATAAGATTATTCTATAAGCAGTCGTTCCGGATGCCGACATTCAATGACCTCTATTATGCCGATATGGGAAACTCTAAGCTTTCTCCTGAGCGTGTCGCCCAATATAATCTCGGGGTTTTATATGATCATCGTTCACACTCCTTTATCAATGCCGCCCGCGTCAGTGCAGACATATATTACAATCGGGTGAAGGATAAGATCGTGGCATATCCGAAAGGGCAACAATTCCGTTGGACCATGCTCAATCTTGGTCTTGTGGATATACGGGGAATAGATATCACGGGTCTACTGACGCTCAATCCGGCAAAAGATTTCTATCTCACAGCACGTGTGCAATACACATTCCAGCGTGCCATAGACATTACAAATCCATCCGATAATTATTATCGGCATCAAATCCCATATATCCCTCATCATTCCGGAGCCGCCGTCGGAAATATCCGGTGGAAGGGGTGGAATCTCAACTATTCATGGATATATGTGGGGGAGAGATATAATCAACAGGAGAATATCAGATATAATTACACTCAACCCTGGTATACCTCGGACATTTCTTTAAACAAAGATTTCCGTCTGGGTAATATCAGTCTGCGGGGGATGATCGAAATCAATAATCTTTTCAGTCAGGATTATGACGTAATTCTCAATTATCCGATGCCAAAACGGAATTATCGTTTTACACTGACAGTCGAAATATGAACATCAAACAAATATTCTTATATTTTCTGCCGCTCCTATGGGTAGCCACAAGTTGTCGTGAGGACGAACTTGTGGTGCCTACGGAGTATGAAATTATCGGTGATGAGAGCTCCTCGGGAGAAATCAGAGGCTTTTATCTCGTCAATGAAGGGAATATGGGATCCAACAAGTGCTCTCTCGATTATTACGATTATCTCACCGGACTATATTCGCGGAATATATATGCCGAAAAAAATCCTGATGTAATCAAAGAACTCGGTGATGTCGGCAATGACATCGGCATTTATGGCAGCAAGCTCTATGTAGTTGTCAATTGCTCTCACAAGGTGGAAGTCCTGAATGCAAAAACGGGTATAAGAATCGGACAAATCGACATCCCCAATTGCCGCTATGTCAGATTCCATCGCGGTAAGGCTTACGTCAGCTCTTACGTCGGACCCGTCTTGATTGATCCCGATGCTCCCAAAGGGGCTGTTTTTGAAATCGATACTCTATCGCTGACTGTGACGCGCAAAGTCTCCGTCGGCTATCAGCCTGAAGAGATGGAGATTGTAGACGATTACATGTATGTGGCTAATTCGGGGGGATATAGAGTTCCTGATTACGACAACACTGTCTCCGTTATCCAAATGGTTGACTTCAAGCAAGTGCAACAAATTCCGGTGGGAATAAATCTTCACCGCTTGAAAAAGGATAAATACGATAAGCTATGGGTCACCTCTCGCGGTGACTATCAATCTCGTCCGTCACGCCTATATGTCATGGCGAAGAAACCCGGGTTCAATCAAATGATTGTGACAGATACTATTCCTGTGGCTTGTTCCAATATGGCTTTCCATGGAGATTATCTCTATTTCTATGCCACGGAATGGAATAATTACACGGCATCCAATACCATTACATACGGCATTATTGATATCCGGACAAAGGAGATTATCTCCGACAACTTCATCACTGATGGCACTGAGAAAGAGATTACAATCCCATACGGGATAGCCGTTCACCCCGAGACCGGGGATATTTTCGTCACGGATGCCAAAAATTACGTCTCTTCCGGCACTCTTTATTGCTTCGCCCCCGAGGGTCGCAAGAAGTGGAGTGTACGCACCGGAGACATTCCCGCACACATAACTTTCCTGCACAAATGAAGAAGTCGTATATATTACTGATATTACTGCAGCTGCTCGTCTCATGCACCGCGGAGATTCCTATGGTCACACTCGGCATTGATGACACGTACTACATCGAAAGAATGACTAAACTCCCGCTGGAGTCGGCTCTCACCGGTGCGGAATATTTATGGAAAGTCAACGGAGAACCGGTATCTACTGAACGAAACTATATTTTTCTCGCGCAGGATGAGGGGGTCTATGAACTCTCGTTTGATATAATTGATGACCAAACTCCTTATCATTTTGATTTCACTGTGACAGTACTCCATGAGGAAGTAGAGTTTTCCCCTTATATCACCAAAGTCTATGAATATTGTCCGGCTCCCGGTCAGTTTATCAATGAAATGCCAAGATATGATGAGGGGGATACATACGCTGACATCTTGCAGAAAGCGGAAGAATCAATTTCCGGCACCAATGACATCATGATTTCATTGGGCGGCTACGGAGGATATGTGACTTTCGGGTTCGACCACACGGTGATGAATGTACCCGGGGAAAAGGATTTCCGGATATGGGGAAATGCTTTTTACGAACTATTAAATCCGGATGAAAAAGGGGGTTCTGCCGAACCCGGAATCGTGATGGTCAGTTATGACTCAAACTGCAATGGCTTGCCTGACGATGAATGGTATGAGCTCGCGGGTAGTGAATATCATTCATCGGCAACGCGCCATAATTATAGTATAACCTACAGGCGACCCGATCCAAATCATGAGCCTGTGGAAGATGAGGAGGGTTACCTGGATGATCTTGAATACATCCCCTGGAGCGATTCCACCGGGGAGTCGGGATATGTGGCAAAAAATATATTTCATAATCAGAGTTATTGGCCTCTCTGGGTCAATCACGATCAGATCTCATTTTCAGGAACCCTGCTCCCCCCAAACGGGGTAGATACAAGCGGAATCGGACGCTACTATATCCTGTATGCCTTCGATTGGGGTTATGTAGACAACCACCCCAACGATTATGAGGATCTGAACTCTTTTGACATCTCCCGGGCAGTAGATGCGGATGGTCATCACGTCGATCTTCCGGGTGCCGATTTTATCAGAGTTTACACCGGACTTAACCAATATTGCGGATGGCTCGGAGAAACCTCCACTGAGCTGAGTAAAGCCCGCGATCTCCACATAGAACTTCCCGGAACACCCCTTCCGGTGATTCCATGAAAATATTACTATATTACAATAATAACTTTTTTATGATTAAACTTTACAAAATCTTTGCTCTCTTTATCGGATTGATAATGTGGGCAACCGCCGGCGCCATTACTACGGTGACCGGGAACGCTATCCCGGAGCTGGACCCAAGTAAGATTGTGACCGTTATCGGAGAAGAAGATGGTGACGACATCTGCTATTTCGTGATGCGCTGGAATGACTCCAAGGGTATTGAAAACATCACTTTTGGTGTGAAATTCGATTCCACGGAATCCAATTCTCCGGAGTCTCTCCTTGAAAAAGCATACGCGCAGGATTGGCGCTTTTATAAGTCTGCACGGGGAGGACTCTGTTTCGACCTTAACGGAGATAAAGTGCATGATGGAGAGAGTGTGACCTATGACCACAATGCCGCCGACGGAGAGATTGGCAGCTGGATTCTGACCGCGCCTCACCGGAATGTGGAAAACGGTGATGCAATTCTTGCTGAATTCACTTTGGAAAACGGACAAAAGGGGAAATTCACCGACGCTCCTCTTTTCTACCTACCCGCAGCCGACACTGCGGGTGCCTGGATTGCCGAAGGGCTCTCATCTCCCTTGGCGGATGCCACCTATGAGATCCCGGTTTATCTAAATTTATGCGGAGGAATTTTGAGTTCTGTTTCGTTTACTTACCGTGATGACCCTGCGAAGACAGCAACCAATACAAAAATAGCTTCCATGACTCTTGCATCGGCTGATGCTAAAGCAGGAAACACTGTCGGACACCTTACCACCAAAGGGGAAGGACAGGTTTATATAGGAGCGAGAATATACTATATGGCTGAAAATGCAACAAAAAACGCATACTCAGACTATTCTTTCAGTTTATTTACGGTAACCGCGCCCCAAGTGCTTCTTACCGGCATCAGCTGGAACCTACCCTCTGAACCATTCCAATTAAGTCATTCTTATATGCTTGCAGATTATGTCCTGCTTGAACCGGCAAATGCTACTTATTCCGGAGGTTTGACTTATAAATTGGTTTCTTCAGATCCAAAAAGTATCTGTAGCGTAAGTAGCGGAAAACTCACCACGCGCACCACTCCCGGGACTGCCGAAATATCCGTCACTGCCGGAGTGAACAAAGATATTTCCGCCACTGGTGAAGTCACAATAGCCCTTGTGAATCCGGTCACATCCATTGAATTTAAGAATATCGATCCCGCAAAACCTTTGGTCGTGGAGTTTGACCCTTATAAGATGGAGTATAACAATACCAATACCTTATTAAAAATTGAGCCGGAAGATGCGGACATCTCCAAATTAAACCTCCGGCTTATTGATCCTCAACCCGAAGAAGCCGATGAAAACGGAAATGTAACGTTTAATTTCGGTTCTCCTGCCGGTGGTACTCAGGAAATAAAATATGATTTGGTAACCACCTACCTCCAGAATGACGGTGCATACGATTTGATGGTCTGGGGACTCGGAACCACCAAAGCTGTCTTTGAGGCTACTGACGGCACCGGCACGACATCACCGGAAATTACCATTAATATCGTGCCGCGTTCGATGAATATTACAGACGACTTCACTGATGGCACTTTCTGGCTAAACGAAGATTGGTTTGGGCATTCCAACGGCTCCATCAATTACCTTGACGCAGACGGGAATATCAATTATCGTGTCTATAATTATGCTAACTTCAATGAAGACACACCACGCGAAAATCGCACATTCGGATGCACCTCACAATATGGCATGATCTTCGGAGACAGGCTATATGTGATGTCAAAACAGCCTCATGACCCGGGTGACAGATACCAGACGGGTGGTGGTCGTCTGGTCATTGCTGATGCCAAAACACTGAAACGGCTTCATTCTTTTGACGTTATCGGAGCTGATGAAACCCGCGGTGGAGACGGTCGTGCCTGCGTGGGAGTCTCCGCAAATAAAGTCTACCTCGGTCATCACGCAGGGATTCGAGTACTTAATATCGATAATAGCGCTCAGACACCTGAAGAAATGTTCCAATTAGGTAAGGAACTTAACTTTACCGATGAAGGTGCCGGAGGAGATCTTACACCCGGCAATGGATCAGGAGCACTATATTCCAATCAGGTCGGTGATATGGTCTATGCCTGCGGGCATGTGTTTGCCGTCATGCAGGATCGTGGCTTACTCGTAATCGATACTGAAAAAGATGAGCACATCATGACTCTTGGTGATCATTTTACTCAAGCAGTCACTCAGAGTGCTGATGGCGACATCTGGTATGCCCGGAATAATACTGATACCGGTGTAGTCAGTCTGCACCGGGTAAATCCGGAGACACTGGAGGAAATCGGTGAATATGAACTCCCCGCCTCCGCCGGCACAATCAATACCGGCTGGGGAGCTTGGCGCTCTGCGAACTTCTTTGCATCGCGCACTAAAAATATCCTATTCTGGGGGAATGTCGGTTCAGGATATCAAGATGATATACTCGGGAAAGGAACCGGGGATATTTTCCGTTGGGTGATTGATGAAGAACTCCCGGTAGAACCCTTCTTCTCACTCGGCAATACCCCCGGCAAGGATGCTGAAACATTCCAGGCTCCTTATGCGACCATGCGATATGACGACCGCTATGACAGAATCCTTATGGCAACCACCCATGGCGCAAGCTATAATTACCGGTATAACTGGATTTATTTCATCAATGGCACGACCGGTGAGATTGAACGAGTGCAGGAGACTTCACGCTATTTCTGGTTTCCCGCTATTCCTATCTTCCCCGATAAGTCAGAGCCCCGGATAAATATAGATTATATCCCTGTGCCCAAGCTCGGTGAGGAGGTTATGTTTGATTTATCCGAATGGCTATATGATGATGACAATCCTGCCCGTAATATCAACATACGTGTTGAGGAAGCTGCTCCCGCTCAATCACCGATGCGTGCCGCCGCGGAAGAAGAGGAACCGGACTTCAGTTACCGTGTCGACGGTCAGAAATTGTATCTGAAAATGAATAAGCAGGGTAACCATACTCTTAATCTGATTGCTGAATCAAATGGGAAGGAGGTCTCAAAGAAAATTAATATTGCTTATGACACTGAGACCGGTCTTGAATCCATCGATGACGGTGGTGTCTCTTCCGTTTCTTCCAACGGAGAGACAATCTTCATCTCAGGATGTGACGGAGTTACTTTCAGTATATATGATCTCACCGGTGTCATCCGCGACCGGTTTGTTGTTGAAAGCGATAATTTCCGATATACTCCCGAACTTGACACCGGGATATATATCATCTGTGGAGTAAATGGTATGACTCAGAAACTTAAAATCCGATGAAACATATCTTGTGCTTTATATTAATTCTTCTGACAACTGTTTTCCCTTTTCGTGCGGAATACCTCGATTGGGTAGACTGGTCGAAGATTCAACATTGGGCTGGTGATCCGGAAGGAGAAAAGAGATGCGCCCTCGTCATCGACTTTCAGGATGGACTCAGCAATCAGGCATACGTCTGGGGGTATAGATGGAACGGCACAGCCACAGGAGAAGATCTTGTGAGAGCGGTTGCCTCTCAAAGCAGCATCCTGACGGCTATGATACAATATACCGGAACAATGGGCTCTACCCTCAACGCTCTGGGCATCAGTGCAGATCGTGAAGAGCTTGATTATATTTCATACGATTTCACCGCAGCCTCTGTGGCTTCCGAAATTTCATTCGGCTTTTTTAATCCCAATATAACTATGGGTCAGGAATCCGCTCCAGGGTATGAAGTGGAAAGCTTATGCTATGACGCAATCAATGCTGCCAAGGAGAGTGGTATTATCGAACATCCGCTGAACGCTTTTGTCTATGGATATGCAGCCTATGACTATGATTATTGGCAGCTTGATGAAACAATTGAAAATACTTATGACCATCGTTGGAAGTCAGGATGGTATGAGGGGTATTGGAGCTATTGGCATGGTCCTAACGATTATGATTATTTAGGGTATTCAGGTTTGGGAATGTCGAGCACTATACTCGTTGACGGAGGAATCCAGGCATGGAAATACACACCCCTTAACGGAGGGGAAGGTTTTGGTGCCACCGGTGGAGAGATGGCATATGAACTTAATTATGACATGGAAGATTGGGGAGAACAGATACATGACCCTCTCTATACACCACCACTCATAGACCACAACGATATTCAATATTGGGTCGGAGAAGGGGAGAAAGCTGCTTCAATAGTCCTCCAATTTAATGACGGGAAAGGTCCTGATAATCTCGTTTATGGCTATAAATGGTCCGGAGGATGGGATGATAGTCTTATCGCTGTGATCTCCAATATCGCAAAAACCGATTCACGAATCCGCTTTGATAACTCAAACGGAGCATTACACATGGAATATGACTCGGATAATGACGGCAAAATAACAGATATAGATCATACTGACATGGAGGGAGAATGGACTCTTTTCGTCAAGAGAACGGTTGATCCGAACTTTAACAGCGTGCCGGGAGGAAGATGGCTCAATCCGAATGCAGTCTTGATTGTGTCGCGTCAAGCGGATAAGGAGATCCCTGTGGATCTTCCCTATCTGTTGATGCGTCCTGCCGATGATTCCAATCAGATTATCACTATCCCTGAAACCATTGAATATACCCTTTCCGATTCTCCTCTGCAGATTCCTATGTTTATAGCGGCTCCTGAGGGGAGCAACTTAAGCGGAGCGTTTACATGGACAAGACCGGAGATGCTATCTCGCATAAATACTCATCAATTTATGGGAACGGTCTCATCGTATCGGAACTTTACTCCTTGTGAAGCGGAGGTCGCTGTCAGAGGATCATACGTCCCAGCCGGCTCCTCCTCCGCAGAGGGTATTGTCTCCAATACCTCCAGGATTACATTTAAGGCTCCGGAAATTCCTTTAACATCGATTCGGTTCCGTGATAATGAGGTGAAAGCAGTAACACGAGATACCTTTATAATTCCTATTGTCATGCTTCCCGAAGAAGCTACTTATACAGCTCTCACTTACCGATCTTCTGATCCTGAGATTGTATCTGTAAATGCAGCTACTGGAGAACTGACAACTTTTGATCGTGAAGGATCGGCTGTGATCACGGCAAGTTATAATATTGATACGAATATATCCGCACAATGCACGGTCATTGTCGGAGAAACAAATTCTTTGGCAGATCCTATTTCAGGCACGCAGAAAGTCTCGGTCGCAGATAATATGATAACTATGAAAGGGGTGGCAGGTCATAAAATCTCATTTATCAATCTGCTGGGACAAGAAATATTGCTGCTCACTCCCGGCTCTGATCATGAGACGGAATGTCTTGATCTCCCGGCAGGTATATATGTCGTGACAGATAACAATCACCCGGTAATGAAAATATCATTAAAATGAGAATGAACCGACTTATTGGACTTATATATTCAGTTTTCGCTGTGCTGACTTGCGCAGCGGAAACTGATTACACCGACGGAGTCATCTTTATTAATGAGGATTGGTACGGTCATCAGAACTCTACTATTAATTTCCTCGTTCCCGACGACCCCGAAGGTGTCTACTGGAAGTACAGGGTTATCCAGACTGAAAATCCAGGAGTAGAATTAGGATGCACAAATCAGTATGGAGCCCTGTGGAACGGACGCCTATATATGATTGCAAAACAGGAAAAGGATCCCGGTGCATCGATCATCGGTGGAAGAATATCCATTGCAGATGCCAAGACCATGAAAATGATTAAGCAACTTCAGCTGATTGATCCTTCAGGAAACCAATGTGACGGACGCGCTTTCTGTGGTGTCTCCGAAAAGAAAGGGTATGTATCCTCAAGCAACGGAATATGGGTGCTGAATCTGGAATCTCTGGAAATTGTAGGTCAAGTCGAAGGCTCTGCCAATCCCAACGCAGGAGGTGACAACGATAAACCGAACAGCGACCCCACAAGTGCTCTCTACTTCGGACAGACGGGAACTATGATCTTTGCAGCTGACAAAGTATTTGCCGTACACCAGCAATATGGTATGTTGGTTATCGATCCGGAAATAGATAAAGTGGTGCAAATCCTGGATATGGATATTGTCGATGATGCCATCGAAAACGATACCGGCACTCGTCCGCGACGATCTTCCGGCATCGGCTCTACAATCGTACGATCCAAGGATGGAGATCTGTGGTATTCAGCTGCTAAAAATGTTCAGGGCACGGGTGCAACAGTCCCATATATCATTCGGCTAAATCCCTCTACACTGGAAAGAGAAGTGGTAAAAATTGAGGGAGATGATATTTTTCCTCCTGCTAATTCCTGGTATGCATGGACACCTGACCCTTTCTGTGCTTCGGCTGTGACTAATCGGCTTTATTGGTGCGGTGGACCCAACAGCTGGTTTACAAACTATCGTATATTCCGCTATGACATCGACAATCGTAAAATAGAAAAATTGTTGGATTTCTCACAAGAAGAGGGGGATTGGCATGTATATGGTTGCTCGCTCGGAATTCATCCGGGAACTGATGAACTGTATGCCTCGATGTTTCATAAATTTGTTGATCCTACTTACGTCACACGGAGGTTTGACGCAGACGGGAATTTGCTTAAAGAATACCCGATGATTCAAAACTACTGGTTCCCATCACTTCCTCTTTTTCCTGAAAAAAGAGAGAATGTAGACCCGGGAAGCGTAAGCGTAATTCCAGCCGGATATTTATCAGGCACTCTTTATACGCTTCAGGGGTATCCGATTCTCAAAGATGTCAAGTATGGAACCTTTGACGGGCTCAAATCCGGAATATACATCTGGCGTTCACAAAACTCATCCCGCAAAATAATCATCCCTTGACTCATCTTGAATCCCGTCTCATAATAACCGGGAGTCTCAGAGTTTACATAATCCCGACTATAAAACGGGGCTGTCTAACAATCAGTGTTATACAGCCCCCCTCTTGATTACGAGTGACTAAATCGTTTAGTAACCGGTTACTAAACGATTTAGTAACCAGCAACTAACGGATTTAGTCAAGAGTGGATTGTATGATTATACGGTCAAGAAACTTTATTGGGCGATTCTTTTCGTTTTGGATTTTTTGGGAACCATCCTTTCCTCACCCTCTCACGTTGCTCTCTGACTTCAAGAATCGACCAGAAACATGAAAAAGATGTTACTCCGAAAATGATGGAAATTGCTCCTTCTGTTGAGAGTGAGAGCCATAAGGTAATTATTCCCCCTATACAGAAAAGCCAATTACATTTCTGTCCCATATAATATTCACCCTTTATCACCAAAGGATGAAAAAGACCGATGATGAGGAATGTCGCCAATCCGATTGCAACTCCCTGAAGATTATACTGTGAAAGAAATTCGTTAATCATTATAAAAAATATTCTAAATTTAGTCCATTTCTGAAATTACGGAAGCGGGAGAGTTCGTACGCAGACAGAGATCTTGATTCATATCATTATCTTTCAATATATTATATTCTGATATTGCAGTAGCCAACTTATTCATCTGAAGGCAGGCTGAGCGGGAGAAATCCCAAGCTTCCTGCGGAGCAATAATCAGCATACGTCCTGCCGCACAGAGGTCGAAGTCTTTTCCCGTGGGCTTTTCTCGTTCTCCGAAAGGAGTATTTGTTATCAGTATGAGATGTCCTCCTGTTAATTCTGCTTCTCTCCGGATCTCCTTTTCTCTTTTGCTGATAAACGGAGAGACCAACACTCCTCCATTTCCGGCAGTATAGAGCCATCTGTCTCTATTGGCTGAATACACCTCATCACTGTCAGCCCTATGTACGATCACCTGCTCCTTGAACGGATTGCAGAGAAGATGGATATTGCCGTAAAGCTGACATGGAGTATCTCCGATAATTATCCCTGTTCTTTTATGAAAAAAATCAGGATTTGCCTTGCGCACCCCAATACGATAGGGATTAGAACGAATATAATTATATATAGCGTTGAGATCTCTTTTGTTGGTGACAATCTGGTCGTTGAACCCATCCTCAAATATATGATTTGTAGAGGATGCATTATTTATTACGTTTTTGAATCTTGCAATATATAAACCCAAATGCTCAGGGAGTAACGACTGTACCCAAAGCAGAACGTGCACATGATCGGGCATTACAACATATTGCTCAGCTCTCAGCGCCGGATACATTTCCCCGATATGATAAAGGGTATCTGCGATAATGCGACCTATCGGCGACCAGCGGGTATAAGATGCTCCCCGGGTTCCTACAGGAAGTCTCCAATCCCCCCATATCTGGCTGAAAGGAGGGATACCGGCACTTTTGCTGAGGGTAATCATATATCTGCCCGGCGAGCGATAGTCATGCCAATTTGCGCGTTTAGTCTTAGTATTTGTATTCAATTTAGTATTTATAGAGGGAGCTAAAGCTCTACGCATATTCAAATAATTTGCTTATCTGAGTCTCTCGGATATTCGGATATTCAAATAGTTTGCTTATCTGAGTCGGAGCCAAAGCTCATTGATTATATATTAATCCTTCTATCGGATCTTCGCTGCTTCAAATAGGTTGCTTATCTGAGTCGAAGCAGGAGCTATTCGATTATTTTAATATTCCGGGTTTCCGGGCTTTGCTTATTTCAATTGTTTTCTATTTGGAAGTGCGTAAAAGCTTCAGCTTTTAGAAATCCATCTGTCGGTTATCAGTAGATATGGCCGTAGGAGGCGCGGTCGAGGGCGCGGTAGCCGATGGCTTCAGCTATGTGGTGGCTTTGAACCGGAGCAGAGACCGCTTGCAGAAGGGCACCGGGATAAGTGGGATCGGAGGGATCGGGGAGGTGAAGAGCATACTCAAGATCAGCTATGGTGCGTGCCGTGCGGAGAATGCGGTCAAAGGCGCGTGCCGACATGTTGAGCTTTGTCATTCTGTCTTTGAGCTTGCCAAGTCCGGCTTCATCAGGCCAAGCATACTTGTGCAGCTGACGGGAACCCATCTGCGCATTGCAATAAATCCCTTTATCCTGACTGAACCTTGCTTCTTGGATCGCCCTGGCGGCTATCACACGGCGGCGGATCGCTTCGGAGCTTTCAGATGGGGTTTTATCCGCCATGGCATCAAATGCCACAGGCTGAATCTCAACCTGAATGTCTATCCTGTCAAGAAGGGGACCGGAGATGCGATTCATATATTTGCTGACCGCTCCCGGAAGACATGTGCAGGGACGGGTCGGATGTCCGTAATATCCGCATGGACACGGGTTCATGCTCGCCACAAGCATAAATGACGCAGGATAATTGACGGTATATTTTGCGCGACTTATCGTAATTACCCTATCTTCAATGGGTTGGCGCAACACTTCCAGAACTTGGCGACTGAATTCCGGAAATTCGTCGAGGAAGAGAACGCCATTGTGAGCAAGAGAAATCTCTCCGGGCATAGGGTTAACACCCCCGCCTACGAGTGCCACGGGAGAGACAGTGTGATGAGGGGTGCGGAAGGGACGGCTCGTCATGAGTGTCGATCCTCGCTTGAGTTTCCCGGCAACACTATGGATTTTGGTGGTTTCAAGAGCTTCTACCATACTTAGGGGAGGCAAGATGGAGGGGATACGTTTGGCCATCATCGATTTCCCGGCTCCGGGGGGACCTATCATAAGCAGATTATGCCCTCCCGCACACGCCACTTCAAAGGCTCTTTTAACCGAGTCTTGCCCTTTGACCTCTGAAAAATCAAAATCAAACTCCTTTATTCCGGCGGCAAACAGAGCACGCGAATTGACTACAGTCGGCCTAACTTCCCCGTTGTCGAGCACCACTCCGATCGCTTCTGTCAGATTCCTGACCCCATAGACCTCGACGTTATTAACAACCGCAGCCTCAGTGACATTCTCTTCGGGCACAATCACTCGCTTTATCCCCATACTTCGGGCGAGTATCGCCATTGGCAACACCCCCTTCACAGGCAAAACGCTTCCATCAAGCGAAAGCTCTCCCATCACCATGTAGTCAGAGAGGTTTTCTACGGGTATAGTCTCTGCGGACGCAAGCAACCCGATCGCTATAGGGAGATCATAATAGGCACCTGTTTTCCTCACATCCGCCGGAGAGAGATTGACCAGAACCCGACGGCGCGGAAACGACAATCCACTATGCGTAATCGCCGAAATAAGTCGCTGCTCACTCTCCTTGACAGCCGTATCGGCGAGTCCGACGATGGTGAACATAGCGCCACGGCTTACCTCTGTCTCGATAAGCACCGGATAAGCTTCAATCCCTTCGATGGAACATGAATATATTTTCGTTAACACAACTTCTGAATTTTTGGCGCCCTTCCCTAATATTTTTTAATGCCCGGGACATGGAGCCTAATTATTATTTATTATTCCCCTTCATTAATTGCCTGAACACTTCCGAACCCTTCTTGATGTCTGCACCATAGTATTTCTGCTTCCCTTTGGCATCGGTCACTATTATCCAGGGTGTACCCGCCACCCCTAATCTAACCAATGTTTCGTCAGCTTCCCCACGGAATATCCAACCTCTTCGTGTTGTCCTGATAGAATCATAGCGCACGGTAAGCACCCAATCAGTGGAATCAGGATTGAGCGAAAAATCAGCAATTGTACGTCGTGTGGAATCGGGAAATTCTTTTGTCAGTTGTTTTAAAGAATCAATTACAACCCGGCGTTCCGAATCGTCTGAGTGCCAGAAATAGAGTATTGCGGCCTTAGAGCCTTTTATGCGAAGGGTATCAAGGGAATCTCCACGCAACGTAAAGGGAATTGCATCCACATTGTCTCTCTGGCTTACCTCAGGAAGGAATTGGTCGGAACGAGCCACTATCCCTGCAATCTCTTCACGTTTCGCGCTCTTCTCAAGCGATCTCCATAATTCCGAATATTTAGCTTCATCTATCGAACGGTCGAAAGATGTAAGCAAGAGGAATGAAGACACAGGCGACCCCGGATTCCCTTTCACATATCCGGAGACAGCATCATTAATTTTCTGAGAATCATTAGCGGAGAGAATATCTTTATTTTCCCGTCGCCATTTACTCCAATCTTTATTCACATCGTTTCCCCCTATTGTCCATTCGAGAGGATTATCCGATTCACCTGTCACTTTAATATTATCCCCTCTTTCGGCATATATAAAGGCGGCAGGACGCTGCATGTTCCCGGCATACAGACAGACCAATGTAGGATAACGGGTAATACCCTCCACTTCACATTTCCCCATCGCAGGGGCTGCCACAGTCTGCATCAGTCGTCCACCATCCTTCGCCGAGGCGTAGTATACCAGTGTATAGGCGTTATTTACATCGGAAGATAGCGAAAACTCTATCTTAAACTTATTCTTCACACATCCGGTGGTCAGCGTGAGGATAAAGATGAGACTTATCAGATACAATTTTTTCATGAATGTCAGAGATCGGGAGTATTATAGTTCCGGAAACCTATTCTTCATTTTTATTGAGTCGGATCCAGAATTCAGGGTCAGAGAAATCATCTTCACTTGGAGAGGTAATTCCATGCAGAGCAGCAAAACTGCTTATATCGGGATAGTAAGAGTGTATGGCATCGGGCAGAATCTCGAGTAATTCCGCGATAGCTCTGCCTGCCTTATCGTTTCCAAGGATTGCACCTTTGAGATAATATTCCAACCCTTTATCATGGTCATATCCCACTCCGCGAGCCAGCGTAAACATCTCTGCCATACCGGTATAAGCATCTGCCATATCCGAAGGATCAGCCTGCGGAGAATCATTTTCGATAGCCATGGAAAACAAGACTCCAGCCGCACGGTGTGCACCATGGGTATCAAGGCTCCTCCCCGCGGCCACAGCGTCTTTAATGGGGAGCGATTTCCACCGGGGTAATTCCAGATCTATCAGTTTGAGCTCAGCATCTTGCAATCCCCCTTCGATAGCACGCGAATAAAGCTCCACGGCCTGTATTGTGTCAGCGGGCACTCCCAGTCCGGCGCGATAGAGATCGCCAAGCTGACTCATTGCCACCGGCAGTCCGCTCTCTGCCGCCTTATTAAGCCAATACGCGGCATTTTCATAGTCACGCCTTACAATTGACCCGTCCATCATAAGCCACCCGAGATTATTGGCAGCCTTGGCATCTCCTGCCACCGCGGCTCTGCGCAACCATTCGAGCCCTTCCACTACATCGCGCTCTACCCCCTCCCCTTTTATGAGTCGGAATCCGAGATAGTTTTGAGCCGGCAGATACCCTTTTCCGGCAGACTCGCGATATAGGCGTGTAGAGACAATGGTGTCACGCGGAATAGAGTCATAGCCTATATCATACAGATAAGCGAGCCTATATAAGGCCGCGGGATTACCGTTGTCCGCATCCGCACAGAGCTGACGCAACGCTTCACGCTCCGATGAGGCAAGCACCGTCAGAGACAATGCCATCACCGAAAGCACCGATATGCCGAAGACTCTTAACGCTGATTTCATTTGGGAGATAACGTTACTAAAGGCACGAGCATCTCCTGAAGGGAGATTCCTCCGTGCTGGAAGGTGCCGGTGTAATATTGGACGTAATAATTATAATTATTCGGGTAAGAGAAGAAATCCTCATTGCAGGCATAGATAAAGCAGCTGCTGAGATTGGGCGCCGGCAAACCGAAGTTTGCAGGGGTCTTCATCTCATAAACCTGACGGGGATTATAGTTGAGATTTTTCCCAACCTTATACCGGAGATTCGTGTTGGTATTCCTGTCGCCCACAACTTTGATAGGATTGTCAACACGTATCGTGCCGTGGTCGGTGGTTACAATAACCTTGAAGCCGGCAGCTGCAAGGCGACGGAATAATTCAATTACTCCGGAATGGCGGAACCAGGATTCAGTCAACGAACGGTAAGCCGCATCGGAATTTGCCAATTCGCGAATCATCTTGCTCTCCGTACGCGCATGAGAGAGCATATCGATAAAATTCAGGACGATAACATTCAGCGGGTTATTCTTAACTTCATTTAGTTTGGCAATATATTTATCAGTGCCGGTAGAGTCGTTGATTTTATGATAACTGAATTTTTCTTTCCTTCTGAATCTCTCAAGCTGGGTCCTGACTAACTCACTTTCATGTATGTTGAGTCCTTCATCTTCATCCTCCTCAACCCAATAGTCGGGATACATCTCCGCTATCTGCAAAGGCATCAGCCCTGCAAAGATGGCATTGCGTGCATATTGAGTGGAAGTGGGAAGAATCGTGGAATAAAGTTCCTCCTTAATATTAAAATACTCTGAGATAAGGGGTTGAACCACCTTCCATTGATCAAGGCGGAAATTATCAATAAGAATGAAGCAAACTTTTTCACCCGCATCAAGCAACGGGAAGACACGACGCTTAAAAATTTCGTGACTCATCAACGGATGATCGTCCGTTCGCATCCAGGTCTCATAAATGCGTTTGATAAATTTGCAGAAATTGGCATTCGCATCCCTTTTTTGCAAAAGGAGCAACTCCCCCATATCAGTTTCAGTTTCAGCAAGCTTAAGTTCCCAATAGACGAGTTGACGATAGACTTCCATCCAATCTTCAATGGATTCCGCCATATTGATGAGCGAAGTGATCTTCTGAAATTCCTGCTGATAATCACTTGTGGCTTGCGCAGCCACCAATTCACCGCTATGGAGATTCTTCTTGATCGAGATAAGAATCTGGTTGGGGTTGACCGGTTTTATAAGATAGTCCGCTATCTGATTGCCGATTGCCTGATTCATAATATTCTCCTCCTCAGACTTGGTAATCATGATTACCGGAACTTCCGGATGATTCTGATTTATCCTCGCAAGCGTCTCCAATCCGGAAAGACCCGGCATATTTTCATCGAGCAGGATAAGTGAAAAGCGTTCCCTATCAAGCGCATCAAGAGCATCCCGTCCATTGTTGACGGTCACTATTTCATACCCCTTGGCTTTAAGGAAAAGTATATGAGGTTTGAGCAAATCTATCTCATCATCAGCCCATAATATTTTATCCATGATTCAATCTTTAAGGGATTTTTAATGTTATTCCTCCGTTTCAGCTTCCGCTTCAGGATCGCTCTCCTCGGACTCACTCTCCTCAAGCTCACTCTCCTCAGGGGGAGTGACAGCGGATTCATCCACCGTATCCTCAGAGATTTCAGCATCCTCTGAATCCGCGGATCCATCTGATTCGGTCGGTTCATCCGACTCATCCGGGGCAGAAGTGTCCGGCGGAGGAGGCATCTCGTTGTCGGGTCCGATTACACTATCCTGCACAGCCTGTTTCTCCGCCTCTTCCTCGAATTGGAAGTACTCTTCAAAAGAACGTCCTTCGCGCAAAAGAAGTTCAAAGTTTGCTTTACTGATCATAATCGGACGCACCGATGCGGGAAGATCAAGATCAGAGCGGGCCATCACCTCCCGATAATGTTCCAGCTCTTTCATATTGGCAAACCCCTTGACAATCAGAAGTCCCACATTTCCGAAGCTCATCTGCTCGAGATCGAAATCGCGCACGACGAACGAGGAGAAATTAAATCGAGCCACGTCATAAAGCACTTGGTTGGCACTGACACTATCGCGTGGAAAAGCGAAGACAAGATATTGCGGTTTATCAGGATCACGCTCGAAGTTAGCAGGTTGTCCATCAGAGCCCTTCTCATCATCAGACGTTGAGAGCCGGGTATCCCAAAGCAGACCGCGATTATTGGAAGCACCGGCATTCGGCACCCTCCCTGCTTTGAGTCCCTTGACAATCGCGCCCGCCATATCGGTCATGTCAGTATCAGGATAACGCTCCAGAAGCTCTGTGAGACGTTCACGGAATTTGTCGTAGTTCTTCTCAGTGAGATATGACAACGCATCTATAAAGATAAACTTCGGGAGAATCTTCGACAACGGATAATCCTTCTCCATCTGAGCCGTCAGCTTCTGAACTTTCCGGTTATCATTGGCAAGATAAGCAGAATATGCCTCTTCATACAGATTCTCCTGAACTGCATGCATATTGCGTAGATTAGTGAAATAATCCGGATCTTTCATGGCGATGCCGTAGGGGGAATCAGGGAAATCCGTCAGGATTTTCTGACGCCAGGACTCAGCAAGCGCGGCATTGTCTTCACGCACCGCCATAAGATACATATTATAGTAGACTTCAAGCCTATAGGTATTGTCGGGGTATCGGGTTTCCAAGGTCTCAAACTCAGATCTTGCAGCCGGGTAATCCTCCAATTTATCTTTGAGAATCACACCCATATTGTAAAGCCCCTCCTGAATCACGTCATTGGAAGTCTGAATCTGCTCCGGGGTGGAAGGGATCTGCTTGAGATAATATTCCACATAATGCGGGTCATTCTCCCGCTCAGCGGCTTCTTTATCTGCTTCGGGCACTGAATCATTGGGAAGAGTGCCATCTTCAGCCATCTCCCCATCCTCAGTCTCTTCCGGCTCATCAAAAGAAAAACTTGTCTTGTTGCGCCGTCTCCAATTATCTTCCAATTTACGGGCACCCCATTTACGCTGGAATTCATTTTTTCCGGCATTTTTTGTCATGGTATTATAGAAATACCATGATTTATCGCCATTCATCTGGATATTGGGAGTCACCGTATTATTATTCATCTGAGGATTCTTTGATTGCTGCTCGGCGAGGTATTCCTCGCGTGCGGCCGCTTCCGCTTCCTCTTTCTCCTTTTTCTTAAGTTCCTCCACAATCTTCTCACAAATCTTTGTCTGCTCTTCGGGGGTCATCTTGGAGAGTCGCAACAAAGAATCCTGCAACTCCACATTTCCCGCATACACAGCCAATTCATCAAGCACATCGCTGCGCTTCTTCAGATTCTTGTAGCCCGGATAGGATTCATTAAGCTGAGGCACAGCCTCTGAATAACATGGCTGCGCTTTCACATACTCATGCCTTTCGAAATATATATTACCCAGAGCGAGTTGCGCCAGGGCTTTATCTATACCGTTGCGCGTGGATTTTTCAACCGCCAACTTATAATTCTCAACCGCATTGGCAGTGTCTTTACGCGATAAGTAGAGATTGCCGATTGCATAATAAATCTGATCGAGAAACTCCTTGTTGCGTTCATAGCGGGTCATTCCCTTGAGGGCATTCACCTCCGATTTGATATTTGTGCCTGTAAACACCTCAGACTGCTTGATCCGGGCATTGAATTTTGTGCGATAAGCCGTGGAAGCTCCGGAACCCGCTTTTTTGAAAGCCTGATATGCCTGTTCCTTATTCCCGAGCTGCTCATAGACCTGACCCAAAAGAAACCATAACCTGTTTTTCTGGCTCCCTTTGGCCGCTTCGGCAGCCGCACGGAGAGGAGTCACGGCTTCTTTCCAGTTTTTAGTCCTTACGAGATAGTCTGCCTTGGTGAGATTATAAAGATTTTTAAGATCCTTGGTTGTCAGCGCATTCTCCTTGACGCGATGAAGGATATTCTCAGCCTCGTAGGTCCAATCCATTGCACAATAACTCCGGGCTTGCCAGAGGAGCGCTTCGGTGACAGTCTTGGGAAGCCATGTGAAATGTTTTGAAACATAGAAAAATGTTGAAGCGGCACCCAGGAAATCCCCATTGTTAAACTGTGCTTTCCCCATCGTCATCCATGCGTTATGAAGAAACGGATTGAACTCATCGCGGGCACGAAAGGCTTTCTCTTTCGGAGTCCCTTTTCCGCGTGCCGGTTTCTTCTTGATGCTATGGAGCTGGATGGCTTTCTGCATCTTTTCAATAGTGCGTTTGAAATCGCCAGTAGGCTGGGGATATTTCTGATCCGCACGTGCTTCCGCGGGATGCGTGAGAATCTGGCGGGTGTAGTCATCCTCATATTTATCTTCCATATCCTTCAACTGCTCGATATAATGTTCCGACCCATTATAGTATACATTATAGCGAGTGGTAAACGCCTGCCAATTGCGCGAGGCGGCGGTATTCTTCTTCGTGGAGCAACTTGCAGCAAAGAAGAGTGCGATTATCCCGAGAAGGGCACAGGTGATTATATGTTTATTTTCAGGCAATTTCATCTTTAGTAAAACGCGCGGAAGCCCTGTATTATTGCTTCCCGGTCAGCAGAGACTGAAGGTCGTTGAGCGTAGTCAGAGCTTCAATAGGAGTGAGATGATTCACATCAATACCGAGGAGTCTGTCGCGAATCTGCGACAGCAAGGGGTCATCGAGCTGAAAAAAGGACATCTGATACCCTTCGCGTCCTGAAGCGATATCGGCTATCGTGGACTTAGCCACGCTATCTACGCCCGACTCTTCATGGCGCGCACCTTCTTCAAGCTTTCCAAGCACTTCATTGGCACGCTTGACAATGGAGGGGGGAATCCCGGCAAGTTTCGCCACATGAATACCGAAGCTATGTTCGGATCCTCCTCGTTCGAGTTTTCTCAAGAAAACTACTCTGCCGTCTATTTCGCGTACTGAGACATTATAATTGCAGATCCTCGAATAAGTCTTCTCCATCTCATTGAGTTCATGGTAATGGGTAGCGAAAAGTGTCTTGGGTCTGCATCGCCCGTTCTCATGAATATGCTCCACGATTGACCATGCTATGGAGATACCGTCGTATGTGGAGGTGCCGCGTCCCAACTCGTCAAACAGAATAAGCGATCTGTCGCTCATATTATTCAGGATGGAGGCAGCTTCACTCATCTCCACCATGAACGTTGACTCGCCTGAAGATATATTGTCCGATGCACCCACGCGCGTGAAAATCTTATCCACAATTCCAATTCGGGCAGCGGAAGCAGGAACATAGCAACCGATCTGAGACATCAGGGTGATAAGAGCTGTCTGACGCAGAAGGGCTGATTTTCCGCTCATATTCGGACCGGTAATCATAAGAATCTGACGGGCATCGGGGTCAAGTTCGATACTGTTGGCTATATAGGGTTCGCCCGGAGGGAGACGGCGTTCGATGACGGGATGCCGGCCATCTGTAATGGAGATGTCGCGACTTTCGTCCACAACGGGGCGTACATAACGGTAATCATCCGCCACCACGGCGAAAGATAGCAGACAGTCTACCGCTGCGGCTGCCACGGCATTTCGGGAAACTTCCCCGAGATGAACCATCGAAGCCCGCAAAAGCTCCTCGAATAACTCCCCTTCCACAACTCTGATCTTCTCCGATGCCCCCATTATCTTCTCCTCATATTCCTTCAATTCAGGCGTGATATAACGCTCCGCATTGACAAGAGTCTGCTTCCTAATCCACGATTCCGGCACTTTATCCTTATGTGTATTCCGCACTTCGATATAATATCCGAAAACATTATTGAAAGCGATTTTCAGCGATGTGATTCCCGTAAGTTCTATCTCCCGGCGGAGTATATTCTGAAGAGCCTCTTTCCCATGGGCGGAAATATCGCGCAAAGAATCCAACTCAGAGCTGACACCCGGAAGGATAACATTCCCTTCGTCAAGGCGAGCCGGAGCATCAGGATTAAGCGAGGAGGTCAATTTTCTATGTAATTGTTTCAGGGGATCGATCATATCCGCATACCGCTTGAGGGCATCCCTCCCCGTAGATTCCAGAAGAAGCTTCAGAGCCTCACCGGCTTCGAGGGCGGTGGCAAGTTGCAACAATTCCCGCGGACCGGCTCTGCGGCTTGAGATCTTACCGACAAGCCGGCGCAAATCGCCTATTCTCCGGAGCGCTTCGACCAACCTTTCGCGCACATCGATTGAACGGAGCAACGTTTCCACAGCATCCTGGCGCATGGTTATCTCCTTAACATCGCGCGATGGGAAAAGAATCCAATTCGATAGCATACGGGCTCCCATGGAAGTGATTGTCTTGTCGAGTGTCTCACGTAGCGTCATCCCCTCCGGGGTCAATGGCTCTATCAACTCAAGATTCCTGATTGTAAATCTGTCAAGGCGCACATACTTCTCCTCATCGAGACGCGAGATGGACAGGATATGACCGGTATTGGTGTGTTGGGTCAGATCAAGATAATGGAGAATGCTTCCGGCTGCTATCACCCCTTCGGGGATATCTTGAATACCGAACCCTTTGAGTCCTGTGGTGCCGAATTGTTTTGTCAGCCTCTCTTCGGCTGCCTGCTGTGTGTATATCCAGTCATCGAGTTCAAAGACGGAGCATTTATGTGCAATGTTTGTTTCACAAAATTCTCTTGTACCCCTCATCCTCAGTAATTCTGCCGGAGAGAATTTGGAGATAAGCTTATCTATATCCGAAGGGGAACCGGCGGAACAGATAAACTCACCTGTGGTAATATCAAGGAAAGCGACGCCGACACTTTTTTTGCCAATGTGGATCGCTGCCAGATAGTTATTGCTTCGCGCCGGAATTGAACTGTCATTTGTATTGAGCCCCGGAGTCACCAGTTCCGTGATGCCTCGTTTCACGAGTTTCTTTGTCAGTTTCGGATCTTCGAGTTGCTCGCATATAGCTACTCTCTTCCCTGCCCTGACGAGTTTAGGGAGGTAGGTATCAAGCGCGTGATGCGGGAACCCGGCAAGTTCCACATATTTCGCACTTCCGTTTGCGCGCCTTGTCAACGTGATACCCAATATTTCACTTGCGGCAATCGCATCGTCAGAAAATGTCTCATAGAAGTCTCCTACGCGGAAAAGCAATATCGCATCAGGATGTTTCTTCTTCATCTCCATGTATTGGAGCATCAGCGGAGTCTCTGCAATCTTAGCCAAAACTTAAACATTTTATACATCAACTTACACACCTGAAAGTTGAAAAGACAATATTTTTATATTACTTAAAATATATTTACAAAAAAACACAGTATTCCTTCCCATCAGGTTTAGCAACCGAATACCTTAAGCAGCCATGTCGACATCCCCACATATATCAACAATCCGACCACATCGTTAGTGATCTGGATAAAGGGGCCTGTGGCAAGCGCGGGATTGATTTTCAATCGCTCAAGTGTGAGAGGGACAAGCGTACCGAACACGGTGGCAAAAATCACCACGCAGAATAAAGAACACCCCACAGCAGATGCCACTGCATATTTCACGGCTCCATGTTGGGTCAGAGCAATGTAAATGAATACCACGGCCGAGATAATAACGGCATTGAGCAAGGCCACCAATACCTCCCTGCCGATCTGACGCCCGGCATTCTTGAGGTCAAGACGTCCGTTGGCAAGACCTTGCACCACGATAGCCGACGCCTGAACACCGACATTTCCTCCGGTTCCCCCGATAAGGGGGATAAAGATTGCCAATGCAGTGACAGCAGCGATTTGCGCTTCGAATCCTCCGAGTATCAACGAATTGACAATTCCACCGATAATCCCTATGAGTAACCATGGAATACGGGCTTTTGTCTGCGCAAGAACAGAGTCGTCAGCATCCACATCCGAGGAGATACCGGAAGCCAACTGATAATCACGCTCGCTCTGTTCACGCACCTCATCCATCACGTCGTCGACAGTGATTTGACCGACAAGTCGCCCAATACTGTCAACCACCGGCATTGCCACGAGGTCATATTTCTCAAAATCGATGGCGACATCCTCGATCGGAGTCTCCGTGCGTACTGAAATAGGCTCCGTATCCATCACATGCTTTATCCTCGATGCTGAAGGATGGGTTATCATCTTTTTAAGCGCCAGAGTGCCTTTCAGACGATTGTCATCATCTATGACATAGATATAATATATGTCATCCAAATCTTCCGCCTGCCGACGTATCTCCTTGATACATTCAGGCATTGAGAGATTCTCATTGACAGAGATAAACTCAGTGCCCATCATACCACCGGCGGTATCTTCATCATATTGCAGAAGATCTACAATGTCGCCCGCCTGCTCCATGTCGTCTATATGCTGGATCACCTCATCACGATCCTCCTCATCCAGCTCCTGGATAAGATCCACGGCATCGTCAGTATCAAGCAAATCGATAAAATGACCGATCTGCTCCGGCTCCATCCCTTCGAGAAGTTTCTTTCGATCCTCCTCATCGAGTTCCATCAGCACATCAGCCTTCTGCTCGTTATCCTCAATCAGATTAAAAAGCCATTCCGCTTCCTTGAGAGATATTTCTCGTAGAAGCTCAGCTATATCCGCAGGGTGGTAGTCGGCGATCTCCGTTCTTACCCCCTCTTCATTCTTATCATCAATGAGATGACCGATTCTCTCGATATCTTCTTCTGTAAATTCTTTCATTGCTCAGATAATTGTTAACGGGTTCCGTCAGGTAAAGCCCCTGCTTTTCAATAGCGGAAAGAGCTTCCCCCAAGAAACTCTCTCAAGAGAGAAGTAGCCGGAATCTGATCCGTGGGTATTGTTTCGAAATAGCTGAGGAGGCGCAACAGACGGTAGACCTCCGCATACTGCGGCAAGTCATGAGGCACACCATGAAGCAAAGGCTCAACAAAAGGTTTCATCACCCCTATTTCAAATATGAGAGATGAATTGAACGTTGCATCCGCATTCTCCTGATAAGGGAATATCCATCGTTCCTCACCTCTGCGCACACTGGGCCAGCTGCGTATTGACTCGAATGCGGAACGGTGGCGATACTTATAGTCCCTCACGATGCGGCGTAAAAGCCGATTGTCAGTTGTCGAAATCCAGTTATGATTATCTATCCGGAGTGTAGTCAGAGCGGATACATAGACCTTAAAGACCTGATCAGAGCTCAGACGGGTCACCAACTCCGGATTTAATCCGTGGATCCCCTCGATGAGCAATATATCATCCGGCTCGAGTTTCAATCTCTTGTCGCGATCTATTCGACGTCCCAATTCAAAGCTATAGGTAGGAAGGCTGATCTCCTCTCCATCCAGCAGCCGCTTAAGGTCTGAATTCAACCGATCCAGATCGAGAGCATACAGACTTTCGTAATCGTATTCACCATTCTCATCCAGAGGAGTGTCAACTCTATTTACAAAATAATCATCGAGTGAGATCATTTTGGGAGTCTTCAGATTTGTCATCAGCTGGATGGCAAGTCGTTTGGTGGACGTGGTCTTTCCTGAGGAAGAGGGACCTGCTATCATCACTACGCGCGCCCCGCCCTGATCGTTGCGCTCACAAATCCTGTCGCCGATTCGTCCAAGCAATTTATCGTGCATCGCCTCCGCCACATTTATCAGACTCGCTGTCTCCCTGTTCTTGACTGCAATGTTAAGCTCCGCCACATTGGAAACCTTTATGATTTCATTGAAACGAAGATACTCGGTGAAGGCATGATACATCTTTTCCTGTACCTTCGGAGACGCGGCAACCGAAGGATCTGAAGAATCAAACGGCAATAACAATATCCCCTCATGATATTTTTTCACATCAAACACGGAGAGCAAACGGGTGGACGGAGCCAACGGACCATAATATGAATCCGCAAGACCGTCAAGTCGATAAAAGACCGTATATAACTCATGAGTGGTCTCCAAAAGATTAACTTTGGCTTGCAATCCCTGCTTACGGAATAATTCCTTTACTTCTGAAGTCAGAAGCTCCTTACGCTCAAATGTCAAATCTCTTGCCACCAATGAAGCAAGACTCTCCTTGATGGCGACCACATCCTCCTCAGAGATGCTCCGGGCCTTTTCATCCTTAAGAATGCGGCAATAATAGCCGGCAGAAATGGAATGTTCAATGCGCAGTGTATGTCCGGGGAATAGCTCAGTGACAGACTTATAAAGCATCATGCAAAGCGATCTGACATAGACGCGCCGTCCGGATGCGGACGTGGCTCCAAGAAATTCCACTTGCTTCGGTGAGAAAATCGGGAAATGAAGATCCTCGGTCTTATTATTTACATGGGCACAGATAGGGGTATCGGTCAAAGTCGTGCCAAGTTGAGCGGCAATTTCCAGAAGTGTCGTTCCCCCTTCCACCTCGAGATAGGAGTGAGTATTGGTGCAATAGACTTTTATTTTCTTACCCATGGGATAGTAATTTTCAGATTAACCAACAAATTTAACAAAATTTTTCAATACTCCCAAGACAAACCCGCTATTCACACCTATTCGGGATTTTTGCACTTCGCCCGTGTTGACTTTATACATTACAGCCACCCCTTCTCATAGAAAGGGGAGATCGCCACTGAAACGAAGTAAAAACGAGGCCGTCAGACAATTAATGTCAGGCAGCCTCGCGGTCGTTTCATTATGGTTGGTTAGTCGTAGTCTATTTCTTTAGAATCTTTAACCCGTTGATGATGTATAGACCCGGTGACAGTTGTTCAGCATCGCGGATATCCATTTTCTTTTTCAACAGTGTGCCGTTAATATCAAAGACATTTACCTCTCCACATTGCAAATCAAGAATTTTGGCAATGCCATTATACTCTTTTGTCACAGCATGAAGCTCCACATCGTGTGCCGGCATCGTGGAGGGAATTTCCTCAAGCCACTTATCGAATATCCGGTCGGGAGCTACTACTTCCGGCTCTGCAATCTCAAGCCTGGCGCCGTATTCTACAGATTCAGAACTATATAGTTTTTCATCAAGATAGATGGATAAAGTATAGCTGTTGATGGTGAAGGCTCCCTTTACGATTATATCTTCAGCCGGCATTGTTTCAGGCATATTATCCCATCCGGTGAATGAGTAACCCTCTTTTTCAGGTTGGTCAATCGCCGGAATAGGTGTTCCATAGTCGACTTCCTGAATTGCATACGGCTCCGTCTCACCTTCGAGCATATAAGTCACCCTGTACTTATTGACGGTATAGACGGCATTAATCGTCAGCTCTTCTGCCGGCATCGTGGCGGGATGCTCTTCCCAACCTACGAATGTATGCCCTTCAAGTTCAGGAGCTTCCGGTTCTGTAATCTCAGCGCCATATTCCACATCTTCTTCACTCACTACGTTTCCGTCAGCCTTGAAGGTCAGATGATATTTGTTGATGGTAAAACTGCCGGATACAATAATATCCTCAGCAGGCATTGTTTCCGGAAGTGTTGACCAGCCGCTGAAACTGTAGCCCGTTTTTGCCGGAGTATCTATTGCCGGAATAGCTGCACCATAGTCGACTTCCTGAGTTGCATAAGGCTCAGTCTCACCTTCGAGCATATAAGTCACCTTATATTTGTTGACGGTATAGCTACCGGTTACTGTCAAATCATTGGCGGGCATTGCGGAAGGATATTCACTCCACCCGGCAAACGTATGTCCCTCCTTTTCGGGAGCCGAAGGAACAATGACGACAGAGTTATATTCAACCTCGGTGTCACTAATGACCTCATCTCCTATCTTGAAGATAAGATGATATTTGTTGATGGTGAAGCTACCCGATACTGTCACATCCCCGGCTGGCATTCTTTCGGGAACGCCTATCCAGCCGCTGAAAGTATAACCGGTCTTTGAAGGCTCCTCAAGAGGAGTGACCTCTGAGTCATATACCACGGTCACCTCCTGATAGTCAGAACCGTCAACCTTATAGGTCAATTTATAGCTATTGATCGTGTAACTCCCGGTCACAGTCAAGTCATTAGCAGGCATATTGCCGGGGAAATCTTCCCAACCGGCAAACGTATGTCCTTCCTTATCGGGAGCTGCGGGAGCTGTGATCGCAGAATTATAGTCTACCTCCGAATCACTCACCACGGTTTCGCCGATTTTAAAGATAAGCCTATACCGATTGATCGTAAACTCACCGGTGACTGTCAGATCCTGCGCAGGCATTGTGGGAGGGAGATTTTGCCACCCACTGAAAGTGTACCCTACTTTTGCAGGCTCTTCAAGAGGAGTTATCTCACTCTTGTAGAGTAAATCAAAAGACTCTGTCTCGACCCCATCGACTTTATAAGTAAGCTTATAGGTATTGAGATCAAACGAGGCAGTAAGAGCCATGTCTTCAGTCACTGTGATTGAACGGGGATTTTCCGTCGATCCGTCGCTCCATTCCACAAAATGATAACCTGCATCCGCGACAGCCTTGGCTTCAAATGTCTTGTCCTCAGGAAGTCTGCCATTTTCTGACTCTATGTTTCCACCTTCACCGGCTGTTATATCGACGGTAAAATGACGGACAATGACAACCTGATATGGTTCGGATGGGAGTCCAAGGCGCGTGTCAGATACAAAGGGAACCTCAACACTTTCGACAAGCGATTCTTCCTCAGTTTCCGTGTTAAAATATTTGAAAGTCAAATTCTCCCCTTCCTCCACATTGCTGTAGGCTCTGAGATATACAACCGGTTTCTCCATTGCGGCAGTATTGAGAATTTTTCCCACACCTCGACACTCATCCCCGACAAAGGCCGCGAAAATATATGTGTCGTACTCCACAGGTTTTGCACCGAAGGTGAAATCGAGATAAAGACTCATATCGTAGCGATATGCAGCGGGATTCACCGTCCATAGAGCTGCCGACTGAGCGACTGCCATTTTAGGGCATATCCCTAACACCATCGCCAACATGAATATCTTGAATAGAATATTTCTCATTGTTATTTAAGAGATTATGAGTAGACCGGGGGAGTCCTACCCCCGGGTCTTTCTCTTATTTCACCATAATTTTAGCATAACTGTAATTCTCTCCGTCACGGACTGCTACGACATGAACTCCTGCGGACAGTGCATCCAATGCGATTGCAGACCCGTCATAATTAACAATTGAGAGAACTTTGACGCCGGCGGCATCATAAATTTCCAACAAATCACACGGAGTAGCGATAAGTTGCCCGTTCACGACCGCTACCGAGCCATTGGCAATAGAGCTAACGGAAGCAACACTGTTACTCTTGACATTGATACGATAGGGATTGATGACGCTTCCGACAACAGTCTCTCCGAAGGAGAGTGTTTCAGGAACAATAGTTTCGAGATCGCTGTCAGGCGCCATGAGATGTAGTGTAATCTCATCTCCGGTCTGACCAAAGATATTCATCATCACCATCCCGTCAACCCAGCGGCCGACGCCACGACATTCGCTTCCACTGAACGCACCGACATACCATTCGTTATCTTCAGCCAAAACACCTCTGTCATCGCATACATCTGCCACAAGCACCATCGCCTTGGCATATTTACGCTTATCTGCCGCCCATGGTGCCTTATAGGTCACTCCGACAGCATTCTTTGCATTGGCATTGCTGACAATTGAATTATTGTAGGCAAGATCCATACCTTCCTTGACATTGAGCATATATCCGGCACCCGGCTTAAGAGTAGTCAGGGTACCTACCCATTTCTCACCATCGTATTGTGACGAACCGTCTTGTCCGACGATTATATCTTCTGCTGAGAAATCGCATCCGGCAAACGCCTCTTCAACTGTCATCTCCTGATCAACAGGATAACCGATCCAGTTCCAACCCTCGACAATTTCACACGGAGTGGCAGGATTATAGGCATAATCCTCAACTCGTTTCACGGTTGCCGTTCCCTCTGCATGTACCTTATAGGAGTGCATGGCATCGAGTTCCGTCAGCGTACCGATAAGACCCAGCTTATCATCCTTCACGACTTCATCCGTCTGGCTGAGAATTGCCTTGACATTGTCTGCGGCAATATCCTCAGGAGATACCGCTGTCTCGAAGCTGTGAGAGATCCAGTTCCATCCGTTTTCGGGACGGAAATCCATTGCATTGCGCTTGAGAGTATAGTTGAATACACTTTCATCAGAAGTCTCACCCTCTACGACAGCAACGGCTTTCACACCCATATCTTCAGTCATCGTGATAGGCACGGTATATTTACGGCGCGTACCATCCGCATCAGCAGGATCGCTCCCATCTGTTGTGAAGTAGATTATCGCATCTTTTGATTCAGACGTGAGTTCCACTTTTTCCTGACGATAGAGCACACTGCCGCTCGGTCGGTTTGCCGTAGGCGACTCAGCTTCTATAAGTTCCTGAAGCACCTTAATGTTTCCGACACCGCTCTTATCGGTGCCTTCTACCGTGAATGTCAATTCCGAAGAACCGGGAAGTTCGCCGGTGACTGTAAATTCAGCCTGACCATTAGCATCGAGTGTCAATTGCTCAACACTCAATCCGGCAACTTGCGGAGAAGAATTGACTACATTAAGAGTGCGTCCTCTTCCGGCTTCTGACGGAAGCACACTTACTGTCATTTTCTTATCTCCACCATAAAGCACTTTGATGAGATCCTTGCCAAGTGTAATCTCCTTGATCTCTTTCTCAATATCAAGATCCTGTGAATAAACTTCCGTCATCGGGATTCCGGCATACGACAACGCATTGCGATTAATGGTCAGACGAACCTTCCCGGTGGTGACACTGAGCGGAACTTCCGGCACGAAACGCACTTTGGAAACCAATATCCTTGCCGTTTCATCCTGACCTGTGGGATCTACACTTTCAGCATTGAGCATCTCAATCGAACCTGTCAGCTTCTCATTGTCGGCAGTCACATATATATTGCCCGTCGTGAGAGTTTCGGGATCCATATACTTATCGAATGTGATATCGACACCTTCTGAGTAAGCATGGACATCCATGATCTCCGGCTGAGCATTCTGAGTGATTTCCACATTCACCTCGAGTTGTGGCGGTGGAACAGGGAGCCATTCGCTATAAGAGGTATTGTAACCCTCTTTCTCGAATTTAACCTGCCATTCACCCGGCGGCACATCCCATGCATACATTCCGTTCTCGTCTGTAAACAACGGATTCTCCTGTGCGTATGTTTCTGCATCCCAAAGCACTACATTAAGATGCTTGTCACCATACATATCTTCCACTTCCTCTCGATAATAGGCAGTTGCCTGCACTCCCTCGACACGGTTGGAATGAACTCCTTCGTACACATACCCTGCCGGGTCTATAGCCACTCTCTTCTCGGCATCATTACCAGCCGGTGTCTTATTTGTACCCTTCGGATCTCCGGGAAGATCATCAATCGGATCCTTGAACTCATCTTTCGGATCTTCAAAGCAATTCAGTTCGTTGCGACGCGTGATACATTGATTGAGCCAGAGTCTGGAGTTATTACGAGTATCATCAAATATCTCACACCCTTTATCATATATCATCTCAGAGATAATATTCCCTACAACACTTAAAGCTTTGAGTGCAATCTTTGCCAACAGATTCGGACCGGAAATTGTCTCAAGCGCACCGATAGCAGCTGTCAATGCAGACGATGAGGCTGCAAGTGCAGCAGCACTTCCGTATCCGCCATCAAGTGTTGAACTATAACTTTGCGAATCATTAACGAGATTCAACGCATTGGCATTATCATTCTCACACGGGAGAATTGAATCGATAAATCTATACCAACGATTATGATCTTCAATTCCGGTACGCGCCCAATCTATTGCTTTATAAAGTTTCCAAAGGATTCCTGCCACTTGACTTACTTTATCCAGAACTCCCTTGGCTATGAAGAATTTAGCTTGTTTGGAAGAAAGTGCCTTGTTAACCTTTCCTAATGCCTTTTGGAGGTCTTTCTGTCTACCAAGCAATTCCTTATTTCTGGCTTCAAGTTGCTTCATCTGAGCAGTGAGCTCAAATTGCTTATACCCTCCGTTCGCACCTTGCGACTGCATCCTCAGTTTAAGAATCTGATTGTCGAGAGATTGGATTTCGGCATTGTTGCTTGCAATAACTTTAGTCAATTCATCCGACTCTTTAGTCAGGCTCTTAAGTAAATCTTGCAATTCATCCACTACTTCCTGAATGTCACCGAACAGATCATCTATTTTTCCTGACACATCTTCGTAGACCTCCATGATCTTCTCAACCACCCTTTCCATCTTGGCGACAAACTGACTCTTAGCTTTGAGCGCGGCCGTCGTCTCAGTCTCGATATCAATCTTCCACGCCTTTCCTTTGGATTCATCTGCCAGAATGATAACCTCATCTGTCACGATAGTTATAACTTTCGAGCCGTCATCAAGATTAGTCTCTGAAATCTGTGAGGAATCGTAGGAATCAATGTCAACTTCTGAATAGGGTATCTCATGGAAAGTCATTTTCCCGTATGCGGTATCAAATTCCGCTCCGTCAACTACTGTGTCGAAACTAAAGTCATCGGCAATAACTCCTTCTTGAGAATCATACTCATCCACATTTGCTAACAATGCGTCGATCGCATCCAGATCCACACCATCCTCCACAGGAGTAATGAGCTTCATCCCCTCGCGGATAAGTCGATCTATCTCTGCTTCATCACCGATGAGTGACTCATCGTAAGATTTGTCAACTTCAATATTATAGGCTTCAAGCACAGCTTCAGTAGCCGCTGTAAGTTCCTCACCCGTGAGAGTATTCAAATCGGGAAGATCATCGTAAATTGATAGAATTGCATCAGAGGCGGCAAGTGCTGCATCCCCTTCAGTTTCCACTTCTTCAACTTGCGACATCAGATTTTCAATCTCTTCAATATCTGTCTTTAGTCTGTTGACTTTACGGTCATACTGTGCGCGATCAAACACAAGTCCTGAAGCCGAACAGAGTGAAACGGAAACATTTATAGGAGCGGTAGATGAGGTGAAATTACCTACACACAACCATGCATCCCGGCTCTCGCTGTAATAGCAATTGAAGGCCTTTTCTGTGCCGTCAAGTTGCTGAACATATAGAGTGACATTCGCGACTTTCTCAGGCAAATTCTCACTTAACTTGACAATGAACGTAAACAGTCTGTCGTCAACCCAGGTGTACGATTTTGTATTCGACCGGTGGTTGAAGTCAAAGATAACTTCTTCCGATCCGGTCAGCATCGTCACGCGGTCTATCATGATGGCATTCCCATCAAAAGTTACCGGGCGTTTGCTCGACGTGAGCTCTATATTATCCGGTGTGGTGATAATTGCCTGTAGCTGACATTCTTTCTGATTATATACATCCACAAGCTCACAGTCCACACTCCATGTACCTCCCTGAGTTGCTTTCCCTTCTCCCACGAGTACCCCATCCTGCATGATGCTAACTTTGGAATTGGCTGGTGCCGTACCTGTAGCGGTTATCTCAGGATAGCTGGTACGGCCAGGGATAAAGAAATCGAAATCTTTTACAACGGCTGTGGCTGTCCCGAGGGGCTGATTCACCGTCTGTCCGTCAAGCTCGAAGATCACGCGTCCCGTGATTCCAAGTTCTCCGGATGTAGTCGGCATTACGCAAAACCTTAACTGCTCGGAATAGTTCTTCCCGCATGTCACCATTATCTTCTTCCCAACCTCTTCATATCCGAAGATGTTGGAACCTTTCATCATCGATCTGTCTATGAATTGACAACCTTCGGGAAGTGTGAATTCAAAGCGTACATTATCAACGCGGTTCTTATAAACATTCTTGAAATCAAGGTTGGTCCTGATCGTCAGATATTGTCCTGAAGTCACTGAACTCTTGTTGGGTGTCAGCGACGTATTTGAACCTGTGTAAGAATAAAGACTCTCATCCACGGAAGGGATACTCTTGAATGTGACCTTGGAAAGAACTCCATGCTCAACATTCACTTTCTTCTCAACATAATCTTTCCCTGATTTAAGTCCAAGTTCATTAAGAACTGTAAGAGAGGCTGCGGAATTGAGAATATCTGACTTGGTCATCGCCACAAGCGTATATGCTCCGTCTGCCAATCCTTTCAGTGTGAGCATTTGATCTGTGAAAACAGCCCGCTTCACAAAATTCCCGGCGGCATCATAAAGCATACCGCTTACTTGCGGGCTATCGGTTGAACCATAATCAGCTACGATTCCACCTTTCCCGATAATATCGAACGATACTTCCGGACGGAAATTCTCTCCCGCTTCTACTGTTTGCACAACAGGCAGGAAGGCTCCGCTTATACTTGAAGCTGTCACATATAACACGTCGGATGACTCTATATCCTTGTCGAGAACAAGGATCGTGGGATATTGTACGCTGACAGGTAGCTGACGCTCCTTTGTGGCGTTATAAACCTTGAAAGTGATATCATCGGGATCTGAATATGTCGAAGATACAGATGTCTCTCCGGAGATTACAGCTTCGAGGAAACTCATCGCCACGCGGATACGTGCTCCCACGCTTGAAACCATCTTGACTTCACCGAGATTATTAACTTCTTTTGTGATGTCGAAACTTACTGTGTCAACTTTGTTCAGACATTCGTTCGCGGAATAGGTCACAACTGTCTGCGGTGCGTCAACAACTGCCGCTGTCCATTCTCCGTTTTTATCAGTCCGGCCCACCAACGACTTATCATATTTTCCAGCAATTCTCTGAGCCACGTGGACAGAAGCTGACCCAAGTGGGGCTCCATCCTCATCCACGACCTTACCGGTAAGAATGGTGGCTGTAAGAGGTTCGAGTGTAATTACCACAGGATCCAGGTCGGCAGAAACATCCACCCTCATACCATCGGGATTCTTATATTTGAGAGCCAAATCGCGATTTAAGGTCACGGAAGCTATCAGTTTCTCACCTTCAGGCACTTTACCAAGATCACTCCCCTTACGTACGTAAACGTGTGAACCGTCTTTGGCAATCTGATACCACTCAACGGTACACATAGGGGTAACATCCTCATTATCCGGTGATACTATTGAAGCAGTCACGGGTACCATCTCTTTGATGGAGGTGAATGCAACCGCATGATCCGCATCCGGAATGAGCACATCCTCAATGCGCGCCATCTCAAGACCTGTCTCGGAAGTCATAAGCACGAGATACTCATCATCTTTCTGAACCCCATTGAAAGTATAGACCGGACGGTCTGTGATGACATAGCGCTGGCGACGACCCGTAGCGGTATTGATAAGATCTAAACGGTTATTTTTCAACTTCCCGTCCCAATAGGCGTGCGGAAGTTGCACCTCAAGCACATGAACGGCATCTCCGAGAGGTTCTATCGAGGCAAACTTACTCCATACCGGATGAGCCGCATAGAGTTCTATTGACTCTTCCGGCACCCGAAGAACACAATTGGCAGGGGTAAAGTAGTTTAATACTGTAACTTCCGGAGGTGTCTGAGCATATATGGATAATACGCTGAGATTGCTACATTCAGCGAATGTGTCACCCTCTATTGTAGTCACGCATGACGGTAGAATCACTGATGTGACCGGATGAAACGCAAGAACTCCGTATGACATCTCGTTGTAACCTGAAGTTCTTGAAAGGTCAAGACTCTGCAGATTTTCCATCTCATCCAGGCAACCGGTGTCATATTTGTTCATCTTACCCTTCACGATAAGACTCGCAATATCTCTGAATGATCTGTCCCCCAAAGCATCTCTCACAGCTGATCTGAGAGATCCTGTGGTGAAATCATCAACCACGAGATGACCCGTAGTATTGTTGAATTTATTGCTTCCGGGATTCCCTGGACTACTCGGATCATACCCTAATAGAGCTACCAACGAGGCACCCTGTTCGGTCATTACTCCTGTGAAAATTTGAGATGAGTTGCCCTCAACTAAATTTCCGTTCAGAATCCATCCGCGCATATAATACCCTTGTTTCGGATAGGCTTCCACTGTATAAGTCTCTCCGTTGACTATGGCTCCCCTATCCGGATAGAAGGTTGCGCTTCCTGTGGGTGATGCGACAACCGTCAATGGATGTGTCAGCAACGGCTGTGTCGGATCTGACGGATTCACTGGTGAATATGTATAGTTACGCACGATAATTACATCATGAGCCGGCATAACGTAATAAAATCCATTGCTGTTTGAACCATCTTCTACGGGTTCTCCATCAATCAAGACACTTTCCAAGGAGTAACCTGTTTTTGCTGCACTCCTTGTAGGTATCCAGACTTGCTCACCTTCAGCATATATTTCCGTCCTCGGGTCAGCTGCCCCTACGGGGTTCGATACTACCTTCAGGTTAAACTTCTGAACAGGCATCTGAGGCTCTGCAGGTGAGGAGGGCTCATAGACACAGTTTATAACCACATCCATGTCCGATGCGGGCATCGTGAAATCAACGTAAGTCTTTGTTATCGTCTCATTCCCGATTTTAAATTCTGATATGGAATAACCTGAGTTAAGGTAAATGGATAAATATCCTTGTGTTCCTTCCGGCACACGCTCTGTCCATTCACTCTTACCTCTAACCGTGTTGTAATAATTGCCCCAACTTTCATAAATCTCGGCACCGGATGGTTTGTCGAGCTTGAAATTCAAGTTGTAAGCCTTCTGATAAGTATAGGTGGCAACTGCAATCTTACCTGCATCTCCATCACTATTAACACCTACGGCTTTCAGTGTTACATTGGAACCGATAGGTATTGTAATGGGTGATATATAGCGAGTACCTTTGGTGGCACTCGGATCTGTTCCATCAAGCGTATAGTAAATATCACATCCCGATTCACTCAACGAGAGTGAAACCTCAAACGGATCATAGAATGTGCAGGAGGATTTACTGATTGTCGGTGCCGGAATATTGACTGGAGCCTTATTCCCGAACTGATGGCTATAGCCCGACCATGTATAAACACCATTCTCTACATACGATAAATCATCTGTTTGTTTACCGCTGGAATAATCATTGAAAATCAGCATCGGCCTGGCAGCTGAATATGTGGTGCTACCCGTGAATTTCAGATAGGTCTTTCCATCTGCGGGATTCACTTCACTCTGAGTAATGTCAGTTCCGGGCCAACTTCCAAATAATTCGTTGAAATTGGAATCATCCCACATATAAACGTATGGTTGCCAAAGCGGATTGTCTCCCTCATCGAAATATACTGTATATGTGGTTGGCTCAGCTACACTTCCGCTCTCACCCAAGACAACAGAGAAATTCTTAAATCTCAGCTGATTACTCTGATTGCTAGTATTCTTCCCTGATTTAAGGGTAACTGTAAGGGAATATGCCCCCTCTGCGGTCTCTGATTCCCATGTGACTGTTGAGCCATCTGCGGTCTCTGAATAAAACGATCCCGAATCTGGAGTAAGCATCACAACCCCCTTTGAGTCGATGGGATAATACCTTGAACCGTTGCTATTTATACTGATCTTCTTTATCGGTCCTGCATTTGATGTGAAGGTCACAGTATTGTTGGCATAACAGCGGATATCAGATGAAGAAGAAAAATACCCGGGAATGCTTGCTCCTGACGCTTGCGAGAAAGTGAGAGTCATTTTCCCGTCCCCGGTCGATGCAGATTGCAACGGTTGGATATTACCTGAAGACTGGGTACCCTCCATTACCATCTTTGAAACGTCAGTGACATCGACCGTTTCATCAGCCCATAACTGTGGCGCTTTCCCTGCCATCAGCAGGAAAAGCATCACCGTCATTCGGCTCAATATTTTATTTTTATTTAATTTCATGATGTAGTCTTTTTTTGGTTATCCTTATTCCGTGTTCCACATATTTCGTGTTCGACAACGGAATTTTTAAATCTCAACCTGCAACTTTTAAAGCTGCACTTTGTAAGATTTATCACCGGATACTACTACATATATCTCTTTATCTCCTCGGAAGTCTCCGAAGACACCCTCGTATACTTCAACTCCCTGCAGATTGTAAATCTTGACAGGTGCATCGCTGCTGAGAAGCGTATTTACTCCCTGAGCCGCGTTGGCAAATGAAAGGGTGAATCTGTCTGTAAAATCTCCCGTCTCCGTCTCGAATGTATAGTCGGAAGCAGTCAGATCCACGGTCATACCGGTGATGTTATCGGTCAACAGAACCTTCCATCCCTGTGCGTTGCGCGTATCCATTGAGATGGTATATTCACCTGCGCGTCCGGCTTTAATACCAAGAGAAACATTCCCTTCATCAAACGGACGCTCACAAATGGAATATTCTATTCCATCATTGACATATATCTCAATATCTTCAGCATAATCTGCAAACATCTTTGGAGCATCACATGCTATCTCATAGCTCCGTTCCGCTGATTCATTGAATACCACACGTGCACGGTCGGAAATCTCTTCACCTCCGATATTGAAATTAAATACTACTCGTTCTCCGTTGATCTTTGATGAGATCTTATATCCGGGTGTACCCCATGAACCATTGTATACATCCGCATAATGCATCCGTCCGTCTTCCCAGAAGGTCATCTCATTCCCGTCAAGTGGACACTGCACAAAGAATGCCTCAAACGGACGGAGAATCACATCGTCATCAATCGGAGAGTATGCCTGATAAGCTGATCCTCTCCAGATTGTAACCGGCTGATAGAAGTCATCAATAAGTGTATTGAGTCTGTAGAAGCTCGGATAGGGATTACCCACGAAGTTCCATGAACGGTTTTGAGCAAATTCAGAAGCATACTCTTTGAGAGTAACAGTATAATCGCTTGAGCGGAAGATATTGTTCTTGGTCAATGTGTTGCCGGAAACAAAACATACGTATGCTTTGGCTGCATCTGTGTTATTGGCAGCCTGAATAATATATCCTTCTCCGGCTACGAGTGTCTCATCCTCCCCTACAGTAACCCAATTGCTCCCTGTAGTATTATCACCGAGTGCGCGCTTTTCACTGTCATAACGTCGAATCACAAAGTCTGTACCCTCGTTGACATTGATATTGCTCATTGCAACATCGTAGGGCAACGAGAAGAAATGCCATACGTTTCTCTCTACATCCGCAGATATATTAACATTGTCAGCACGCATATTCTCAGCATTATTGATCAATGTAGATGTATAATAATTATAATAATAATTACTATTTCGACATTCAAACTTCGCCCACATTTCAAAATACCCCGCAGAAAGTGTTCCGTCTCCCTCAGCTGTCAGCTGGCCGACATTTGATGACCCGGAGTATTTAAGCATCATCGATGGATTGTTGGCAAGCACTTCATTATCTTCCGAAAGAAGATCGAATTTAACGGGACGGTCGATGACAATGTTTGAAACAGGCTCAAGAAGCGGCTTCACAATATAGAAAACACTCCAATACTGGTCAGTCCTGTATGCATCGATTGCAAACGGAAGTGCCCAAAGCGTAACTCGTGTCATATCAACCCCTGATGTAAAGGTACTGGATGTTGAAGGAGGAACAACTGCTTTGCAGGTTACGTTTTTAAGAGATGTGCAATAATTAAATACTCCCGCACTCATAGATGATAAAGTTGACGGAAGAGCTACTGTCGCAATCTTGGAGCAACCGCTATAAGCATAAGAACCAATAGTTGTGACCCCTTCCGGAATCTCTACAGAGGTAACACCTGTCTCCGCGAACGCGTAACTGTCAATCCTTGTCAATGTCGTTGGCAAGGTTACGGTAGTCAGATTGGGATTTTTTGAAAAGGCATAGCTTGCAATCATCCATATCCCTTCGGGGATTACTACCTCGCTGAAACGACAATTATAAAAGCCATATTGTCCGATGTAAGTAAGACCTTCCGGAAGTTCGATATTGGTTAGTGACGTACATCCGTAGAATGCATAATTCCCGATATAGGTCGCAGCCGGTAAATTTACATCTTTAAGTGATTTACAATTATTGAACGCAGAGTTACCGATATAGGTGATATTCTCCAAATCAATGGTCTGAAGTGATGAACAATTTTCAAAAGCATCATTTGGAATGGAAGTCACAAAATCGGGAAGCACAACTTTAGTAAGTGCTTTCTTATTATATAACCACTCTGCCGGGAGAGCATCGAAATCAGCTTCGCTTATGTCAAGAACCTGAATATTAGTCATCTCCTTCATGTTCTTAAGGTCATTCTCATTGAGTTTACCCGTCACCTTCACGTAGCGAGCCTCACCCCAATTGAAGTCTGTCATTTCAAGCAGTGTCTGAGCAAACTCACCTCGACGAGCCACATTCACCTCAAGCATCGGATACTCCCAACCTTCAGGCAGGTATTGAGCTGGGCTCCAATAGTTTGATGCATTTGTCTCGAAATAATCCAACATCTCCCGACTGGGGAAATATACCTTGTAATCGGAGCCTAAACTGCTTCTCAATTGAGGAATAGTTTGATTAAACTCACCATAAAAATGGATGTTGCGGATGGTGGTATAAGACCAATATATATCAATGTCGTTTATATTACAGCTCAAATAGATATCCGTGAGTGCGGGAGCATTCGCAGTAAATTCTGAATACGAATTATAGATTCGGGTGATTGCATATCTTCCCGGATCATTGGGGAAGGATATATATTCCGGTATGCGGACTGTCGTTCCGGAAGAATGAATGGCATTAGGCAGATATGCACCGTTTTCTTTAACAAATCCAATCCATGCGTCATTCTCCGCATCATACTCATAGAAAATCGATTGTGAATTATTATCATGAACCGGAGCATCAAGTGTCTCATTTCCTATAAGACAACGAACTTTCCCATTGTAATTATCCAATCCATATATATTACTTACGGGAAGATCAGAATGAACCACAACTAATCTTCCTTCCGGCAACATTTCAGCGTTGGTGAAGTAATAGCTTCCTTCAATTGAATGAACATTTATTCTCTCAAGGCTACAATCTGCTGATACTCTTACATTGGAGATCTCATTAACTTTAGGAGCATTTATCGTCCTGAGTGCCGGACATGAACTCCAGATATCCCGTGATATATTTATATTGGTAACAGGGATAAGATTATTATTAATGATAATCCTTTCCGGCAAAGTCACCTCATCATTGGCGGTCATTATGGCAACTAAATCTCCATTATCGTTAAACCCGAATGTGTTGTTGGTATCATCGGTGCTTGTGTACATATCCAACTCATCATCATACGTTGCAACCGAATATTTACTCAGATCCGGAGTATCGCATGTAATCTCAATACTGTCAACCACAACATTCAAATCAGCCGGAGCGGCTTCGACATTCTTAAGATAGACATACATATACAGACCGGAATATGTATTATCTTGCCCGTAGACTGTCATGTAAGTAGATGTCGTGATTCCTGCTTGCAATAAATAGATATATTGTCCTTCCACTATCTCATTCCCTTCCGAATCACACACGACCGGATAGACGCAAACTACATCTTCGGCATCGGCATCGGATGAGAAATTTGTTTTAATTTCATACCGTTTGCCTGCTTCAAGAGTAAATCCTGTCAATGGAATTTTAATCATTGGCTCATCAAAGGATTTATTCTGGGGCACGGAGAATGACATTCCGTTCTCTCCTACGGTGACACCTGTGGTAAGTGCAACTGTCCCTTCTACGCCCTCTGTGGAATTTGCAGACCAGTCATCATACCAGCTGATTTCATTCCATCCTTGATAATTATTTTCATAAATTGTATAGGTGACTGGATAGACATATAAGTTTGTATCTGCTTCGGTAGGCAAAAAGTATGAATAAAGTACAGGATACATATAGTAGCTGATACCATCCCAACGAGGGAGAAAATTGAAATCGATTGTCACTTCTACCCTCTCATTGGCTTTAAGTTCATATTCTCGCCAATTCCCTAAAGAGTTGAACCCCGTGATTGAGCTACCGTCCACTTGTGCGCGGGCAAACAGAGCACTATACGTACAATCCTTGTCTGCCATCACTTCGTAGGTCATCTCATACCGATAACCGACCTGTATGTTTTGTGTAATATCATTACAATAGGTAGGTGCAAGATTTATAAAAGAGCGTGTGGCAGTTACATTATCTCCATTTGACACTACAACAGCATCTTCGGATATGTACGCGGCACTCTCATTGCTGTATTTGACCATACTTGCGGATAATAATTCCGTATCAAACGTAGTCTGATAATATACATCTCCTGCGCTCTTCTTCACAGGTGCTTTTTTTTCAGTCGGAGGTTGCTCGGACTTCAATTCAACGACAACCTTCTGCATGGTTAATTCAGGAGAAAGACTCAATCTCAATCCTCCCTGATGCATAAGTGCGAACGCACATACGCCTGTGATGAGCACCAAGCTCACCAGTAAGTTTAGTTTCTTCATGTTGGGTTAGTTATATTTATTATTTTTATTCAGTAAGTTATTTGTAGAGATTTGTCAATCTCTTATGTCTTGAACAAATTTCTTCCTTAAGGCAAGATATAGATATCCTTAATTGCAAATATAATTTCTTTTTATCATTCTTACAATCCGAAATAATTTTTATCTACAATTTATTGACATCTCGTATTGTAATTATTTAACCGACATATTATCGCGCACAACGGTCTCAGGACTAAAAATCGGCAAAGGTTAAGGAATTGATAATTTAATGTATTTTTAATATCATTAAATTATTTTAACATTGACCAGTACGATTTTTTTCTCAGCTAAGACTTCATCTTAAAAAATCTTACGGTGTGGTTTGGTTAAGGAAGATAGAAAATGGGTCGGATGTAAGATTAGGGACAAAAAAATGATGGATGCAGGGATTTTTATTTACGCCGTGGAGCGATTCTTTCGGGATGACTGGCAAGAAATTTTGCCCATGATTGTTTCCCCCCTTTCAAGGCGGAAGGTTTTGAGCTTTCGTAAAAATGGGTCAAGGCGGCAGCCAGAGCATCACTTGCGTCCAGAAGATGAGGCATCCTATCTTCGGGGATATTCAGGATATGTTTCAACATCTCTGCAACCCGCTCTTTGGATGCAGATCCGCTTCCGGTCACAGCTTGCTTGATAGAAAGCGGAGCATATTCGGAAATCGGGATGTCTCGGGAGAGTGCCGCTGCCATCGCCACCCCTTGTGCACGCCCCAATTTCAGCATCGATTGAACATTTTTTCCATAAAATGGGGCTTCAATGGCAAGTTCATCGGGTAGATATTGTGCGCATAATGATGAAACCCTTTCAAAAATTCTATGCAGACGTAAATAGTGAGATTCGAACTTACTGAGTTTGATAACACCCATAACGATCAGTTCGGGCTTCTTCCCTATTACTCCAAGGACTCCATACCCCATCACATTCGTTCCCGGATCAATCCCCATTATAATTTTATCATATCTCTTAAGGGAATCCCGGCTCACACTCAGCTGTATATCCTCACTATTCATGATAATCCGTTCATAAATCCATAATTACCGATCTCACCCTGACGCGTACTATGTTTTGAGCCCGTCTCATAAAATTTGAGAGGGGGCTCTTAAATTGTTTCGAGCAACGAATGAAAGAAGAGAGCTTGCGGACCGAATTCAGCCTCATATTCCTCAAGAACATTAATCATCTTATCCCCCATCCATGACTCGGCACTGCTCATATCCGGAAGCTCGACCTGAAGAGCAACAGATGAAGCAGCATCCGGCTCGGGATTGAGAATCCTGCATGCACGAGGGTTCATACCTTGGCTGGCGAGTTCAATCACGATTTTTTCACGCAACCATGCGCAGACTTTTTCTGAACGGTCTACATCAACTACAAAGGTTATATTTACTATTATCATAACTTAAACTTTCTGAAGATAAAACATTACATGAATTTCCCCACACTTACAGAGATTTTATTCTGTCCCACTCCGACATAAAGAGTGTATATTCCGGGGGAAGAATAAAAAAAAACGGCGAGTTAATCACTTAACCACGCCGCCAAAACAAAATTATGAAAAACATTCAACGCTAATGCTGCAACAGCATTTTGGAGCCTCTTGTCGGATTCGAACCAACGACCCCGAGATTACAAATCACGTGCTCTGGCCAACTGAGCTAAAGAGGCAAATGGGAGAGCTATCTACATCGCACCGCTCAACCCGCGACCCTTGCTTCGGTCAAGATCTGGGGGATTAACGGGGAGCTGGTCGTGCAGGACTCACCCGAGTGCAAAATTATAAATATTTTTTTAACTCACAAAACATTAAATGTATTTTTCAAAAAATTTTACGATATTTTTCTTTAAGACAACTTTGATTGTTTAGAAAAAGTCCTTGTTTTATAAAACATTAACCTTTCAACACCATACTTTTCTTTCCTGTTTTAAACATCACCTCCCCAACCGGGTTGCCAACCGATTAATCACTGTCAAGGTAAGGCTACATCACAGCATCATGAGCAAGGAATCCGGCTCATTTCTTATCTTTGGAAACGAGATGATCAATATGGGGATGAAATTCCGACGAGACGGGAGTACGCCCTGCACGCGAGGAATAGAAATGCGGAGCAACAAGATCAATTTTCGCTTCGTGGAAGAGGTCTTGGATGTTCTGAAGCAAATCGGAGGTAATCACCGGCATATCATCGGCATTGGTGATATATGCATTGATTTGATAACACATATAATTATCATTCAGTTCCAGTTCAAGCACAAATGGTTCTGGTTGGTTTAGCACACCTTCTGTCATTAAGGCGGCCTTTATCAGCAATTCGTGAACCTGCCTCCATGGCACATCATAACCCATTGTCATGACCGTATGGATAATCAGTCCGTATCGTCGGGCTGACGCGCTGTAATTTACTGTATCCGACGACATGATAAAACTATTCGGAATAGTAACCACCTCATTCTTGATAGTCCTTATCCGGGTCACAAAAGGAGTCTTTTCGATGACATTTCCAACCGTGTCTTTTACCTTTATGAAATCGCCATTATGAAACGGGCGCATGTAAGTGATTACAAATCCGGCGATAAAATTGGCGATTACCGTGCTTGATCCCAACGAGACGATAAGTCCGACAAATACGGATATACCTTGAAACACTCCCGAGTGCGCCCCGGGAAGATAGGGATATATCATCGCTATCATAAAAGCATACAGAAGGAAACGGATAATATTGAAAGTCGGCTGTGCCCATTCAGGATAGAACCCGTTTATCTTCAGTTTCTCTGACTCAATTTCATTGGAAAGATATCTTATCCCTTTGATTATATAGCGTACGCTATACCAGATCACCACGATAATGAAAAGATTTGGGATATACTCCACCACACCTTTGACCACCATCTTCACAGGATCTATGATGTAATGAAATATTTTCATTGCCAGATTCTCGGTCTGCGGGAAGATGGCAAAGAGGATCGGGACAGTCAAGATAAGAACCAGCAGGAGAATGGCATATCTGAGAAGATTGCTCACAACCATAATCAGCCGTGTCAAGGTCCGCGTATTTAATATCTCATAATCCCTTATCACCAATCCGGACTCTCGCTGACGGGCGTAGTCTATTATCCGTTTTCTGAATTTCCGGAAAAGATAATTGATAAGTTTGAAGATGAGAACCTGAATGATGATTACCAACACAAACATCCCGCCTCTTCTGACGAATTGCCACAAACTGTTTTCCTCACTCAGATATTTGATTTTGGCATCCAGAATAGGGATGAGTGATTTAGCCAATTCCTGAGGAGTAGTCCCAAGCCATAAAGCATCTTTCTCGGTAACACTCATTATGACCTTATCACCATACATGATATCAAGATAATTCTCATTATCGAGGATATGGAGCGAATCGCGACTGAGTCTCCGCGATTTCCCGATTTCAGCAATGGCTTTCGATATGGTGCCGGCTCTCTCCATGGCGGAGCGACCCCCCATCGAGGCATAGATACGGAATAGGGTATCACCATCCACCACCACCGGCATTCCGGGCGTTATGGAGCGTAACGAGTCTATCTCGTGTAATCTCGCAGCCCGTTTAATAGAATCGGCTATATTATTTTTTTCAGTGGCTTCAGCAAGCTGGGTGCGCAACATTATTTCCGTCAGACGCATCTCCTGAAGGCGAAGTTCCATCTCCTCCATACTTACGGAATCCCCTACTTGAAAATCTCCTGAGGCCGCCAATGAATCCGCCGGATTGTCTTCGAATGCCTTACGCACAAACTCTTCAGCCTTCTTCGAAAGCTGAGCATGCGCAGTTTCCCCTCCGGCTACAAATCCGGTCAATAAAAATAAAATTACTAAAAAACGATTCATGATGGAAAGTTAATCTAAATCATAACATCTCTAAGAGCCCTGTGCCGGATAACTCCGGGCGCAAGCGATCAGTTGGCGCGCTCAATATGCAGGGCATCCACAAGGGCGTGATTGGTCTTGAGATTCATATTTTGATCCTCGGGTCGATATTCAAGACCTATTGTGTGTTTTCCCGCGGACATGGGCAATCTCAATGAATTGCTCTTCCCCCAATCGTCCCAATTAGCGACACCTCGCTGAGGAAGCACGATTGTTCCGACCTTCTCACCATTTACTGTCAAAGTCCTGATTGCCGCCTTATTTTCCGTATTTACAGGTCCGTTACCGTTGGCATAACGCACTGTGAAGACATATTCTCCATCTTCAGGGATTTCAACCGTCACTACCGAGGGCTGACTTTTCTGATCCAATTCTATAAAACCGTCTCCTGTAAAACCGACAATATCGCGTCCGGGCAAATAAGAAATCTCCGGAGAAGAAACAGATGTTTTCTCCCCTTCAAACTGTATCACCTGCAAGGGGCGGTTTGACAATGGCTCGGATGCGAAAGAGGGAATTCCATCTACGCTCACCCCAATAACCTGCCATATGCCCGGCACAACGGCAGGATATGATGTGGAGTGGGTCTCAGCCACAGGCTTCCCATCCTTCAACACTATATATTTATCGATATATTCAATCGGATTCCATTGGAGATAATTATTCACTGGAAGCTCCATCCCGTCAAGATCAGGGTTGTTGCTGAGTCTGACGATTGGAGTCAGGGGAGCCTTAACGTTAGGAACATTATTAACCTTCATCTCAGGGATGGGGCGATTGTCCATATTTACAACTATATTGCACTCTCCTTTGAGTTTCTTGGCAGGGATTATCTCTCCCGGGGTGACCGCTTTCCCATTCAGTGTCATCGAGGCCACATTGGCACCGTAGCCGTTGACGGTGATGTTGAGTTTTGCTCCACGATAGGAAATATTGTCGAGAGAGCGGGTCCCTGCTAAGGAGCGTGGCACAAACGGAGCAATTCTTATCCCCTCTTTCTCAAAATGTAATCCAAAAAGTATACGTGTTGTCAGCGCTATATTTCCTGAAAGTGACCACAGCATATTTGAGGAATTGAGACTGGTGAATATATCTCCGTTATCGAGATTGAAATTCTCCTTATTTGTGGCAAAAAGAGCGGCGGGGCGGAACACGGAGCCTATCCCTTCGAGAGTCCCCTGTTCGTTGCCTGCCTTAGCCTGCGCCAAAGCCCAATATGAAGCCACAAAAGGCCAGAGCGCATTATTATGATAGTTTGCCTGGTCAGCTATCTGAGGATAGAAGATAGCCGGTCCCCAGGGGGTGTGGGGATTATTCTCCGAAATAGATTTCTGATGATCAGCAGGCGCTATGTCATAAAGAATTGCAAGCGACTCTCCCAGAGTTTCTGCCCGCGGGTTGAGAATCATATTGTCGCGCCCGTATGTATACATTCCGTAATACCCCTTATCCGGCATCCAGAATATCTTGTCTATATTCTCTGCAAGCCGCTTCGCCTTCCCGGCAAACAACTCCCCCTCCTTCGTTTTACCAAGGTCATACGCCATCCGGGAAGTTGCCTCAAGGGCCGCGGCATACATCACGTTGGTTCCCATCGCCTCACTGGCGGCAATATCAGCCGTCTGCATCCACTGAGGATAACTCTGCTCGCGCCAGTCGATGAACGAGGTCTCACCTTTCACCAACCCTGCCGGACTCATCACCGTAGCTTCATCTTTTTCAAGCGAGCGGACTGCGATGGGATAGACAGTCTCCAGCCAATTCCTATCCCCGGTGTATTTATAAATCTCATAAGCGGCAAGAACCCACACCATACGGTCGGTAGATATAGGCCACGCTCCCCCGGAACCTGTATCCTGAATTATCTGGCCCTCCGGATTCACTTTCTTCATCAAAGAGATCATCGATGCTTCCGGTTGCATATATGCCATTGAAAGAATAATCGAATAACTGACATCGCGGGTCCATACCCCCGCCCATTCTTTACCTGTACGTAGGGTAGTGTCAGGTTCCACGGCATTGACCATCTCATCCAGTCCCATGTTAAAAATGGCTTCGTGGAGAAGATTATCCGACTTCAAACGAGGATACGCCGACAGATCATTTTTCTTTTTCCAGGTCTGTTCGATCGGCATGTAATATCCGGGACGCCCCTTATAAGTGGAACGTATCTCGTACGGGCTCTCTGCCCATGCCTTAAATTCGCTCTGAAAAATGGTATCACCTTCCCAACGATATGTGTCGGTAGCCACAATTATATCGTCAGCTGCAAACGCACATGACGCTATCCCTGCCATCAGGACAGAGACAGACAGGATTCTCAATTTGCTCATTTCAGTTTGTTATTGTCTTTATACACAATGGATTCTTTCACTTCAGGGAATTTTATACTCACGGCATATTTACAACCAAGAGATAATTATCACCGCGACATATCCGCTTCACCAGACAGCCGATTCAATAAAAACTTCCCTTCAACCTAAATTATCCTCAGGGAATGTGTTGTAGGAATATCATCAAAAGGGAGTTAGAGTATTATTTTTTGCGACGAGAATTTCCTCCGCGAGACCGGGTTTTCTCTTTTTTACGCGCTTCGTGGCGTTTACCTTTCTTAGGAGTTTCAAGCGGACGGTTCGGATTCCCTTCGTCAGTCATCAGAGTGAAATCCAGCTGTTTTCTTTCCAAATCCGCACGAGCCACCTGCACCTTGACACGATCACCCAATGAATAACGGTTGTGATGGGACCGTCCGATCAGACAATAATTCTTCTCATCAAGATCATAATAATCATCGGCAAGATCGCGAATCGGGACTAAGCCTTCACACAGATTGTCGTCAAGCTCCACATAGAGCCCCCATTCCGTCACTCCGGATATAACTCCTGAGAAAACCTCTCCGAGTTTATCCTGCATAAACTCCACTTGCTTATACCTTATCGATGCACGCTCAGCGTTGGCTGCAAGCTGTTCCATCTCTGAAGAGTGTTTACATTGGTCTTCCACTTTCGTGCGATCAGCCGAACGGGCTCCATCAGCATATTTAGCCAGCAATCTATGGACCATCATATCCGGATAACGGCGAATCGGAGATGTGAAATGAGTATAATAATCCAGAGCCAGTCCGTAGTGTCCTATATTCTCGGTCGTATAAACCGCTTTCGCCATACTCCTGATAGCAAGGATGGAGAGCATATTTTCCTCCCCTTTCCCCTTGACATCTTTGAGCAGACGATTCAGACTCTTATTGACAGTTTTCGCACTTCCATCAGCATTGACTTTATAACCGAAGCGCGATGCTATCAAAGCGAAATTGCTGATCTTTTCGGGATCGGGATTATCATGTACACGATAGACAAATGTCTTTGCCTTCTTGCCTTTCGCCACTTTCCCAATTGACTCCGCCACAGTGAGGTTAGCAAGGAGCATGAATTCCTCAATAAGTTTGTTGGCATCTTTCGCCACCTTGAAATATACGCGTACCGGTGCGCCCTTCTCATCTATTTCAAATTTCACCTCCTCGCGGTCGAATTCGAGTGCTCCGTTTTCATAGCGACGTTTGCGTAACTCTTTTGCAAGATTATTAAGGGTAATAATCTCGTTGGCAAAGTCCCCTTTTCCGGTCTCTATCACCTCCTGCGCCTCCTCATAGGTGAATCTGCGGTCGGAACATATCACGGTTCTGCCGATTCGATAATTCACCACATTCGCTTTCGAATCCAATTCGAAGATAGCCGAATATGTCAATTTCTCCTCATTCGGACGCAGGGAGCATATACCATTCGACAGGTGTTCCGGAAGCATCGGAATGGTCCTGTCCACAAGGTATACACTCGTAGCCCTCTTCTGAGCCTCCTTATCTATGATGGAATTGGGAGTCACATAATGGGTTACATCAGCGATATGCACACCCACTTCCCAATTACCATTGGCAAGCTGACGGATGGAAAGCGCATCATCAAAATCCTTGGCATCCTTTGGGTCGATCGTGAAGGTGGTGATATTTCGGAAATCTTCTCTCTTCGCCACCTCCTCCCGGGTAATTCCAGCATCAATCTTATTGGCGGCAGACTCAACATTGACGGGGTATTTATAGGGCAAGCCGAATTCTGCGAGAATGGCATGCATCTCTGCATTATTCTCACCCTTCTTGCCAAGAATATCCACCACTTCCCCACGCGGATTCATCTCATCATCGCGCCATTCCGTTATACGGACAATTGCTTTATCTCCCGATTTTCCACCCTTGAGTTTACGCTTCGGGATAATAATATCAGCAGCGAGAAATTTTGAATCAGTCACAAGAGCAGCATAATTCCGCTCCACTTTAAGCGTGCCGATAAACACCTGATCCTTAACCTCTACAATCTCAATTACCTTGGCTTCCGGATCCTGGCCCTTACGCGATGCAGACACCTCTACCCTGACAGTGTCTCCATTAAGGGCATGCATGGAATTTCTTTCCGCCACCATGATATGCTCGTCATCGATCACAACAGCATTCTTTCCGTTGCTCCTGCGAACAAAGGTCCCGATCTTTTCGGTGCCGCGATTGGATTTGGCCTTATAACGCCCCAGCGACACTTCAATAATGGCGTCCGCAAGGGCAAGCTCATCAAGAGCATTGATAATATCAATTCGATTTGCCGGATTTGAGGCGTCTATGGCGTATGCTATCTGCTTATAGTTGAAAGCTTTTTTAGATTCCTTTTCAAGAAACTCCAACACTTTCCTCTCTATCTCTTTCTTAGAGAATTTATCTTCTTTTATTTTTTTCATTGCGGGTTATATATCTTTTCAATTTCATTCTCTCCGGATAGAACTCTATCTAATCAATATTCAAGCCATCCTGAGGAATCATTAAGAAATTGACGGGTTATTATTAGACTAATTTTAAACTTATATTTTTATATTACTTTATTTTTATCTGTTATTCTTCGTTTTCTTTCTGAAAGGTTGATTCTGAAAGATGCCGGATGATGGTTACCGATACATTGCGGACAACCTAAGGCTCATAACTTCAGATTAAGACTGCCGGACGTATTCTCAACTTTTCCTCATCAGCTTACTCCTGTGAATCATACTCAAACCTGTTGTTTTACTCCAGATCTGCGAAGAAATAACCAAGAAGTCTCACTTCAATTTATTTTAAGCAAAAGATCGCTTTATATTATAACGATTTTTATTTAATAACGTTTAACACTACCCAACATTATAGAAAATAAAACTTAAATAGAATTAATCCTCTGAAATCAGACCTTTTCTAAATAAACAAAAACTCAGATTTTCCGAGGAATTGCATTTTAATCAGATAGAGTCTTGATTCCGAATATTCAAAATAATTCAAACGAGTTTATTTCGTATTCTCCGAGCTTGAATGAAGCGACTTATAAAGAATATTCGCCTTACTCTTTCCCACGGCATTTGCCAATTCATCTTCGCTCGCCTCTCGAATCTTTTTGAGACTTTTGAAACGTGTCATAAGCAACTTCTGAGTAGCGGGTCCGATACCTTTGATGTCGTCGAGAGCACTCCTCACCTGTCCCTTGCTCCGGCGCAGTCTGTGATGGGTGATACCGAATCGGTGGGCCTCATCGCGTAGAGCCTGAATAACCCTGAGGCTATTGCTTTTCTTATCGATATAAAGAGGGAGTGAATCACCCGGGAAATAGATCTCTTCAAGACGTTTGGCAATTCCTACCAAAGCGACTTCACCACGTATCCCCATTTCATCAAACGCCTCAACCGCCGCGCTCAATTGTCCTTTACCACCATCCACGACCACAAGCTGAGGTAATGACTCTCCTTCAGCTATCATGCGCGAATATCTCCGATGGAGCACTTCCTTCATAGAAGCAAAATCATCCGCTCCCACCACAGTCTTGATGCAGAAATGACGATAATCCTTTTTTGACGGTTTACCGTTCTTGAAAACCACACAACTTGCCACAGGATTTGTGCCCTGAATATTGGAATTATCAAAACACTCTATATGACGTGGCTCTACATTGAGTCTGAAATCAGACTTCATCTGCTGCATGAGCTTGGATACACCCCGTTCCGGATCAAGTTTTTCAGCCATCTTCTCTTTATCCGAAAGGAATTGGGCGGCATTCTTTGTAGCAATATCCAGTATCTTCCTCTTATGACCCCTGGCAGGGACAACAAACTCCACACCCTCAAGTGTAGTGTCAGGCACAAAAGGAACTATTATTTCATCGAATTTGCGATCAAACCGTCGCCCGATTTCCACTATTGCGGTAGATAAAATTTCCTCTTTTGTCTCGACCAGACGCCTCCTGAATTCCAGATTCAGACTTTGAACCACGGCCCCATGATGAAGATGCATAAAACAGACCACCGCAGTATCCCCCTCCTCCACGAATCCGAATATATCGGAATCTCCGGCATCCCCGGGAGATATGATGCTTTTTGCATTATATTTCTTGACAATATCCAATTTTTCCTTGACCTTCTGAGCTTCCTCGAATTTCCATTCTTCACCCAGCGTCTCCATCTCATTCTGCAAATACCGCTCCAGTTCCAACGTCTCTCCATTTAGAATCTGACGGACTTTATCAACGTACCCGCGATATTCATCCGGACTGATGAGCGCACAACAAGCACCGCCACATTTCCCGATGTGATAATCAAGACAAAGGGAGTATTTATTTCTCGCAATATTTTTCTCATCCAGCAAATGGCGACAGCTCCTGAGGGGATATATGTCACGAATAAGCTGAAGAACCGTTTTGGCAGATTGAACATTGGAATACGGACCGTAATACTTCCCCGATTCCGTTTTTGTGCGCGTCATGAAAACACGAGGATACAATTCTTTGGTCACCACAATCCATGGATACGACTTATCATCCTTAAGAAGCACATTATAGCGCGGCATATATTGCTTAATCATGGCATTCTCAAGATGAAGCGCATCTTCTTCAGTTGCAACCACAATAAAACGCATATCCACCACATTGCGAAGCATAAGATTTGTTCGCGTTGAATCATGTCTGCGGTTCCAATACGAGGAGACCCTTCGTTTTAGCCTTTTTGCTTTCCCGACATAGATCACATTCCCTCTCTTATCCAGATAGAGATACACTCCCGGTTTTTCAGGGAGAGCAAGAATCTTTGCTCTCAATCGCTCACCGGGTCGGTTTGCAAATATATCCTGTTTTGTGCGATCGGACTCAAATTCGAGTTTAAAATGACCGGATTCATCAATATCACGTCCTGAATCAGCAACTAAATCTGTGGAATTATCGATTATTTCGTTATTTAGATTTACCCCTTCTTTATCCATGGTAGAATCCAGCAAGGGATATGCTCTCTCCACCGGCGAGAGTTCGCTCCCCGATTCAGACAAACTTATATTATCATCTATTCCTCCTGTCATTACCTAATAATCGAAAAATTCAACAAAATATCAAAACCCATCATACCATCTATTCCATTAAAATATTATCGGTGGATTAGAATACTTCCAATCCACCGCAATCAGTCATAAGAATAATTAATAAGAAAGAATAGAAGTCACCTCGCAATCTTCAGGAAGGACGCTTCTACCATTTAAGGCTGACAGCTCAACCACAAAATTCACATAAATTTTCTTCGGATTCATACTCTTCACAAGGTCATAACATGCACGCATCGTGCCCCCTGTTGCGAGTAAATCGTCATGAATAACCACAATATCATCTTCGGTAATAGCATCTTTATGGAGCTCGATTGTATCCACGCCATACTCTTTGGCATACGATTGTTTGATTGTCGTGGAAGGCAATTTACCCGGTTTTCGAGCCGGCACAAACCCACACCCCAACTCGTATGCAAGAATGCTTCCGCAAATAAAACCTCTGGACTCAATACCGACCACCTTAGTGACCCCCTTATCCTTATATAATTCCTTTAATCTTTCAGAGACTTCATGCAATGCCTCTCCATTCTTAATAAGCGTAGTCAAATCACGAAAAATGATTCCTTTTGACGGGAAATCGGGAACATCGCGGATGATACTTTTAAGCTGTTCGTTTGTCATAGTTATATTAGTTAAATAATATTGTTTTCTTTATCATATCTTATTAGTTCCTACACACAATAAGCCATCCGGAGATCCGCTTTAAGAGCGGTCCAATAAAAATTTGGAAGCTCCTTGGGTCGCTTGATTGGAATAATTTTGGCTTTTGAGCAACTGAGTATAGTGTGCTGCGTGATTGAGTCAAAAGCAGGAAAACACACAAACCGTCGAAGCTTTTTATGGGTAAATCTTTTTATAATGTTCCACGTGAAACATTAACAACTTAACTTCCGTGATGCTAATTATTTGGAAGTAGGTGCTGTAAAACTCACATTTATATTAAGTCAATAAAATACGGCATTAAACCAATGGTATTGTAGGAATATGCCACGCTTCACTGCCGAATTTATCTTCCGAGCATAAGAAGCAATATCTGAATATCCGCAGGAGAAACACCGGGGATTCTTGAAGCCTGCCCTATTGTATTCGGTCGGATTCTTGAAAGCTTCTGCCGTGACTCTGTAGAAAGTGTATTTATGCTTGAAAAATCAAATTGATCTGGAATGATAACATAATCCAGACGCATCATCTTCTCAGCAAGCTCTCTTTCCCTCTTAATATATCCATCATATTTAATAAGGATTTCGGCAGCTTCTATAATTTCAAATCTATTGGCTTCAGGAAGTGATTTTAATTTCTCAGCAACTGCGGGTACGTATTGCGATAATATCTCAAAATTAAGCTGGGGTCTTCTTAACAACTCAATACACCTCAGGGATGCGGTCAGCGGAGCGGTTCCAAGCTCTAAAAGCAATTGATTTAAACTGTCTTCCGCTTTTATCTTCTTGTCGGCACACCATTCGATAAGTTCATCACGTAATCTTTGCTTTTCAAGCATGATTTCATAACGTTTCTGAGATGCCAATCCAATCTCAAAACCAATTGGCGTCAATCGCATATCTGCATCATCCTGTCTTAACAGTATTCTGTATTCGGCACGGGATGTAAACATTCTATACGGTTCATCAACACCTTTTGTAACGAGATCATCAATTAAAACCCCTATATACGCTTGGTCTCTACGAAGAACCAATGATGACTTTCCCTGAGATTTTCGAGCAGCATTGATTCCGGCCATCAGCCCTTGCGCAGCCGCCTCTTCATAACCGGTAGTACCGTTAACTTGTCCAGCCAAATATAAGCCGTCAACTACCTTACTTGACAGATCATGACGCAACTGTGTCGGATCAAAAAAATCATATTCAATCGCATATCCAGGTCTATAAAAATGGACATTCCTGAGCGCCGGAATTTGACTGAGAGAAGCCAATTGCACATCCCAAGGCAAAGAACTTGAGAACCCGTTTATATAAAATTCACAAGTTGTCTCCCCTTCAGGCTCAAGAAACAATTGATGACTCTCCTTATCGGAAAAAGTCACAATCTTAGTCTCAATGCTGGGACAATATCGAGGTCCTATACTCTTAATCTGTCCGTTGTATAGCGGGGATTTATCCAAATTGTCATTTAGAATCTGATGTGAATCCTTATTGGTATGAACTATATAACAAGGACGAGGCTTAAGTATTCTTTGAATGTCCGGAAGATAAGAAAATTTATGAGGGTCGCGTGCAATCAAAACACCATCCCCGTCAACAATATCATCACCAGTCTGCACATCCGTTTCAGAAAGATCTATAGACCTCCCGTCAATTCTTGCAGGAGTACCGGTTTTCATTCGGGCAGTCTGCAACCCGAGAGAAGCTAATTGTTCTGTTAATCCATCAACAGCGGCTTCTGAAATTCTACCTCCCGGTATCTGATTTTGTCCGAAGTGAAGCAGACCGTTAAGAAAAGTACCGGCAGTTAAAATTACATTTTCTGACTTAAAAGAGAAGCCTAATGCAGTCTCCACACCTCCAACAGAAGGCTGTCCATCCGGATTATGATGTATTATAAGTTTTGAAACTGTATCCTGGAAAAGGGATAGATTCTCTGTATGCTCAAGGATGCTGCGCCACTCATCTATGAATTTTGTCCGGTCTGATTGAACTCTCGGAGACCAGACTGCCGGACCTTTCGACCTATTGAGCATCCGGAATTGGATGGCTGTCTTATCAGCCACAATTCCCATCATTCCACCAAGAGCATCGATTTCCCGCACTATCTGACCTTTTGCAATACCACCGACGGCAGGGTTGCATGACATCTGAGCGATTCTATTTAAATCACTCGTTACCAATAGGGTGGAGGCTCCCAACTTTGCAGACGCAACGGCAGCCTCACAGCCTGCATGACCCGCTCCGACAACTATTACATCATAATTAAATCTCACGATGAAAAACTTTATAAATGCAAACCGGTTTCTTTTAAAAACTCATCAAAATCAGGATCATCTTCTTCATCATCCCAATCCACTAACGCATCATGAGCAGATTGAGAAGCGTTCACACTCATTTCTGAAACTTCCTCTTCCTGATTATTAGCCTTGAATAATGAATCGTAAAGGGATAACGCATCATTCTCATGAGATTCCATTATCTCACGTTCTCCCTCACCCTTATCGTTAATGCCACAAAGATGTAACACTCCATGTATGATAACCCTCAGCAATTCGCGATTATATGTAATACCGAGCAGCTGGGCGTTAGACGCAACTGTGTCGACGGAGAGAATTATGTCACCTGAAATCTTTTCTCCTTCCGAATAGTCAAAAGTGATTATATCCGTGAAGTAATCATGTCCGAGAAACTTATTGTTAGCTTCTATGATATAAGCATCATCACAAAATAGGTATGTGATATTCCCAAGCTTTTTATCGTGAACGCGAGCTACTTCATCAATCCATTTGAAAAGTAATGAAGAATCCACTTTCGGAAGTTCAACATTTACAGATTGTAAATTTATCATAGTATAAAATATTTGAGCATGGCATAGAGTCAATAAAAAATGACCATCCTAATCCAAACTACAAAAATAATAAAAATTTTTGCTTATTGTAAAAATTTCGAAAGAAGCACACCGAATTTTTAATAATATGGATTTTTATTTTTAATAATAAGATTTATTTATCCTAATTGTGAATTTTAAGATCCTATTATCAAAAAATAAGATATTTTGAAATATTTAACGATAAAAAATGATTATATTTAAATTGACTCTAATACCTATATTTCAATAAGATAAATAAGGAAAAAAGAGTATTTAACGCCCTGAGAATCGAAAAAAAAATTCTAATTGATAAATAATACAGAAAAATAGAACTCTCGAAAATAAAAATAGGAGATTTTTTTGGTATATTTGCAAAAGTAATACAAAGAAAAATTGAAAGAGTCATCTTGGAAAACCAACTACGGAAAATTTGTGGCAACAGATTTTTTCATTTAATGTATTTTGTATTACTCATAATAATAAATTATTAATATTACAGAAATATAAATTACAATTACGATAAAAATATTTCATGAAAATAGGATTTGACGGAAAGAGGGCAGTCTCGAATATGACCGGGTTGGGTAACTATTCCCGACTCGTTATTGAAGGACTTGCAAAATATCGACCGGACGACAGCTTAATTGTCTACACTCCCAAACTTCGGGAAAATCCACGGCTGTCGACACTCCACTATCTTGAGAATATAAAGTTTTCAGAACCCCAAGGAAAGGGTGTACTTTCGAAAGGTTCCCTATGGAGAAGTTTTGGAATATCAAGAGATATAAATAAAGATGATGTAACACTCTTTCACGGACTCAGCAACGAACTGCCACTGAATATAATTGGTAGCGGCATACCGTCAGTTGTCACTATTCATGATGTCATCTACAGACGTCTCCCCTATTGCTACAACCTGCCGGACAGAATAATTTATGATTACAAATACGGCAAATCCTGTAAAAATGCAAATCGAATTATTGCGGTCAGTGAATGCACTAAACGCGACATCATGCACTATTACGGCATTCCTGAAGAAAAAATTGAAGTCGTCTATCAGGGTTGTGACAACATCTTCCGCAAACCTCTGAACCCGGAAGATCGAGAAAGAATTAAAAAAACATATGGTCTCCCTGACAACTACATACTGCAAGTCGGGAGTGTGGAGAAAAGAAAAAACATTGAATTGACAATTCGCTCGATGGTCAATCTACCCAAGGAGCTGAAATTGGTCGCTGTCGGAGGTGGCGGTGAATATAAGAAAAAAATGAAGCAGCTCACACAAGAGTTAGGACTGACAGAAAGAGTCATCTGGCTCGAAGGGGTACCCTTCACGGATTTGCCTCCTCTTAATCGGAATGCCGCTGCAATAGCTTATCCATCATTCTATGAAGGATTTGGAATACCTGTCTTAGAGGGTCTGGAATCCGAGCGACCAGTAGTAGCCGCTACCGGAAGTTGTCTTGAAGAGGCGGGAGGCCCGGATTCAATTTATGTGGATCCCAATTCCGTCAGAGAAATGAGCGAAGCATTAAACGCAATATTGAAAGGGAGTGCCGACACCAAACGTATGATTTCGGAAGGGAAAAGGTATGCCAAAAGATTTAATATAGACGACATGGCGGAAAATATCCATAATGTTTACTCCAAAACCCTATCCGAACTCTAAAAAGTAAATTATGACGCAAAGTCACATACTGAGAATTTTGTCTGGTACAAAATACGGAATAAATTGACAGCGGGTGAGGGTGTAGATAAGTTTTTTGCTTAAATATTCTAAAAAATAGAAAACAAGTAATCTGTATAAATTCAATTATCACTAATTTTACATTCTAAAAAAGAGAATACTTGAAATGGAGGAGGTGAATTACCACATACCCGCACTGTTAAAAGAGACAATTGAAGCTCTTGACATACATCCGAAAGGTACATATGCGGACGTCACATTCGGTGGCGGCGGTCATTCCCGTGCTATTCTTTCTTATCTGGAATCGGAGGGTAAGCTATACGGTTTCGATAGAGATTCCGACGCTGCAGCAAACATTCCTGACGATGAACGATTTGTTTTTATAAATGCAAATTTCAAATATATTCTCAATTTCATGAGATACTTGTCCATCGACAAATTCGATGGAATATTGGCAGATCTCGGTGTTTCATTCCATCATTTCGATGACGCTTCAAGAGGCTTTTCATTTCGTGCGGATGCTCCACTCGATATGCGCATGAATCAGTCAGCTCCGCTGAAAGCATCAGACATAATTGCCGATTATTCAGAAGAAGAATTGATCGGCATATTCAAAATGTGGACCGACTTGAAGCGCCCTTCGGCTATTGCACACTCAATAGTAGCCAACCGAAATTCGAAACCAATCGAGACAACCATGCAATTGGTTGATATCGTGACTCCACATCTAAATCCAAGGCAAATTAAAAAAGATCTCGCACAGGTTTTCCAAGCGCTCAGGATTGAGACCAATAACGAAATGGAGGCACTTCAGAAATTTTTGGAATCAACAGTCAGAGCTCTCAAACCAGATGGACGTCTTGCAATTTTGACCTATCATTCAATAGAAGACAGGATGGTCAAGAATTTTATGAAAACGGGTAATATCGAGGGAAAAGAGGATAAAGATTTCTTCGGACGCGTCCATACCCCCTGGAAACTTATTACCCGGACACCGATAACGGCTGATGAGAAGGAAGTGGAACGTAATCCGCGAGCCAGAAGCGCAAAACTTAGGGTCGCGCAACTTATCGCCAATCCCACCGGTGAAATCGGTTAAGAAAGAGTAAATGCTCTAATCATCACATTTTCAAATCATTGCAAGTGAAAAAGAAAAAGGATAAAAATAATATAGAATCTAAAAAACATAAATCACAATGGGCAAGCGACCTTCGCTACGGGCGCTCTCTTTCAGTTGATTTTTTCAAAAAGAATGCCTGGATTTTGCTTGTGATCATTGTGGCAGTGCTCTCTTTAATCGGGTTGCGTTACAAGACAAAGACAAAAATGGCTGAGATAAAAAAGTTGAATGTGGAGTTACAACATGCCGAAAGCTCCAAACTGCAGGAAAAAGCCGCCTACATGAGCCTTATACGCGAAACGGAATTACGCAGACTTGTGGATGAACAGGGTCTCGGTCTTCAGTTTCAGGAGAATCCTCCATACGAGTTGCAATTGGATAACTGATATTATTACATTTCATTAATTTTCAACAATCAAATCCTCAAAAAATCAGAATTTCAGGATAGTCATCTTCCGCTCGATCAAATCCCTGAATGCAGATGAATTTCTGAAACGACCTCATCTCCTTCTCTCTCATCTCTTCCCACAACATGAAACAAAATAATAAGACCCACATATTATTTCGCTACGGTCTGATAACGATCTTCTTTTTGCTCTTCGCCGCCGCCGTAATCGTCAAACTTTTTGACACGACGGTTGTGGATGCCAATGCATGGAATCAACGCGCAAAAAATGAATTATCAAAAATAGACACGATAGCTCCGGAGCGAGGAAATATCCTTGCAAGCAATGGCAATATACTTGCCTGCAACCTGCAAGTCTACGATATCAAACTTGATTTGCGCCATAAAAAAGTGCAAGAAGATAAATCAGTGCCTTGGGATACGATAGCGATGCTTGCCGATTCCCTCGACAAGTACTATCCGCGCACTTCAAACCTGCACGCCGACAGACAGACCTACGAGAAATATACATGGCACAATAAACTCAAACAAGAATTTGATAAACAACCCGATAAACGTACACGAGCACTTAGAATAGCAAGAAATAAGACTCTCGAGGATTTCGATATTATCCACAATTTCCCTTACCTGAACAAATTTAGCGGAAGGGGGTTCCGCAACCCTCTTTATAAGGAGGAGAAAAAGATTCGCATGTATCCCTTCGGGAGAATGGCTTACAGAAGTATCGGACGTGTAAACGAGGATTCCGTCTCGGGGGAAGTGCACGGTTATTCCGGATTGGAGCGAGATCTGGATTCCTTACTCTACGGGCAACCGGGAGAGGCAAAAAAAGTAGCACTCACCAACGGTATCACCAATTGGGTCAGCAAAGCTCCAAAGCGCGGTTACGACATACACACCACTATCGATGTTGACCTTCAGGATATGCTTGAAGAACAACTCCTTAACGTATGTACCGAAAGTAGGGCAGAGTGGGGCACGGCCATCTTGATGGAAGTGGCTACCGGGGAAATAAAAGCAATCTCCAATATCCAGCGTCTTGACGATGGCTCATACGGAGAGGCTCTCAACAGGGCTGTCCTTCCCTTTGAACCGGGATCGGTCATGAAGCCGATATCATTAATGATCGCATTTGAAGATAAGCTTGTCAATAGCGTCAATGATCTTGTGGACTGCTCACCATTCCAACGGACATCAGACCATGCCGGGGGAGGGATGAAAAACATGAAGCAGGTGATTGAGACTTCATCAAACACCGGTATTGCACGCGTAATCTTTCGCGGTTATGCCAAAGATCCGGCAAAATTCTACGACCGCTTGGCAAGCATCGGATTTTTCGAACCGATGCACACCGGAATAGCCGGAGAGTGCACTCCGCGAATCCGGAGACTTGTTGATCACGATTCGAAAGGGAACAATATCACCATGACCGCCCGTCATCTTGATCTGGCGCGCCAAGCGTATGGTTATAACACTGAGATACCGCCAATTTACACTCTGAGTATCTATAACGCCATAGCGAATAAAGGACGCTATGTTCGCCCTCACCTGGTTCGGGGACTCATCGATGAAACCGGGAAAGACTCCATTCTCCCGATAACCTATATTCGCGACAGAATATGCTCAGAAGCCAATGCCGAGAAGGTGAAACAATGTATCAAGGAAGTGGTATGGGGTAACCATGGAACCGCTCAAAAAGTTCGTGATGACCGTGTGATGGTTGTAGGGAAAACCGGAACGGCATATCCGGTGGTAAAAGGTGCCTACGACACATCCAAGCGACGTTACGCGTTTGCCGGCTTCTTCCCTTATGAAGAGCCGAAATATAGTTGCATGGCGCTGGTGCTTGGACCAGCCGGCACGAGTGCCAACCGCACCAGCGGACAGGTAGTCAAGAATATGGCGCTCAAAATGTATGCCCGCGGAATGCTTGATAATGTATCCACATACGCGAGGGAAGCAGTCCCCTCTACCCCACTGATGACCGGTTCAACCAGTGTCGAAAGCTCCAAAGTGGCGAATGCCGTCAATTCCAGACATATCAAGAAAATCAAGGTTTCTTCACATAATGAAAGGAATAAAGTGCCCGATGTAAAAGGGTATGATGTCACTTCAGCAGTGAGGATAATGGAGAGTCATGGTCTTAATGTTTTGATTCATGGCTCCGGGAAAGTCGTGGCTCAAAGCATTCCTCCGGGTAATCCTATCGAACATGGGTCAAAAATTACCCTGACTCTGCGACCATAACCTCTCCCCTTCCTCTATCTGACATGAATGACATCACCTCTCCCCTCATCAACCATTAATAAAATGAAATTACAGATAATATGACCACTAAATTATCAAATCTTCTGGAGGAGATAAGACCTCTGGAAATTATCGGAGATACCGATAAGAATATAGTCAGCCTTGAGAGCGATTCACGCAAAGTTGAAAAGGGTGGATTATTTGTGGCTGTGCGCGGTGTGACAACCGATGGTCACAAATATATTCCTGTTGTGGCAAGTAATCACGTAGCTGCAATAGTCTGCGAAGAGATACCCTCTTCACTTGAGAAGGGGATTACATATATTCGGGTGGAAAACTCAGCGGAAGCGTTAGGTCAGCTTGCATCCGCCTGGTATGGACATCCCTCACGCAAATTAAGTCTTGTCGGGGTCACAGGCACAAACGGAAAAACCACTACCGCTACCCTACTCTATGAGATGGCACGTCTTGAGGGATACAAAGCGGGGTTGCTCTCGACAGTCTGTAATTATGTCGGAGACACAGCTATCCCCACCACACACACTACACCGGATCCTCTTACTCTCAATTCATTATTGGCCCGCATGGTCGATGAAGGTTGTGATTATGCCTTTATGGAAGTCTCCAGCCACGCCGCCCATCAACACCGAATCGCAGGCTTGACCTTCAAGGGGGGTGTTTTCTCCAATCTTACCCGCGACCATCTGGACTACCACGGCACAGTGGATCATTATATGAGAGCCAAGAAAATATTTTTCGATATGCTCCCCGAGTCAGCTTTTGCCCTTATCAATATCGATGATAAAAGTGGCCGCTTCATGGTGCAAAACACCAAAGCGAAGGTTTACACATACTCCCTCCGCTCTGATGCCGACTTCCGCTGTCGTGTGCTTGAAACACGCCTTGACGGGACTCTTCTGACTCTTAATGGGCGTGAAGTGGAGGTGAATTTCACAGGTAAATTCAATGCCTACAATCTGACTGCCGTTTATGGAGCCTCAATTCTCACAGGTTTTGAGCCGGAGGAAGTTATTGTCAATATGTCGAGACTTGTGCCTGTGGCAGGACGCTTCCAGACTATCCGTACTCCCAAAGGGGTTACGGCCATTGTGGATTATGCCCACACACCAGATGCCTTGGTCAATGTGCTCGACACAATTCGCGGCATCGTAGGTGCAGACGGAGAGATAACGACTGTTGTAGGAGCCGGAGGGAATCGCGACCATGGGAAACGCCCTATGATGGCTCAGGAGGCAGCTTGCCGTTCCGACAGACTTATCCTCACCTCCGATAACCCGCGTGATGAAGATCCGATGCAGATTATCCTCGATATGAAAGAAGGGTTGAGCACTGATGAAATGAAACGGACGCTCAGCATTCCGGATCGCAGGGAGGCAATACGGACTGCACTTGAAATGGCTAATCCCGGATCGGTGGTGCTTATCGCTGGCAAAGGGCATGAGACATATCAAGAGATAAAAGGAGTTCGTCATCATTTTGACGATCGCGAGGAAGTCCTGAATTGGCAGGGATAGCTTTTAGTCTCAGCTGCTTATTTCTTGTGGGTGCACCCTTTTTTCAAAGTTGCAATCGCTTAGTCTAATATAAAAATAACCTCACGGCAGACATTCTTGATCAGCCGCAAACGAAATATCTGATATGCTGTATTCACTCGTGGAATGGCTTGGCTCGGTAGATTTCCCCGGGCGCCACTTGATGACATATATAACCTTCCGGGCAGGGGTGGCGTTTGCCCTCGCACTGCTTATCGCTCTCTTTTTCGGGAATAGGATCATCCATCGCCTGCAACGGATGCAGGTGGGGGAAGAGGTGCGCAACCTCGGACTTGAAGGACAAATGAAAAAGAAGGGGACTCCAACCATGGGTGGTATCATAATAATCATCTCAATCCTTATCCCGTGTCTTTTAGTGGGGAATTTATCCAATATATATATGATTCTCATGATTGTCGCAACCCTCTGGATGGGAATCATAGGATTTCTGGATGATTACCGAAAGTTGAAATATCACAACAAAGATGGACTGAAAGGGAAATATAAAATCATCGGACAAGTCGGGTTAGGACTTCTCGTCGGCATCACAATGTGGCTTTCTCCTGACATAGTGATGCAGCAAAACCACGAGGTAGTGGTGGATGTTGCCAATAACGTAACGGAAGTAGTGGTGGAGAAGGATATAATCAAGGCTCCCTTGACCACAATCCCTTTCGTCAAAGATAACAACTTCAATTATGAATGGCTGACTTCCTGGATTTCAGATGCGAATGCAGCCCAGACTTTAGGATGGCTCGTCTTCGTGCTCGTAGTGATTATCGCCGTGTCCGCGGTCAGCAACGGTGCAAACCTGACAGATGGTCTCGACGGCTTATGTGCCGGAACATCTGCCATTATCGGTCTTGCTCTCTCCATCATGGCCTATCTCGGAGGTAATATAATCTATTCCGGATATCTCAATATCATGTATATTCCCGGATCGGAAGAGCTGACAATCTATGCAGCGTCGTTTATCGGAGCGCTGGTAGGATTTTTATGGTATAATGCCTTCCCGGCGCAAGTATTTATGGGAGACACGGGAAGTCTGACGTTGGGGGGTATTCTGGCTGTATTCGCTATTCTGATCCGCAAGGAATTACTAATTCCGCTACTGTGTCTTATCTTCTTCATCGAAGACCTGTCGGTTATTATGCAAGTCGGATATTTTAAAATTACGAAGAAAAAATATGGAGAAGGCAGACGGGTATTCAAGATGACCCCCCTCCACCATCATTTCCAGAAAGCAGGAGATCCTTCAATCAAATCATTGATTAATTACCCTTCCCAGCCGGTGCCCGAATCAAAGATTGTGATACGGTTCTGGATCGTGGGTATTCTTCTGGCAGCCTTGACTTTCGTAACCCTCAAAATACGCTAAGAATTAAAGTCACGGTTAGATCCCGTCTCATATAATTCGAGGGAACGGGTTAATCGCGTTTTATCAGAATAAAATTGCTAAGCTTGAGTAATTTATATTGTTATCATGACAGAAAATAGACAGAGACTCGTTGTGCTCGGTGCCGGAGAAAGCGGTGCCGGAGCCGCTGTGCTCGGCAAAGTGAAAGATATGGAAGTGCTCGTGAGTGATTCGGGCACGATCGCGCCGCACTATAAAAAACTACTCGATTCCCATGGCATCGAATGGGAGGAAGGCAGGCACTCTGAGGAGAGAATACTGAAGGCGGACCTTGTGGTGAAAAGTCCGGGGATACCCCCCTACGCACCCTTGGTCAAAGCCATAATGGCAAAAGGGATTCCGGTCATCTCCGAAATAGAATTTGCCGGGAGATATACCGATGCCAAAATGGTCTGCATCACCGGAAGCAATGGAAAGACCACCACTACCCTACTCACTTATCATATTCTGAGTGAAGCCGGGATGAAGGTCGGACTTGCCGGAAATGTCGGTAAGAGCCTTGCTCTCCAGGTTGCTTTGGATCCCAAGGATGTCTATGTGGTGGAGCTCTCGAGCTTTCAACTGGAGAATATGTATGAATTCAAGGCAAACGTAGCGGTGATGATGAATATCACTCCTGATCATCTTGACAGATATGACCACAAGATGGAAAATTATGTCGCTGCCAAATTCCGCATTCTCCGCAATCAGACAAAGGAAGACTATTTCATCTATTGGCAGGATGATCCCATCATCAAAGCCCAGATCCGCGAAACCCAAATCGAAGCGATGCGTCTCCCCTTCAGTGAACTCAGACAAGAAGGAACCAAGGCCTACGTGGAAGATGGGATTCTTCACTTCGATATCCCCGGAGATGTGTGGGAAATTCCTCGCGACAAGCTCTCTCTAAAAGGACTCCACAATCTCTACAATTCAATGGCCGCGGGACTCTCCGCCACAGTATTCAATATCCGCAAGGATTCAATCAGGAAATCCCTTGAGAATTTTGAAGCTGTCCCCCACCGTCTCGAGTATGTAGCTACGATTGACGGTGTCCGATATGTGAATGACTCCAAGGCTACCAATGTCAATTCCACATGGTATGCCCTTGAGAGCATGACCACCCCCACTGTGCTGATTCTCGGGGGTAAGGACAAAGGGAATGACTATACAGAGATCGAGGGTTTTGTCAAGGATAAGGTCAAAGCGATTGTCTGCATGGGAGTGGATAATTCCAAGCTCTTGAATTTCTTTAGTGATAAAGTGGCGGAGATACGTGACACGCACTCCATAGAGGATGCTGTAGCAGCTTGCCGGGAATTGGCAACCGACGGTGATACCGTCCTCCTCTCCCCTTGCTGCGCGAGCTTCGATCTCTTCCACAGTTATGAGGAACGTGGAGATCTGTTTAAAACCATTGTCAGGAAAATGGCTGAGAAAAAATAACCTGTTTAATGATTCTAAAAGAAGAGAAAGAAAGGATTGTAACAAGATATGGAGGAAAAAGAAGAGATAATAATCCGTGAGACCGTCGATGGGGAGCCTGTGGCACAAAAGGAGAGTGCTCCCCGCCGTCAACGCTCCAGACCAACTGAAAAGGATAAGCCCAAAGACCAACGGTCGGACCCATATATCTGGGGTATCTACCTGTGTCTTCTGCTCGTTTCAGTGATTGAACTATATTCTGCGTCAAGCTCGGAAGTCTCAGGGAGCAATGTGTATGCTCCGCTTATTCGCCATGCCATCATGCTGGGAATAGGGTTTGTAATAATAATTGCATTTCAGAATATCCATTATGTCTACTACAGCCGGTTTGCGTGGATAGCGGCAATCGCTTCGCTGGCATTGCTGGTCTATAGTACCCTTTTTGGTATAGATATCAACGGAGCCCAGCGTGCGATAAGGGTATTCGGACAAACGATTCAGCCTGCGGAAATAGTCAAATTGACAATTGTAGTGCTGTTGGCCACAATATTAAGCCGTAATCAACGCCCTTTGGGAGTAGCCACCAGAGGAGTCGTGATGGTAGCTGTCATAGTGCTTCTATTTTCAGGAATCACATGGAAGAACGGTCTTACCAACACTATTCTTGTGATGGGTATAAGTATCTGTATGTTCCTTATCGGAGGGATTGAGTGGAGGAAATTCTTTGCCATTCTGGCGGTCTATCTATTCTTCGGTGGCGTCGTCTACATGATGAAATATGATAACTCAAGTGAGTTTGACGCAGCCGCGACCGAGCAGACGACAGAAGACCGCACGACCACCCACCGCGGACGTATAGACCGCTATCTTGCCGGAGTCAATCCGGAAGATCCGATTGATGACATGAACCGACAGGTGATATTTGCCAAATTCGCCCAGGCTCATGGGGGAATAAGCGGACAAGGACCGGGGAATTCAAGAGAAAGCGCCCGCCTACCCTTGGCATTCTCTGATTATATTTTCTCCATCATTGTCGAAGATACGGGATTCATCGGGGGGACGGTGCTATTAGTGCTCTATCTGCTGCTGCTTGCACGTGCAGGACGTATCGCCTACAGATGCTCGCACGCACTTCCGGCATTCCTGATTATGGGATGTGCAGTTCTCATAGTCTTTCAGGCTCTTGTCCACATGGCTATCGTCACGGGGCTTTTCCCGGTGTCGGGTCAACCACTCCCCTTCATATCGAAAGGGGGAACGTCGGTCATCATCATGTCGGCGGCTGTCGGCATAATGCTCTCGGTCAGCAAATTTGCCGTCACCAATGGCAACCGCAAGGAAGCCCGAAACGAAGGGAAAGAACTTCCCGAAGAATTGCGGGCAGCAAATATCTCAGGATACGAAAAATAATATTTTCATTTCGGTGATTTTCATCCAAAGTGACAACTGAAAAATACAAAGCAATATATTATATGGCTATGGAGAAACGTAACGGAAATCCTCCGAGGATTCTCATAAGCGGCGGAGGAACAGGTGGACATATCTTCCCCGCCTTGTCAATAGCTAATGCGTTAAGTCAGCGTCTGAACGCTGAAATACTCTTTGTCGGAGCTGAAAACCGCATGGAGATGGAAAAAGTGCCGGCAGCAGGCTACGCGATCAAAGGATTACCTGTGGCAGGATTTGACCGTCGCCATCTTTTGCGCAATTTCAGCGTATTGATGAAATTGCGTAAGAGTCTGAGCATGGCCCGCAATATCGTCAAGGAATTCAAACCTGATATTGCGATAGGCGTCGGAGGTTATGCCTCCGGACCAACTCTGAAAGCGGCGCAACGCATGGGAATCCCGACTCTGCTTCAGGAGCAAAACTCCTATGCCGGAGTCACTAATAAACTTCTCTCAAAGAAAGCTGAGAAAATTTGTGTGGCATATCCGGAAATGGAAAGATTCTTCCCGGCGGATAAAATAATAATGACCGGAAACCCCGTGCGGAAGACACTTCTCGAGCAGAAAGGAGATGTCAAGAAATCGCGCGAAGGATTCGGATTGGATCCTGACAAACCTACGGTGCTTGTGGTCGGAGGAAGTCTGGGAGCGAGGACTCTGAACGAAGCCATGGAAAGCGGAGTGGCAGAACTGGTGAATTCCGGACTTCAAGTGATATGGCAAACGGGGAAATATTTCGGGGATAGAGGACCCAAGGCAGCCAAAGGGCTGAAGGGGGTAGTGGTGACTCAATTCATAACCGACATGGCAAAGGCATACGGAGCCGCGGATCTGGTGGTTTCACGCGCCGGAGCCGGGTCAATAAGCGAATTGGAACTTCTCGGGAAGCCATGTATTTTGGTACCCAGTCCCAATGTGGCTGAAGACCATCAGACAAAGAATGCCAAGGCACTTTCCGATCGCGGAGCCGCCGTCATGATCCCGGATGCTGAAGCCCGGGAAAAACTTATCCCCGAAATCAAATCGCTGATGAAGAAACCATCGGAACTCGAAGCCATGAAGGAAGCAATCGAGAAACTGGCACTTCGCGACAGCGATGAGAAGATTGTGGATGAAGTGATAAAAATTATCTCCAGGAATCATTGATAGAAGAAGATGAAAAGAATATATTTCGTAGGTGCCGGTGGAATAGGGATGGCGAATCTCGTCCGCTATGCCCTCAAAGAGGGTTATGAAGTGGCTGGATATGACCGCACCCCCTCTCAGCTGACGGATCAGCTTCAGGAGGAGGGAGCTAAATTGACTTTTGTTGACGATGTGAGGGAGATTCCCGAGGAATTTTTAGACAATAAGGAAACATTAGTGGTCTATACTCCGGCAGTTCCTTCAGACAATGCTATCCTATCAAAGTTTCGGGACTCGGGATTTGAAGTTGTGAAACGTGCAGTCCTTCTGGGACGCCTCACACGCCCGACGACTTCAATATGTGTGGCGGGAAGTCATGGGAAGACGACCACAAGCAGTATGATTGCCAATATCATGCGTGATTCAGCCAAGGGGTGTAATGCCTTTCTGGGAGGAATCCTGCGCAATATAAATTCCAATCTGGTGCTTACGGAAGGGAGTAATGTAACTGTGGTTGAGGCCGATGAATATGACCGTTCTTTTCATCAGCTGACCCCCACGGTGGCTGTAGTGACTTCATGTGACCCTGATCATCTCGACATATACGGGGATGAAGCTGGCTATCTTGAAGGATTCGCAGTATTCACAAGTCTTATAAAACCGGGAGGAGCACTGATACTCCATACCGGACTTAAACTTCGCCCCCGCTGTCGCGAAGATGTAAAAATAATGACATATAGCGGGGGAGGCGAAGGGGATTGGCATGCCGAGGATATCCACTATGGTGAAGGGAAAATATCCTTTACACTTGTCGGACCTCATGGTGTCCGTATCGAAGGGTTATCACCCGGAGTGCCGGTGGAAATAAATATTGATAATGCCGTGGCGGCAGCCGCAGCAGCCCTTACTGCCGGAGCAGCCGAAGAGGATGTCAGACGCGGGCTCTCCACATTTATGGGAGCCAAGAGACGCTTCGAAATCCTTATGCACGGCAGCAAAGAGGATAATGGGGTAGTACTCATAGATGATTATGCCCATTCTCCCAATGAGGTGAAAGCTTCCATTGAGTCGGTGAAAAAACTATATCCCGGGAAAAGACTAAGCGTGATTTTCCAACCTCACCTTTACAGTCGCACCCGGGACTTCGCTCCGGAGTTCGCGGAGGCTCTCTCCGCAGCAGATCAAGTGATAATGCCGGAAATATATCCTGCCCGCGAACTTCCAATTGAGGGGGTAGACAGTAATTTAATACTTCGTGATGTCAAATCGCCCGAGAAAATTTATTGCGAGCGAAAAGATTTGCTGAATCTGATAAAAAATACTAACTTTGAGATTTTAATGACATTGGGCGCTGCGGATATCGATCGACTGCTACCCGACATTGGCAAGATTTTGCGCGAAAAGGGAAGATAAGGAGAGGATGATGCATCCGGCTCTTGCCCTGATGTAATTAGAACTCAGAACATTGACTTCAGTAGTAGATGAAAAAAACGATATTGAAGTGGTCACTGCTTGTAATCATGCTCGGCTACATCGTGTGGATCTCAATTTGGGCCAACGGTGAAGCCGCTCAGCACACATGCAAGGGTGTTGACATCATTATCGAACGCAACGGAGTAGTGGATTCCCTCACCATGCACGGAGTAGAGCAGGAGCTCAGACGATATGGAGGAGAAAAGATTATCGGAGTTCCGACACATCTTGTCGATACACGCAAGCTTCGCGATCATCTTGCCTCTTTCAATAGTTTCGAAAATGTGGAAGTGGCTATGATGGCAAACGGGAGGGTAAAAATTCATATTGTTCCGATGATACCTGAAATGAGGGTCTTTGACGGTAATAAAAGTTATTACGTCAATAAGGATGGGAAAGTAAGCGATAGCAAGGCTGATTTCTTTGTCGATGTGCCGGTGGTTACCGGTCATTTCACCAACTCTTTTACTCCGCGTGATGTTCTCCCTCTTGTAAGGTTTATACGACAGGATCAGGATCTGAAGTCCCTGACAGCCATGATTCATGCCGAGGGACCTCATGATTTGATTATCGTTCCAAGAATCACGGGGCATGTGGTCAATTTCGGCGACACCACTCGTCTTGATGAGAAAAAGAAAGCACTGATGACGATGTATCGCAAAGTCATCCCTTATAAAGGATGGAATGAATATGACACCATATCAGTGAAATTTAAAAATCAAGTTGTGGCGACACGACGCATAAAACCGGTGGCACCCGTCACAACCGATATAGAGGAGATTGACCTTGAGGAGACAACATTGCCGGATGTGGAACCGGCTCCGGTGAACAGTCAGAAAAAACCGGAAAATGTAAGTGAAGAATAATTTAGACAAAACCGAGCAGACAAAATATACAATGAGTCACGAAAGATATGTAGCTGCAATAGAGATAAGCAGTTCCAAGATAATAGGAGCCGTCGGAAAAACCGATGGTCAGGGTCAGCTTGATGTTCTGGCCGTAGAACAGGAAAAAGGGGTGGAGAGTGTCAGATACGGCATAATCCAGAATATCGAGGAAACTTCACTGAGAATAGGGAGAATTCTCGATAGGCTTCAACGCAGACCTGCAATAGCTCCGCGGAAGATAACATCCCTTTTTGTCGGGATGTCCGGACGCTCGATGCGCAGTGTCCCCACGGAGGTCTCATTGAATTTACCGGAAGACACGATTGTGACTGACGAAATTCTTGCCCGTCTACGTAAGGAAGCTCTCAATGCTGCCTTAGACAATACCCTTGATGTCGTGGACGCCGTGCCCCGAATTTTTAAAGTCGGGAAAACCGAAACCACCTCTCCCAAAGGGATGACCGCCGACAGCATCAAAGGTGTGTATGACCTTGTGGTATGTCGTCCGGAACTTCAGCGCAATATCAGGCGTGTGATAACCGACAAACTGGATCTTAAGATTGACAGTTTTGTGGTGACAGCCTTAGCGTCTTCCCATCTTATTCTTTCCTCAGAGGAGAAAAGACTGGGGTGTATGCTCGTGGATATGGGGGCTGAAACCACCACAGTCTGCATTTTCAAAGGGGGATACCTCCGCTATTTCGCCACCCTGCCTCTCGGAGGACGTAATATCACACGGGATCTCACAAGTCTGAATCTGCTTGAGGAAAGAGCTGAGGATATAAAATTGACTTCAGGAAACGCTTTGCCTCGCGAAACGGCTTCGAGCATAAATCTCAACGGACTTAAATTTTCGGATGTCAGCAATATCATAGTGGCTCGTTCGGAAGAGATTGTGGCTAATGTGATCGAGCAAATAGAATATGCCGGATTGAAAGAATCGGATCTCCCCGGGGGAATTATCCTTATCGGGGGAGCAGCCAATCTCACCGGCATCTCTGAGCTTCTCGGCAATCAGAGCGGACTTCAGACAAGAATGGGTCAGCTCCCGGGCTATGTGCGTATCGAAGAGAACAGGGTAGGGGGTGGACGTGGCGCAGAAGTGGTCAGCATCCTCTATGCCGGCGCAACAATGACCAATGCCGAATGTCTTGAAATGCCCATGCAGGAAGACCTCCCTTCTACAGGAGAACCCAACGAAGAAACACGCGGAAAAATCAAGAAGCCGGAACAATCTAAGCAGCCTCGATTCCGCAACCCGTTCATGTCGCGAATAAAAGAAGGAATCGGAAAAATCTTCTCCGCCCCTGAAGACACGTCGGACGAATTGGAATAAGATCACCCATCACAAAATAAGATAGACCTCACAATGGCTAACGATAACAACATACAATCCAACATAATGGATCCCTCAGACTTTACCAAGGATGATAAAAACTATATCATCAAAGTGGTCGGTGTAGGTGGCGGCGGCGGGAACGCAGTCAACTATATGTACGCCCAGCAGATACCGTATGTCAATTTTGTGGTCTGCAATACAGACCAGCAAGCACTTGACATGTCTCCCGTGCCCAATAAACTTCTGATAGGCTATGACGTCACTCACGGACTCGGAGCAGGGAATGTACCCGAAGTTGGACGCCAATGCGCCGAAGCGAGTGCTGAAGATATCCTCAAACTATTTCAGGATCAGACTGAGATGGTATTCATCACAGCCGGCATGGGGGGCGGAACCGGCACCGGAGCTGCTCCCGTAGTGGCCCGAATAGCCAAAGAAGCCGGCATGCTCACAATCGGTATTGTCACCGTTCCCTTCATGTTTGAAGGGAATAAAAAAATCGTCGACGCCCTCAAGGGAGCCAACGAGATGAAGAAACATGTTGATGCTCTCCTTGTCATCAACAATGAGAATCTTGTGGATCTTTATAAGGATCTTGCTTTCTTCAATGCTTTTGAGAAAGCGGATGACACACTCGCCAACGCAGCCCGCAGCATTTCAGAAATCATATCCGAAAAATGCTATGTCAACGTCGACTTTCAGGATGTGAAAACAACACTTAAGGATTCAGGCACTGCCATTATTTCCACAGGATACGGAGAGGGTGAAAATCGCATCTCAGATGCGATCCACAGCGCACTCCACTCCCCACTGCTTAAGAAGCATGACATCACCTCTTCCCACAGAATCTTGCTGAAAGTCAGCTGTGCGCGTTATAGCGAACATCCCGTGACCGCCGGAGAGATTGCCCAAATCACACAATTCACCAACCGACTTCCACCCACAATCGTTGTGAAGTGGGGTATCGTGGATAATCCTGATCTTGGGGATAAGGTAAAAATCACTTTGCTTGCAAGCGGTTTCAAAATGACTATACTCGACAAAAGTGAACAAGGGGTCATTACCGGGTGGAGTGATTCTAATGGTAAGGAAAATCAGGATGAGGGAACCACCAAGGATATGGAGGATGTTATCGCCCAGGAATATGGCGCAGAGAAAGTGATCCTCCAGAAGAAGAATGCCAACAAAATCAAATATGCAGTCTTAAAGCCTTCGCAATTTGATGATTACGAGGTGATCGCTCTTCTCGAACAAACTCCCACCTACAATCGCGATCCTCACTTCAACGAGACTTTAAAACGCGCTTCTGAATCAGCACAATCTCCCGATCCCCGGAATCCGGACTTCAAACAGGGATCCGATGTCATCAGTTTCGATGATGGATTTTAATAAAAGGAGCTGACATAAGGATATGTGTCAAGGACTTCCTGCCACAGGGCAACGGTGAGATAACGGCATAAAAAATTGAATAAAATATTTGACGGTCTGGCATAACAGACTTTATCATAGCAACACAAATAACAGAAATGGATAAATTTCCGATGGTGGCGAAGACATTTCAAGGTCTTGAACAAATTCTTCGCGATGAACTGATAGATCTCGGAGCTGAGAACGTGGAACTCGGTCAACGCATGGTGACATTTGAGGGGGATCTTGAGTTGATGTATAAAGCTAATCTCTCTCTTCGCACAGCGTTGAGAATCCTTAAGCCGATTGCAAAATTCACAGCTTATGACACTGATGAACTCTATGACTATGTCAGAGACTATGATTGGGAAAGCCTGATGACTCCGGACTCGACTTTCTCCATCGACTCGACTGTCAACAGTTCTGAATTTACCCATTCTAAATTTGTGGCATACCGTGTCAAGGACGGGATTGCCGATCATTTTAACGATAAATACGGGCGACGCCCATCGATCCGGCTAAATGGTGCCGATGTGCAGCTGAACGTCCATATCGCAGAGAATCGCGTGACAATCTCCCTTGATTCAAGCGGCGAACCGCTCAGCAAAAGAGGCTACCGTCTGGAGCAGACCGAAGCACCAATCAATGAGGTGCTCGCAGCCGGTATTATCATGATGACCGGATGGAGAGGAGATTCCGACTTTTTGGATCCCATGTGTGGTTCGGGCACATTTCTTATTGAAGCAGCCCTCATAGCCGCAAATATCAATCCGGGAATCTATCGTCGGAATTTCGCTTTTGAAAAGTGGCCCGATTTCGATCGCGACTTATTTGAAGAGCTTTATAATGATGATAGCAACGAAAGAGAATTCGCATATAAAATTTATGGTGGAGATATAGACCCGGAAGCCGTGGCAATTGCCCGTAAGAATATCAAAAACGCACGTGTGGATGATATGATAGAACTTACCTGCAAGTCTGTGGCTGATTGGGAGGAGATGGCTCCGGAAGGTATAATTGTCACAAATCCTCCTTACGGAGAACGTCTCAAACCTGATGATATAAGCAATCTTTATCGCACCATAGGCTCCACTCTGAAAAGGGAATTTCAGGGTTGGCATGCATGGATAATAGGATATAAGGATGAACACTTCTCGGCAATAGGATTGAAACCTTCGGTCAAGATTCCGCTCCATAATGGATCACTTGAATGTTCATTGAGAGAGTATGTATTGTTTGACGGAGGATATGAAAACTTCCGCGCTGAAGGGGGAAGTGTGAAAAACCACAGCCTACACCGTGACGATCAGCCAAAACGGAAGATACATCGCATGAACGATGATGAATGGGAAAAAGAAACCCGCAAGTTCAAGGTGAAGGGTAACAACGACCGTAAACGGGAGGATCGTGGTTTCGAGAGCCGGAATAAATTTGATGACCGTAAACGGGAAGACCGTGGATTCCAGAGCCGCAACAGATTCGATGACCGTAAACGGGAAGACCGCGGATTCCAGAGTCGCAATAAATTCGATGACCGTAATAACCGCGATGGCCGCGGAAACAGGAATCGAAGCAAATTTGATGACCGCAAACGGGAAGATCGCGGATATGAAAGTCGGAACCGCGAAGCAAAGATTGTAAGAGACCACGGTCCTAAACTTTCTGAAGAATCGGCGACGATAATCTCCCCGCTACCTCTCCGTAAACGAAAAGGATGGTATAAAAAAGATTGAACATGAGAATATTACTTGTAGGAAAAGGGGGAAGGGAATCAGCTCTGGCAGCAAAAATCATGGAGAGTCCGGCAACGGAAGTGCTTTTCATGGCTCCGGAGGGTGTCCCCGGTTCAACTACACTCGATATCTCTCCGTTTGACTTTCAGGGATTGGCAGATGCAATTACCGCCAACCAAATAGATACTGTGGTTGTAGGCTCCGAACTCCCGATAGTCGAAGGGATTACGGATGCCTTGCAAGGTTATGGCGCACAGATCATAGCACCCTCCAAAGATTGTGCGCGTCTTGAGGGCAGCAAGGAGTTTGCAAAAGAATTTATGTTCAGAAATGCAATCCCCACGGCGCGATTCATGACTGTTACCTCTGAGACTATCGACGAGGGATATGCTTTTCTTGAATCTCTAACACCGCCATACGTTCTGAAAGCTGATGGTCTTGCATCCGGAAGAGGGGTAATCATTACGGACTCTCTGGCGGATGCCAAGGATACATTGACTGACATGATTGAAGGGCTTTTTGATGAAGCATCCCACACTGTTGTGGTGGAGGAATATCTACATGGATGTGAGGCAACCGTGATGTTGGCAACCGACGGTTTTTCTTATTGCATCCTCCCTTCCGCTAAAGATTATAAACGTCTCGGAGAGAATGGTTCCGGCCCTAACACAGCCGGTATGGGTTCAGTCTCCCCGGTCAGCTTCATGAATCAGGAATTTATGGAGAAGGTTGAGAAACGTATAATCATCCCGACCCTTCAAGGATTGCGTGACGAAGGGATGGAATATAAGGGATTTCTTTCATTGGGAATAATAAAAGTGGAAGATGAACCTATGCTCATTGAGTATAATGTCCGTCTTGGAGATACTGAAGCGGAAGCTGTATTGCCACGTATCGAAAGTGACTTCACCGATATTTTCAAAGGTATCAGCGGAGGCACACTGAATACCACAAGATTAGAGGTGACTGAAAACGCTTGTGTGGCAATTGCGGTCACCTGCGAAGGATTCCCGGAGAACACCCATATCGGAGAGCGTGTCGAAGGGTTGGCGTCCGCGGAGAAAGTGTGTCGAATTTTCCCTGCAATGATTCGCCGGACTCAGGACGGGTTTTATGTCGTTGCCGGTGAAAGGGTCGCGATAGTTTCCGCAATGGCTCCGACAGTAGAAGAGGCCGCCAAAAGAGCTATATGTGCCGCCGAATTAATTAACTTTCCGGGACGGTATTTTCGCCGCGATATAGGAACAAGAATAGAGGAACCGAACTGATGAACCAAAAAGCTGTAGGCACCGGAGGATTTATTCTGTCGTTTTTTATAATGGCAGCTTTAAGCACACTCTCATATTTCTTTATGTCTGCCGAACCGGTGGAAGGAGATATGGGATTATGTTTCAACTCCCCTAATAATTGGGAAATACCCCCTTTTATCTCCTGGATAATCAACAATGTTCTGATTTTCGCTATAGCTGTCGGGATTCTATTGCTCAACCGGAAATATATCTTTATCAAGGGTCACGACCTTCTTACTCCCTGCGTCTATCTTATCCTGACCGCTTGTAACCCCTGGACGACATTGTATCTGGGAGAATCGACTCTGCTTGCAGCCGCAAATATTATTTGCTGGAGCATACTGTTTAACTGCTATAGAAGCCGGAATGCCACTCAGCAAATATTCATTGTGGCTTCAATACTATCCGTAGGGTCGATGATTCAGTATGCCTTTATCTTCATGATTCCCGTCTATTTCTTCGCTCTCATCATATTAAAGACTCTGAGATGGAAAGAATTTCTCGCAATGGGACTGGGATTAATAGCTCCTTATTGGATTGTTCTCGGACTCGGAATAGTTCCCCCCGAAGCGTTATCCATTCAGTTTACCTCAAATCTATTTATCAACTTCGCGCCTCCGATTGAGCTGACCATCCTTCTATTGAGTGTGGCAGCCACTATGCTCATCTCTCTGTTAGTTGCCATAAACAATTCGATCAAACTCTTTGCCGGCAATTCCAAAGTTTTGGCAATGAATAATATAATTCTACTCACGGGACTTATCTGCGGTGTCTTGATTATCGTTGACTTCAACAACATGTTTGCATATCTCGGCACATTCTACCTCTTTGCAGGCGTGCAGGCAGGAAACCTGTTTACCCTCAATCATTTCCGCTATCCACAATATATTCTCGGCCCCCTGCTTATTCTATATTTAGGTATTTTCGGACTCCTTATCTGGCCTCGTTGACCGAAAAATTAAGAAAATGATAAAACTTATTGTTGACCGCGACATCCCGTTTATCGAAAACTCTCTGAAGGGATGGTGCAATCCCATATATCTTTCCGGACGTGAAATCAACCGGGAAGCCCTGAATGATGCCGAAGGATTGCTTATCCGGACTTATACTCAGTGTAATGCTTCTCTCCTCGAAGGGAGTAACATCAAGTTTATCGCCACAGGCACAATCGGTACAGATCATATAGATTCCGACTACTGCAAATCGCATGGAATCACGGTATGTAATGCGCCCGGATGCAATGCGCCCGGTGTGGCACAATATGTATGGAGCGCATTAGCAGCTCTTGATGTTAACCCCAAGGGACTCAAAATCGGTGTTGTGGGGAAGGGGCATGTCGGAAGTATTGTCGCTGAATGGGGACGCAGACTCGGAGCTGAAGTAATCGTATGTGACCCACCGCGAAGAGATGGCGGAGAAAAAGATGAAAATTATGTAAGTCTGGAAGAATTGTTGACAACAGCAGATGTTGTCACACTTCACACTCCGCTCACTAAAAAGGGTGATTACCCCACATATCATCTCCTCAGCGACCGAGAATTTCAAATGATGCGTCCCGGAGCGATATTAATTAACGCTTCACGCGGGGGAGTGGTGGATACTGATGCGCTTCGCAGAGTATTGAAAGCAAAAAAAATTCGTGGCGTAATAGACACTTGGGAATGGGAACCGGAAATTGCAACCGATCTCTTACCCCTCGTTGAGATTGCCACACCTCATATCGCCGGCTATTCTCATGAAGGGAAACAGAGAGCCACAAGGATGATTCTCGAAGGGGCGGGAAAATATTTCGGAGTCACGCCGGATACAACCGGACTTGCCGGGGCATATATTCCTCCCAAGACCCTCACGATGCAGAAGATTCTCTCCTCCTACGATCCCCGCAAGGATATGGCTGACCTGTTGGCCTCTCCGGCAGAATTTCTCAAACTCAGAGATACTTATCATTTTCGTCACGAGGTGGAATGATTCCGGCAAATTACCGGCAAGGGCAAACTAATCAAATTTATTCTCGAATTTTACAAAACGCCGGTTAATAATATCAATTCTTAATAATCAATTAATATTTTTAATAAAGACTCCGCTCGATATGAAATATTATGTTGTTTGGGAAGGTCGTGAACCGGGAATTTATGATAATTACGAGGACGCTTTAGAGCAAGTGGAGGGGTATCCCCGTCCTAAATGGAAGTCTTTTATGACATCAGAAGAGGCAGCGAAAGCCTACCGTGAAGGATGGCAACCCACCTCACGGAAAAGTGAATCCATTGGTCTCGGGCAACTTCTCACGGCACGATATGGAGGAGCCGATTCATCTTCCAAGACTGACTATTCCTCTTTCCCGGAGATCGATCTTGATGCGTGGGCGGTAGATGCTTCTTGCAGTGGCAACCCCGGACGCATGGAATATCGTGGAGTGGAGATAGCCACCGGTAAGGAGCTCTTTCGCGTGGGACCCTTTGAGAAGGCAACCAACAACATCGGTGAATTTCTGGCTATCGTGCATGCTTTGGCATTGATGGATCAACGCGGGGAATCTCACAATATTTATTCTGACTCCGTCTCAGGGATGAGCTGGGTGCGCAAACGTACTGTGAAAACCCAACTCCAGATGGCTCCGGAAAACAAAAAGGTATTTGAATTGATGGCTCGCGCTCTTCATTGGCTCAACACGAAGAGTTATAACTCAAAAATTCTGAAATGGCAGACAGACCTATGGGGGGAGATACCGGCAGATTTCGGGAGAAAATAGAACTGCGCGAAAATATACGTGATCTTATACTTTCATCAGGAGCTCTCGCTGTTGGATTCACCCATGCAGGTGAGATTGATGAAATTGCCCGTCATAAATATCAACATTGGATTGAAGCCGGAGAACACGCCGGAATGGAGTATCTTAAAAACCATCTGCCGCTTAGAAAATCAACAGAGAGTGTTCTCCCGGGAGCAAAGACGGTAATCTCCGTAGCATACGGTTATGATGACGGGGCATCGCGCGAAGACACGCTTCCTGAAATCGCTTCTTACGCCTTGCGTAATGATTATCATGAGATCCTTCGCGAGCATCTCGGAAAGGTGCTGACTGAAATCAAGCGATTGACAGGAGGAGAGGGTAGAATCTGTATCGATTCCGCACCAATCGATGAAAGATATTGGGCAAAACGTGCAGGGATAGGTGTCACCGGGCGCAACGGGGCTTTGATTATCCCCGGGTATGGAAGTTTTGTTTTCTTGGCTGAAATACTCCTGACAGCGGAATTGCCGGCTGACACTCCTGCGAGCGGAAGCTGTCTTGAATGTGGTGCGTGTGTGAAAATATGTCCAGGAAACGCAATACATGATGACGGCACCATCGATTCCCGCCGCTGCATCAGTTATCTCACCATCGAACACCGTGGCGAATGGAATGAGGAGCAGAAAAAGGTTTTATTATCTGTCTCCACAGACTTTCTCTATGGATGCGATCTCTGCATGAAAGTATGTCCACACAATAAGGATCCACATAAAAAAGGGGTGATTGAATCTCTCCAATCACGCCCTGATATTTTAAATCTATCTGCCGAAGAAGTACTTGATATGACGCCTGAGGATTTTTCAACCCGTTTCAGGGGAAGTCCTATTAAGCGATGCAAGCTCTCCGGTCTGCGACGAAACGCGCTTTTTATTTCGTCTCCTCTTTCTTCAGAAGGTCACGGATCTCAGTGAGAAGGGTAACTTCGGGATCCGGTGCCGGAGCGGGTGCTTCTGCCTCTGCCGCTTTCTCTTTCTTCATAAACTTCATGGTAATGCGGAGTGCGAAGAAAATACTGAGAGCTATAATGAAGAAATCGACAATATTCTGGATAAAGATACCATAATTGATAGCCACTTCCTGAATCTCCGCAATACTGCCGTCGGCAGATGCCGGAGAACCGGGGGTTATTACATATTTAAGATTTTTATATCCGTCGCCTCCTGTGATGATTGAGATAACCGGCATGATGATATCATCAACAAGAGAGGATACTATCTTTCCAAACGCTCCACCGATGATAACACCGATAGCCATGTCAATTACATTACCCTTAAGGGCGAACTCTTTAAAATCTTGTATAAATTTACCCATAATTTAATATTTTATGAACGTGGAGATACCCTGTTCAATTTCAAATTTATTAACTAATATATTCTTGATAACAAAAAATACCCTCGAAAAGATTAAAAAATCTCTGAAAAGTTTAAAAATAATTAAAAATTTCATGATTCTACCATTCGGCAGTTACTCAATCCCTTCCCTTTTATTCATCGCCGTCATGCACACCATCACTGATTGCTGAAAAAGATTCAAGAAATTTTATTATTTTTGCAAATGATTGAATATTCAGGACTCTCCTTCATTATTGGGAGCCACTAAGATTCCACATAGTAAAATTTTTAAACTACCTATATCATGACCAACAATCCCACAACGGCGGTAAAAGCCGTCGAAACGCTAAGAGACAAAGCGTGGGCACGCTGGACCGCACTCGGGCTCCTCGCCTTCGCAATGTTCTGTTCCTACATCTTCATGGATATCCTATCGCCCATAAAGGATCTCCTGCAATCCACACGCGGATGGGACTCCACCGCTTTCGGTACGATGCAAGGTTCAGAGACTTTTCTCAATGTTTTCATCTTCTTCCTTATCTTCGCAGGAATTATCCTCGATAAGATGGGGGTACGCTTCACGGCTGTCCTCTCCGGAGCGGTGATGCTCGTCGGAGCTTCCATAAACTGGTACGCCCTGACGGATTCTTTCCTTGAATCATCGTTGCAAGTATGGTTCACCGATCACCTGAACTATATCCCGGGATTCGATGAACTCGGCATTTCCCCCTTCTATGAAGGGATGCCTGCATCCGCAAAATTATCTGCAATCGGATTTATGATATTCGGATGTGGAGTTGAGATGGCGGGTATCACGGTGAGCCGTGGTATCGTCAAATGGTTTAAAGGACGCGAGATGGCGCTTGCAATGGGCTCAGAGATGGCGCTTGCACGCCTGGGTGTCGCTACCTGTATGATCTTCTCCCCATTATTTGCAAATCTCGGAGGTGACATAAGCGTTTCACGCTCGGTGGCATTCGCAGTCGTTCTTCTCATGGTGGCCTTGATCATGTTTATCGTCTACTTCTTCATGGATCGCAAACTTGATGCGCAAACCGGAGAAGCCGAAGAAAAAGACGAACCGTTTAAAGTCAGCGACATCGGCAAAATCCTTTCAAGCTGGGCATTCTGGTTGGTTGCTCTCTTGTGTGTATTATACTATTCCGCTATCTTCCCATTCCAGAAATATGCGGTCAATATGCTGCAATGTAATCTGAGTTTCACAGATGTGGCTCCCGAATCTTTCTGGGCATCAGACACAGTGACCGTGATTCAATACGTAATCATGATCATCGTTGCGATCTCTTCATTTGCCAGCAACTTCTCGAAGAACAAGATGATGAAAGGGCTGATGCTTGCAATAGCAATAATCTCTTTAATTATCTATTGCTACATGGGATACATGCGTCAGTCAGCATCCGCGATCTTCGCAGTGTTCCCCTTGCTCGCAGTCGGAATCACACCTATTCTTGGCAACTACGTGGACTATAAAGGGAAGGCTGCCACAATGCTTATCCTGGGCTCGCTCCTCCTTATCGCCTGCCATCTCACATTTGCATTCATTCTCCCCATATTCAAAGGAAACAATGTCGGCGGCGTGATCGTGGCGTACCTCACCATCCTTGTGCTTGGAGCCAGCTTCTCGCTTGTGCCCGCATCCCTTTGGCCCAGTGTTCCTAAACTTGTTGACAGCAAAATCATCGGCTCTGCTTACGCCCTGATATTCTGGATTCAGAATATCGGACTTTGGCTCTTCCCGCTTCTGATCGGTAAGATCCTTGATAAGACAAATCCTCAGATTGTGGAAGGATTGGCAAACGGAACATTGAGCCCGGAAGAAGCCGCCGTCAGCTATAATTATACTGCTCCTCTTGTGATGCTTGCGTGTCTTGGAGTGGCGGCTCTGATACTTGGATTTATTCTGAAGGGGGTAGACAAGAAGAAACACCTCGGACTCGAACTCCCCAACATACAGAATGAGAAAGAAAATCTCGAAGTTGAGGTTGCCGCAGCCGAAGAATAACACTCTATCCAAAAATCGGCTGACGCATCTCCACAAATACAAGATCACTTCATAATCTTATAATCATCAAGGCTCCCTTCCACAACCCTTATAAATGATTGGAAGAGAGCCTTGAAGTATTTTAGGAGCGTGGCAATAAAATCATTTAAATAAACATTTAACCCTCTCCTTTAAGCATATCTCAAAAGATTTCTTAAATATATTTTTAGGTGGTAAAGCAAAAAAAGCGGCATAATACTTGCAGAGTCGAAAAAAACTTTATATCTTTGCAACGCAATTCCGGCTACGCATGCCAAGGAATCATAAAAATAGTTTGGAGAGGTGGGTGAGTGGCTGAAACCACCAGTTTGCTAAACTGACGTAGGAGCAATCCTACCACGAGTTCGAATCTCGTCCTCTCCGCCACCCAATTACAGACCCGCTGAGATTCAGCGGGTTTTCTTATATCCCGAAATTCACCCAAAGGAGCTTCACCGGAGCTTTGAGGAAAATATAAAAAGAAACAGGCTCATCCTCGCGAGGAGCCTGTTTCTTTTACTGAAGCCAAGTCAGACTTGAACTCCAGCTACTTTTCACTCAGATCAAATGATCTGCAGCGAAAAAATATACCATTATTCAACCAAACATACAATGGTCTGCCACATCGACAGCCATAAAGCGAAAGTTCGGGATAACGCTCTCCAACCAACGCTTTCCATTATTCAATCCATAATTAGAAAAAATAATACAATATGCAACTTCTCTTACACCTCGCGGCCATTGAAAAGCTACACCCATGTTAATTGATAATCACCCTGGTATGCTTATTCTTTTCCACTGCAAAAATAATTACTATTTTTTATATATCCAAATAAATTCTAAAAAATATTTAATTTTTTCATCAAAATGAAAAAAAAATTACATTCTGTTTTAAATCCAACTTTAATTTTATAAAAATTACTTTCATATTGACATTTTGCAATTAATAAAGATAAGAAAAGATAGTTATCCCGGATATTTTGCATTATTTTGCTATATATTCTATTCCATACAACCGCATTTATATACATACCCTTAAATAATAGTTACCTTCATTAGCGCAAATTGTTTGATTATTTCAAAATTTTTCATAATTTTGGCAGTACGATAGATTGATAAAAAAATTGCCAGATGAAATATAAACGTATATTGCTCAAACTTTCGGGTGAGTCTCTCGCTTCAGGTCAAGGGCACGGGATTGATCCTGATCGCCTCAATTCATATGCGCGTCAGATAAAAGAGGCGGTCGATAATGGTGTTCAAGTCGGAATTGTGATTGGAGGAGGAAATATCTTCCGCGGTCTTTCAGGAGCCACCCAAGGGTACGATCGTGTAAAAGGTGATCAGATGGGCATGCTTGCCACAGTCATCAATTCCCTTGCCCTCAGCTCAGCTCTTGCAGCTGCCGGGCAGCCCGCCGTAGTCTTGACAGCAGTCCCGATGTTTCCGATTGGAGAACCTTATTCCAAATGGCGCGCCATTGAAGCTATGAAAGAAGGAAAAGTGGCCATCATCAGTTGCGGCACCGGGAATCCGTATTTCACCACCGACACAGGGGCGGCACTGCGCGCAATCGAAATAGAAGCCGATGTGATGCTTAAGGGAACACGCGTGGATGGTGTATATACCGCAGACCCCGAAAAGGATTCTACCGCCGTTAAATTTGATTCTATCACATATAATGAGGTGATTGACCGTGGACTCAAAGTGATGGATCTGACCGCGACGGCACTTTGCAAAGAAAACAAGATGCCCGTCTATGTATTCAATATGGATATTGAAGGGAATCTCGCCAAAATGCTTGCCGGTGAAAATGTCGGCACCTACGTTCACAGTTAATCAATAAAATTATTATATCATGGAAGTAAAAGAATATCTCGACAATGCCGAGGAATCGATGCAGCTTGCAGTGGAATATCTTGACGATACACTGAGTCATATCCGCGCCGGAAAGGCCTCAGCGCGCCTTCTCGATGGAATCCGCGTGGATTATTACGGCAGCCAGGCCCCCATCTCCAATGTTGCGAATGTCAGTGTGCCCGATGCTCGCACAATAGCTATCACTCCCTGGGAGAAATCAATGTTCAAGGAAATTGAGAAAGCCATTATCAATTCCGACTTGGGGGTTACTCCTGAAAACAATGGTGAAGTGATACGTATCTGTATTCCACCGCTGACTGAAGACAGACGTAAACAACTTGTGAAGCAAAGCAAAGGGGAAGCAGAGAATGCAAAAGTCTCAGTACGCAACGCACGACGCGAAGCCATCGACGGACTTAAGAAAGAGATTAAGAACGGTCTAAGCGAAGACATCGAGAAGGATGCAGAAGCAAATGTGCAGAAACTTCACGATAAATACATGAAGAAGATTGATGAAGTCTTCGCAGCCAAAGAGAAAGAGATTCTCACCGTCTGATCCTCACAAATAATATATAAGACATCGAGAGCCGAGTAATCCCCACGATTACCCGGCTCTCAATTTTCAGAACCTTCTTCTCCTCCTAACGATTAATGTGCCTTTTTCATCCGGTTTGGCAAAACAGTTGATTCTTCCGATTTATGAAATTGCGTCTAATCCTGATAAATCTATCTTATAGATTCCAATATTACTTTCTGCCGGCTTGATAAACATTATCATGTAGAGAGGGAGATACGAAATGCGTCCGGCGACTTCAACGTTTCCATTGCAAAGCACAATAGGATCCTTTACATAGTCGGGATAATCAGCCAAAAGATTGTTGATAGCTGCATGACTATGATAGTCTTTTCCTGATTTGACTTCAAGAGGCATTACCTTATCACCCTGAGTGATGAGAAAATCGACTTCCCCACGTCTTTTATTATTATAATAATAGGGAGTGATTCCATGGGTCAAGAGCTCTTCAGCAATAACATTCTCATAGACTGCACCTATGTTCAGGGAGGTATCTCCGGTAATTATTTTTGCCTGAATACCATTCGCATATTGAGCCGCCAAAAGTCCGACGTCATTACTAAAGAGTTTAAACAGATTGCGCGTTTCCGCCAATTTAAGCGGCACTATGGGTTCATGGACATTATATACAGGAATTGCCCCTCCTGCATTTTTCAACCAAAGAAATGTATTCTCATATCGGTCAAATTTAGCATGTTCGTTCAGACGTTTAAGGATAAACCTTTTGTTTTTCGCATCTAACTCGGAGGGTATAAGATCAAACACCTCTTTAATTTTCAATTTATCCTTCTCAGCATATTGAGCAATATCACGGCGATAGAGCGAAATAATCCCTTCCTGCACGCTGATTACCAAATTAATATTATTAGTATTAATATATTCAGCTACTGCTGCGGGCATCCCGCCAGTGAGCAAATAAAGTCTGAATAATTGCAATAATTTCTCATGAACGATTAAATCTACGGGCTTACGTTGCTCCCAACATTCGCGGACATTTGAAATTACATTCTCATTGACTCCAAGATTTAATATAAATTCTTCGAAATCTAAAGGGAATACCTCTTTCACCGCCATATATCCAACCGGCTCGGATTTAACATCTTTGAGCTCAACTCCAAGCAACGAGCCACTAAGGATATACCTGAATCTTCCATCATCCACCAGAAACTTGATAGCGGTGACAAGATTATCACATTTCTGAATCTCATCAAAAAAGATTAATGTTTCACCGGGAATGAGAGGGGCTTTCGTCAAGACAGACAACCTCAATATAATTTCATCTGCGGAAGTCACATCCTTGAATAAATCAATGGCATCGGCATCTTCTATAAAATTCAATTCAATAAAATTTTTGAATGTTTTTCCAAATTGGCGTGCCGCGTAAGTTTTACCAGTCTGTCTTGCCCCGGTCAGGAGGAGTGCATTCGGAGAATTATGATAGAAATCCTGAATAAACTTATTTAATTTGCGATATAGCATAATGTTAATCTTTTGATTACCAATATATAAAAGCGATTGTTGCCGTTTTTTCAAAACAATTTCGGCTTATTTTTGCCGCTTTTTCAAAACAAAAATAGTGATTTTTGCCGCTTTTTCAAAAGATTATTGCTTAAAAATGCCGTTTTTTCAAAGTTTGGACACCCGAAGACAAACAGACTAGGGGGATATAAAAAGGATGAAGACCACGAGAGAAGGGGACTCCACGCGGTCTTCGAGATAGAATAGATATGGGGAGTAGCCCATAGCAGAGTCGAACTGCTCTTTAGAGAATGAAAATCTCTCGTCCTAACCGATAGACGAATGGGCCGAAGTTCAAGCAATACTCTCAGGGAGCACTAACAAGGAACTTGATTTTTTGAATGCAGATGGATTAGACACATTCACGAGCCGGTTTAACCGAGCTTGTTGATGTGTTTAGCCAGACCACTGCAAAGATTCGAAGCTTTATTCTTCGAGATGATATTTTTGCGACCAAGGCGCTGAAGAAGGGCGCTGACTTTGTTGTATGCCTCTGTAGCTTCTGCCTTGTCTGTCATTCTACGGATTTTGCGAACTGCATTGCGAGCTGTTTTTGCCCAGTAGCGGTTCTCAAGTCTTCTTTTTTCTGCCTGGCGAATTCTTTTGAGTGAAGATTTATGGTTTGCCATTTTAATAAATCGCTTTTATATTTTTAAATTGTAGCCCATAGCAGAGTCGAACTGCTCTTTAGAGAATGAAAATCTCTCGTCC
>CAZFUF010000001.1:0-320906 GCA_964521885.1 uncultured Sangeribacter sp. | reverse complement strand
ATTATCTCTTGTTTAGAGATAGTGATTATTTATTAAGTTTTGAGATAATATTTGATTACTTAACTATGACATTAAAAACGATTTACGATATATTGTTCGGGGGTGAAAAACTTTCTCTTCATACCGATGAAATGCATGAGGTAACCCAATGCTATGAATTTCTAAAGGAATTTGTAACGGATAAGGTTATTTATGGCATAAATACCGGATTTGGTCCAATGGCGCAATGGAGAGTCAGTGATGACCATTTGAAGGAACTACAATATAATATTATACGAAGCCATGCCACCGGTGCCGGAAAACCACTTTCTGATATAGAAGTGAAATCAGCGATGATTGCTCGCATTGGCACATTTCTTCAGGCTCGTTCAGGGATTAACCCAAGTGTTATAAACCTACTCCAGGAATTTGTAAACCGGGGAATTTATCCTTTTATTCCCCAACACGGCAGCGTGGGAGCAAGCGGAGACCTTGTACAATTGGCTCACATTGCTCTATGTCTAATCGGAGAAGGAAAAGTAAGATATAAAGGTGAATGGAGACCAACCGGTGAAGTTTTTAAGGAATTGGGTCTTGAACCAATGGGGATTTATGTCAGAGAAGGTCTTTCCGTGACTAACGGAACTTCGGTGATGACCGGGATCTCTATTGTCAATCAGTATTATGCTGAAAATCTCCTGAAATATGCCACCATAGCCGGAGCGTGGATAAACGAAATTGCAGACTCTTTCGATGATTACATGTCGGTTGAAGAGAATGAATGTAGGAGGCAACCGGGTCAACAAGTAATTGCACGCTGGCTGAGGGAAGTCAGCGACGGAAGCCAGCTTCTTCAAAAACGTGAGCATGAATTATATGACCCTGAAAAGAACAAAGATTCATATTTTGAACATAAGGTTCAGGCATACTATTCATTACGATGCATACCTCAAATATATGGTCCGATATATGACACATTGAGGAATTCAGCTGAAGTTCTGGAAAATGAGGTTAATTCCGCATGTGATAATCCCATCGTTGATTACAAAAGTAAAAATATCTATCATGGAGGTAACTTCCATGGTGACTATATCTCATTGGAGGCAGACAAAGTAAAGATAGCGATGGTCAGACTTGCGATGACTGCAGAACGACAGCTTAATTATCTTTTTCATGATCGTATAAACGGTATTCTTCCTCCTTTCCTCAATTTGGGGACTTTAGGTTTGAATTATGGGATGCAGGCATGTCAGTTTACAGCTACTTCTACTACTGCTGAATGTCAGACATTGGCAATGCCTAATTATGTTCACAGTATTCCTAACAATAATGACAATCAAGATATTGTCAGTATGGGAACCAACAGTGCCATCTTATGCAAGAGAGTTATCGATAATGCCTATCAGGTAATGTCAATTCTCTATATTGCATTAGCCCAGGCTTCTGACTGCTTGAACATTGCTGAAAAACTGTCACCCCGAACAAAAGAGCAATATGATGCCATCCGGTCGATTTGTCCGGTCTTTATAGAGGATACGCCATTTTATGAAGAAGTTGCTGAAACAGAGACTTACCTTCGCAGTAATATCATAAAATTCTTGAAATCATGAACTACGCATTGGTAACAGGTGGCTCAAGAGGGTTGGGGGCTGCGATATGTAAGAAACTGGCAACTGAGGATCTTGGCATAATAATCAACTATAGGTCTAATGAAGACTCGGCTAAAGCGGTTGCACAGGAAATTCATAATCAAGGTGGAATAGCTGAGTTGCTTCCTTTTGATGTGAGTTCAGAGGAATCAGTTGACGCTGCATTGGAACGATGGGAAGATAGTCATCCCAATGATCGGATCACCGTGCTTGTGAACAATGCTGGAATCAGGGAAGATAATCTAATGATTTTTATGCAAACGGATCAGTGGCATAAAGTCATCAACACTACTCTTGACGGGTTCTTTTTTGTTACCCGGCGCGTGCTGAAGGGGATGTTGACAAGACGTTACGGACGTATAATCAACATAGCATCACTTTCAGGACTCAAAGGGCTCCCCGGTCAGGCTAATTATTCGGCTGCCAAAGCTGCTTTGATAGGAGCGACAAAGGCTTTGGCACAAGAGGTGGCTCCCCGCAAAGTCACCGTTAATGCGGTTGCTCCTGGATTTATTAAATCGGATATGACAAAAGATCTCGACGAAGACAGTTTGAAAAAGTCAGTCCCGCTCGGAAGGTTTGGAGAGGCAGACGAAGTAGCTGCCCTCGTTGCATTTCTTGCCTCTAAAGATTCCTCATATATTACAGGTGAAACCATCTCAATCAACGGAGGATTATACTCATGAGCAGAAGAGTAGTGATAACCGGTATGGGAATTTGGTCTTGTATCGGGAAAAATAAAGAAGAAGTTAGGGAGTCCCTTTTTAAAGGAAAATCCGGTGTCGGGATTGAGAAGGAGCGACTCGAATACGGTTATCGTTCTGCGTTGACCGGGATTGTGGAACGCCCTAAGTTGAAAGGTATACTCGACAGACGCCTGAGGGTAGGACTTTCAGAAGAGGCTGAATATGCCTATATGGCAGCTAAAGAAGCTTTTGAAGAAGCGAAAGTCTCAGACGAATATCTGCGGGAAAATGAAGTTGGAATAATATTCGGTAATGATTCATCTGCCAAGCCTGTAATCGAAGCAGCTAACATAATGGCTGAGAAGCATGATTCAGCTCTGCTTGGATCAGGATACATTTTTCAGTCGATGAATTCAACCGTTAATATGAACCTCAGTTCAATTTTTCATTTGAAGGGAGTAAACTTCTCTATCAGTTCAGCATGCGCGAGTGGTTCTCATTCAATCGGAATAGCATATTTACTCATCAAACAGGCTCTTCAGGATATGATTCTTGCCGGAGGAGCGCAAGAAACCAATTACTTATCAATGGCTACCTTTGATGCGTTGGGTGCATTTTCGATCAGGATGGACGAACCGGAAAGGGCATCCCGTCCTTTTGACAAAGATCGTGACGGATTGATTCCAAGTGGGGGAGCTGCTGCTTTGGTTCTGGAAGATTATGAACACGCTATGGCTCGTGGTGCCGAGATTATTGCAGAAGTTGTGGGATACGGGTTTTCATCTAATGGTGGAGGTATTTCTCAACCGAGTGACGACGGATCAGTCAAGGCAATGTCACGCGCAATGAAGGATGCAGGAATAAATCCTGATGAGATTGATTATATAAATGCACATGCGACATCCACACCTCAGGGAGATGATTTCGAAGCGATAGCTCTTGACCGCCTGTTCACCGGGAAGAAAGCGTTAATCAGCTCGACCAAGTCTATGACCGGACATGAATGTTGGATGGCTGGTGCAAGCGAAGCCGTATATAGTGTTCTCATGATGAAAAATAGTTTTGTAGCGCCCAATTTAAATCTTGATGAGCCAAGTGAGCACGCGAAAAATCTCAATATTGCCAAAGAAACCATTGAAAAGCCACTTGATATCGTTCTTTCCAATTCCTTTGGTTTTGGAGGAACCAACAGTGCATTGGTTTTTAAAAATATTCGGCAGTCAGTAAGTAATTTAAAAAAATGAGAATATTTCAATTATCCATAATACTATCAATCATTGCCTGCGGGATTTCTCTCGCAGCGGAGCCTGATATGATTGTGATGCAGAATGGAGAAAGTCTGAATGTTTACAATCTCGAATTTACTTCCACAAGTGTATACTACCCCTTGACCGAGGATGCAGATGCCAATTTTAATAAACTTCTCAAAGAGAATATTCTTATTATAAAGAAAGCAGACGGCACTAAAATTGACCCTTCCAATGATTCTGACTATAATAAACAGGCCAATGCTCCTCATCCTGATAATCTACGAGAAGAAGCAATAGTAAATTCGTATGATTATCAAGTGGATAAGAAGGGAAACGTCACAGTAAAGATTGGGGATGCCAATATAATGACTTTATTGGTCGATGAACCCAGAAGACAATTAAAAATCATTAAATCTAATATTAAAGAGCCGACACTTTTAATACCTGAATATGTTATGATTGGCTCAGAAAAATATACTATTACGGAAATTGGAGATGGCTGTTTTAAAAGAAAAGGTAAAATTTCAAATATTTTATTTCCTAAGACCCTAAAAGCAATAGGTATAGCAGCTTTTAGTAGATGTACCGGATTGAAAAAAATAATTTTACCAGAAAATATAGACCGAATTGGAAGAGATGCGTTTTACTTGTGCGGAAATCATTCGGCTGATAACTTTATCGAGCTTTATCTTCCAAGTAATATAAAGGATATTGGAGAGGATGCTTTTAGAGCTATAGGAAAAAGAACAAGTCCTCGTGGTTTTTATCAGGGATTTCTATCAGGTCTACCTTCCTTTATAGATACGGATAATTGTACTGATTTTGGGATAGATGATAATGCTGTCGAATCATACGAGAAACGGAATAAAATACAGTAGTAACCTTTAATTTAAATTTCAAGCTTATGAAGAAATTTCTCTTAACAATGCTTATCGCGCTCGCAGGGTGCGTTACAGCAATGGCCGGTGATGACATTAAGTTGACCGACGGTTCAATTGCCCCTCTTAAGGATGGTGGTATAGGATGTGTAGTCATTGATATGGCTGACACCCAATTTGATAATAAGAAGCCTCTCCGAAAGGATGAAAGATTCGCCAATGTGGATGAGCAGATTCCTGAATGTGCAAAAGAGTTTGTGCGAGAATTTAACGACAATTCCAAGAAATTTAAAATGACAGAAAATGCTGACGAAGCTCAGTATGAATTTATCGTAAAAATTACTAATCTTGATGTATTCGTCAATGTAATGTCATTCAAAGGTGGAATTGGTATCAAACTTTGGGGTAACATTACTATCAAGGATAAAAAATCTGGTGAGAATGTCGCCATATTCACTATTGACGAAGAAAGCAATAGCGGCTTCACTTATCAGATAGCACTTGAAGAAGGTTACGAAGGAATTGCAAAATACCTTGCTAAGCGTATCAAGAAAGGTAAATAAATTATATTGTCCTGTTGTAATTGGATTCATTCAATTACAACAGGACAGACTGTCTACACAACAAACTCCTAAAATACATAGATTCTGACAAGCTCCTTCTCATTATACTTAACGATGAAGTGAGATAATTAATTCCTCAATAAAACGACATTCAGATATAAAGTATGAATCTATTTCCGGATTTAGAGAAAAAATATACAAAGGAACAACTATCAGCTCGCGAGGCACAACGTCTTGCAGAATTCATTGCATTTGGACCGGTCATATTTCAAACAGCACGTATTATGGTGAAGTTTGGAATACTTGAAATGTTACGCAATAGTGAAGATGGAATGACTGTGAGTGAGGTATCAGAATCTGCCAATATTTCCCTCTATGCCGCCAAATGTCTTTTAGAAGCCTCTTTATGTATAGGAATTGTCTTAATCGACAAAGACACCGATAAGTTCAGTCTCACTAAAACCGGATGGTTCTTGATCAACGACCCGGCAACCGCCGTTAATATCAATTTTAATCATGACGTAAACTATCTCGGCTGGTTCAATCTTGAAGAATCACTTTTAAACGGGAAACCGGAAGGTTTGAAATTTCTCGGGGATTGGCCTACTGTTTATGAAGGATTATCCTCTCTACCAAAACATATACAGGACAGTTGGTTTGGTTTTGACCATTTCTATTCTGACAATTCCTTTGATCAAGCTCTCGAAATAGTGTTTGACAACAAACCGAAGACATTATTGGATGTCGGAGGAAATACCGGTCACTGGGCGATGCGTTGTGTCAATTACAATAAAGAAGTCAAGGTAACGATACTTGACCTTCCTCAACAGATTGCCATGATGAAAGAAAACATCAGTAACAATCCCGGGACAGAACGTATAAATGGTCTTGGTGTTAATCTCCTTGATGAATCAACAGAAATGCCTTCGGATCGGAAATTCGATGCAATCTGGATGAGCCAATTCCTTGATTGTTTCAGTGAAAGCCAAATAGTCAGTATTCTGAAACGTGCTTCCAAAGTAATGGATCATGATTCAAAACTTTATATAATGGAGACACTATGGGATAGGCAGCGTTTTGAACCCGCCGCCCTTTGTCTGACGCTGACCAGTCTATATTTCACTGCCATCGCAAATGGTAACAGTAAGATGTATCATTCCGAAGATATGGAAAGATTGGTAAAGACCGCAGGTCTGGAAATCGAGACTATACATGACTATCTTGGGCAAGGTCATAGTATACTTGTCTGTAGATTAAAAAAATAAACCAAATAATATAATATATAATGGAACACAAAGAAATAGAAGATAAGGTTCGTAATTTTCTTATAGATGAGTTGGAGGTAGACGAAGATAAAATCTTGCCTGACTCCCGTCTTAAAGACGACATTGGCATCGACAGCCTTGATTTCGTGGATATTGTGGTAATTGTAGAGAGGGTCTTCGGATTTAAGATTAAACCTGAAGAGATGGTCGGAGTCGTGACGCTCAATGATTTCTACAATTATATAGATAAGAATGTTAACAACTAACAAAGGGAAGTACACTCTAAGTGAGTGAGTTAAAGCACGATAACTGGGTAGGAACCACCTATGGTAATAGTTGGATGCACCGATGGCTCATAAAATTTTTGAGAGTCATCGATGTTCGTTTGCTATACGCATTTACCAAAATATTCATTGTACCATTCACTCTAATTGTCAATTCTTCAGCGCGTGAGGCAATCTATAAATTCTTTCACCACAGACTTGGTTATGGGGTATTGAAATCCGCTTGGATGACATTTCGAAATCATTGCTCGTTTTCAGAAGTAGTGATCGATAAATTCGCCATGTATGCGGGAAAGAAGTTTCAGATCACAATGAACGGTTATGACAAGTGGGAGGAGATGTCAAAGGGAGAATCCGGATTTATCCAGTTAAGCTCCCATATCGGCAACTACGAAATCGCTGGATATTCTTTAATAGCTAAGGATAAGCGATTTAATGCTTTGGTCTTTGGTGGAGAGAAGGAATCGGTAATGGCAAACAGAAGTAAACTGTTTGAGGGGAACAATATCCGGATGATTCCAATGGAAGCAGATATGTCGCATTTGTTTGTGATTGACGCAGCTCTTTCAGACGGAGAAATTCTCAGCATGCCGGCAGACAGAGTCTTTGGCTCACAGAAAGATTTTGCCTTTGATTTTTTTGGTCATGAGGCAAAATTTCCTCAGGGACCCTTTATTATGGCGGCCGTCAGAAATGTCCCTATGTTATTTGTAGCAGTAATGAAGGTTGGGACCAAGCATTATCATATTACCATCAAACCAATTGATGTTGCAGATAAAGACAAGACAAAGATCAAAGCTAAAAAACTTGCCTCACAATATGTGAAAGAATTGGAAGAAATTGTTAGGGAATACCCGACACAATGGTATAATTTTTTTGATTTCTGGGCAAAATAATGGAACCTACAAATATTGACATTCAAGAGCTTCTTCCGCAAAAAGAGCCATTTATCATGGTTGGGAAACTAATCCACTTTGACATGGAAAAAACTGTGACAGAAACCACAGTCTCAAAAGATAATATATTTACGGAAAATGATATATTCACTGCATCGGGAGTGGTCGAAAATATTGCTCAGACATGTGCTGCAAGAATCGGATATATAAATAAATATATTCTTAAAAAAGGTATTCAGATTGGTTTTATCGGAGCTATAAGAAATCTCAAGTTAAATAGACTTCCAAGGATCGGAGAAACCATGACAACTTCAATTCTTACAATAGAAGAGATATTCGGCATGACTATGGTGAAGGCTAATGTATGTGTACAGGATGAAATCATTGCTGAATCAGAGATGAAAATTGCTTTAAGCGATACTGAATCTAAAGGATAATAATAATGGAGAAACTTATTGCAAGAAGAAAATTTGATATTCGATTCAGTGAAGTTGACTCAATGAATATAGTCTGGCATGGTTCATATCCGCTATATTTTGAAGATGCACGTGAAGAGTTTGGTAAAAAATACGGGCTTGGATACATGTTGATTTTTTCCAATGGCTATTATGCACCATTGGTGGAACTATCTTTCAAATATAAAAAGCCGCTTATATATGAAATGCAACCTGTTATAGAGATTACCTACGTCCCAACCGAATCTGCTAAAATAGTATTCGATTATCAAATTAAAGATGAGAGAGACGGTGAGATCTATGCCACAGGGAGGTCTGTACAGGTATTTTTGGATAGAAACTATCAGTTGGTTTGGGAAAATCCTGATTTTTATTCGGAATGGAAAAAGCAATGGGAAGTGATATGATCATAAAGATAGCCGATAACATTGTCTCTCCATTGGGATTGACCACTGATGAGAACTTTGCCAATGTACTTGCATGCAAAAGTGAGCTGCTGGTGCATGAGCATTCTTTCGGGTTACCGGAACCCTTTTGCGGTTCATTGTTAGACAGGGAATATATTTCCCGGATTATTTCAGATGAAATAGGACCGACACCGGAACTTTCTTTTCTTGAAAGAATATGCATTTTTTCGGCAAGCCAGGCAATTAAATCTTGTAATCTGTCAGCAAATGAGCAGAACGTTATCTTCGTCATTTCAACTACAAAAGGGAATGTTGACCATCTTGCTGATAACCCGTTGGATCAAAGAAGTTATCTTTATCACACAGGGAAAGTCATTGCGGATTATTTCGGGAATTCCAATCTGCCTATAATTGTATCAAACGCCTGTATCTCCGGAGTATGCGCACAGATCGCTGCCATAAGGGAATTGCTGTCTTCAAAATATAAATATGCAGTGGTTATCGGGTGTGACATAATGTCGAAATTTATTATTTCAGGATTTCAATCATTCAAAGCATTAAGCAACACTCCTTGTAAGCCTTTCGATAAAAATCGTTGCGGACTCAATCTCGGGGAAGCCATCGGCACTATTGTTTTAGAAAGGACACATTACAAGAAGAGTGACAGCTGGCAATATGTCGCAAGCTCGATTCATAATGACGCCAACCATATATCCGGTCCGTCAAGAACCGGGGAAGGATCATACAGAGTCTTATCTGATATTCTGACATACATTAATTCTGAAGAATTGGCTTTTGTAAATGCACATGGCACAGCCACTTCTTATAATGATGAAATGGAGTCCCTAGCCATTAATCGTGCCTATCTTACTGAAATCCCGGTGAACGGGTTAAAAGGGATTTTCGGACATACCCTCGGGGCCGCCGGAGTTATAGAAACCATATTGTCGATGAAGGCAATTGACTCCGGAGTAGTACTCCCTACTGTAGGATTTACCGAAACAGGGACTTCATGTCGACTGAATATTTCAAACACGCTGAGAAAGACCGATAAGAAAGCCTTTATAAAAATTCTATCCGGATTTGGAGGTTCAAATGCAGGAATTGCATATAGGAAAGGAGGTGAGAGATAATGGAGTCATTAGCGCGGGTCATTGTTACTCCGGGAAAAACCACATATAATGGTGAGACCATATCAGAAAAAGGAATTACAGATCTATATCGCGAATTTGCCGGGGACTATCCGAAATTCTTTAAGATGGATTCACTGTGTAAATTAGGATTTGTGGCAGCTGAAATTCTTTTAAAGGGGTTCTCATATGACGAGAAGGAGGATTGTGCAATAATTTTATTCAATAAAAACGGTTCGTTAATCTCAGACCGCAATTATGAGCAAACCATTAACGATAGCGAAAACTACTTTCCAAGTCCTGCCTTATTCGTTTACACTCTCGCCAACATCATTACCGGGGAGATTGCCATCCGTCATAAAATTTATGGGGAGACCTCATTCTATATCGCTGATAAATACGATGAGAAGTATATGGATTCGATAGTGAAGAATTCATTGCTGACTTCCAATCCATCAAAAATAATATACGGATGGGTCGATTTCAATGATGAAAAGGATTATCTCGCAGATCTAAAACTTTTAATAACTATCAAATAAGGAATATACAAAAATGAATAATTTAGTAGAACAACTTAAAAATCAGATTATTGAGGCACTTAACCTTGAAGACATGACCTCTCAGGATATTGATGCTTATGCACCTCTTTTCGGTGAAGGACTTGGATTGGATTCAATTGATGCCCTTGAACTCATTGTGCTTCTCGAAAGAGAATATGGAATAAAGCTCTCCAATCCGGCAGAAGGGAAAGAAATATTTAAATCAGTGGCATCTATAGCTGATTATGTAAATAAGAATCGAAAGAAATAAACATGGCACAGAGGGTAGTCGTGACAGGTGCCGGAATTATATCGGCATTAGGTGTCGGAATTGATGCGACCTTTCAAAGTCTAAAGAAAGGGGAAACCGGAATTGGTCGAATATCCTATCTCTCCACGGAGCATGAGGAATTCCCGGTCGGAGAGGTCGCATTGTCCAATGCAGAACTGTCCCGGATACTCGGAGTTGATCGTCCAATAGCAGAACTCCGCACGGTTCTTTTGGGGATAATAGCAGCAAGAGAAGCTGTTGATACTGCACGCTTATCAACATTTAATTTAAGAAAAGCTGCGTTTATCAGCGGGACCACCGTTGGAGGGATGGATAAGACCGAGCGTCATTTTAAGACTGTATTCGAGTCTGATGCTCAATCGGATGAGTGTAGTCAACTTAAATATAATGACTGCGGATATTCTTCGGAGATGATAGCTGACAATATCGGCAACTTTAAAATTGTCACTACTACTTCTACCGCATGTTCCTCAGCGGCCAATGCCATTATTCTTGGAGCAAACATGATTAAAACAGGAATGGTAGACATGGCTGTTGTCGGGGGGGCGGAAGCTCTCACCAGATTTCACCTGAATGGCTTTAATACTTTAATGATTCTGGATAAAGAGATATGTCGTCCCTTCGATAAAGGTCGATCCGGAATAAATTTGGGAGAAGGAGCTGCATATCTCGTCTTGGAAAGTGAAGAATCCGCCTTGAAAAGAAATGTCAAAATATTAGGTATTCTCAAAGGGTATGCCAACACTTGTGACGCCTACCATCAGACTGCATCTTCAGAGAACGGAGAAGGAGCCTATCAAGCAATGCTCAAAGCTATGGAAATGGCAGGATTAAGTCCATCACAGATTGACTACATCAATGCACATGGCACAGGTACTCCCAATAATGACTCTACTGAATTGGCTGCAATGAAGAGAATCTGGGGACAAAATCTACCATTGTTCTCTTCCACTAAATCCTTCACAGGTCATACCACCAGTGCTTCAGGGGCTATCGAATCTGTGATCAGTCTTTTGGTGCTCGCCACAGGATTAGTGCCTAAAAATCCGGGATGGGTAAATCCTATTGCTCCGGGGGGCGTCCCGGTGACAGAAAATGTCTATACACCTGATGTTAAAAATATTATAAACAATTCATTCGGGTTCGGAGGGAATGATTCAACCTTGATTTTTTCTAAATATCAAGCATAATGGCACACGGTTGTTTTGTTAATTCAATTTCACAGGTATCTTGTCAAAAGCCACTTTCTGATGACTGGTTCAACTCACCGATATTTTATCAGGAAGCTTATGTCAGAGCGCAAGAACCGGATACAAAAGGATTGATAGTCCCTGCTGAGGCTCGAAGAATGAGCAAAATACTAAAGCGTACCGTTTGCACTGCGCTTACGGCATTAAACGATTCATCTGTAACTCAACCTGATGCAATTATCACGGGCACCGGAATGGGCTGCATGGAAAACTCGGAGAAATTCCTCATAGATATGAGCAGATTCGGTGAAAATTGTCTTAAACCGACATTATTCATGCAATCAACTCATAACACCATTAGCTCTCTAATAGCTATTATCCTTAAAAATCATGGGTATAATAATACCTATTCACATAAGGGAATATCTTTTGAGAGCGCATTGCTTGATGCATGGATTCAAATAAACGCCGGAATGATTGATTCGGCTTTAGTAGGTGCTCATGACGAGATTACTCCTTTTACTAATCTTGTCTTGGCTAAGTCTCATCCTGAATATAGTTTCATATCTGAAACATCAGTTTCTTGTATTCTGACATCCACACCGGAAGACACAGATAAATGTGAGATAAGAGATGTCCAGATATTATACAGACCATCTCCAGATGAAATAGCCGCTCTTCTGACTCCTGAGTCAGACAGGATTCTTGTGATTGGCATTAACGGGAATGATCTGAATGATAAACCATACCATGATGTGATTGATATATTATCATTCAAACCTTATTGTCTTCGATATAAAAATGTATTCGGTGACAATTTTTCATCCTCTGCATTGGGATTTTACACGGGAGTCAAAATAATTGAAAAACAAATAATCCCCACATTCCTGGAGGTGGACTCTGTTCCTCATACGGTTGATATTAATAATATTACCATACTTAATCATTCCGATGGAACAGCGTGGTCAATAATTCGACTTGGAAAGATATAATGTCATGTGGCAATTAATTGGACTGTCAATAATACAAAGCATAATGCTTTCTTTCGGTCAGCTTACATTAAAGCTGGCACTCGAGAAGATGCCAACTTTCTCTTGGACTGCTGCTTTCTGGGTTGATCTACTGACAAACTGGTGGTTTTTAATTTGTGGAATCCTTTTTGGAGGAGCGTCGCTTCTATGGATGTATATTCTAAAGCATTTCCCATTAAATATGGCATATCCGATGGCAAGCATGAGCTATGTATTTGCAATGATTTTTGCAATAGTATTCCTACATGAAACCGTATCATGGAGTAGATGGATTGGTGTTGCATTAATTATGGTGGGATGTATATTCGTCGCAAAATAGATTTATATGAAAAAAATATTATCAATATTAATGATTTTCATAGGGTGCGTATGCCATGTGTCGGCATCTTCCCTTTCAATTAAAGAACAAGAAAACGTAATCTCAAGGATAAATAAGGCAACTTCCAGTCTTAAGACTATGAGTTGTTCTTTTGTTCAAACGAAATATCTTTCTTTACTGAGCGACAAGATGGTTTCAAGGGGTAATATGTACTATGCTCAACCAAATAAATTGAGATGGGAATACACCTCCCCTTATTCTTATCTATTTCTTTTCAATGGCACAAAAGCATTCGTCGGCAATAAATCCAAAAAAGATGTTATCGATACCAACTCTAATAAAGTTTTCAAGGAAATTGCACGCATTATGATGAACACCGTCACCGGGAAAGCTTTATCAAATAAGACGGATTTTTCGATTTCCATCGCTGCCAATCAAACTTCATGGATCGTGACATTGATTCCGAAGAAAAAGGAGATGAAACAGATGTTCTCTAAGATTGAATTGATTTTCAATAAGTCAAATACCTTAATCTCAGAACTGAACATCTTTGAAAAGAATAAAGACAGGACCAATATCAAACTCAGTAATGTAGTAAACAATGGGCAAATTAAAGAAAGTTTGTTTGCTATTCCTTAGTATTTTATGTTTTTTCCTCACGGCTGCGGCTCAACCACAACTATCGGAAACAGATTCACTCTCGACAAAACGATTTGCAATTGACATTTCTGTCGGACGGGGAAATATCACAGGTATACTTATCACTAAGGATGAAAACAAAATTATACCCGGAACTATCATAAATGAATTTGGAGTCTCAGCAGTCTCTTTTATATATGATAAAAATAAAAACAAGCTCAAGCTCCAAGAAGTGATGAGCATGTTGAATAAATGGTATATAAAACGAGTACTCCAAAAAGATTTGAGATATATTCTACAAAACATATATGGACTACCTATCACAGAAAATAATAATTACCTCGTTGACGAAGATGACGGGCAAATCACGATAATAAACAAAAAAAGAAAGATTATTTACACGTTTCATCAAATTTATCAGATCCACGAAGATGACACTGAAGAATAATTTATATGCGATAACCGAGAGGGGAGAGGACTATTGTCTAATTACTCTTAATAAAGCATGTTTTATCTATAAAGCCCATTTCCCGAATCTCCCGATAACTCCGGGCGTATGCATCATTCAAATAGCGGGTGAACTTTTAATGGGATTATTGAACAAACGGATTTCACTTCGCGAGATAATCAATGCAAAATTTCTCGCGGTCATCAATCCGGTTGAAACTGAAGTAATCGGATATTCGTTCACCAAGATGATTGTGGATGAAATCAATCAGACCGTGAAAGTGACAGTTGCGGTTGCTTCGGAACGGAATGTATGTGCAAAACTATCTCTTCTATATAATATAGATGAATAATCAGGATAAGGAATATATTACAGAAACAATCAGCAATCACAAAATTTGTGTAGTGATTCCGACATTCAATAATGCCGGAACATTACATGCTGTTATAACTGAAGTACTGAAATATTGTCCGCACGTTATAGTAGTAAACGACGGGAGCACTGATTCAACTTCAAAGATCTTGGAATCATTTTCCAACAAAATCAATATCGTTTCCTATAACGAAAACAAAGGGAAAGGTACATCATTGAAAAGAGGTTTTGAATATGCATTAAAAAATGGATTTGAGTATGCAATCACTATTGATTCAGACGGACAACATTATGCTGATGATATTCCGAATTTTGCAAAGGCAATAATTGATAATCCAAACTCCATTATTATAGGAGAAAGAGATTTATCTCAAGTAGATATCAACGGTAGAAGTTCCTTTGCAAATAAATTTTCAAATTTTTGGTTTACAGTCCAGACAGGAAAGAAATTAAAGGATACACAGACAGGTTATAGAGCATATCCCTTGAAAAAACTATATGGTCTTTCATTATTGACAAGCAGATATGAGGCTGAACTTGAATTGCTCGTGTTTGCCGCTTGGAATGGAGTAGACATAGTTTCCATACCGATCCGGGTGTATTATCCACCTCAGGCAGAACGTATTTCTCACTTCAAACCGGCACTGGATTTTACACGAATCAGTATATTGAATACCATTCTGTGTGTGGCTGCTTTGATATACGGGTTTCCTATGAAAATTTGGCGCGCGTTAACTCAAAGACGTTTATTTTCTAAAGAGTTCAGGCCCTTTACGAGGAAAAGGGGTGATAAAAAAGAGGCAGCCACTACTTTAGGACGACTCGCAAGCTCAATCTACGGTATGGTATTTTTTCTATTCTTGACAGTTGGAATCTTTACCCCTTTGATATTTATTACTTTCGGCATTGGGAAAGACACTGAAAGAAAGAGATTTAAATTACATCTAATGCTCCAACGGGTATCGAATTTCCTGACAAAACTTTTTCCCGGAGCAAAAGTGGTATATGAAAATGCAGGTCATGAAGATTTTGAGAAACCTGCCATGATAATTTGCAATCATCAATCGCATCTCGATCTGCCAGTTCTCATGTCGATATATCCTAAATTGATCTTCTTAACCAATGATTGGGTATGGAACAATGCATTCTACGGAAGAATCATTCATAGAGCTGAGTTTCTCCCGGTTTCAGCCGGAATGGATGTTATAATACCCCGGCTGCGCGATTTGAAAGACCGAGGATATTCGATAGTAGTTTTTCCTGAAGGCACCAGATCTGAAGACTGCCGGATACTCCGGTTCCATCAAGGAGCATTCCATTTGGCTAAACAACTTGAACTTGATATCGTCCCGATGACACTACACGGAGCCGGACATTATCTTCCTAAAACAGATTTCATGCTTCGAAAGGGAGTAATCACTCTTCGTATCTTGAATCGTGTTCCATATAATCCAGATGATAATGAATCCATGCTCTCAAAAGGATCGAAATTTAGAAAACTCATAAGGGAGGAATATAATTCTATTGCGCTCAAAAATGAAAAGGCTTTATATTTTAAGAGTCTTGTCGGATATAAATATGCATATCGAGGATGGTGGATAGTATCGGAATGTAAAAAAATACTGAAGAAATTATCTACCCTTTCACCATTCATCGATAATGAGAGCCCTTCGATAGAAACTGTACGGATTATTAATGGTGGTATAGGAGTGTTTCCTTTGCTATATGCTTTGGTCAATAAGGATGTTCAGGTTTTCTCCTTTGAAGAGGATATTAAAAAATATAAAGTGGCGGGAGAGACATCCCATTTACCCAAGAATCTCCATATATATCATCCGGTTTGGTCATCCGACTATTTCATAGAGGGGGTAGGCTTTGATAAAACTATTATCTTGGATGACAATATGTCCGGTCATCAGAATAATATTGGCATGTTTGATCCTGAAACAACAATCAGGATAAAAATTTGAAATACAGGAATAAAGATTTTACCAACAAATAATTGTTACGAACAAATGAATAAGTGTGCAATAATTATTGGGGGAGGGATCGGAGGATTATTTACGGGAGCTTTTCTTGCCAAAAACGGTCTTAAAGTAACTGTGCTTGAAAAAAACGGTATCATTGGAGGTGGACTCCAATGTTTCCGTCGGAATAATAAGATATTCGAGACCGGAATGCACGTAATGGGGGGATTCGAAGAGGGTGGTAGCTTATATAAGATATGCAAATACCTCGGTATTCTTGATAACCTTCAAATACATCATATTGACAGCGACTGTATGGATGAAATCATATATCATCGCCCGGGCGATGTGTATAAGATTCCATCAGGAAAGGAGGAATTTACTTCATATCTGATAAATTGTTTTCCACACGAAGAAACAGGAATAAGGAAGTATGTTGATGAAATATATAAACTGACGGAAGAAGAGGGATTATTTTATCTTCGTGAAACCTCCGAAGAGATCAAGATCCATTCCGAAAAATTTACTTATCCTGCAGATAAACTGATCAATGAATATGTTAATGACCCTAAATTACGCGAAGTGCTCGCATACCTTAATCCCTTTTATGGGGGGATTGAAGGTCACACTCCTGCATATGTTCATGCTCTAATTAACGTCCTTTATATCAATGGAGCTTCCCGTTTTATAAATGGAAGCCAGCAATTGGCAGATCAACTTAAACAACTAATCACCGCTCATGGAGGGGAGGTATTAGCAGGCGAGGAGGTAACTGGAATTGAAGTTGAGGATAAAAGTATTACTAAGGTCACAACACAAACGGGAAAAGAATTCACGGGAAATTGGTACATATCCTCAATCCATCCGGTGACAATGCTTAAACTTTTGCCAGAAGGTTCTTTTCCCCGTGGATTTGTGAATAGATTGAATGACATTCCTGTTTCTTATTCTGCCTTTTCATTATATATTGATTTAAAAACCGGGATGTTTCCATATATTGACCATACATGCTATTATATGGAAGATTATGGATCAATGTGGACACAAGATCACTATGATGAAGATGATTGTCCAAAGGGATTCATGTTTATGACACCTCCTGATGTGAATCAGGGTAAATATGCAAGCAGACTTTTGGTGCATTGCATTATGCGCTATGATAAGGTGAAACAATGGGAAATGTCAATATCGGGTGACAGACCAAAATCTTATTATGTTTGGAAAGAGAAACAAGCCGATAAAATTATTTCGAGACTGGAGAATATATTTCCCGGTTTTTCAGAAATGATTGCCAATGTGTATTCATCTTCTCCTCTGACTATCCGGGATTATTACAACACCAAAGAGGGGGCAATTTTCGGGTATAGGAAGGATTGTGTAAATCTGATTTTATCTCAGCTTCCGGTATATACGAAAGTAAAGAACCTTTTGCTAACCGGTCAGAATATAAATCTTCACGGAATATGCGGAGTTCCACTTACTTCCATCATTACCTCCGAGGCAATTTTAGGAACCAATTATTTAGTACGTAAGATAAATGAAGCTAATAAATAAAATCGTAATAACGGGGATAATACTTCTTTTATCCCAGGTTTCTCTGTATGCAAGCAGCAGCTTTAATATCTGGGAAGGGACAAGGTGTGATGCAAAAGTCAAGTTAACTCCATATCTCGCAGAGGGAAGTAATAATATCGCGTGTATAGTTTGTCCCGGCGGCAGCTATTTCTGGTTAGATAAAGAAACGGAAGGTGTCGGAGTTGCGAAGTGGTTGCAATCAAGAGGGATTTCAGCTTTTGTGCTTGAATATAGAGTAGGAGGAGTCCCGGCGTTTATCACACGTTATCGGCTCTTCTCACGTGGAAACAGGTATCCCGATATGCTTCAGGATGTGCAGCGAGCAATCGAATTGGTGAGAGAAAATGCAGTTGAATATGGAATAGACCCTGACAAATTAGGAGTGATGGGATTCTCAGCCGGAGGGCATCTATCCGCCATGTCAGGCCTATTTTTTGATACTGATGTCCTTTCTGTGTTTGGTCTACAACCATCGGTTTCTTTACGACCTGATTTCATTGTTCCCATCTATCCCGTAGTCACGATGAAAGCCAAGTGTGTCCATAAACGCTCAAGACGTGGGGCGTTGGGTGAAGGGAAATCCATCAGCAAACAGATGAAAGATTCCCTATCGTTAGAAAATCATATCCGGACAGATATGCCTCCCACTTACCTGATGAATTGCGTTGATGATCCGATAGTCGATTATCATAATTCCGAGTTGCTTGATTCTGCAATGACATCAAAGGGTGTGAATCATAGATATGTGCAATATAGAACCGGAGGACATGGCTTCGGTGCGGATCCTAAAAAGACTACTTCAGAAGCGATTGCCTGGAAAGAAGATTTTATTAATTGGATAAATGAGATTTTTAAATGACAACTATAATAGATAATCAAGATATAGAATTCAAATCTACAGAAGAAATCACCGCTTATCAAAACAAGCGTCTTAGAGTGGCTATATCATATCTCAATCAGCATTCCCCCTTTTATAAACGAGTGTTTGTTAACAATGGAATAGACATTGATACTATCAGGACTATTGAAGATCTTGCTGAATTGCCATTTACGGAAAAGAAAGATCTACAATTATATAATGATGATTTTCTGTGTGTGCCGAAAGAAAAAATAGTTGATTATATCACTACTTCCGGCACTTTGGGCGATCCCGTGACATTCGGATGCACGGACAAAGACTTGGAACGATTGGCATATAATGAGATGAAATCGTTTCAATGCGCAGGCCTCAAACCGGGGAATATCGTTCAATTGATGACAACCATAGACAAGAGGTTTATGGCTGGATTGGCGTATTTCTTAGGGATTCGGAAAATGGGTGCGAGTATAATCAGAGTGGGGAATGGGATGCCTGAATTACAATGGGATACCATAAATAGGATAAAACCTGATACGATTATGTGCGTGCCTTCATTTATCCTTCGCCTGATTGAATATGCTGAACACCACGGGATCGACTATCGTGGTTCAAGCATTAAGCGTATCATAGGTATCGGGGAGGGACTTAGAAATCAAGATTTCAGTTTAAATTTATTGGGAAACAGAATCATAGAGAAGTGGGATGTAGATTTGTTTGCCACATATTCGTCAACTGAAATGGGTGCAACCTTTTCTGAATGTCCATACGGATGTGGCGGTCATGTCCATCCGGAACTTATAATTGTTGAGATCATTGGAGAAGATAACAAGCCTGTGAAAGACGGGGAAGTGGGAGAAGTTGTCATTACAACCTTAGGGGTGGAAGGAATGCCATTACTCCGTTTTCGAACTGGAGATATAAGCAGAAAGATAGTGGAACAATGCAAATGTGGGCGAAATTCGTATAGACTGACTCCAATCGTAGGTAGAAAAAATAACATGATAAAACTCAAGGGTACAACTATTTATCCCCCGGCAATAAATGATGTCCTTGATAACACTCCCTATGTGGTTAACTATGTCGTAATCGTTCAAAATAGTTATGCAGACACAGATGAGGTTATAATTAAAGCAGGAGTTTCAGATACTCCAGCCATTGATATAATTAAAGATCTCAAAGATAGATTCAGGTCAAGAATTCGAGTTGCGCCCATTGTGGAAATACTTTCACCTGAAGATATAAATAAGCTCAATAATCCTTCAAATAATCGTAAGCCAATCAAATTTATTGACAAACGTAAGAAGTAAGAGAAATGGACTATAAATTTAATGATATAAGGCCATATTACGATTCAGAGATTCCGGCAGCCATGCGAAGAATAGCTGAAAGTGAACTCTTCCCGTTAATTTCATCGTACGTTTTTCCTGAAAGAGATATTGATGATATTAGAAATATGATTAACGGGATCCGGACTATTGATCAGTTCCAACATCAAGTCATGGCCGTTGCGAATGAGCAAATCATAAAACGGAGTGTGTCTCGATTCACGTACGGCGGGATAGAGGGATTGGATAGAAACAAGAGATATTTATTTGTATCCAATCATCGCGACATAATGCTGGATTCAAGCTTGTTGCAATATCTGCTTCATCTAAATGGTCATGAAACTTCTGAAATAACATTCGGCGCCAATCTGATGTGTCATCCATTAGTGATTGACATAGGGAAAGCTAACAAGATGTTCAAAGTTGAGCGCGGTGGAAATAAAAAAGAACTATACCGTGCTTTTTTACATCTTTCGGACTATATCAGACATGTGATTACGGAAAAAAAACAATCAGTCTGGATAGCTCAAAGAAACGGACGCACAAAAGATGGGGTGGATCTAACCGAACCGGGACTAATCTCGATGTTTGCAAGCAGTTATCCTTCAGATAAAATCAAGGCATTGGATGAACTTAACATCGTCCCTGTGGCTATTTCCTACGAATGGGAGACATGTGATATTTTAAAAGCATTGGAATTATATGAATCCCGTATCACGCAATATAGGAAACGACCTGGGGAAGATTTAAACAGTATAATCTCGGGGATATTTGCAGAGAAGGGACATGTGCATATTGAAATATGTAAACCAATAATGACTGAGGAATTACAACAGCTCGACAATCTGACAAAACAAGATTATGTAAAGAGAGTTGCAAAAATGACAGACCAACGGATTTATGATTCATATTTACTTCATCCTACTAACTATATTGCTTACGATCTTCGTTATGGCACAGAACGATTTGCCCGTAAATATACCATAGAGCAGAAACAGGCTTTTGAAGAGAGGAGGAAGGAAGTTATGAGTTACGAGAGTTGTGATTTAGATATTCTAAATGACATCTATTTAGGGATATACGCGAATCCGGTTACATGCAAGATGAATAACAACTCTTCATTATGACAAAAATAATTCTACGAATATATGATTTGTTTAAGAAAAGTCCGGTCATGACAATCGGTCTTTTCCTAATCATAACAGGTGTCTTAGTTGCTTCAGTCCTTACTCTCTCCTATAAAGAAGACATTTCCGATTTCCTTCCTTTGGATGAAGAAAATCAAACTGCTTTAGCGATATATCAAGATATTTCGGGTGCAAATAAAATTTATGCCATTATATCTGATCGGAATGATGAAATTTCAGAACCCGACTCAATCGTGGAGGCAGTAAAGTTATTTGTAGAAAATGTTGAAAAAGGGGACTCAATTCAATATCTTTCCCATATTACTCATTCAATCGATATGGAGAAGATGACCGATGTAATCAATGATGTATATGAGAATATTCCATATTTTTTAACTGATTCGGATTATTCACGAATCGATAGCCTATTGAACATACCCGGATTTGTCACCTCCCGATTGTTGGAAGATAAACAACTATTGATGTTTCCATCGTCTGGGATGGTGGGACAATATATATCCAAAGATCCCTTAAATTTATTCACTCCGGTGATCGGAAGATTACAGACCGAAGGAATGTCGGCAAATTTTGAGATTTATGATGGATATATTCTTACTCCTGATGGCCGAAGGGCAATAGTTATTCTTGAATCTTCATTCGGTGCGCATGAATCTGAAAATAATGCTAAGTTAGTTGAACAATTAAAGGGAGCAGTCGCTGAAACCCAAACCATTCTCCCGGATATAGACATCCACCTTATAGGAGGGCCTGTGGTTGCAGTCTCAAATTCCAATCAAATAAAAAGTGATAGTATTTTGGCGGTTTGTATTGCCGGTATACTTATTCTATTTTTACTGATTTACGTATTTCGTAATCTTTGGAATATTCTGCTGATAATTATATCAGTTGGCTGGGGGTGGCTATTCGCTATGGGAGCGATCGCTTTATATTACAGCTCAGTTTCAATCATAGTAATCGGAATAGCATCTGTGATTTTGGGGATTGCCGTCAATTATCCGTTACATTTAATTGACCATCTGCAGTATAGTTCGCACCCCCGCAATGCACTTAAAGAGATAATTTCACCCTTGATTATCGGAAATGTGACAACGGTGGGTGCATTTTTATGTCTGGTTCCACTTAATGCTCCAGCATTGCATGATTTAGGGTTATTCAGTTCACTTCTCTTAATAGGAACAATTCTGTTTGTTCTTATATTTTTACCACAAATAGTAAGAACAAGAAGAAAAAGTGAAGGATCGACATATTCTCCGACACTTATAACTCGTTTGGCGAATGTTTCGTTGGAAGGGAATAAATATGTGGTAGTCTGCATACTGTTATTGACAGGGATATTCGGTTACTTCAGCCTTAAGACAGAGTTTGACTCGGATATGAGAAATATTAATTATATGACCGAGCAGCAAAAGTCAGATATGACATATTTCCAAACTCTATTTTCTGCACGTAAAGATGCCGAAACGTTATATATCGTGAGTAATGGTGCATCTTGGGATGAGGCTCTTACGCAGAATGAAAATATAAATATAACTTTAGATTCATTAGAAAGGTGTAAGTTACTGACACGGAATAATTCTGTTTCTTCATTTCTATCTTCAAAACAATTACAATATGAGAAATTAGAAAAGTGGAACCGGATGATCAATAGGCACAAGATATTATTAACAGATTCGCTGAGAAGTGCTACACTTGCCGTAGGCTTCAATCCCACAGCTTTTGAACCTTTTGAATCGATTGTAAATGCCGATTACAAAATTAAAGAGTTTACAGATTTCGAAAATCTAATATCCTCACTTTTCGCCGGCAACTTGAGTAAAGATGAAACAACCGGGAGACATTCCTTGGTGCAAACAGTAGAGGTGCCACTTGAAGAAGAGGAACACGTAAAAGATATTCTTTCAAAAAAGAAGGAATTTGGAGCGCAATTTTTTGATGTAAAGAGTATGAACGGCTCCATCGCCAATACTCTATCTAATGATTTCAACTATATAGGGATTGCTTGCGGATGCATCGTCTTCATATTCTTGTGGCTTTCATTCGGTAGCATTGAGTTAGCGATAGTATCCTTTTTGCCTATGGCAATCAGTTGGATATGGATTTTGGGAATAATGGGATTATTGGATATTAAATTCAATATAGTCAATGTCATCTTAGCGACATTCATATTTGGACAAGGGGATGATTATACCATATTCATAACAGAAGGGTTGACGTATGAATTTGCCTATCGCAAGAAGTTGCTTGCATCTTATAAAAGCAGCATTATCGTGTCGGCATTAATAATGTTTATTGGAATTGGTACTTTGATTTTTGCTAAACATCCCGCATTACGTTCATTAGGAGAGGTCACTGTCGTAGGAATGTTGTCTGTGGTCATTATGGCATATCTTTTCCCTCCTTTGGTCTTTAATTGGCTTGTGAAATGCAATGAAAAACGTCGCTACCAACCCATCACATTGAAAAGTATTCTCTGTGCAGGGTTAGGCATAATCATCATTTTCCTTCAGATCATTACGGGTTATATAGCCGGAACGGTAATGTTTATTATCAGTAAACCATCCCGATCAAAGCGCTTGTTATTCAGGTGTTTCATATCTTCCTGTCTTATATTCGACTTAGAAAAAGTATTTAAAATTAATCTTGAATTCATTGAGAACTGTAAGGAGGATGATGGGATGCCTGCCTTTTTCATCGCAAATAATCGGACAATACTTGACTTATTCTGTCTGATGTCACTTTCACCGAAGGCAATTCTAGTGTGTGAATCCGGACTTAAATTGAATACAGTTATATTTACTCTATTGAAATGGTCTGATTTCCTAATCATAAATGACGATAGAGAAAGAACAACCGAACTCTTAAAACCTTTGATATCCGAAGGGTATGGTATCACTCTATGCTACAAAGTGTGGAATCAGGATGATAATGAAACTGAAGTAAAGAATAATATTGAGAAAGCACTTCAAATCGCACAAAGTATTGAACTTGATTTAATACCGGTATCGATCGTTGATATTCCCGATATCACACCAAAATTCTCCCTTTTCAGTGTTAAAGCAACAAAATGTATAAAGACCGGGGAAAGAATCACGGGGAAAGAATTAAGTGATACGGTCGATATATCAACTCAAGCTAAAATATTGTACTCTCGATATACAGCAGATTGCAGGCAGCTTTATTATGAATTTTCCAACCTTGAAGAATTCATCCCGATTGTTTTCCAAAGATATATTTATAAAGGAAGAGATATCGAAGTAAATGCAAGAAAGACACTTAAAGTCTACAAAAAATCTCAAAGTGAGATTCAGGGACTGTCAGAAATTAGACGTTTTTACATTTATGATAAAGCTGGACAAGGGGAATTGGCTCTATTATTAGCGCTATTATATCCGGAGAGTACAATCTACTGTATATTAGATTCGCCTGATAAAAGAGAAATACTAAAGGGATGTATTGAAGACTTTATTACTAATGTACACGACGTTGAGTTCAATGAGATAGAAACTTCATTAAAAAGTGATTCAAAATTCTTTGAGGTATTACCTGGTTATTATTCCAATCCGGTGTTTACAAAATTTGAATCGAATGTATTAATATTATGAATTAATTATTTAGAACTCATGAAATCATTATTAATAAATAATATATTATTTGCATCTTTTGTATTCTATATAGCTTCGTCTTTCCTTCACCTGCGAGCTGATGATAAGACAAGTTTACCGATTATAAATTCCGATAACTCGGTTACTTTCATATATAATAATCCAGATGCAGAGGAAGTATATGTAAAAGGTTCGTTTATTCCCAAGAAACGTCTTATCGGGCCTTTCGGTAAATCCGGTAAATATGAAATGATAAAAGAGGGAGAGAAATGGAGCTATACCACGGAACCACTGACATCAGAATTATATACATATTCATTCGAAGTGGATGAAAAGAATATTCCCGATCCTCAAAATTCCAATATTACCCGTGACATTGCCGATACTTTGAGCTATTTCATAATCAAAGGTGGAATTGCAGACGATTATGTTACCAAAGAATTAAGGCATGGCAAAGTAAAAAAAGTGTGGTACCCATCAACCCTTAAAGGAAGGAGCAAACGTCGGATGTCCATCTATCTTCCTTCAACCTACTTCATCAATAAAAATCAAAAATTCCCCGTCTTATATTTACTCCATGGATCCGGAGGAGATGAAGACGCATGGGCAGACGGAGGGAGAGCAGTCCAGATATTAGACAATCTGATATCTGAAAGACGCTGTAAGCCCATGATTGTAGTGATGCCAAATGGGAATGTCGACTTAGGCGCAGCTCCGGGAGCTGATCCGGATAATCCCGATGTAAAACCATCTGCTAACAATACGAGTTCTATGTTTGGCGATTTTGAATCATCGTTCGTTACTGAGATTGTAGCCTATGTTGACAATAATTATCGTACACTCCGCGATAAATCACATCGTGCAATAGCCGGCCTATCTTTAGGAGGACTTCATACTCTTTTCATATCTCTCAATAATCCCACGTATTTCGATTATGTAGGATTGTTTTCAGCTCAAACAACCAATGCATTGGGTGATAAGAGTATAGGCAATATGCAAAAATTGGGAGAAGCATGGAATGAACTAAAGGAGGACTTACCATTCATTAAAGGTAAAAAAGTAGATAAAATTATTTCCAAATACACTTCAGCTGAACTCTCAATATATGGTGATGTAGATGAAAAATTAAAAAAACAGTTTTCCAATCCGCCAAAGTTATATTATATAGCGTGTGGTAAAGATGACTTTGTAAAAAAACTGAATGATGAATGGAGACTTAAACTATACTCAGAAGGATATCAGTTTGTTTATAATGAAACAGATGGAGGTCATACTTGGGAAAACTGGCGCAAATATTTAGTAGATTTCCTTCCTAAATTATTCAGGAGTTATTAACCCTATATCCGGAAATTATTTATGCAGGCACTATTATTTCCTTGATCAGATTTAATACTGAAATTTTTTCTCTTCCTCGACTGATTTTATATAAAATAGTTATATTTGCGTTTACTAATTAATATTCGGTCTACTATGAAGTCAAAAATATCCTTAAGCCAATTCTCAATAGTATTGACAAGCATATTGTGTGGTGCACTCTTAATCGGTTACATCGTCATTATAAATGAGCCATCGGCTTTTTATACCCTGTTGGGAATTTATATATTACTTTTTTGCTCAATATTATTCTTTGCCCCATTATATATAAAGTCTGATTCTGATTCAATTACATTGGGTTGCATTTTAAGAAAGCATAAGCTACAGATTCAAAATATCGAAAGTGTGGAGCTTTTCCAACCCACTATGGGTGCTTACAGGATTTGTGCATCCGGTGGCTTTTGTGGTTATTGGGGGATCTTCAAAGGAAGCGACATCGGGCGATATTATGCCTTTTATGGTAAAGCCTCAGATTGCTTTCTCATCAGAATGAAAAATGGTAAACAATATGTGTTAGGATGCAATAACCCGTCTGAAATGGTAAATTATATCAAATCCCAAATCAGTGATGGGGAATAAATTGATAATATTTTAGCGTGAGTATTTGATGTGATCTATAACTAAATGAAGTTCTATCTCGTTTATACCCATCTCTTTCAGAAGGGGAATATCGTTTTCAAGAGCCGAGTCGAAGAGAATATCGGATTTGAATCGATTTAGAGCTTCGAGATATTTTTCCGCACTCTTTTTAAAATCTCCCTTAAGGAAATATAGATGACCGAGATTCATATAGTCGTTAGGGAAGGGATTGTAGGCCATAAGCTTAAGCATATATGGCTCGCTTTTATCAAAGCGTCTATTAAGGAATTCGGTCCATGCCACAGCACGCAGTATATCCGGTCTTACAGGACTCAAAAATTCAGCTTTGTAGAAACATGAGAGAGCCTCTTTTAAGTCACCCGTCTCTACCAATACTGAACCTAACCCCATAGTTAGCATAATATTGTCAGGATCTTTTTCAAGAGCGCGTCTATAATAATCGACAGACTCCTTATAACGTTTCAGTGTTCTGCTGACAGAAGCTAATTTCCGTAGAAGCCATAGAGAGGGTTCTCCAAGAAGTTCAGCACGTTGATAAAATTCGTATGCTTCCTGATATCGCTTCAGACATTGTAAAGCATACCCTTTCTTCTCCAAAACACTTCTATCTGTCGGATTTTGTTCTTGAAGAAGGTCGAGAAATTTTAATGACAATTCATAATAACCACGCCGAAAATAAAACTCACTCACAATAACCAATAGCTCTTCACTACGAACCAATGAAGAGACAAAGGGGATGTCGAGCAGCGGGAAAGGCTTGGCAAAGGGATTTACAAAATTATCCGCGCGTCTGAACAGTTTATAAAAACGATAAAGATCACGCATATATTTACTAACCTCAGTTGCAAATACCGGGAATTTATTTTTTATTTCCGAATCCTTCATCATTTCTTTAAACTGAGCCATACTTCCATCAATCTGGGATGTAATCATATTACGTTGCGCTTCATCCACACGATTAAGAGAAAAGGCGAGTGAAAATTTGTCGGATTCACACATCATTCCCTCTACACTGATGAGATCCCGTAGACTCTGATTCTGGAATAAAGGATTGTCCGCGATGGAAGAATGTTCAAACGAGAAGGGAAGGAACCAATTTGCCATTGTGGAAAAAAACGGGAAGAATTTAAGGTTTTCAAAGGAAGCCATCATCAAGTCGGCTCCCTCAACCTGCATTTCATCCAACTCCTTCAATTTGGAGTTCAACCCACTTTTATCAAATAATTCCTTCCATTCCGGATTTTCTTCAAATGCGCTGACAGCTTCTTCCTCATTAAGGCCCTTTATCCTTTTGGAAAATTCAGGTTGAAGTTTAATCAGCTCAGGGATAATCTCTTCTTTCATCTTGCGAGTTACCCTCTCAGTATCAATAGTGCGTAAGACATTGATAATTATATCCTTTAATTTTGTATAAAGAATTATATTCTCTTCCCATAACATGAAACGGGTAGAAAGTCGTTTATCTTTGCGAGCACGATTGGGATGAATGGCAAGCGTAAGGATAACACCAGTCAATGCTCTGGCCACAATCCTGTCGTTATCAGAACGCTCTACAACATCCGCAAGGATTGTAAGTTTCTTAGAATGATAATATTCGAGCAGAGAGACTGTAAGTGCTGCTATAACTATACATTTTAAATCGAAAGGAGAATCTAAGTCATCTAAAAGCTTTTTTATAACCGAAATATCTTCCTTTGTCGGAACAGTCATCGCTGTAATCAATGCAAAAAGAGACTCAAGTGCGGATTCACGCTCTTTTCTAATATCCTGATTGATGGAATCCGCTTCGAGAGCCAACGAGAAGACCGTGTCTGCGGACTTCCATTTATCAGCAAGCGATTTGATGGTTTCTCCACGCATACGTGCCAATCGTCGGGTCTCGGATGTCAGCATTGGCGAATCTTTGTCAAGACGGGCAACAATTATTTCACCCAAAATATCGTGTAAGTTTTCTACAATTGAAGAATAAAGAGTTTCACGCCCCTTATCTTCAATACCCTCCACCATATAGTGAATCATATATTTATAAGTTTCTTCTAATTTATTGAGCTTGTCAATGACCTTCCAATCAGAATTTTGAGATGCCTCATTCCTTACCAATTCAAAAGCCTCTCTTAGTCTCCCGGACTCCGTGAGATGAGATAATTCCTCGGATAAAACTATATCAGTCTTCATGATTAATTATTTTCTACCATCAAATATAACAATTTCCGCGCCAAAAATCATAGAGAACGAAGAATTTTATTAATTTTGCAAAAAATAAAGGTCACTTATTCCCCATAAATAAGAATAGTGTCCACCCGGTTTAATAAATTAAATACGAGAAATAGAATTATGATTATTCAGAGATGGCAGAATCTTCTCCTCCTTGTGGCGGCAGTATTAATGGCATGTTTTACATTTTGTTCTCTCGGACAAGTTCAAACTACAGATTATACGTTTAACTTTACGTCGTTAGGATTTACATACGAAGGTGAACCCACCGATGGAGCTCCAACCGGCTATTTGATGCATACCTGGTATTTTTTCATCATTTCGCTAATGACTATTATCATTCCGATAATTGCAATATTAAAATTTAAGAATCTGAAATTACAAAGGAAATTATGTGCTTTCACTGTATTGTTCATAATTGTTGATGCAGTTGTGGGAGGTACATTGGGTTATACTGCAATAGAAGGAGCTTCAGTGAGTTGGTCAACATTAGCTTTGGCTCCGATACTTGCAATAAGTGCGGTTATTTTGGCATATAGCAGAATCCGTAGTGATGAACGTAAATTAAGAAGCGCAGATAGAATTCTATGATCAGAGAGTAGGGTAGTATATATAATTAGCTATCTGTCTTAATGATAATTTGAGTTTTAAGTGCTTATGTATTAATGAAAATAGGATAAAAAGCATTTCTAAATAAAAATGGCAAAAGAATTAAAAAATTTCACAAAGAGAAGCGATAATTATTCTCAATGGTATAATGAGTTGGTAATTAAAGCCGACCTTGCAGAGCAATCAGCCGTGAGAGGATGTATGGTTATCAAGCCTTACGGTTACGCAATATGGGAAAAAATGCAACGTCAACTTGACGATATGTTCAAAGAGACAGGTCATCAAAACGCCTATTTCCCACTGCTGATTCCAAAATCATTCCTTTGTCGTGAAGCTGAACATGTGGAAGGGTTTGCAAAGGAGTGTGCCGTCGTGACACATTACCGCCTTAAAAATGATCCGGAAGGTAATGGAGTTGTGGTAGATCCGGAAGCAAAATTAGAAGAGGAGTTGATTATCCGTCCTACATCAGAAACAATTATTTGGAATACATATAAAGGTTGGATTACATCATATCGCGATCTCCCGATATTAGTCAATCAGTGGGCAAACGTATTACGTTGGGAAATGCGCACCAGAATGTTCTTACGCACTGCTGAATTCTTATGGCAGGAAGGTCATACCGCTCATGCCACAAGTGAGGAAGCAGAAGAGGAAGCTATCCGCATGCTGAATGTATATGCTGATTTCGCACGCAATTACATGGCTGTCCCGGTTATTACCGGAGTAAAATCTGCCAATGAACGTTTTGCCGGAGCAGTTAATACTTATACAATCGAAGCAATGATGCAAGATGGGAAAGCGCTTCAAAGTGGTACATCTCATTTCCTTGGTCAGAATTTTGCAAAAGCATTCGATGTTAAGTTCTTGAATAAAAACAACGAACAGGAATATGTGTGGGCTACCTCATGGGGGGTCTCCACTCGATTGATGGGAGCATTAATCATGACTCACAGTGATGATAACGGTCTTGTCCTCCCTCCGAAGCTTGCACCTATTCAGGTTGTTATTATCCCGATCTATAAAGATGACGAAGGACTCAAGAAAATCACTGAAAAAGTTGCCCCCATCATTTCAGAGTTGCGAAGCAAAGGAATAAGTGTAAAATATGATGATGCTGACAATAAACGTCCTGGCTTCAAGTTTGCCGATTATGAAGTAAAAGGTGTTCCGGTAAGATTGGCAATAGGACAGCGCGATATCGAAAACGGAACAGTTGAAGTAATGCGTAGAGATACTCTCGAGAAAGAGATAATGCCTCTTGAGGGAATCGCTGATAGAATTGAAGCCGAACTCAACGATATTCAAGAAGCCCTCTATAAGCGTGCTGAAGAATATCGCAACGCCAAGACAATCACCGTTGATACTTACGACGAATTTAAGGAAAAAATCGAAGAGGGTGGTTTCATTCTTGCCCATTGGGATGGCACACCGGAAACCGAAGAGAAAATCAAAGAGGAAACCAAGGCCACAATCCGCTGTATTCCCTTTGATGGTGATAAAACTCCCGGTGTCTGCATGGTGACAGGAAAACCATCAGCTCAGCGTGTGATTTTTGCACGTTCTTATTAATTTTCCCCTACATACCGTCCTGAGCCGATTCTTAATCTGGAATCGGTCTCAGGATTTAATATTTTTCTCTAAATTTGTAGGCCTTCACATGGCTGTAACTCGTTAAATACTCCGAATCATTTTCGGTCAATATTTCCAAAGAATGCTTAATACCCTTAAACACAAATTATTAATTCCGTTGGCAGTCATGGCTGTTATCCCGGGGTCATGTTTCGCTTTGACCACTGAAGATTATTGCGATATCAGGAAAAACGCTCCCGCAACGGTTAAAGAAATGACTCCTATGCCTGATGGAGTCTCTTATTGTGCAATATCAGACGATGGTAGAAAGATAGAGACCTTCAGTTATAAAACGGGTAATAAAATCGGTGTGCTTTTTGACATTGATGCTATAAAGGGGAATGTGAAAATTGATTCCTTTGAAGGGTATAGTATCAGTGATAACGGAAAGAAGATACTTCTTTGGAATGACTCACATCAAATTTATCGTCGTAGCTTCACCGCTCAGTATTATGTATACGATATAATGCGTTCCACTCTTGCTCGAGTGTCAGAGAATGGGCCGCAACGTGGAGCCGTGATTTCCCACGATGGCCGAATGGTGGCATATACACGTGATAATAATATCTTCATCTCCAATCTCGATTATGGCACAGACCGGGCCATAACGGAGGATGGAAAAATGAATGAAATAATTTATGGTGTGCCTGATTGGGGATATGAAGAGGAATTCGGCATTGACAATACGATACGCTGGAGTTCGGATGACAATATATTGGCATTCATGCGCTTCGATGAATCGAAAGTGCCGATGTATGGATTTGATGCGTATAAAGGATATTGTGATTCTGAACCCTTAAGCGACCCCTATCCTCAGGAGTACTCTTATAAATATCCATTAGCAGGTTTTGCCACTGCAAAAGTATCGGTTCATTCATATAACCTCGATACCAGGGTTTCTAAGACCATGCAACTCAATCTGTCGGAAGATGATTATGTTCCATCGCTTGAATTTGGAGCAGAGGATAATTTGATGGCAATCGTATTGAACCACGATCAGAATCAATTAATATTGTATAAGGTCAATCCTAAATCCACCGTTGCTCACGAGGTGCTCAAAGAAACGTCTGCCGCTTGGCTTGATCCCACCACATATCAAATGGTAGAATATTATCCTTCCTCGTTTATCATGGCAAGTCAACGAGATGGATATCGTCACCTCTATGAATATGATTACTCCGGCAATCTGAAACGCCAAGTTACCAAAGGAGATTTCAATATAACCGACTTTTATGGCAAAGATGCTAAAGGAGTTTGTTTTGTACAGACCACAATAAATGGACCGATTAACAGAAACGTCGCCTCTGTTACTGCATCCGGAAAGATGACCATACTTAATCCTGAACTTGGAACTGAAAGTGCATCTTTCAGTAAGAATCATGAATATTTCTTGAGGAAATATAGTAGTGCATCTATTCCTCCTCAATATACCCTCTGTAGCTCAACGGGTAAGAAACTCGTTGACGTGGAATTAAATAAGGAATATGCTTCGAGATATGCTGCCGCACCTCAAAAAAGATTTCTTAAAGTCAAGAACAATGATGGCCAGGAAATGGATGCTTATATGATAGTTCCTGCCGGGTTTAATGAATCAAATAAATATCCGTTGCTTGCATACCAATATAACGGGCCGGATTCTCAAGAAGTGGTAAATGCTTGGAAAATGGACGGTTTATATTATCTTGCTTCACAAGGATATGTCATCACTGCAGTCGATGGAAGAGGGACAGGAAACCGTAATCGTGAGTGGGCTTGGTCTGTCTATAAACAATTAGGGAAATATGAGACCATTGACCAGATAACAGCTGCAAATTATTTCGCCACACTTCCCTATATCGATAATTCGAGAATGGGATGCTTTGGCTGGAGTTATGGCGGTTATATGACCCTTATGGAAATGACTGACACCTCATCTCCATTCAAATGTGGCGTAGCGATGGCATCAGTCACGGATTGGAGATTTTATGATGCGATTTACACAGAACGGTTTATGTTGACACCGGCTCAGAATGAAGCGGGCTATAATCAGGCGTCCACGCTTAATCGCAGTGAAAATCTTAAGGGTCGCCTTCTGATAATGTCCGGCACGAATGATGATAATGTCCATTTCTATAATACATTGAAATTTACTTCAAAGATTGGATCAGAAGGTAAAATCTTTGATATGATGGTGTTCACCGCTTTTGAACATAGTCTTAGAATGTGTAATGCCCGCACGCAATTATATTCCAAGGTTGCAGACTTTTTGAAGACAAATCTTTAAATCAGTGAAAAGATATTAAATATAGATGAGTTCCTTCTACAAAATCCTTGTAAATATAAAAATGGGGTCTTCTTTAACTAAATCCAATCGAAACTAATTATAAAAACTAAATCTAATATTATATGAACAACCAAAGAATTCTGCTCACTGCCGAGTGGCCTGACTATCCTGAGTTTCAGGGAGGTATCAGACGTGCTCCTGATCGCGGATATACACTGACTCCGGAAAAGACAGTGACAGCTCTTAAGAATGCATTACGTTATCTTCCTAAAGAGCTTCATGAAAAAGCCGCACCTGAATTTTTAGAGGAGTTGCGCACCCGAGGAAGAATCTATGCCTATAGATGGCGTCCAGAAGGTGATCTAAAAGCAAAACCGATAGATGAATATAAAGGGAAATGTCTTGAAGGGAAAGCTTTTCAGGTAATGATAGATAATAATCTATGTTTTGATATAGCCCTTTATCCCTACGAGCTTGTGACATACGGTGAAACCGGCCAGGTATGTCAAAACTGGCTCCAATATAGACTTATAAAAAAATATCTCGAAGAACTTACAGATGAGCAGACACTCGTCATAGAATCCGGTCATCCCCTTGGACTATTCCCATCAAAAAAAGATGCGCCCAGAGTAATCATCACTAATGCGATGATGGTCGGGATGTTTGATAATCTCCATGATTGGCATGAAGCAATGCAGATGGGGGTTGCCAATTACGGACAAATGACTGCTGGGGGATGGATGTATATCGGACCTCAGGGAATAGTGCATGGCACATTCAATACTATTCTTAATGCCGGAAGAATGAAACTTGGAGTTGCTCCGGACGGAGATCTTACAGGGCATATTTTTGTAAGTTCCGGACTGGGAGGGATGAGTGGAGCCCAACCGAAAGCTGCTCTGATAGCAGGAGCTGCCTCAATTATCGCGGAAGTTGATATGTCTCGCATCGAAACACGTCGTTCACAAGGATGGGTACAGGAAGTGACTGAAAATATCGATGATGCTTTCAAAATGGCTGAAAAGGCTATGGCAGAGAAGCGACCCATCTCAATAGCCTATCATGGGAATGTAGTGGATCTTCTGGAATATGCTGTGGAACACAACAAAAAAATTGAGTTGCTATCTGATCAAACCTCATGCCATGCAGTATATGAGGGAGGGTATTGCCCCGCCGGTCTTTCTTTTGAAGAAAGAACCAAATTACTTCATGAAAACCCTGAGAAATTCAGAGAGCTGGTGGATGAATCCTTACGTCGTCATTTCAAAGCCATCAAAGCATTAACGGAAAGAGGAACATACTTCTTTGATTATGGCAATTCATTTATGAAAGCCATTTACGATGCAGGTGTCAAAGAAATTTCACGTAATGGAATTGATGAAAAGGATGGTTTTATCTGGCCCTCCTATGTAGAAGATATAATGGGTCCGATGCTGTTTGATTATGGCTACGGTCCATTCCGCTGGGTTTGCTTGAGCGGTAAGCATGAAGATCTTGTGAAGACTGATAAAGCTGCCATGGGATGTATCGATCCGGATAGACGTGGTCAGGATCGTGATAATTACAACTGGATTCGGGATGCAGAAAAAAATGCACTTGTAGTAGGAACTCAAGCACGCATTCTATACCAAGATGCCATGGGTCGTCTTAATATTGCTCTCAAATTCAATGAAATGGTAAGGAATGGTGAGGTAGGTCCCATAATGTTGGGTCGGGATCACCATGATGTGAGCGGTACTGATTCTCCATTTAGAGAAACTTCCAATATCAAGGATGGATCGAATGTGATGGCTGACATGGCTGTGCAATGCTTTGCAGGAAACTGTGCAAGAGGGATGAGCCTGGTAGCTCTTCACAACGGTGGAGGTGTCGGGATCGGCAAGGCTATTAATGGTGGCTTCGGAATGGTCTGCGACGGCTCAGAACGTGTGGATAATATTCTTCGACAGGCAATGTTGTGGGATGTCATGGGTGGTGTGGCACGTCGCTCGTGGGCAAGAAATGAAAACGCAATGTCTACGGTTAAGGAATGGAATGACTCTCAGGCAATCAACGGTTTTATGATAACTGAACCCTTTGTGGCTGATACCGAATATATTGAACGATTAGTATCTGCGAATAAATAATTAATAGAATAGAATGAAACAGATTATAGAATGTGTCCCTAACTTTAGTGAAGGACGCGATATGAACATAATAAAGGAAATTACCGATGCGATAGAAGAAGGTGGAGAAGTTAAACTTCTTGATGTTGATCCCGGAGAGGCGACAAACAGAACTGTTGTAACTTTCGTAGGAGAACCACAACCTGTAATAGAAGCGGCACTTCGCGGAATGAAGAAAGCAGCTGAACTTATAGATATGCGAAAACATCACGGTGCGCATCCAAGAATGGGTGCAACAGATGTTTGCCCGTTGATACCCGTGAGTGGTATAACATTGGAAGAATGTGCTGAACTTGCCAGGGAGCTTGCCCGTCGTGCCGCGGAGGAACTCAATATACCGTGCTATTGCTATGAAGCTGCCGCGTATACTCCCGAGCGTAAGAATCTCGCGGTATGTCGAGCCGGAGAATATGAAGCTCTTCCTGAAAAACTCGGTCATGAAGGGAAGGGGGCAGATTTCGGAGATCGTACTTTTGATGAGGGGATTGCAAAAACCGGAGCTACGGCAGTAGGTGCCCGTGATTTCCTTATTGCTGTCAATTTTAATCTGAACACTACATCCACACGCCGTGCTAATGCAATTGCATTTGATGTCAGGGAGAAAGGTCGCCCGCAACGTGAAGGTGGTAAAGTCACCGGGAAGCCGATGAAAGATGAGCATGGTAATACCATAATGATTCCCGGCACATTGAAAGGAACAAAAGCGATTGGCTGGTTTATTGATGAATACGGCATAGCCCAGGTCTCAATGAACATTACGGATATGAATGTGACCCCTCTTCACAAAGCTTTTGATGAAGTCTCACGAGCAGCTGCCGCAAGAGGTATCCGTGTTACTGGAACCGAAATAGTAGGTCTTATTCCACGCCGTGCCCTTATCGATGCCGGCAAACATTATCTACGCCAGCAGCAACGTTCATTAGGTATTCCGGATAGTGAAATCATCAAGATTGCCATTAAATCTATGGGGCTCGATGAGCTAAAGCCGTTTGATCCTGAAGAAAAGGTAATTGAATATATGGTGGCTAAAGACAATACCGCTAAGAAACTTGTTGATCTGACATGCAGGGAATTTGCTGATGAGACGGCATCAGAATCTCCGGCACCCGGTGGGGGGAGTATCTCCGCTTATATGGGTGCATTAGCTGCAGCTCTTGGCACAATGGTGGCAAATCTCTCTGCACATAAAGCCGGTTGGGATGACAGATGGGAAGAATTTTCTGACGTAGCAGAAAAGGGTAGAAGTATTCTGGATTCTTTGATTGCCTTGGTAGATGAAGATACCGAAGCTTTCAATCGCATTATGAATGTTTTTGCAATGCCCAAAAACACGCCTGAAGAAAAAATGGCAAGAAGCAATGCTCTTCAAGAGGCAACTTTATATGCTACCCAAGTACCGTTGAGAACAATGAAAGAAGCTTATAAGGCATTTGAAATTCTGGAACAAATGGCATCCAAGGGTAATCCGGCTTCAGTGAGCGATGCAGGGGTAGGTGCGCTGGCTGCAAGATCTGCGGTTCTTGGTGCCCAATTAAACGTGAAGATAAATGCCGCGGGTCTGAAAGATAGGGAAGTAGCGGATAAAATCCTCACCGAAGCTAAAGAAATTGCAGACACAGCAATCATGAAAGAAGTTGAGATTCTTGCAATTGTCAATGCCGTTATCGATAAGCAATGACTATGAAGGGTTGTAGAATATTTAAAAATTGCGTTATAGTTACTCCTACGGGTAATAAAGCCCGTAGGGGTGACGAGATGTCTGAACTTAAAATTATCCGGAATGGTGTTATACGATCCACCGATGGAAAGATAGATTTCGTCGGTACAGCAGAAGAATATGTACTTTTTGAAGGAAACGCAACAGAAAATAAATTAGACTTTCCACATTGTTCAACAGCCGAAGAGTATGAGATTACGGACGCTGCCGGAAAAGTAATTCTCCCGGGATTTGTCGATTCTCACACGCATTTAATTTTCGGGGGATTCCGCCCTGATGAATTTAAATGGAGACTTCAAGGGGACTCGTATATGAGCATAATGGAAAGAGGGGGAGGTATACAATCCACCGTGAATGCAACCCGTCCTCTTTCAGTTATGCAACTCGCAAAAAAAGGATCCTGGTTTATTGACCGGATGACTGAAATGGGAGTAACTACAGTGGAAGCGAAATCCGGATATGGACTAAACACCGAAACCGAGTTGACTATGCTTGAGGCAATCCGTCAACTCAGTGAGCAATGCGCCGATAAAGTGGATATTATACCTACTTTCCTCGGAGCACACGCTATTCCAACGGAATATAAAGGGAAGACAGGAGAATATGTAGACCATATCATTCAAGAGATGCTTCCTAAAGTTAAAGGATTAGCAAAATTCTGCGATATCTTCACTGAGAAAAATGTTTTTGAAATTGAGGATTCCCGCAAACTTCTTAAGGCAGCCGGAGAAATGGGATTCAAACTCAAACTGCATGCCGATGAGATTGTGACTTTAGGCGGCGGTGAATTAGCTGCGGAACTTAAGGCTTTCTCAGCTGATCATCTCTTACATGTCAGTGATGAGGGTGTCGCTAAAATGGCAGACGCCGGAGTGGTGGCAACTCTTCTTCCCTTGACAGCTTTTGCTCTTAAGGAGCCATACGCACCGGCACGAAAGTTTATAGATGCTGGAGCTGCGGTTGCTCTTGCTACAGATTTGAATCCCGGAAGTTGCTTCTCTGGTTCGATACCACTCACAATCGCGCTCGCATGTATATATATGCAGATGTCAATTGAGGAAGTTATAACTGCATTGACAATCAATGGCGCGGCTGCCGTCGATATGGCTGATAGTATCGGCTCAATTGAAGTTGGTAAGAAAGCGGATCTCGTAATTCTAAGTTTCGACAACATTAACTTTTTGCCCTATTATGTTGGGATGAACTGTGTTGAAAGAGTATTCAAAAAAGGGGAATGCATTTGGGAAATAAAGAATTCCATTGATAAGGAGTAAAGTAGAAATCAGGAATAATTCTTTACCATGTCTCTTTAAACAGATATTAAAAAAAATTCAATATGGGTCTGATAAATCAGACTCGATCAAATATAGATAATTATGCTAAAAGAATATGCTATAGGCTCAAGTCCGTTGACATACGATCTTATTGAGCGTATTTTAAAGGACGGCACAAAGCTCACATTATCCGAGGAAGCGGTAAATAAAATTAATCATTGTCGGGATTTCCTTGATGTGAAAACTGATAATAGTAGCGCACCAATCTATGGGGTTACTACCGGATTCGGTTCACTGTGCAATAAACACATCAGCAATGATGAATTATCGACTTTGCAAGAAAATCTTGTAAAAAGCCACTCATGCAGTGTTGGCACCCCCATAGATAATACCGTTGTCAAACTAATGCTTCTGCTGAAGGCTCATGCGCTTTCCATGGGATTCAGCGGAGTGCAGGAAAAAACAGTAAGAAGAATTCTCGACTTCTATAATAATGAAATTTTCCCTGTGGTCTATGATCGAGGATCATTGGGCGCTTCCGGTGACCTTGCTCCGTTGGCAAACCTCTTTCTTCCACTTATAGGAGAGGGTGAGGTCTTCTTTAAAGGGAAAAGAATTGCCGGTAAGGAAGTCCTGAATATTTTTGGTTGGAATCCGATAAAATTGCAAAGCAAAGAGGGATTGGCACTTCTGAATGGAACGCAATTTATGAGTGCTAACGGAATTAAGGCGCTTATCGACGGCTGGCATCTGGTCAATTGTTTTGACCTATTCGGAGCTATGTCATTGGAAGGATTTGACGGACGCATAGAACCCTTCTTTGACAATATCCAGCAGGTAAGGCCTCATCCCGGTCAGATTGAAACAGGAAGAGTGTTCAGAATGATTCTTAAGGGAAGTGAGATAATCCGAAGAGAGAAACAACATGTGCAGGATCCGTATTCCTTCCGCTGTATTCCGCAAGTTCATGGTGCAGTAAAAGATGCGATGAATCATGTGACGGATGTATTACATATAGAGATAAATTCGGTAACTGATAACCCAACAGTTTTCCCCGACGAGGATATGGTGGTCAGTGGGGGTAACTTCCATGGCGAACCTTTAGCACTCGCCTTTGATTATATGGGAGTAGCCCTCCATGAACTTGGTAATATTTCCGAGAGACGTGTGGCGCAATTGATTCTTGGACTCCGCGGGCTTCCTGAATTTTTGGTTGCAAAACCCGGTTTAAATTCCGGATTCATGATTCCCCAATATGCAGCCGCTTCAATGGTAAGTCAGAATAAGATGTATGCTTGGCCCGCTTCTTGTGACAGTATTGTCAGCAGTAACGGTCAGGAGGATTTGGTTTCTATGGGTGCCAATGCAGGAACAAAACTTCATAAAATCATTGACAACCTGAAATATATAGCTGCGATAGAATTGATGAACGCAGCTCAAGCGATAGATTTCCGACGTCCGTTGAAATCTTCCCCTTTGATTGAGAAAGTGATGGAAGCTTACAGAAAAGAAGTTCCGTTCGTAGAAGATGATGTGGTAATGGCGGATTATATCAAGATGACAATGGATTTCCTTGATAGATTTGATGTCTGCCTTGAGGAGGCTGAGGATTGATTATATCTGATCTATAAAGACAAGAGATTGTTATAACGAGGATTGACCATTATTGCCTGTCATATGATATAATTAATCCTTGTCCTAAATTTGACCCTCATAAATACAATAATCAGGTGCTCCGACGGGGCACCTGATTATTGTATTGCTATTATTCAATATATTTAGAATAATTTAGGATTTAAACATATGGGTTTGACATATTTGTTTACTTCGCGAACTTAACGGTTTCGAGTCCTGAAGGTGTGTGGATAACAGCTACATAAATTCCATTATCAAGATTTGTTAAATCTATAGTTGATTCAGCAGTGTCAATTACTATCGATCCTGATACCGAATAGATCTCAATCTTGTCAAATTCACCTATTACATCGAATTGATTTTGATCAAAGCGTGTAAACAGAAGGGGAGTGGATACTTCATCTACGGATCCTGTTCCACCTTCTCTTACCTCAAGAGAGCAAATCTGCAAAAAAGCATAATGTGAGGGATCGATGGGTGTGCACAAATGCAAGCCGACACTTCCGGTTGTTAAACCTTCGGTAGGAAGCTGAACAGTATAATAAGAAGGACGGACATTTGCATCACCTTCAATATACTCCGATGGTTTTATGGTTACAGTTTCAGCTAATTGTAATTCAACCGGTATCTCTGACGGACCGATAGCTACTTCGAGAGTTTCTGTTGCAATCGAACGCACAGCAAGCTCAATTTCATATTTCTTATCAGCCTCAAATTTTATGGGACCCGATACAATCCATTCATCAGCGTCATTAAACTGATCACTCATAATCGGAGAAATTAGATATTCCAACGCAGTCTCATAGTCACCGAAGAATTGACTTCCTGCAGTACTATTAAACATCCAAGTGTTGAAATCACCATTCCCATCAGTGATAATCCAACGGTTAAGAGCTTCTTTATCGCTGTCAAATTCTTCTACGAAAGGAGTGTCGAAGGCCGGACCGAGAATTAAATTGGAGGTACTGGTCAGAGGCGCTTCCCCGATTTCATTAAAGGCAATGACATCATAATTGTAGTTCAATGTCCTGACTATGGAATTATCAATAATAGAAGTTTCTGTAATATTATCCCCAACTATCTTGTTGTCCGGTCGACGAACAACTTTATATTTTACTGACTCCGGCACAAGATATCCATTGTGATAACCCATGGTGACCGGTTGCCAACTTATGACAGCCGATGAATAATCGTCGACGCCTTCGATTTTTGGAGTGATCACTGAAGACGGCATATCTTCTCCGATATAGAGAAAATAAGTTGCTTTCATACTTTCTCCCCCTGTGCCTAAAGCTATAATATCATAGCGATATTCTCCTGGTTCCGATAACTCGGTATCTATGTATGTCATTGCCTGTCCGGTTTTGCAATCTGTAATGACCGAAATCTGTTTTCCGTCTCTAAATATTACAATCCCGTTAAAGTCAGAGTCGGATAGAGCGGCATTCCCGAAAGTCGTCGTCGGATTGATCCATGATAGGACAGCTTCAAAACTTCCTTGCACCGGAGTAGAGGCCACAAATGAATCGGGAGCAGCCGGTGCAGAATAAGAGGAAGCACCGGGAATATAGAGAGCATTAAAGATCGCTCTGTTTCCGACTACACCGACTTCATCAATCGATGGGTTGGCAGAATCTGTGAGATCTATTTCCATCAATACTACATTATTGGGATCATAGCTTGACGCATTGGCTGCCCACAAAATATTTCCTGTTGTTGGGTCAAACTCCATCGTCTGAAGGAAATAGAACCCCGCGAGACCGGTGTTAAAAATTGATGTGACTACGCCGTTGGTTTTATTGAGTTTGTATAACACTCCGTCAATTCCGATAGTAAAAAGTTCTCCCGCACGATTTGCAGCAAGCGTCATAAACGATTGGTTTGCTCGAATCTCGCAAACCGTTTCCAGGGCACCCGTCTCAAGATCAGCTTTCATCAAAAGGCTCCCTGTTCCATCATATGCCATTACATACATCGTACCGGTAGTTTGGTCGTATGTCATATCCTGAGGTTTTAGACCGGAATCAGGTGTGCCCCATGGCCCGATATGTGTCACTCTACCTGAATCAATGTTATAAGCAATCAAATCATCCGGAAGGGTAGGATTCATGGAGCCATTCCATTGATAAGATAAACCATAAATCACTCCATCATATCCGGCTCCTGCAAATAAGGGATTCAAATCATTGGATGGAAAATTAAAAATTAATTGCGGATTCTCAAGATTATATGTATTAATCTCCGAAAAACCATATACATTCCCGAATGAATATTCACTGTTAAAATATCCGTATAGAGTTCGTTTGGCGTCAACAAGAGAGAGATCTGCTGCTTGAGAACAGAAAGATACTAAGAGCAAAACTACTGAAGAAAGGAATTTAAGTCTCATATTTCAATGAATTTTTGTTTCGATAGATTTAGAGCCCGTCACATACTTATCAAATACAATTACAATTCAAGAGTAAACTGTGATTTGCCTATTTAGTCGATGGAAATACGAAAGGAAATTAGCCTCGGATCATAAGTTAAATAGATGCTGATACACAATGAATTGCAAAGTTTTGCAAATATAGATAAAAAAAGTATTCTGATTGAGGAGATTCTGTTAAATTGTGTTAAATCAATTCTCAAATAATTAATTTATTGATGATTATTTAGGGGAAGTTACAATAATATATTATTTTTGTCAGATTCAGTAAAATAAGGAATTCTTAATACATACTCATATATGAAGATAGGGTATTTGATTTTAGGTGTTATTCTTGCCTTCACATCATTTTCATCATATTCGGTTCCCGCTCGTCCAGGTTTTCACACGGTTGAAGGTCCAGACGGGACATTAATATGCGTGGAGATGAAGGGAGATGAACACTTCCATTATTTCGTAGATACGGAGGGGAAAAATTATATAAGGAGCGAATCAGGAGATTTAAAATCTTTATCTATTGAAGACTTGGATAACCGTATTGATGAATCAATCAAAATACGTAAAGCGCCGGCATCTATACTCAGGACATTTCCTACCACAGGTACTGTTCGAGGCCTTGTAATATTAGCGGAATTCCCTGAATGTAAGTTTCAACAATCATCTACAAAAGAATATTTCAATAACAAAATTAATAAATACGGGTATCAGGGTGATGAGACCTTCGGGAGTGTGATTGATTATTTCACAGAACAATCTCAGGGAAGATTTACTCCTGTATTTGATGTAGTTGGACCTGTCACGATGCCGCATCCTGCATCCTATTATGTTAACAATACAATGGATCTTAGTAATTTTTTTAGAGATCTGTGTATTCTCGCTGACAAAGAATGTGATGTTGATTTTTCACGTTATGATATAGATAATGACGGATTCGTGGACTTTGTATTTTCAATTTTTGCAGGATATAGTCAGGCACAATCCGCTAATCCCGATGATATATGGCCTGCAATGCAATATCTTTCAAACTTTGTGTATGATATATTTGATGATAAATATCTAAATGTTGCAGCCTGCGCGAGCGAGCTGAAGGGTAAAGAGGGTGTTGATAAAGATGGGATCGGCACAATCTGCCATGAATTCAGCCATATTCTCGGACTTCCAGACATCTATGATACCAGAAGCGGATCCGGGTATGGAATGGGACATTACGATGTAATGGATGTCGGCACCTATAATGGAGATGGTAAGATCCCATGCGGATATACAGCAATGGATAGATACACTTTAGGATGGCTTGAACCTATTGAGATCACCGGAGCCGGGAAAGATTTTGAACTGAAGTCACTCATTGATAATAATGAGGCCGCTGTGATTGTCAATCCAGAAAATAATACCGAGTATCTGACTCTTGAAAACAGACAGCTTAAGGGATTCGATTCAGGACTCCCCGGCCACGGACTTATAGTTTCACAAGTGCATTATGATCCTAAAGTATGGAAAGGAAATACGGTCAACACTCCAATGATATCCGGATACGAACATGTGAGACTATTGGCGGCTGATAAAAATTGGTTGAAAACATCTGAAGCAGGGGATCCGTTTCCCGGAGATGCCGGAATCACAGGATTTGGCATTCCTGGAGTATATGAGATCAGTTGGAACACCACATCAAATATGTTTGATCTCCCTGTTACTAACATAAGAGAGAGTGCCGAGGGGACCATATTGTTCGATTATGGACACGATGCCGGAATATCTGAATTACATGATAAATGTCTCCCTATTGGAGAAATCATAAAAGCCGGAGCCAAAGTATATTCTTTAAGCGGACATGAACTTTCCGGCAAACTACTTTCACCGGGGATATATATTTTGAATTATAAAGGGGAGGTCATCAAAGTCAAAATTTGATTATAGAAGATTGGAATATTAATATAATTGAAAAAAATTCTTTCAAATATAGCGTCATGAAAAAGCAATTGTTATTTGTCTTGTTCTTTTTATTGATTGGATTGGGTTCTGCCAATGCGACTGATATAGTAAAGAAAATAGAAAAGTTTTCTTCAGAAACGCCACATGCCATTGGGAATGGTGTTTCATTTTCCGTTTTTACTTCCTATTATCCGAACTTATCTTTAAAAGCGGGTAAAAGTAATAATGGTATTGATCAATACGAAGAGCTGATCCTTTCTGCAAATGGTGTTGGTATTCTCCCAGAAGGATGGCAATTTATCTCTTTCTCAGGTAAAGATGATGCCAAAATAGTAAGTATCTCCCGTAATGGAGCTCCACTCCCATACAGTTCTTATGTAGGTTGGAGATCCTTAGTGGAAGAAGGAGATATCTTTACAGTTGTGACCACAGGCCCGAATATGGATGTGAATTTTAAGGTAAATGAAACATATTCAGATACCGATCTAAACATATTTAATATCAATGTAAATGACACCCCATTAAATCTCACCGGTTTATCTCAAACTGTCACGCTTCATCGAGGCGATCAGATTTCAATTTCAGGGAAAGGTAAGAATGTATGTGATTGGGTGAAATATGGCGATAGTCTTTATGATGCAATCCCTGCGACTTTTAATATAGTTAATAATGAAAATATCACTATCTCCGGGTCGCCGGTAAAAGATGTATTCATTAATATCAACAATGCCTCGTCAGTTGTAATAAAGCAATTAAATGGCTATGGAGCTGAATTGGAAGTTCATGACGGAGAAAACCAAATCCCATTGTCAGATATAAAAAACAATCTCTCTATTACTCCTGCAGATGGAAGTATGATTACTTCCGTAATAGTAAATCAATCCATTCTTCAGCCAGCCAACACTGGTGATTACAGTGTGACTGCATCAGACGGGATGTTGATAGAAATTCAGGCGAAACCAATTCCAACAACAATCCCATTGACGGTCATGGTTTGTGATACTGACAATAATAATGCCTCATCTGATGAAATAGCTGCTAACATCAAACTTAAAGTTGACGGAATACCTGTGACATTGGAGGGTATCTCTTCTGTGATGGCTCCTTATATGTCAGAGGTTACAATTAGCGGTTCGTTCGGATTTGTATTAGACAAAGTCGAGGCCGGAAAGAATTTCGTCCAGGAAGAAGATCAAACTTATACATTCTTTGCGGAAGATGCTTGCACCGTAATGATTTATGCACATCAGATTGTTGCTCCTGAAGGATATGCATTGGTTCAGTTTATTGAAAACAGCAATAAAATCGGCTTTTATCCTTACGATGAGAATAAAGAGAGACTACCGGGGGCATTCAACGCGGAGCAGCCTGCCGTTATCCAAATCGGCAACTATGTCGGAGTTAAAAAATTCTCGTACGATTTTCTCTTTAAATCAATCACAGTCAATGGTAAACCCATAAAGATTGATGAAAATCAAGAGGCATTCCAAGAATATTTAATTGAAGTTAGTGAAGATTGTATCATTGAAGCGCTCCTCTTTGACCCTAATGAAGGGACTCTTCTTATCACTTGTTGGGATTCACACGATGGAACATACGGTATCAAGATTGCAGATCTATATGTGAACGATCATGGCACACTGACTAAAAAATACAATGCAGCTCCGGGAGAAGAAGTGGAATTTGTACTCCCGTACACTGCACCAGGCTTTAATCTGAAATATCTTGCAGGAAAAAGCGTTTCATCTCCTGATTTAAAGGATTTGACATCTTTGAAATTTAAAGTGCCTCAGACAGTCATCAATCCGGAAACAGGAGATCCCTATATATACATCTTCGAACCTCTGTGTGAAGTAAACTCCGCCAATCCTCCTTATTTACTCGAATTCTATCCCACATATATTGATTCAGAAGAAGTTGCGGGGGGTAAAGAAGTTGTTGGATATTTGGTAGGTATTGATCCATACGAAAATGCAGAAACTACGCTGATGTTCGCCACAGCCGGCCAAGAAGTGACTGTACTTTCTTACGAAAGAGATGATTATATTTTTGAAAGAATGTTTACCACGAACGGACGCACTATTCAATCTCCCTATACCGTTGATGCGGAGGACGCATTTGTTCAGAACGGGTATAACAAAATTAATCTTGGTGCAGACTATAAGCCACGTGGAGAAGGAGTAGAACAGAATATAATTATTGATAAATTCCTAAGCTACAATAAAGATACTCAAAGAGTAGAATCGATCCATTCCGTAAGGATCTTCGATATGAATGGAAAGATGTTAATTTATAGTGAAGGGGATGTTTCTGTTTCCGATCTTGCGCCCGGTATATATATTGCGGTATCTGATTCTGATTCCATAAAATTTATTAAACAATAATAATCGTATTGCTCGCCATCAGAGCCCTTTTCATAAAATCTTATGAGACTGGCTCTAAAAATTAAAAGAGATTAAATTTTTATCCTGATAGAAAATTATTCCGAACAAATATAGTAACTTTGTGATTGAATTTTCAATGGGGATACATAAGATCAAAAATTAATATTTTTATAGACCTAATATCATTATTCTAAAATGAAGTTTTTAAAGTTTTTACCTCTAGCGCTCTGTACATGCGCATTATTTGGAATAACTGCCTGTGGTGATGACACTGATGATGATGATTTTGACGATCCGACAACTGATGTCGACGGACCATCTATGGAAGTTTATTCACCTGAAGAAAGTAAGGAATTTCTCGGCAATACAGCTGAAACCGTAATGAATAATTTTAACGCTGAAGAACAGAAGGAAGTCATTGAACTTTCAGGTTATTTTTCTGAAAAATACGGTGATCTTGAGTTGCCTGCTAATTTCGCCTTTCAGACTGAGGAAGAAAAGACAACTAAGACAAGAGCTCATTCTTATAATCCCGCACCGTTTATGAGAGCCATTGGACGTGGCGCAAAAGGTAACCCTTCCGAGCTTACAAGAGCAGCATATTATTATACATATAATATTAACTTTGATTCATATAAAGGTGTATATGAACCCGGTGAATATGAATGGAATAAAGTGGCTGAAAGTAATGATGTCATTTTCAACTTTACCGGTGCTAACGGTGTTGCATGTCAGTTGAAAGTTACAGCATCCGCAAATACCTCTGATGCTGATATTGAATATAAAGAAGAATGGGAAGATTGGGATTGGGAAACTGATTCGACCTTCACTTCCTCTGATAATTTTGCATTTCATCTACGTATTCCTCATGAGATGACGGCAACTCTTACTCAAAATGGTAAAGAGCTTGCCATAACTAAAGTGGTAAGCAGTATTGATGTCAAGAATCACACCTCGAATGCTAATGCCTCAGCACGCATTGCCAATATAGATGTATTAGGAACTGTAAACGGTACAGACAACCTTGTCAACGGCAATGCAGAAATAATGGTTAATGGGAAATCAATAGTGACTGCTTCTGCTAAAATGAACGGTAGAGATCTTTGCAATGTCGACAAATTAATGAAAGCCGAAGAAGATGAAGCTTCAGCAGCAGACTTTATAACATCTCTATCCGCTGTTTCCGATATTCAGGGTCAGGTTCAATTAGTTGGAAATTATAATATAAACAACGCTGTCCTCGAAGCCTTTGATTCAGAGTATGCCCATTATGATTACGAAACTGAAGCTGATGCAGAGCGTGCATGTAACAGAGGAATTGATGTATTGAGAAAAAATGGTAATGTGGAACTACATTATCTTGGTTCACAAACAGTGCAGGCTACTTTGGATTATAAGCCTGTGTCAGAAAGCTATAAGGGAGATTATTACAGCTATTTCCACTATTGGATTGAACCTGTGATCAAATTCAATGATGGCTCAACAATGTCATTCGGAGATTATTTTGAGGATGAGGATGGATTTGAAAATGTCTTGAATACTTGGTCAAGTCTTGCTGACAGCTATATGAGATTATTTTAATAATTGATTGTTGCAACTTAAAGAACGCATATTATATTATATCAAAGGGATGCTGTTGATTACAGCATTCCTTTGGTGTTTATTTTTCAGATGCACACCTGCCATCCAAGCAGAAAACATTTCAACAGATTCCCTTTCCTATGAACTGGATGAGATAATCATCCAGGGTAATGAGAGCGGTAGTCAACGATTGCGCAACAATGGAGATATAGAGATATCAGGTTCAAAACTGGCAATCGGTGCTAAGGTAATGGGAGAAAGCGATTTTATAAATACTCTCAAGACTCATGGTGGTATAAATTCAATTGGAGATTATGGTGCCGGGTTGAGCATCGATGGGGGAGATGTATCACACTCATTTGTGTTAATAGATGATTCCCCTCTGATATTTCCCTATCGGTTTGGAGGATTATTCAGCGTTTTTAATTCCAATCATTTCCCGAAAGCTACTTTCACACGATACCCTGATTTTTCAGGATACGCTTCACGATTAGGTAGTGTTATATCAATTAAAAGTCCTGAAATCGAGAATACGCGCACTGGTGGAGATCTGAACCTGGGATTGTTAGCTTCCTCATTAACCTTAAGATATTCGGACCGTAAGCGTTTTACTATAGTCGGTTCAGCAAGAATTTCATACGTTAATCAGATCTATAGGAAACTGCTGAAAATATCTACAACGCAAATAGGTTACGATTTTGAAGATGTAAACCTGACCGCTTCCTATAATATAGATAGTAAGAATTCGATGACGATGAATCTATTTTTTAATAACGATGAATTGTCAACATTTGATTCTAATTATGCCTTGAATATGAAATTGCAATGGAATAACGGGATGGCTTCAATTGTATGGAAAAGGATAGGCAAGCTTAATTCAAAAGCTACTTTGTATTTTTCTGCGTTCCGTAATAAAATGGATTTGAATTTCCCTCAGATGCATATCGGGATTCCCAATAGTCTGCTGTTAACCGGATGTAGATGGAATGGTGAAAAAAGGAGGCTTTTTAATGATAGGGGAGACGTGGAATTTGGAATTAATTTTGAATACAATGCCGTCACCCCTCAATATGCAGAAGTGATTAGCGAATTCAGTAATACTAATCCAATAAAGGAAGTTAGTCATTTAATAATTTCACAAGCATTTGCGGACTTAAATTTGAGATGCACCTCATGGCTTACGATGAAAACTGGATTAAGCATTCAATATTTCCGGAATATGTCAGGATACAATTATATAGCACCAGATCCGTCTCTTACACTTATTGCGTCAAGTAAAGCAGGACAATTTACCTTAAATTGCAAGTCTCGAAGCCAGTTTATTCATCTCGTAGGCTTTTCTGAAATAGGGATGGCGTCAAATTTTTGGCTTGCAACTTCAGATTCTTTCAAACCTCAACGCTCAGCGGAACTATCATTAAGCTGGCAAAAGCATTTCCCGCTTGGATTGACAGGAGAAGCTGCCATATACTGCAAAAACATAAGGAACCAACCTGAATATTCAGGGATAATCTTCGAGATGTTGCAGTCAGACTATGATTACAAAAACAATGTCAGCAATGCATTTGGCTATAATGCGGGTTTTCATGTCGGGATTAGAAAAGATTTTGGAAAAATAGGGGGGTCGATGAGCTACTCATATGGCATTGCACGAAGGCATTTTGAAGGAGAAGATTTATGGTGGAATAGCGTGACTTCATCGGGGAATTCATTTAATATCGGTATAAACTGGAGCATCAACAGGAAATGGAATCTTAACGCTACATTCGTATATGCCGATGGAAGACCATACACCCCGATTAAATCTCTCTTTATCGTTGCTGAGAATCTGATGGCAGAATATGGAGTGCGTAATAGTGCAAGACTCCCTAATTATCAGCGATTGGATTTAAACGGATCCTTTACAATTTCCACCGGGGGAAAAATTCCAATCAGACACATAATTAATATAGGGATCATTAACGCTTACGGACATAACAATGTCGAGATGCAATATTACAATATTAAAGAAAAAAACGGTAATATGGTATTTTACTTAAAACGTGTTGCCTCATTATACCGATTTTTACCATCCGTTTCATATAGTGCTTCTTTTTAACCAATTATCTGTAAAATAGATAAAATGCTCATTATTCATACTAATCTTAATTTATTGTCCCATGAACATAAACAAATACTTTTACCAAGATAAAGCAAAGTTTTCTTATCTATCAGTACAATTGCTGATGATAGTGTTGACAGGTATCTTTATCTCCGGTTGTAACTCTGACGATGAAATTTTTTCAACTGATAGACCTGTAATCGATGGGTGGATTTCTTCCGATAGTAATCCAGTAGTAATTTTTACTTCATCTTTTTCCGGGAAAGATGATAATATTCTGAGTGATAAGATTATAAAATATGGGAAGGTCACAATATCAGATGGCGAAAAAGAAATAATTTTAACAGCAGGGGCTGCTAAAAATTATTTTCCACCGTTTAGATATTATAATTATGAGATGAAAGGTATACCTGGAAAAACGTATAAAGTAACAGCTGAATATAAAGGAATGAAGGCAGAAGCTGATGGTTATATGTTTCCGGCAACACCAATAGATTCAATAGAGATAAAAAAAATTGGATCTAACGACTCACTTCGGGCCGTCACTTTATATTTTACATCTCCTGAGGATGTGCCGGCATATTATTATGTGACTCTTCAGGAAGGGAAAAGGAACTCTCGTCCGCTTCCTGCAATGCTTGGAACTATCAAGGTCGATAATAAAAAAGACAAAGTGAGTATTCCAATTTTCCGACCTCATACAAAAGTGGATTCATTAATGTATGTGGCATATCTGAGGGAGGGTGAATCCTGGATAATAAATCTTAACCGCGTTGATGAAAAAACTTATAGATTCTGGAGAGATTATGATAATTCAGTTTCTTTAGGAAATTCACCATTCTTATCGAATCAGAATCATATTGAAGGAAATGTAAAAGGGGGATACGGGATTTTTAGTGTGCAGGGCACAGCATCTCTTCCGTTAAAAATAAAATAATAATCCCATTGCAAATTATATATAGAAAATTCCCTAATAAAATTTAAAGAATATTTTGAAGCATATCCCGTAAATATAATCACTATTATGTTAAATAGACTATTAAGTATAACTTATGCGGATAAGATAATATACATAAATATAAGACGTAAAAATATTTTTTATGGAATGTTATAAACTAAAGCAAATAATTTTAGTTAACTTTGCAGTCTGAAATATAAACGATTGAAATTATAATTAAAAATCTTAGCAACCATCAAGATGCCTGTTAAAATTATTTTTCAATTAAAAATTAAAAAATATAACTGTAACAGGAAATAAATGATTGTCATTTCGATAGAAACATTTGAATAAATAGATAAATACAATATGGGCTTTTTCTCATTTACTCAAGAAATAGCAATGGATCTTGGCACCGCCAACTCCATCATTATACACAACGATAAGATTGTCGTTGACGAGCCAAGTGTAGTGGCTATAGAAAATAAAACTGACAGACTTCTGGCTGTCGGTTCAGTAGCACATCAGATGGAAGGGAAAGAACCTCCGGGCATACGTACAATCCGTCCGCTTCGCGATGGTGTCATTGCCGACTTTAATGCTGCCGAGCAGATGATTCGCGGAATGATTAAAATGGTAAGCTCAAAGCGCAGATGGTTCTCACCTTCTTTAAGAATGGTTGTCTGTATACCATCCGGAAGCACCGAGGTGGAAATCCGCGCGGTGCGTGATTCTTCAGAACATGCCGGTGGACGCGATGTTTATATGATTTATGAGCCTATGGCAGCTGCCCTGGGTATCGGTCTCGATGTTGAAGCCCCTGAAGGGAACATGATTGTAGATATAGGCGGCGGCAGCACTGAGATTGCAGTCATCTCATTGGGAGGCATTGTCAGCAATAAGAGCATTCGTGTTGCCGGAAACGATTTAACAGCTGATATTCAAGAACATATGGGTCGAGTTCATAATCTTAAGGTTGGTGCCACAATGGCTGAGCAAATTAAGATTAATGTTGGGTCCGCCCTACCCGTTCTTGATAATCCGCCTGAACCATATATTGTACGCGGTCCGAACAGGATGACAGCCCTTCCTATGGAAGTTCATGTCACACATGAAGAAATTTCTCATTGCATAGAGAAAACAATTCAGAAGATGGAAGAAGCTGTGTTGGCAGCTCTCGAACAAACTCCGCCTGAACTTTATGCTGATATCGTAAAAAATGGTATCTATCTCGCTGGAGGCGGCGCATTATTAAGGGGGCTTGCCAAGCGTCTCACTGACAAGATACGGATTGAATTCAAAGTGGCCGAAGATCCTTTACATGCTGTCGCAAAAGGTACCGGCGTCGCCCTTAAGAATATCAATCGTTTCTCATTCCTGATAAGGTAATAACTATTTGGGAAAGGAGTCGGGGTGAAAAATCTTCTGAATTTCCTGATTAAATACAGCACATGGTTCGTTTTTGCGTTCTATGTGCTGATTAGTTGTATTCTATTGTTTGACAATGGTATATATCAACAAAGCGTGTTTTTGTCTTCCGCAAATAGAGTAGCAAGCGGAATATATGGCACTGCTACCAACGTCACAGGATATTTCAATTTAAGAAAGATCAACAATCAACTTCAGGAAAATAACGCTATACTTGAAAATCAAGTTCTAAATCTTACTAATCAACTTGCTGAATATCGCACTTTGATTAACGATACATTAGAATTTGTCCCTTCTGAACGATTTGATTTTTGTACGGCATCTGTTTTAAACAATAGTGTCAGACACCCTCGAAACTATTTCACTATCAACCGAGGAAGAGAAGATGGAATTATGCCGGGAATGGGAGTTGTTGACCATAATGGGATTGTCGGTATCGTTGGAGTCACCGGAAAAAATACAGCACGCATTATTTCCGTTTTAAATGAAACCCAGCATTTTTCTGTTAAATTAAAAAATACAGGATTTGTCGGCACCTTGGCTTGGAAAGGGAATGATCCTTCCATTGCATATGTGGAAGAAGTTCCTCGACATGCCAGATATTCCATTGGCGACACTATTGTGACCAGTGGATTTTCGACTGCTTTTCCCGCAGATATTCCGGTAGGAACCATCATGAACCGCGTAAAGAGTTATGATGACAATTACTTTGTGCTTAAAATACGGTTAGCTCCCGATTTTAAAAATCTAAGTGTTGTCCGGATTATCAAAGATGACTTGAAACAGGAACTGGATTCATTGCAGACATTTGATTATAAGTCTGATAAATAGATCTATGGGTAAGTTAATATTTCAATATGTATTATTGTTTATAGTTCTTGTGCTGGTGCAGGTTCTTATATGCAACCATATTATTCTTTTTAATATGGCTGTCCCCATGGTCTTTATTTATTTTATCATTCGTCTACCTATTTCAATGAAGACATCGCTCGTATTGACATTGGCTTTCTTACTCGGATTAATAGTGGATATATTCAGTGATACCCCTGGGGTCAACGCTCTTTCCTGTACATTATTGGCAATGAGCAGAAAACCAATTCTTTATGCCTATGTCTCCCGTGACGATAAAACAAAAGAGATTATCCCATGCATCTCAGATTTAGGAATATCTGTATATGCAAAGTTTCTTCTGACGGTTTCATTCCTATATTGTCTGATGGTTTTCGCCATTGAATTTTTTAGTTTTGCTGATGTGCAAGACATATTGATCATGTCAGCCTCAAGCGGGCTGCTTACCTTTCTCCTGCTCCTGGGAGTAGATTGTCTGATATATAAATAATACTTTATGTCATCATTCGTTCTATAGTAAGAATAATGACAAAATTTTTAAAGTGAAAGATTACACACTCGAAAAGCGGAAATGGGTTATTATCGGATTTCTATGTGTGATTGTGACCATATATATTTTAAGGCTATTAAACCTTCAGGTTTTTGACGATCACTATAAAGAGAATGCTGATAGTAATGCATTTTTGCGTCAGATAATATATCCGGCCCGCGGACTCGTCTATGATCGCAATGGAAACCTTGTGGTTTTTAACTGTCCGGCTTACGATGTTATGCTCGTTCCTAAAGATGTAGGTGATTTTGACACACTTGCATTATGTAAGGTGCTTGGCATCACGGTTGAAGATTTGAGAAATAAATGGGCGGAGATGAAAAATCCCAAGAAAAATCCGGGATATTCCGCGTATACTCCTCAAAAACTAATTTCCCAACTTACCCAAGAAGATTACGGACGCCTTCAGGAGAAGTTATATCTTTTCCCCGGTTTCTATATTCAGAAAAGATCTATCCGCGAATATAATTATGCGGCCGGTGCAAATATCTTAGGCAATATCCGCGAAGCGTCAGCTTCGGATATCGAACGGGATCATTATTATCGCTCCGGTGACTTTACGGGAGATCTTGGGATAGAGAAAAGTTACGAAACTGCACTTCGCGGGGAAAAAGGGGTTGAGATTCTGATGAAGGATGCACATGGCCGAATCAAAGGAAAATATGAAGATGGCAAGCATGATGTTGCGCCTGTAAGTGGAAAGAATCTTACCCTTTCCATTGATATGGATCTTCAGGAATACGGAGAACAGTTGATGCAGAACAAGATTGGAGCTATTGTTGCCATCGAACCGACAACCGGAGAGATTCTTGCTCTGGTTTCATCTCCGGGGTATGATCCGTCATTGCTCGTGGGTCGTGATCGAGGAAAGAATTATTCCGAACTCGTGAAAGATCCATATAAGCCTCTTTATGATCGTGCCATTCAGGGGGCTTACCCACCAGGTTCTACCTTCAAGCCAACTCAAGGGTTGATCCTTCTACAAGAAGGGATAATAAACCCTGCAACCCGTTATCCATGTTACAGGGGGTATGTCAATGGTTTAAGGGTAGGCTGTCATGGGCACGCCTCTCCCCTATCTTTACTGCCGGCGTTACAGACTTCATGCAATGCGTTTTTCTGTTGGGGACTTAAACATTTTATAGATAAACCCAAGACAAAGAGTGCTGATCAGCTCACTAAATGGAAGGACTATATGGTTGACATGGGTTATGGATATAAGCTTGGTGTAGATCTTCCTTCTGAAAGCCGAGGTTTTATACCAAATGCGGATTACTATAGCAATTCCTTCAGAGGAAGAAATTGGAGTGCCAACTCAATCATATCCATTTCAATCGGTCAGGGAGAAGTGCTCGCTACACCATTGCAGATCGCAAACCTATGTGCAACGATAGCAAACCGTGGATATTTCTATACTCCTCACGTTGTAAAAGAGATAAGTGACAGTACGATAGACGCAAAATATAAAGAAAAACACTCACCAAAGATAAAAAAGGAATATTATGATTTGGTGGCTCAAGGGATGCGTATGGCCGTGCTCGGTGGAACTTGTCGCACAGCCAATCTTCCAGGCATAGAAGTTGCCGGGAAAACCGGCACAGCACAAAATCCACACGGAAAAGATCACTCGGCTTTCATCGGATTTGCACCATATAATGATCCAAAGATAGCGATCTGCGTATATGTGGAGAATGCTGGATTTGGAGCAACCTACGGTGTACCTATCGGAAGTCTGATGATTGAAAAATATCTGAACGGAGAAATAAGTGCCGGAAGGAAAGCGATAGAAAACAGGATGTTAACATCAAATACAATAATCGGAAGTGGAGTTAAGAAACACTGAAGCAAACGTATCGGTGTTCCGATCGCTTGATTGGTTCACCATAATTCTTTTTTTGATTCTGGTTGCAGCCGGTGCTGTGAGCATCTACGCCGCCAGCTACAATTTCGATAATGCCAGTATGTTTGATTTCAGTGAATTTTCAGGGAAGCAATTCCTATGGATCGGGTTGGCACTTGTTATCGGATGCATAATCCTGCTTCTGGATTACAGATTATATGAAACTTACGCGTATCCAATATACGGAGCCATCATACTTCTGCTTATTACCACAATTTTTCTCGCCCCTGACATTAAAGGATCTCGCTCTTGGCTTGTTTTTGGTCCGGTCAGTCTTCAGCCAGCCGAATTCGGAAAGTTTGCCACAGCATTAGCATTGGCTAAGCTGTTTTCTTCCTATAATTTCTCGCTTAATGCTAAAATCAGCAATTACTTTAGGGCATTAATACTAATCTTTTTGCCTATTATACTGATACTTATGCAAAAAGAAACAGGGAGTGCCTTAGTCTATGTTTCCTTGATTTTTGTGTTATATAGGGAGGGAATGAGCGGTCTGGTGCTTTTTGCAGTACTTTGTGCCATTACATTCTTTGTAGTTGCAGTGAAATTTTCTACACCATTAGTTCTCGGAATACCATTGGGAGAATTTACTGTCCTTCTTCTCATTCTTCTTTTATTTTGCCTGATGCTGACGTTTTATTGCAAGGATATTATCATTGCCCGAAATGTCATTATCGGATCTGCAGCTGCCGGAGCCATCGTCACCATTCTGTCATTATGTGGCGTTCACGTAAATGGATATCTATTTTTCTTAATTACTATTGGATTAGGAATTGGGTATGTGGCAATTGCAATGCTTAAACATCACACTCAAAAATTTCTGATTACAATAGCATTTACTCTCACTTCAATTTTATTTCTATTTTCTGTCAACTATGTATTTGGAAATGTCCTCGAACCTCATCAACAGATACGAATAAAGGTGGCATTAGGTATAGAAGAAGATTTGAGAGGTGCGGGATATAATGTGAATCAGTCCAAAATAGCTATCGGATCGGGAGGCTTGACAGGAAAGGGATTCCTTAACGGAACACAAACAAAATTGAAATACGTCCCGGAACAGCATACAGATTTCATTTTCTGCACAATCGGAGAAGAGAAAGGATTTGTTGGGGCAGCCACCGTTCTTTTGATTTTTCTTATTTTTATACTCAGGTTGATTAAAATTGCTGAAAGACAAAGAACACCTTTTGGACGGGTTTATGGCTATTGTGTCGTTTCTTTCCTGATTTTTCACCTATGTATTAATATTGGCATGGTAATTGGACTGTGTCCCGTGATAGGTATTCCTCTTCCGTTCTTCAGTTATGGAGGTTCTTCATTATGGGGATTTTCACTCCTTTTATTTATTCTTCTTAGAATTGATGCCGCACGTAAGGAGCGCAGAGATTAGAACCTTTGTAATCAGATCATATGAATATTTAATTAAAACCCTGTGATAATTATCCTATAACTCTCATAAAGTCATGAAAAAAATTCTTAGATTTTTATTTCTCGTCTATCAATGGATAATAGCCGGACCAATTTTCTTAGTTGTCACTTTGCTAACCGCGTTGATTACTATAATAATGACTTCTTTCACCGGGACACATTTCTGGGGGTACTATCCGGCTCATATATGGTCAAAGTTTGTGTGTAAGCTCATGTTTGTCAAAGTAAAGGTGATCGGGAGAGATAATATTGACCCAAAAACATCATACGTATTTGTCGCAAATCATCAAGGAGCATTTGATATATGGTCGATTTATGGATATTTGAACCATAATTTTAAATGGTTGATGAAAAAAGAACTGGAAAAGATATTTCTGGTGGGATTCGCATGCAAAAGATCCGGTCACGTGATGGTGGACGATTCAAGTATACATGGTATCCATGAGACCATTCAAGAATCAGAGAAAGTACTGAAGGACGGAATGAGCCTTGTTATTTTTCCCGAAGGAAGCCGGAGTTGGGACGGGAATATGATACCCTTCAAAAGAGGTGCTTTTATGCTTGCTTCAGAATTTAAATTACCGGTTGTACCCGTAACAATAGACGGAAGTTTCAAAGCGATGCCCAGAACCACCTATAATGTGACTCCGTGCAAAATTACCTTGACAATCCACAAACCTATTTATCCGGGACCAAAGGGATTTAATACAAAGCAGTTGATGGCTCAATGTCGAGAAGAGATCGAAAGCTCATTGCCAGAGTAATCAGGATAAAAGATTGGAAACTTCAAATTTGAAATGAAAACCTTATTAATTATTGCCGGGAATGATCCGAGCGGTGGAGCAGGTCTGCTCGCCGACGTGAAAACCTCAACCTTACATGGAGTGTTTGCGATGGGAGTTCCTACTGATCTTACCATTCAGAACACTCAGGGAGTAAGAAATCAATACATAATCTCAAAAGAAATCATTTTAGAACAACTGCGTTGTGTTTTGGATGACCAAATTCCCGATGCCGTTAAAATTGGACTTATTCCTGATGCTGACTCCATTTTGGCAGTCGCAGATATTATCAAAGAATATAATCTAAGGAATGTGGTGTTGGATCCTGTCATGTTTCCCACATTAGGTAAGAATTTTATCGATAGCCCACAAATCTGGAGAGAAGTGATGCTTTCCGAACTTATCCCGCTATGCGAGATAATCACACCAAACGAAGATGAAGCCGGCAAATTATTAGGGGAAGAGATTTTCAGCAATAACGAACCTCGCCTTATTGGAAGCGAATTTCTCAAAATTGCAAAATGCCCGAATATTTTGATCACAAATTTTCCTCAAATTGAAGACATAAAAGAATATATCTCAACTGATATTCTTTTCACAAGAATTGATGACGGGATAAAAATAGAACATTTTTCATCTCCTCGTGTGCCTACAAAAAACACACATGGCACCGGGTGTGCTCTCTCAACCTCGATTGCTTCAAATCTTGCACAAAATATGTCAGTGCCGGAAGCCATCAAACATGCAAAAAAGTTTATATCCGGTGCAATCGATCGAGCCAAGAGCGATTCAATGGGAAAAGGTCATGGTCCTGTCTATCTTCTCCCACAAAATAATATTATCTAATTAAAAATGGATATAATGAAAATTACTCTTAATAATCGGATAATTGAACTGCCGCAATATGGTATGAATATAGTTGAATTGTTAAAATCCCAGCAAATTCCTACTCAAGCAACAGCAATTGCAGTCAATCAAAAGATAGTGAGACGTGACAATTGGGAAATCACACATCTTAAAGAAAATGATTCTGTCACTGTCATCAGCGCAGCTTTCGGAGGATAAATCTTAAGTATCCAGTCTTCATATCACCATTATTAATAAGATAATTACCGAATTAATAATATTTCGGGATTATCACATGTCCATGAAAGAAGATACGAAGCGGTTTATAAAAATCGCGATTACACTACCGGATTACTTTCCGGGAGAAATAGGGAAAATAAATGATATGCTTAAATCAGGTCAATTTGATTTCGTGCATATCAGAAAACCCGACTATGACATTTCTCAAATGCGAGATCTGTTAAAGGGAATCAAGCTTACGTTATTATCACAAATAAAAATTCACAGCCATTTTTCTCTTATTGATGAATTCCCCGGAATTGGAGTGCATTTAAACTGCAGATGGAGTGAAATTCCTGAAAATGCCATCTCCATATCAAAATCTATTCATTCCATTGAGGAAATTTCCGAGTCAGATTGTTATAACTATGTAACACTCTCCCCTATTTTCGATTCCATATCGAAACCTGGGTATGAGTCGGCATTTATCCTTTCCGAAATAAAAGAATCTATTTCAGGAAAGAATATTATAGCACTTGGAGGAGTTACTGAAGAAAAAATCCCATTACTTAAAGCAACCGGATTCTATGGGTGCGCAATGCTGGGAGCCGCTTGGCAAGATTAGATGCCCGCTATTTCTTCATATTTTGGAAAATGTTAAACCGAGTATTTGAAATTAAATTATTTCGCTATGTTACAATATATTACAAATACCGATTGCAAACTTTCAGTTACAGATCAGGTTGCTGCTGTGATTGAGGGGGGATGCAGATGGATTCAAATTCGAATGAAAGATGCTTCTGATGAAGAAATTGCTAAAGTTGTGGAAGTTGTAAAGCCACTCTGCATTAAGGAAGAGGCGTTTTTATTACTGAATGATAGAGTGGAACTTGCTAAAGAATTGAATGTTGGAGGGGTGCACCTTGGTAAGGGTGATATGTCCCCAGGACGTGCCCGTGCAATTCTTGGAGCTGCAGCAGTCATTGGAGTCACCGCCAATACCATTGAGGATATTCGTCAAGCAGCCAATGTGGATATTGATTATTTTGGACTTGGGCCATATGCTGACACTTCTACTAAAAAGAATCTCGCTCCAATTCTCGGTCTCGAAGGAATCACCCGTCTTTGTGATGAGATGAAAGAGAATGATATTCTTATTCCCCATGTTGCAGTTGGTGGCATTAAGCTGGAAGACGTTGAGAAACTTTTGGCAGCCGGATGCAACGGGCTCGCAGTGAGCGGTGCCATCGCATTTGCCTCCGATCCTGTAGAAGCAACGCGTGAATTTATCAAACTTATACCTGCGGGAGAATAAGATAATCAACGAATATATAATTATATTTTAAAGATAAGAGTGAATCGTACTATAAGACTGACGTGTCCTAAATAAGCGTTACAAAAAATGCTTATTTAGGACACGTCAAATACTATGGTTATTACTTATTAATATAGTCAATACATAAATAATCTACAGCATTTTTACTTTGCTTTCGCAGTAGACACAACGGTATTTAGTTGAATCAGCTATATCCGGACGACATAGAGAAGGAACATTCTCCATATTGGATATACATCGCGGGTTACCGCAGATACAATCATTTATTATGACCTCATCCTGGATAAGTTGCTGTTTCTGCTCAGGCTCCTTAGCCCATTTCAGAAGAGTAAGAATTAACGCCATTCTCACAAACTTACCATTTTCCACCTGACGGAAATATGCCGCACGTGGATCTGCATCCATATCAATGGTAATTTCATTTACACGTGGAAGCGGATGAAGGATACGCATTTCAGGACGCGCATCAACCAATTTTTCCGGAGAAAGGATAAAACTATCTTTCACTCTATCGAATTCATCCTCATCAAGGAATCTCTCTTTCTGAACACGAGTCATATAAAGCACATCAAGTTCCGGCATAACCTCTTCCATAGTCTCAACCTCACGATAATGCACTCCATATTTATCGCAAACTTCATGTTTCATATAATCTGGAAGCCTGAGTTGCTCGGGAGCTATGAGAATTACTTTTACATTTTTATACCTTGAAAGGGCCTTGATAAGAGAATGAACCGTACGTCCGAAACGAAGGTCACCACAGAAGCCGATGGTAAGATTGTCAAACCGACCGATTTCCCTACGAATTGTAAGCAAGTCGGTAAGTGTCTGGGTTGGATGGCTGTGGCTCCCATCTCCGGCATTAATCACCGGCACACGGGAATTCATAGCCGAAACGAGTGCTGCACCCTCTTCAAAATGACGCATTGCTATTATGTCTGCAAAACAGGAAATCACTTTGGTTGTGTCCGCTACCGTTTCACCTTTGCTCACTGACGAACTTTGAGCATCCGAGAATCCAAGAACGTTTCCGCCAAGTTCCATCATGGCAGCAGTGAAACTCAGACGAGTTCTTGTGGAAGGCTCATAAAAGAGTGTGGCAAGTTTTTTACCCTTGCATGCTTCTGAATATTTCTCGCGATTATCTATGATGTCAAGCGCGAGATTTATTATCTCTTCGACTTCCTGAGTCGAAAGATCTGTCGGATCAATAAGATTGCGCATACTTCCTTTATTTTTCGGAATAATAATTTCCAATTATAATATATTACATACCCATCCAGGATTCATCCTGAGGATTAGACATGAACTGTTTAAGTCGTCTTTCATCTTCAGGACGAATATAACCTTTTTCAACCGCAACTTCTACGAGTGTATCAAAGTTTGAAAGGGAATAATTGATGACATTTGCTTCTTTGAGTCTTTCTATTCCTTTTTTCATTCCATAAGTAAAGATGCTGACAACACCGAGAACATCGGCTCCAACTTCCCTTAAGGCATCCACAACGTCAATACAGCTCCCACCTGTAGAAATCAAATCCTCTACGACCACGACTTTCTGTCCCGGCATAAGCTTACCTTCAATCTTATTATTGCGACCATGATCTTTCGCACTTCCACGTACATATCCCATTGGCTTATCAAGGATAGTGGCAGCTATGGCTGCATGTGCAATTCCCGCAGTACTTGTTCCCATAAGCACTTCGGCCTCAGGGAACTTCTCTATGATTGTGTCCGCAATTGCCTGCTCTACGATCTTTCTGGCACCCGTATCGGTCAAAATCAAACGATTGTCACAATAAATCGGACTCTTAATTCCGCTTGCCCATGTGAAAGGTTCATCCGGTCTTAGAAAGACCGCTTTGATTGCAAGCAATTGTTCCGCTACTTTCTTTGCTGTTGACATGATAACTAAAGATATAATCGTTTTATGATAATTATTTCACAAATTCATCCACACATCTGCGATAAGCAGTAACGCAATCGGGAGCAGCAGTAATCGGACGTCCTACAACAATATAGTCACTTCCAATCTCTTTAGCCATCGCTGGAGTAGTAACCCTGACCTGGTCATCCTTAGCTGAATCGGCAAATCTTATTCCCGGTGTTATCGCCATAAAATTTTCCCCGCAATTCTCTTTTACGATCCGAGCCTCAAGGGGAGAACAAACCACACCATCGAGACCGGCCTCAGCAGCATTCTGTGCATACTTCATAATGGTCTTATCCATCGGGGTCTCTATTAACAGTTGATTACGTAATGTCTCCGGGGAAGTACTGGTTAGCTGAGTCACAGCAATCAGTCGTGGACGTGTGCCATCTTCACGAGTAAGCCCTTCAAGAGCGGCTTTCATCATATCAATGCCACCGGAGGCATGCACGTTTGTCATATCCACATCTAAAGCAGATAATACTTTCATCGCTTTCCTAACGGTATTCGGAATGTCATGAAGCTTAAGATCCAGAAAAATTTTATGCCCTCTTCTTTTTATCTCCTTTACTATTGCATTCCCTTCGGCATAATATAATTCCATCCCGATTTTGACGTAAGGCTTTTCCTCCTGAAATTTATCGAGAAATTTCATGGTTTCATCCCAGGAAGAGAAATCACACGCAATTATTACATCTCTATATTTAGTATTCATATTTATGTCACTTGTGTGCCGACATGATGAAAAATATTTCATCATGAATCTGATTAAAACTTATTTTACGATCCCTATAATCTCTCTAAGTGAGTTGATTCCAAGACGTTCCATGACTTCAGGTAATTTCCGGATTATCTCTTTACATGCGTAAGGATTTACCAGATTAGCTGCTCCCACTTCAACTGCAGTGGCTCCGGCCATCATCATTTCGATAACATCCTCAGCTGTCGATACTCCTCCACAACCAATAACCGGAACGCCACAAGAACCAGCAACCTGATAAACCATTCTGACAGCAATCGGGAAAATTGCCGGACCGGAAAATCCTCCCATTTTATTTGCAATCACAGGACGCTTGGTCTTGATGTCAATTCTCATTCCAAGGAGTGTATTTATCAGGCAAAGTCCATCGGCTCCTGATTCCACACACCCCTTTGCCATGTCCACAATATCAGTTACGTTAGGAGTAAGTTTGATGAACAGTGGTTTTGAAACTACTTTCCTGACTTCTGCCACAAGTTCTGAAAGAGATCTCCTGTCCGTTCCAAAACTCATTCCGCCCCCATGCACATTAGGGCAACTGACATTCAATTCAACGATTTCAACCTGATCCTGCTGTGAAATACGTTCACAACATTCCACGTACTCATCAACTGAAAACCCACTGATATTTGCAATTATAGGTCCGGTGAATGATTCACGCATCTTAGGAAGTTCATTGGAGATGACAGCATCAATCCCCGGATTCTGCAGACCGACTGAGTTTATCATTCCCGATGAACATTCCACCACCCTGGGTAAAGGATTCCCAAAACGTGCATCTCGAGTAGTCCCTTTAAAAGATATTGAGCCGAGGATATTGATATCATATAATTCTGCCATACCATATCCGAATCCAAAGCAACCACTCGCCGGAATCACAGGGTTCTTTAATTTGACTCCACATAAATCCACACTGAGGTCTTTGGCGGCTAATATATTACTCATATCCATATCAGTTCTTCTTTTTTGAATACAGGACCATCCTTACATATCTGTTTAACTCCGTCTGCAGTCTTCACAGTGCAGCAGACACATGCTCCGAATCCACATCCCATTCTGCTTTCAAGGCTAACTTCACCCGGCAACATAATCCCTGTACATACCGCTTTAAGCATTGGCGTAGGTCCGCAAGCATAAAAATAATCAAATGAAAGATTATGAGACATGATTGCATCGGTCACAAACCCTTTTGTACCATCAGAGCCATCCACCGTTGAGACATAAGTTTCAATTCCTAACTCACTAAGCTCTCTGAACAGGGTTATATCCGAACAAGTATTGAACCCCATTACAACTTTCGGATGCTTACCAGCCATCATTAAAGCTTTTGCAAGTCCTAACAGCGGGGCATTCCCGACTCCACCACCAAGAAGAATAGGATACTTACATTCAACATTTACATCAAACCCGTTACCGAGAGCAACCAGCATATCTACTTCCTTACCCGACTGCCAAGTAGACATGATTGTTGTACCTGAACCGACTACATCATACAGAAGTGTAAGCGAGTTAGAATCATAATCACACACTGATATGGGTCTACGCAGATATTTTCCCTCGATGGCAATATTTACAAATTGTCCCGGAGCACTGAAAAGAGAAGTATCACCATCAAGATGCATTTTATAGGTCTTGCTTGCTACCTTCTCGTTGGAAATTATGTTAAATATCTTTCTGATACTCATTTCCTTATTTGATTCAGAGATTTTTCAGACAGTCAGCAACATTCTTTTCAATTCGATGAAAGAGATCCTTATCATCCGCTGCGACAAATGGTGTGCCTGTGATATGCTCATAAAGCTCAATATATCTTTTGCTGACTTCTTCACAATATTCAGGGGTCATCTCCGGAACTTTTTGCCCCTCTTTACCCATGAATCCATTAGCTATAAGCCATTGACGCACAAATTCTTTTGATAGCTGGCGTTGCTCTTCTCCCTTTTCAAATCTTTCCTGATAGCCATCCGCATAGAAATAACGGGAGGAGTCCGGAGTATGAATTTCATCAATAAGAATAACTTTATCATCAAGCAATCCGAACTCATACTTTGTGTCTACTAATATGAGACCTTGGCGTGCCGCCATCTCTGTCCCCCGTTCGAAGAGTGCTAGAGCGTATTTCTCTACCTGCTCGTATATATCTTTCTCTACTATTCCTCGAGCAATTATCTCCTCCTTGGAAATATTTTCATCATGACCGGCATCAGCCTTGGTCGTCGGAGTCAGAATAGGTTTCTCAAATTTCTGATTCTCCTTCATTCCCTCCGGCAACTTGACACCACAAATCTCTCTTACACCGACTTTATAATCACGCCATGCGCTCCCCGCAAGATAACCGCGAACAATCATTTCTATTTTGAGTGGTTCACATTTTTTTCCTATAGTAACCATCGGATCCGGCACTGCCACTTTCCAATTAGGAACGATATCGGATGTTGCATCCAGGAAAGTAGCGGCGATCTGATTGAGAACTTGCCCTTTATAAGGGATTCCTTCAGGCAAAATTACATCAAATGCGGAAATGCGGTCAGTTGCAACCATGACCAAAAGATTGTTATCAATGTCATAAACATCGCGAACCTTTCCGTGATATACGGATTTCTGTCCCTCAAAATGGAAATCGGTATTTGTTAGAGTAGCAGACATAAGTTATTTTGTTTAAACGAGCATCGGTAATGATGCTTCAATTATTATTATTTCTGATTATTAACAAGATTATCATAGACTATTTCTCCTTGTGAGATTGTCATCATGACTTTACCGGTGAGTTTAAGCCCGGAAAATGGAGTGCTTCTCCCTTTAGTCTTGAACTTATCAGGATCAACTATCCAATCATATTTCCTATCGACAATCACGATATCAGCTCTTTCCCCGGGATTGATACCACCGGAAATGCCAAATATTTTTCGAGGGGTATTGGCCATCAGATCAATTAGCTTCTCAAAGGATATGTATCCGTTGTTCACAAGGAAAGTATTGATAGCGGCAAAAGCGGTTTCAAGTCCTATCACTCCCATTGCAGATTTCTCAAGACCTTTAGACTTCTCTTCATGTGAATGGGGTGCATGGTCGGTGGCGATCACATCAATAGTTCCATCTATTACCCCTTTAATAAGAGCCTCCTTATCCTCGATCGATCTAATGGGAGGGTTCATTTTCCAATTTCCAGACTCTTTAAGATCCCTGTCGGAAAATGCGAGATAATGAGGGCCGGTTTCAGCAGTGACATTAATACCCCTTGATTTTGCATTTCTTATTATTTCAACGCTCTCTTTAGTAGAGACATGACAAATATGCAACGGGCAACCCGTTGAATTGGACAGTTCCACATCCCTTGAAATCTCGCGCCATTCACTCTCGGAGCATATTCCCTTATGATCATGATCATGTGCATATTCACCATTATGAATATATCCACCCTTAAGGAGTGATTCAACTTCGCAATGCGCAGCAAGAACCTTTCCTGTTTCCGATATACCGTCCATGGCAGCTTTCATAACCTCTTCGGATTGGACACCAGTTCCATCGTCAGAAAAGCCAACCGCCAATGGTGCCAATTCCGCAAAATTCACCAGTTCATGCCCCATCCGTTTCTTTGTGATGGAAGCATAAGGCAGAACCTCTATCTTAGCGTCATTTTTGATAATCTCAAGCTGGATTCTCAGATTCTCTACATTATCAGGAACGGGATTTAGATTGGGCATCGTGCACACACTCGTATATCCCCCCGCGGCTGCTGACTCTGAACCGGATTTAATTGTTTCTTTATATGAATAACCGGGTTCACGAAAATGAACATGTACATCCACAAATCCAGGCAGCACATCCAATCCACCAGCATCGATTATGATACTACCCTCAGGTGCGGCAACACCATTTCCAACACTTTTAACCATGCCGTCTTCAATAAGAAGGCTTCCGGTCTTAACACCTGTGGCAGTGTGGAAAATCCCATTGTTAATAAGAATCGGATTCATATTATTTTATCAACGACAAAAAAAGTGGATAGATAATCTACCCACTTAAAAAATCTTACATATAGACAATTATCGGCATAACCCTCAGTTATAAGACAATACATTCTTGACGGGGCCTGAGCTCCGAGATCAAGTGAATTAAAAAGGATGCCGATGGTCTCCATATTGCACACAAAATTACTAAAAATTTTTTAACGTTGCAACAACTCAGGAGATAAGGGATTGGATATTCATTAACTTTTCAGTTATCTTTTCTGAAGAGAGCAAGTGTCACGGCTGTGGCGGTTGCTACATTTAATGATTCAGAGTGATTTCCCGGATTGTAGGGAGGGATAGTCAAAGGAGATGTTATCTTTTTCCTTAGCGTGCATGAGATGCCGTTCCCTTCATTTCCCATTATTATAAAGCCGTGTTTCCCTAAGTCAGCAAAATATATATTATTCCCGTCCAAAAGAAGTCCGTAGACCGGAAATGAAGGATTCAACTCAATTACTTTTTCCAAATTTAAACGAAAGACATTAATGAAAGGGAGACTACCCATTGTTGATTGCACCGTTTTAGGATTATAAATATCAACACACTCTTCTGAAATGAATATATCGTTTATCCCAAACCAATGAGCGGTTCTTATAATTGTCCCCATGTTTCCAGGGTCCTGGACACCATCCAATAATAGGAATAGACGGTCATCAGGCAGAGGACCGGATAATATCTCTTTCAATCGTTCAGTATTATCAGGAATGCGGAATATAGCAATCACTTCAGTCGGTGTCGTTAAACCCGATATGGAATTAATATCAGATTTTTTACAGATAAAAATTTTATCTGAATACTCTGAATATACAGTGTTCGCAATTAAAAATTCCTCCGTCAGAAGAAGAGCATCCAATTCAAATTTCCCTATACAATCTTTGATACTCTTCTTACCTTCTACTCTAAATAAACCATATTTACGACGAAACTTCAGTTGTCCGAGAGAGGCGAAAATTGATCGTTTATTATTTGATAATCTTTCCATAACTATTTTACCATATAAAGAAATAAGACATCAACGCTCCGATTCTGTCTTTCAACCGCCCCTTCGAATTAAAGAGAACCTTTCTTCTCAATTCCTTGATTATCTTTCGACATCTGCTCCTGACTTTCGAATCATCTACATTGCGCATCACAAAGAAAGAAACGGCAAATCTACGATTTTTGGCTGCGTCATTCAGTAATTTATCGTCAGCGAAATATTCCTCAATTTCCTCTGCAACATCAATGCCATCTGTCAACTTATGAGATCGACTGGAGATAAGACTTCCGCTTCTGTTTTGCCTATAATGATATATAAGAGAGTCAAGATAAGCGATCCGATTGCAATTCTGTAATATTTTTGGAAAAATCTCCAGGTCTTCATACCAGATGCCAACTTTAAATCGCATTCCTTGATCTTTAAATAACCTTGCCGAAAAAAGATGGGCATAAATTGAATGATTGAAACGGGTTGTCTGATATAATGCAAGTTGTATGGCTTTTTCAGGGGTCAGCACTACAATCCTTCCCTTCCCTTCTTTTACAAAATTTGTCAATACAAGATCCGACTCAGTTTGAATAATTGTCCCGACAAGTCTTTCAATTGCATCTGGAGGAATATAATCATCAGAATCAAGAAAAAAAATATAATCACCTGAGGAGTGATCCAATCCCACGTTTCTTGCTTCTGCAGGTCCTCCGTTGTTTTTGTCGATCAATACAAAAGTATCCGGATAATCAGTAACATACTCACGACATATCATGTCAGAGCCATCTGTAGAGCCATCGTTGACAAGGATACATTCAATATTGGAATAGGTTTGAGCTACTACCGAGTCCAAACATTCACGAATATAATCTTTCACATTATAGACCGGTACTATTATGCTGACTTTATCTGGGCACATCCTTTTCAACTTTCGACAAACATATTGTTTTTCAAAATTACAACATTCTAATCTAAATTACAAACTCCAAGATTAAGGAATTTTATTTAATTTTGCATCAGGAATGGAACTAAATATTACATAAATATTCACCAAACGCGATCTATAATCCTTATTTTTGGGTATTGTCGCCATGAGTATGAAATGCTAATTTTGCAATATTTGGATTAAGAGATATTTATATACAAAGTCATGTATATCTATATCCCCCAAAGATTAATTTTTGGAATACTATAGGATATGAGATTATCGGATCTTCAGCCTGGAGAAAAGGGTATTATTATAAAAATTTTAGGACATGGGGCGTTTCGGAAGCGCGTTATGGAGATGGGGTTCGTAAGAGGACGAGAAGTTACTATGGTGCTCAATGCTCCTCTTCAAGACCCGGTGAAATATTCTCTGATGGATTATGAAGTATCTTTGCGTCGCGCTGAAGCTGCACTGATAGAGATTATTCCTCTGAATGAATGGAATCCTGAAAGAGAACAGCCACATAAAAATCTCGAATTGCATGATGAAAACAGTATGGAAGAGATCGGAAGGCATAAGACAATAAATGTGGCTTTGGTCGGAAACCCTAACTGTGGAAAAACCTCAATTTTCAACTTTGTCAGTGGTGCCCATGAGAGGGTCGGCAATTACGCCGGAGTGACAGTTGGAGCAAAAGAAGGAAAACTGAGATATAAGGGGTATCTGCTCAATATTGTCGATCTCCCCGGCACGTATTCTCTATCAGCCTATTCCCCTGAAGAATTATATGTTTCCCGCTATCTGAGAGAGGAAACACCCGATGTCATAGTTAATGTTGTGGTTGCTTCTAATCTTGAGCGCAATCTCTATCTCACCACCGAGCTTATTGATATGAACCGAAGCATGGTGATAGCGCTCAATATGTATGACGAGCTCGAGAAAAGTGATGCCGACTTGGATTACAGGACATTGGGGAAGATGCTTGGAGTTCCTATAGTTCCGACAACCGCGTCATCAGGAAAGGGTATTCATGATTTATTGGATACAATTATTGATGTCTATGAGATGCGTAATCCGGATACTCGCCACATCCATGTAAAGATGCGTCCTGAAATTGAAGAAGCTATTAAGATTATTAAAGATCAGATTAAATGTGACGATACAATCTCCCATAGGTTCTCTCCACGTTATCTTGCAATCAAACTGCTTGAGAATGATAAGGAGGCTGAGCGTATTATTACATCCGGGAAATGTTCCGAACAAATCTTGAAACTTGCGGCTGATGCGCGCATAAAAGCAGAGAAAGCACTTAATGAAGATATCGGATCAGCGATAGCCTCAGGTAAGTACGGATTCATCCAAGGGGCATTGACCGAAGTGATGTCCGGAGATATAAAACAAGAAAACAAATCCACCAGAATCATTGATGCCTTTGTTACCAACAAGTTGTTTGGCTTCCCATTATTCATTCTGGTAATGTGGCTGACATTCTGGGCTACTTTCCGGATAGGAGCTTATCCGATGGAGTGGATTGAAGAATTAGTAAGTTGGATTTCCGTTTGTGTCGGGAAGTGGCTACCTGACGGTCCATTAAAAGATATGTTGCTTGATGGAATTATCGGTGGTGTCGGAGGAGTAATAGTATTTCTCCCTAATATCCTTATACTTTACGCGTTCATCTCTTTCATGGAAGATTCGGGTTATATGGCACGTGTTGCCTTTATTATGGATAAATTTATGCATAAGATGGGGTTGCATGGAAAATCCTTTATACCTCTCGTAATGGGATTCGGGTGTAACGTTCCGGCCATTATGTCAACACGGATTATAGAAAGTAAATCCAGCAGATTAATTACAATCCTTGTCAATCCTTTTATAAGTTGTTCGGCACGCATACCCATCTATGTTTTGCTTGTCGGAACTTTCTTCCCTAAACATGGATCATGGATTTTCTTAGGCCTTTATCTCCTTGGGATTACAGTGGCTGTAATAACAGCGAGATTAATGCGTAAATTCTGGTTTGGTCCTGATGAAACTCCCTTTGTAATGGAATTACCACCTTATCGAATGCCTACTGCGAAGTCTACGATAAAAAATATGTGGGCTAAGACCAAGCAATATCTCAATAAGATGGGAGGAATTATCCTTGTGGCATCAATAATCATATGGGCTCTCTCCTACTTCCCGCGCTATTCCGAGGGGCAGATTCCGGAAAGCTACACCTCTACCGCCATGATAGATATTCCTGAATCTACCTTAACATCCAATTCCGCTGAAGACATAGATAAATTGATATATAATCAATATCAACAAGAACATTCAATTTTAGGATACGTCGGGAAGATGGTAGAACCCGTGATGCAACCGATGGATTTTGATTGGAAAGTATGTGTGTCGCTTCTCGCAGGATGCGCGGCCAAGGAGGTTGTGGTAAGCACTTTGGGCGTTTTATACGTTGGCGATGATGATTCTGCTTTACTATCGGAAAGATTGAAAACAAAATCCAAGGTTACTGGCAAAACACCTTTTGATTCTGCGATAGCTCTTGCTTTTATGGTATTTGTGCTTCTTTATTTCCCATGTATCGCCACAATCACCGCAATAGTCAAAGAAACAGGGAGTTGGAAATACGGTCTTTTCTCAATCGTTTATAACACCGGGTTAGCATGGCTATTATCCTTCCTTACCTATCGTATCGCTCTCCTCTTTTAGAGCCCGTCTCATAAACTTCACCTTACAACAGCCTACCCTTAATGAATAAAATTAGGCCATTTTTTCAGATTATTAGCTGGATATAATGACGTGTCCTAAATAAGCGTTACAAAAAACGCTTATTTAGGACACGTCACTTTTAGTTCCGTCTTTTTATGGAATATATCTTTTAACGGTTTTTTGAGCCATGACGTTCAATAAAGTACCCGCCATGTGGATCAGTGACACGTTGACCCTGTAGATTGAAGAATTCAATCGTAGAATTGTCCTCATTATTTATACTCTTTATCCCCACTGTTGAGCCGGGATTATCAATTAATTCAAATCCTGATGCGCTTTTATCCGGATTGATTGATTGAACTGCAAATTTATCAACATCCTCAGGGTTAATATTGAGTGTTACCTTATGTCCCGTGGGAGCGGCATTAAGATTTGCGACACGGAGAGTACCAGTCTCGGGATCTACCGGAACTGCAGAAAATACTTTGCCGTCCTTGGTTTTAACAACATAATTATAACGGTTGCTTTCACCTGTAGTGTTCCAACTGATAACAGTTTTACCATCAGAGGTAGCTTCCATTTTTGCTCCGGTCGAAATTACTTCCGCAGCCCGATGCACAACCTGAGAACTGCCCACTGTTTTCGGTGAATATATATGTACACAAGGACTACCATATCCGATCAGAGCGATTTCAGCTTGACCATCTCCGTTCATATCACCTGCGGATACGTATGATCCGCTGCGAAGAGGTGCCAAAGACGAATGATCTCCATGGAACGTGCCGTCTCCTTGATTAATAAGAATACTTGTCACGGCAGAATCAGTGTTGGAATGTTTAGGATCCGAGGTATTCCATCCGGTTATAATATTGGTGTTGCCACTATATATTATATCGATATATCCGTCACCATTTACATCACACCAATCCATTCCATTGCCACTCATTGGCAAAGAACATGAATAAGTTTTCAGGAATGTACCGTCATCCTGACGAAGAAAGATATTTGATGATAACGCCATGCGCTGGTTATGGTCAGATTCATATCTTCTGCCGGAGATGAAAACATCAAGAAGTCCATCATTGTTAAGGTCGATAAGACCTACCATACCCAAATCAGTAGCATAGGGTTGGAGTTCCGCGGGATTATCAATTTCGAAAATAACAAGATTTCCGGTCGAGGCTTGATTCAGACAGATGGATATTTGACGCTTACCGGAAGCATTAATACCAGATATGAGCACGTCAATATCTCCATCGCAGTCATAATCTCCGATTGCCATCGTGCCATTTTTAAGAGCCGGCAAAGTATGGTTACATTGAGTGAAAGTACCGTTCCCTGAATTATTAAGGAAGAGTATGGGTGTTCCTTCTGATGGATTTGCTCCCCGACTGTAAGTGAGAATATCCGGATAACCGTCAAGGTTAAAATCAGCAACATGCATTAGTCCGGCACATCCTCGTGTTTCCATAGTTCCATCATTGATTTGGTCAAGATTGATATCCGAATCGTTAAGAGTGAATGCCGTCACCTCGGAATAATTCCCATTCCCATCATTAGCGAGCAATACACTACCGTTGGCACACCCGTAAATAAGGTCAACGTGACCGTCTGCATTATAATCGATAGGAACGATTATGCGACTGTTGTTGTCATTATATTCATTTGCACCGGGACGAGGAAGATAGGAGGAAGATGATAATCCGTTACCATCATTGATAGCCACCATATATTTAGGCCACCAACCATCTTGAGTATCCCGACCTTTAAAGACTAAATCAAGTTTTCCATCCGAATTAACATCCACCCATTCCATATTTCCACGAAACGAACCCTCAAATGGAAGAATATCTTTGAGATTCAAGTCTGTAAATTCGGGAGATTTAAAGTTTGGAGTTACCATTGAAGGAAGATACCTGAAATTATTATCTGCGATTGCATGCACCAGAGTCTCCCCTTGTGTCATTCCTGCATTATTTGATTTATTCAGATGGTTGTCATCCCCTATCCAGTCCATCAAAACAATACCGGTAGGTCCCACTGTTGTTTCAAGCATTCTAAGGAATGCAGGATGAACGGCAGCGGCATTGCTCAGGTAAGTATCCCGCGAAGATGTTATTCCATTATATGAAGAGGCGAAATTAAAAAACCAGACCATATCCTGTTCACTTGCAGGTGAGTAGGAACTGCTGTATTCATAGAGTTCTGTCACTCGGGCAATTTTATCTTCCGGAGAGGTATTTGCCTTATCCTGCATGATTATTCTACAACCTTTTTCTTCCCAACCACCTTTTTTAACATGATATTCATTGGTCTTCCATTCCGTCTCATCCCAATCATAAAGTTGAGCCGGAATATCGGAATTATCCCAATTTACTTGGTAACGTCTGAAAAACAATATTTTGCCGCGCATATCCTTAACTTTAAGTGAAGGATCAAAATTTGCAATATGATCTTTCACCGAAGCATCTTGCATGAGGGCGTTATATAGACTGTTTGTTTTTGAGTCATCATTATTTCCCGGATAAAGATGTATGAAGAAAAATTCGGTAGGATGTGAATTTAACCAACTGCAAATCTCCTTAATCGCATCATCAAAATATAGATCTATCTCTCCTGTGCCATGATAACATTTGAGTCTGTTGCTTTTATTTCCCGGGCGAAAATCAAATGCCCGCACCCCCATCTCTATCTGTTGACTTATACTGAGATCTTGAGTCTGACCTGAATTGGCTGCTATTGAAGAAAAGACTCCGGTAAAACCATGTCCTGTAGCAGAATCATGCGAACCAGGAATTGAAAGAGTGCATACGAAAGCCTCGTCTGGCAGTTCAGCCATCCAATTGGAATAGTCCCGAGCTTCCATGGTGAGAGAAAATAGGATAGCTCCAGTCAAAAGAGAGAAGTACAATGAGAATCGTTTTAATGAAAACATACAGATGATTTTAAGATAATTTCTTATTAGCAAGGATTATTTCGATTAATTTTACAGCAACAAAACTAATTCTTATTTTGGTTAAATCGGTACCCTTTTTCTCCAATATTTAAAAAGTTTGCGTCATCTGGCGCAAACATACAAAAAACTAGCCTTGATGGTCTATTATTTAAAATATCTTTGGGATGATAAGGGGTAAAGTCACATCAGTACCTAATCTATGACAATATTCCCGCATTAATATTACACTTTTTTTCATATTGTGTTAACATTAGAAGGTGTATAGTTGTTATAACATTAAATTTACAAAAATATATAATTAACATGAACGAATTAGAAGCCCTAAAAAGAAGACATTCCATAAGAAAATATGACTCTCGTCCTCTTTCGAAGGATGCGGTTGAAGCGCTACAAAATGAGATTACAAAATTAAATAAGGAAGGTGACTTAAGAATGCAATTAGTCTTAAATGAACCAAAAGCATTCAAAGGATTCCTGTCTTATGGTTCATTTAGCAATGTCAATAACTATATAATGGTTATTGGCAAGAAGTCGGAATCAATGGAATATCGCGCAGGCTATTACACTGAAAAACTGGTATTGTTTGCGGAATCAATCGGACTTAATACCTGCATAGTCGGATTGACGTATAAAAAAGTGGATGGAGCCTTTAATCTTGATAAGGATGAGAAAGTTGCGGTATGTATTGCCATCGGTTATGGAGCGGAACCCGGAAGGCAACATAAGATCAAGTCTCCTCAACAAGTCAGCAACCTCACGCCCGAGTCCCCCGAATGGTTTGTGAAAGGAGTTGAAGCCGCGCTCAAAGCACCGACAGCCGTAAATCAGCAAAAGTTTTACTTTGAATTTATTGCTCCCGATAAAGTTAAACCGATTAAAGGTAAATCACTTGTGGGATATACACAAATAGATTTAGGGATTGCTATGTATAATTTTGAAATAGGTGCCGGTAAAGAAAATTTCGAATGGATTGACTCTCCTCTATAATTCAGAATCATTTATAACAAGTGAACACGCACCATAATTTTCACTTTTGACTTTGAGTACTGATTTACCACTTTTACGATTACCTTTCAAAACCACCATTGCTCTTCCCTCATATAGGGATGGAGATTCGCTTCTGAAGCTTTCCATATCCATGGGAGAGCCGTTTCCTGAAGCTATGATTTGAGCCTTTCCGTTTAATTCGAAAACAATTTTATCAGTTATATCCCTTACTATCCTTCCTTGAGAGTCAACCAATTCTACCGTGACATAAATGAGTGATTGATCATCATCTGAGAAATGTAGTTTATCTGATTTTAACCGGATGGCCTCAGGAAAGCCTGATGTTTCAAGCAAAAAAGAGTTTCCTTCATTTGTGCCGTCATATTCCACACTCCGAAGAATTCCGGGTTGATAGGGGACAGAGAAAGCGGTCCGGTACATACTATCAGTAGCCTTAGTATCGATAAGCTGATCATTAAGATATAATCTCACCAGAGGTGAACGGCTGTAAACATTTACAGTCATAATATCATTAGGTGTGCAATCATTAAATGTCCAGGAATTATATTCTTGTCGCCATCCCCATTTTGAGATTGATTGATAAGTACCGGTCGAGACCGGTTTTTCTACCGCCATGGTGATCGGTTCATTTCTCCACACCACATCCCTATAGTATGCCTGCGGTTTTTTCTCTCCTAATAAATCTATATCACCGCACCACCCGTTAAACCAAGGATATCCCATAAATTGAGGTTGGTTACCTGACTGTCGGTATTCCGCACTACCAATTCCTGCTTCACCTAAGTAATCAATAGCGGTCCATACGAAATCACCTATCACATATGGGCATTCTTCGACTAAATCCCAATTTTGGGATCTTTCATTAGCATAACTTTCACTGCCATAGATGATACGGTCGGGATGAGAGGTATGATCTTTTTTATATTTATCGTATAAATAATTATAACCACCGGCATCGAGACTTTGGAATGCGTGTGCATCATAATCCTCCCAATTGTGCGCATAGTAATCCCAATCACATATAGCCGCAGTAATGGGACGACTGGAATCGAGATTGAGGATAGTCCGGCGTAATCTTTCTGCAGCTTCAATACCTTTGGGTTCTATCCTGCCGGGAACTTCATTTCCGATACTCCACATAAAGATGGAAGGATGGTTACAGTCACGTTCTATCATTCTCCGTACATCCTGTTCACAAAATTCATCAAAGAACCTATGGTAATCACCTGAATTTTTCGCTTCCATCCAGGGATCAAAAACTTCATCAATAACAAGTAAGCCATATTTGTCGCAAGCATCCACAAATGCTTCTGACGGTAGGTTATGGGATGTACGAACAGCATTAAAACCATTCTCTTTCATCAACACAACCTTTCTTTCTTCTGCGTCATCATAACTTGCAGCCCCCAATAGTCCGCAATCATGATGTACACACCCACCTTTAAGAAGAATACCTTTTCCATTTAGCATCATCCCATTCACTGCATTAAAAGATATTGAGCGGAATCCAATTTCCTTTTCCAATTTATCATCATTGGCTTTCAAAACTGCAGTGTATAGATTAGGCTCATCCGGAGACCAGAGTTGGGGAGAAGTGACATTAAGCGTCATTTTTACTTCTTGTGAACCGCGGGGCTCCACTCTTAATGTTTCCTGCTTTGTTACTCCGGCAATTTCAATCGTAAAAGTAACATCAGACTCTTGTAGTCCATCATTTATTATCAGAGATCGGACAACGACTTCACCATCAGCGGAAGCCGTTATAAGAGTATTCCAGTTATCCAGATGGACAGGCGCGATTTCTTCAAGCCAAACATGTCTGAATATACCACTTCCTGCATACCATCGTGTATTTGGGGGAGTATTTACAGCTTTCACTGTAATTCTATTGGTAGCTCCGGGGACTAACAAGTCAGTTATATCAAAGCGGAAAGGGTTGTAACCATAATGGTTATAATACGTCTGATGTCCATTGACCCATACACTTGCTTCATTGTATACTCCGTCAAACTGAAGAATATATCTGTTATTGACATCTGACGGAGAAAAATCAAAATCTTTGACATACCATCCTTCACCACCGACTGTAAATCCGGTAGCAGAACCTTCTGGAGCGTCAGGCGTAAATGGTCCTACATTATTGCCATATACAGAAGCGGCTTCCGGCTCTACACTCCAATCATGAGGCAAATCCAGCAGACGCCATTCGGTTACATTGCAATCCGGGGAAATAACTTCATCATGTTTACCCAGCGCAAACCTCCAATCATTATCAATTCTTTGTTTGTTGCGGGCAATTGTTACACAAGGGAGATTCAACAGTGTTATGATTAATAAACATCTCAAAAAGTTGAAGGTATTCATATTCTTTTATGGTATTTTGATTTTACGGTGTCACAAAATTAAATAAATTTATTTGAATTCACTATTTACATGACAATATGAACTAACCCTTAGGACCCGACCAATAAAAATAATGGGGATCTTAAGGTTTCGATTTACTATGAAATAATGTTAACTATAAAGAAGTATGTAACAAATAATTACTGTTGAATACCATATAATGAATCTTAGAGCCCGTCTCATAAAAATTTGAGACGGGCTCTAAGAATTACTAACCTCCTTCATTGAATCAAGTATTTCTGGAGTCAGTACTGTTGAATTGCGGCTTCTTTGAAACTAAAAATAATTAAATGAATTTCTGGATATTAGCTAATAACGTTTCAGCAGCCAATTCTCCTGAATGGCGCCACATCTCTTTTCCATCTTTATAAACAATAAAAGTAGGAATAGACTGTACGTTTTCCGAATTGGCTAAATCTTGATTATCATCAATATCATACTGATAGACCATAACCTTACCTTCGAGTAATTCTTTTATCTGGGCAACTATAGGCATCATCCGTTGGCAATGAGGACACCAAGATGCATAAAATTCAACTAAAACTACCGGAGAGGATTTAATAATTTCTTGATAATTCATAATCTTGTTTATTTTATTTATACTGTTTTACTTAAAACAAACGCAGATAGATTTAGTTGGCCTTAATCAGTATAATGATTGTTAAATAAGTTATACCAAATAAAAACACAGATCACGAAATTCGAGACCTGTGCTTTTCATTTTTATGATTTTATTAATATCAATAGTTTTCCGGACGGAGCTCAAAGAAAGCTTGCGGATGACTACATACCGGACAAACCTGAGGTGCAGTCTTGCCAATATGAATGTGACCACATTCAAGACACATCCACATTTTGTCACCCTCACGTGAAAATACGAGCCCATCTTCGATATTCTTTAACAGAGTGCGATAACGCTCCATGTGGGTTTTCTCAATCTGACCTACCATTTCAAATTTCTTGGCTATTTCAGTAAAACCTTCTTCACGGGCAATGGCGGCAAAGCGAACATACATGTCATCCCATTCATATTCCTCACCGGCGGCTGCATCAATTAAATTTTCGGGAGTTGCAGGTACATCCCCACCATGCAGATATTTAAACCAAAGTTTAGCATGTGTGTGCTCATTTTTTGATGTTTCTTCAAATATATCCCCTATCTGCTGAAAACCGTCTTTCTTTGCTTTCTTAGCATAGAATGAATATTTTACACATGCTTGTGATTCACCTGCAAAAGCAGCCTTCAAGCATTCTTCAGTCTTACTTCCCTTAAGTTCTTTCATTATCTTAGTGTAGTTTTAGTTTATAGTCTAATTAATTAACATCCATGTAAGTTCAAAAGTTCATAAAAATAGTGAAAATTTCATTTTTGTTTCTGAAAAAGCCTATCGTGTGACGGGAGACCGATAATTTTCGGTTTTCAAATAATCGGGAAAACTTTAATATACAAATTGGAAAGAAAGATATGCCATTATCCGGATAACTCGGGAGATTGCTCTACCAAACCATTAAGAAATTCAATTGTTAAATTATAAGTAAAGATTAGGAAAATTATTAAAAAATATGAATAAAACAGTACAAAACAATTCTCTAAACAACGTTGGTTCACTTCGTGAAAATACGATGCTGAACGAGAATAGCGAGTCTAAGAGTAAGTACATATTATTTTTAATATTCGTAGCCATCCTGGGGGCATTCAGTTCGTTGGTCAACGATATGTATTTACCGACAATTCCGGATATGATGAAGGAATTTAAGACCTCCGCATCCATGACACAGATGGGATTATCAATGGCAATGCTGGGGATGGGAATCGGTTCGATGTTATGGGGTTCTTTAAGCGATAGATACGGTCGCAAACCGATGTTGGTCATATCCCTATCAATATTTGTTGTTTCAACCGCTATTTCTTTATTTTCAAAATCAATAGACTTTTTTATCTTCACAAGATTATTTCAAGGAGTTGGCGCCGGAGGTGCCATGGTTCTCTCTTATTCCATCCCTACTGACTATTATGTCGGACGTCAGTTAGCCACTGTCATGGCAATGATGGGAGCTATCAATGGATTCGCACCTGCAGCCGCGCCACTGATTGGTGGAGCAATGGCTGATTCAATCGGCTGGAGAGGAATATTTGTAGTATTACTTGCCATCGGAATAATCATGCTCATATGGTCTTGGCGTCGACCTGAAAGCCTACCAAAATCAAAACGGCTCGCAGGAAAAGGAATAAAAGAATATGCCATTGCATACAAGAACCTTCTTACTGACCACCGATTTATGATTTATACATTTGTAAAAGCCATCGGTATCGGTTTGCTTTATGCCTATATCTCCTCCGCACCATTCATATATCAGACCTATTATGGGTTCACTGCATTTGAATTCGGATTAATATTTGGAATAAATGCTATCGCCCTTGCAGTTGGATCAATGCTTGTGATGAAATTCAAGGTACTTAAGAAAGGATTGGTCGTCGGTACTTTATTGATGAGTATATTTGGCATTGCGGAAGCATTTATAGTCTATCATGGACTTCATTTTGTGTATTATGAAATAATAGCAATTCCGATGCTTTTAGGATCAGGGATGGTCTTCTCAGCAGCCAATAGCCTTGCTATGGACGAAGGTCGTGCAGATGCAGGGACAGCAGGTGCGATTTTGAATATAGTGAAATATGTCTTTGCCGCAATTGTAACCCCGCTTGTAGGATTGGGGAATCTACTTCATTCCTCCGGTTGGTGTTTCTTTGCAATCTGCGTTATCGCGACAGTAATGGTTATACCGGCATATAAATTAAAACCAAAAGCTGAAATGATTAATTCTAAATAAAATATAGAATATAAGCTTATTTATACTTTTTATATAAGTCCTTGTATTAATCAGTGCATCCATAAAGTCCATCAAAGACTTTATGGATGCACTGATTATTTTAAAATTTTTATGAATTCTAAATCCTGAAAATATCCAATTTACTCACAATTCGAGATTACTATAAAACGAATTTGAAATATTATTGTTTATAGGTGATCTTACGAATCATAGTAATTTGAATAGGATCTTGAAATTCATCATCGGTATCAATATTAATAAACACGCGAGTTCCTTTAAAAACACATTTTGTCCAATTTCCGTTCTCATCAATATCAGGATATGTAATAGAGAAATTTGCATATCCTTCAGTATCCGGACCATCGTAGTCGGATTTTACTTTTGTAGGCCATCCATTTTCGTCGAGAGTAATATATGTGGATGTAGCAGTTGATCCATCTGAAGATCCCATTGTATCGATTACCTTGGTGATAAACCCATCACTATTTGTCTTAAAAGTTAGGTCAGGAGTTTTGGAGGTAAGTATCCCCTCAGAATTAAAGACCAGATCGTCATCTACCAGACCTGCAAGCCAATCTTCACCTTTAAATTGGTGGGTTACTTTTGTCACTTGTCCCTTAAGTCCGAATTTTTTTAAATCATCAGATTTATAGATGGATGTAGATACCGGTTCGGCTATTTCTTCCGTAATTATGGAATCCTGAGTATCACAACTATCAACTTTCAAAGAATCCTGTCCGGATACATTACCTGAACTGCAAGCAGCTAAGAATGTACTTGCGATTCCAATTAAAAATAATTTTGTTTTCATTAGAAATGTTTTAGGTTTATAAGTTATACTTGACTCGATTTTATTTTCCGTATAATCCTCAATAATTGTTAGCTGCATCATCAATCATCTTTCGTATTGTAGGGTTACCTCGAGTAAGCTTTTTTACGGTCAGATCCTCATCGGCAATTTCATTAGCTTTCAAAAGCTTTTGCTCGGACGCTTCAAAATTTGCCTTGATATTCCTGAGAGATGTGATTTGTTTCTCCAAGGCTTCAATTATCTTGTCAATCCCTTCTGTCGCAGCAGTAAATTTTTTATGAGCCGCCATTACATTATTGCTGAAAGCAGTACGGAACTTATTGATTTTCTCCTCGAATTTAGCAAAATCCATTGATTGATTACGTGCAGTCTCCAATTCCTGAATCAAAGAATATCTCTCCATGTATCCTTTTCTTGCGCCCTCACTTATGAGTCTCAGCACCGGGAGAAAGAATTGCGGACGTATCACTATCATCTTTGGAAAACGATGACTTTTATCAACTATCCCAACATTATATAATTCGCTGTCTTGCTCAAGCATTGACACTAAGACTGCATACTCACAATTTTTGCGAACCCGGTCCTTATCAAGTTTATCAAGGAAATCCTCATTACGATGTTTAGAAGCAGTGGCATCCATCTCATTCTTCATCTCGAACATGATCGAAACATATTCATTTCCATTAATATAGTCGCGGAAAATAAAATCACCTTTAGAATGTTCGATGGCTGTATTATCTTTTTCAAATGTAGCGTCAGGATACATTCCCATACTTTGTGCCTGTTCAAACTGGATTGAACAATGTTGCTCAAGAGTCTCCCCTACCATTTTAGTGGATAATCTTAACTTAAAATCCTTTAGACGATCTATTTCATCCTGCTTATCCTTCAATTGCAACTTATGTTGTTCGCGCAATTGATTCTCACGGTTTAAAGCTGCCAATTTATCCGCTTTCAACTCAGATTGTAATTCTATAATTCTCTTCTCCTTATCCCTGACATCATCAGCCACAGCATTTTTTGCTTCAAGCAAATCCACTTTATGAGCTTCATTACTATTGGCAAGTTGATGTTCAAGATCAGAAATAATCTTGTCCTTAGCAAACAATACTTCGGATAACTCTTTTGCTTTAGCTGACTCAAGTTCGGTAAGAGCTGATTTTTTATCTGCTTCAAAGCCGGAGATAATACCGTTTAAACGCGTCAATTCGTTTTGCAATTGACTTAGCATCAAATCCTTTTCAGACAGTCGCTTATCCATTTCTTTTTCAGAGATGACACGGGCTGAATCTTCTTTGGCTTTATATTGTTCCTTCAGCTCAATCATCCGACGTTCAATTTCTTTATTGAATTCACCGGTGCGCACCTGCTCAAGAATGGTTGCATACACGCTATCATCAATTGAAACGGTAGTGCCGCAATTAGGACATTTTATTTCTTTCATAACTATTTCTAATTCGAAAACACAAATATAAATAATTATTTCGATTCCACCCTAACAATATCCGTGAAAGAACCGTTAATCATTGTTACCGGGGATTTGTCATCACTGTGTTTAGAAAATGAACCCTCTTTAATCATTAGTTAGTACGTTAGTAATAGATTCTTATATCCGGTCTAATATAATTTTTAAGAGACCGTGTATATTTTTTTGTCTGAAGGGAACAATAAGACGCATGGTGTGTTTTAAATATAAAGCCATGAGGCTAATAAACATTCAACGTATATCTGCAACTGAAATGAAATCCTTATTGCATAAAAGGTGTGACGTCTTGTCACGTGTTCCACTATATCCGTTAGTTTTATTATCTATAGTAATACTATCGGGCTTCGGAATGTCTTTTGCTCAGAATATAAATTATTCAGCAAAAATCAGGTTTAAGCAATCTCATTCCAATCTTGACACATTACTATTTGACAATTCTGAGAATTTGAAAAAAATGTCAGAATGGATTGATAGTATCAATAATTTAAACAATAGCGGTGATTTACGTCTGAAGTCGGTAAGAGTCGCAGGCTCTGCTTCTCCAGAGGGAACAATAAAAATCAACAATACTCTCTCCACAAAACGTGCTGCAAGAATTCTCGATTACTTTTCAAAAAAAATTCAAATCCCGGACAGTATCACGCGCATTGAATATAAAGGGCGTGATTGGAATGGTCTGCTTGAAATGGTAGAGAAAGATGACAACCTTCCATCTAAGGAAAAAGTCAAGGCAATTATAAATGACATTATTACGAATGACACTTATAACTCATCTGCTGAAAACGCTTCACTCCTTGAATTGAAAAGATTAAATAAGGGTATTCCGTATACGTATATGTATACAAATATGTTTCCATGGCTGAGATATTCTACTTTATCAATGGAATTCGAACCCGTGGAACACCCAACTCTCCCGGAGCGCTCAGATACAATACCGGAAATAGAAATTGTTACTACGGATACTATAATTACAGATATTCCTCCAACTCCAATCGAAATTCCATCAGATCTAACTGAAAATTCAAAGCCATTCTATATGGCCATAAAGACAAATCTGATTCATGATGCTTTGGCTCTTCCTGAACTCAGTGCTGAATTCTATTTAGGAAAAGGTTGGTCAATCGTCGGGAACTGGACCTATGGATGGTGGGATAACGACAATAGGCATCGCTATTGGAGAGCTTATGGTGGTGATCTCGCAGTTAGAAAATGGTTTGGCAAGAAAGCCGCAGAAAAACCTCTGACGGGTCATCATCTTGGTTTATATCTCGGAGCAATGACCTACGATTTCGAGATGGGTAATATTGGCTATATGGGAGGTCTTCCTCACGGCACAATCTTTGACCGATGCAACGTCTACGGGGGTATTGAATATGGATATTCCCTGCCGATAGCAAGACGTTTGAATCTCGATTTTTCCATCGGTATAGGATATTTAGGAGGAAAGTATATTAAATATAAACCCGCTTCAGATGGGGAGGGATATGTCAGGCTTTCAGAACATAGACTCAACTGGTTTGGTCCGACAAAGGCTGAAATTTCTTTGACATGGCTAATTGGACGTGGTAATTACAACCAAAAGTAAGAAATCAAGGTATTATGAATAAGTTGATAAAATATATTATTTTAATGATTTTACCTCTGATTACGGTCGGATGCAGGCATAAGGATCTTGAGGATGAATACTGGGGCACTATGACCTTACATGTTGTCTTCGATTGGGAAAAGTCACCGGAAGCACATCCGGCATCGATGGCATTGTATCTTTACAACGTCAAAGGAGGTAAGCCGTTGCGCTATGTATTTCAGAATTCTACCGGTGGAGACATAAAAGTGCCATACGACAATTATATAGCTCTTTGTATAAATAATGATAATACGGATTGGGCTGAACTCAGGAATACTGATGACTTAGAAACTTTTGAGGTCCATTCGGCCGTGGTAAGTGGTATATCAACAACCGACATGAATAAATCAGCTACAGATGATGACATGAAAGATGACAATCTTGTGGTATGTCCACAAATGTTATGGTCTGATAGTGGCGAAACCATATCTCTATCACCTTCAGATACTGATAAAACATTAACCATGTATCCGGATGATTATGGTTGCCGGTATATAATAGATATATATGATATCGATAATCCGGATGCTTTTGCAGGAAAGGAGATTTTCGCTACTTTCTCCGGACTTGCTGACGGCTTTGATCCAGGGACATCACATACATCTCATTTACACGTCACGATGCCACTGACAATGAAACTTTCTGATGATGGATCCAAAATTCATGGTGAATTCGTGAACTTTGGGCAGTGTCCGGACATTATATATAAAAACGAATTACAACTTCATTCGTATCTTACCGACGGTTCCGCATGGACATATAATTTTGATGTGACTGACCAAGCCCACAATGCCTCCGATCCACGTAATGTATATATCGTTTTAAGAGGATTGCCCACACCGAAACCAATAAACAATGGAGGTGGCTTACGACCCGTAGTTGATGACTGGATGTCTGAACACTATGATTTGAAAATGTAAAAAAACATCAACGCAAAAAATATTCAATTAATAAATTTACAAAATTATGAAAACATCTTCAATTTTAATCGTTGCGCTTGCCGGTCTTGCTCTCGCATCCTGTACAGACGAAGAGCCGTATGCCGGAAGTGCTAAATCACAGGAAGCCATCAGCTTCCGACCTGCAATTGGTTCACGTGCCACTGAAGTGACGAATGCCAATCTTAAAACATTCTATGTATCATCTTTCCTTGGTGACACTCCGTACATGACCAATGTTGCTTATACCCAAGGGTCAGACGGTTTCTATAACTCCGCTTCTCCATATTATTGGCCTGGAGATAATTCTTCTCTTGATTTCTATGCCTATTATCCATCGGCTAATGAATTATTGCAGATGGATGATGTTGAGCCTGAAGGATTATCAGAAGCAGAAGGTAATGGGTCTCTCATTTTCACATCCACTGAAAAGAAACTTGAGAACTTTAATGTACCGGATTCAATAAAGAATCAGGTTGATTTTATTACTGCCAATGGCACTGGTAATAAATCAGCCAACGAGCTTGCAGGACTGGAATTGACTTTCGGTCACCGTCTGTCTCAAATTGAAATTCAAGCAAAATCTGCTAACAAGGAATATACTTATAAAGTTGTGGGAGTTCGTATCGGTCGTGCCCAATATATAGGTTCGTTTGATTTCACCACCAATACTTGGGAACTTGATTCATGGCATGATACTGAGGTATATACCAGCTCTTGTCCTGAAGTAACTTTGACTGAAACACCTGTTTCGATCATGGGTCCTGATGGCAATGCAATGCTGCTCCCCCAGACTTTAACGCCATGGAGTCCTTCAGGCGATCCTGACAATGTTGCCCGCGAAGCATATATCTCAGTTTTGGTTCAGATAACTACAACAGATACCGGTGCTCGTATTTATCCTTTCCCCACAGACAAGCTTAAAGATGAAGCTACGGGTGAATTACGTCAATATGCATGGGCTTCAATTCCATTGTCAGGAACATGGGAAGCCGGAAAGAAATATGTATATACTCTTGACTTCACAAATGGAGCTGGATACGTAGATCCTGATGATCCTACTCCCGGAGATCCTGTCCTCGGTGGTCCGATTAAATTTACAGTTAATGTATCTCCATGGCAAGTGTCACCGTCTGACATAGCCATGCCTATTAAATAATCGCACACGGATACGAAAATTATATTATAGAATAGCCCGGTTTCTTAAATGGAACCGGGCTATATTTATACTGATTAATATAAACTTATATTTATTAATAATAAAGATAATAACTGTCAATTTGAATAAACATTATTCGAGAATTATTGATTCTCCAGGCATCAACTTAATATCTATATCCTTCCCATTGAAAGAAACTTTTGTGCTTCCTCCCATGGGGGAAGATATCTTTATTTTCGATGCCTTATTATTATCCCAATCAACATCCACAACAAATCCTCCGCGCGCACATAATCCTTTTACGGAACCTGATTTCCATGCATCAGGTAGTGAGGGTAGAATCTCGATTTTTCCGGGCATTGACTGCATAAGCATTTCAGTGACGGCAGCAGCTCCCCCGAAATTTCCATCGATCTGAAAAGGTGAGTGAGCATCCAGAAGGTTAGGATAAGTGCCTCCTCCTTTCACTCGGTCCGGACCTCGATAATCATCCGGACTAACATACTTTAATAACATCCGATAAGTGGCATAGGCTTCATCAGGCCGACGCATTCTTGAATAAAGATTAGCTCTCCATCCGGTGCTCCATCCGGTCGTTTCCATCCCCTTAAGCTGAAGGGTCTTGTAAGCAGCATCAGTTAATTCGGAATTATCCGTGATATTAATGTGATGTCCGGGATAAAGTCCATATAAATGAGATTGATGACGATGATGAGGTTCATCTTCCTTAAACTCATGATACCATTCACATATCGCTCCGTTTTGACCAATTTTATAAGGAGGAAGCATATTGATTACATCTTGGGCTCTGGTGATGAAATCTTGGTCTTGATTAAGTTCCTTAGCGGCTTCGATAGCGTCAGATATACATTGACGGATGATTGCAATATCAGCCGTAGGACTATAGGATGTAGCAACCTTTTTTCCTGAATCAAGCACAAAATTGTGTTCAGGAGATGTACCCGGTGAAGTCATAAGAAATCCATCTTTGGGAATCAGCCAATTCATACAGAATTCAGCGGCTCCACGCAATATATCATAATTATCTTTCAGGAATTCTTTATCCTGAGAGAACATATAGTGTTCCCATATATGAGAAGCTATCCACGCTCCTCCCATCGTCCAGGATGCCCATGCTGGATCACCGTCTTCCAATCCTACAGGATTTGTCATAGCCCAAATATCAGAGTTATGACCTAAATTCCATCCTGTTTTTACACCGTAGTAATCTTGTGCGGATAACTCGCCATTCCGAGACAGGTTTCGAATAAAATCAGTTAATACAAGATGGAGTTCAGACAGATTGGCAGGCTCCGCCAACCAATAATTTTCCTGAAGATTGATATTGGTGGTATAATTTGAACTCCATGGAGGGAGTAGTTTCTCATCCCATAATCCTTGAAGATTTGCAGGTACACCCGGAGTTCGCGACGATGAGATCAACAGATATCGTCCAAACTGAAAATAAAGGGCTTCAAGTTCCGGATTAAACTGATTATCAGAAGTGTATTTTCTCAACTGGATGTCTGTAGGAAGACATTTTATATCAGGGGGAGTTTTCCCGAGATTGAGAGTAACTCTATCAAATAGATTCTTATAATCAGCTATATGAGTGTCTTTTATATCATTATACCTATTGAAATTGATGCGATTTATCACACGATTTACAATTGATATATAATCCTTTCCTTGTTTAACCGGATCTTTATCAAAACCATTGAAACTTGTTTCATTTACAATAGCGATCATTGCCTCTTTACAACCAGTGATTAGCAGGGAATCACCGACAGCTTTTACATTACCCTTCGGAGAGAATACCTTGACGACAGTCCTGAAGTGGATACCACGATTTGCATCGTAATGATGTGTCACTCCGTCTGCCGGTGTGTAATAGTTAGGATAGGAATGATAAGCCGCATATCCATCCATTATCAATGTATTGTTTTCACTTCTGACAGTGACCGGAAGTAGGGAATTAAAATTAAGTGAGAAATCAATTTTTTCGTTGGAGTCAATCTTGACAATTATTACCGAATCAGGAGATGAGGCAAAATATTCCCGACTGATTTTTTTCCCATTGATATTAAATGAATCGTAAGCAATGGCTTCTGAAATGTCCAAAGTCCTTACATAATCCGAGACTTCACCTTTTTCTTGAATATTTATCAATAAATTACCAATCGGCTGGTAATTTTCGCTATAATGACCTTGCAATTTCTTATTGGCCTTGTTAGCGGCATAATAATCTTCGTTTTCAAGTGCTTCACGAACTTTAGCTAAATCTACACTGTGATCCACACGAGCGGAATTATCCGGCTCGCCCGTCCATAATGTAATATCATTCAATGATATACGATTGGAGTAAGGTTGCCCGTAAATTGCACCTCCAATTTTTCCATTCCCTATCACGAGTGTTTCTTCGAAAAACTCAGCCGGACGATCGTATTGTAGAATAAGATTCTCTGAAGCGGAAACTGCATGCACAAAAAAAGGCATCAATAACACCGACATCAGTTTTCTGAAAGAAAAATATAGATTGTTCATAGTATCATTATAGTTTTGAAAATCCAATTTTAAAGAAAGTTTGGGAATAATCCCATGGTTTAATTATATTATCATTCCAAATTACAATATCTACATCAAGAGGGACTATTCCATATTTCCGGCAGTTTTCATCACGTCCGAATTCCATTTCTAATCTTTTAAATTCGGCATTAAGATTATCAAAATGAAGATCTGAACTGCACTCCACTACAATGTTATGGTATTTTACGGTGCTGTCACCTACTGCGGGAGTGGAATAAATATCAGAACTATTGATTATATTAACCAAAGATCTGAGTTTCTTCATAGCATGTATTATATTTTCCGTCGCATTTCGGTTTGCTCCGATACATAATACTGCTATATTAGAGATTTCCATGATTATTTCCTTGCAGATCGAAGTGTAAAGAGAGTAATTTCAGAGTCTGCTCCAACGCGAGCCGGGATACCGACTTCCCCGGAGCCGATATTTACATATAAGGTTGTCTTTTCACCATTGTCGTTTAACCGATCATATAACCCACCCCATTGATCGTATCGATATTTACTGGGAGACCATTTCCAATTGCCAATCTTCAACATCATTTGCATGGCATGAGTATGTCCTCCGAGAGTCAGATCAATATTTGTATCGTGAGATACTTCTCTGTTCCAATGCTCCGGATTATGACTTAACAGAATTTTGAATTTATCATCATTCTGATTAAACGAAGATTCAGAGGATTTGGGATATGCCTTGTTAAGATCCCCATATTGCGGGAATGGGGGTTCTCCCCAATTATCCACTCCAATTATTACAATTGAATCACCTGCATTCGAAACGACAAAATCATGTTTATTATCAAGGACTTTCCATCCCATCTGACGCTCCCAGGCGGCCAGAAGGCTATTATTTACCTGGCGTTCGGATTCGTGATTCCAATCAACATAATCTCCATAGTCATGATTGCCGAAGACAGAGTAAATTCCAAGCGGAGCCTTCAACCTTCCGAGAACGGGCAAGAACGGTTCTAATTCTTTTGTCTGACGATTGACAATATCTCCGGTGAATAATATCATATCCGGATTTAAAGAATTAATGGAATCTACAATATTTGAGACAAATGTAGTGTCATTGCCCCACGAACCGGTATGCAAATCACTGAACTGAACAATCCTAAGACCGTCAAAACTTTCGGGAAGTCGATTCATCGAGAGTTCCACCCGTTCCACATTAATTCTTGTTCTTCCCGCTGACGCACCCCACCACATCACTATAAAAGTCAGTATTCCCAATGGTAATCCCACATATAGACCTGACTTCCAGCTCTTTTTTTTCCATAGGTTAGGCAGTCGGCCGATGAGTGAGAAAATAACAAAAATGAATTTAGGAAAATAGATTGACAGATAAGCGTACATCATCCACATGACACACAGAATATTTGAGTCTGCGTTCCTTCTGGGGAGACATAACATAACAACCAGATACAGCCAGCAAATTACAGCGGACCATAAATATATTTTGTTCCATTTAGATCGTGGAGCTGTATTTCTTTTAATTACCGAAAGTATATACGCATCACAACCGAAACTAAATAAGAATAAAATTATAATGGTTATAAAGGGAATTCTCATGTTAACAATATTTTATTCGAGGTGACCGCCAAGAATGGTACGCAATTTATTTTTAAGAGGATTGGCATACATCACATACATCATTCTTCTTAAGAAATCATGTTCCTCCACTGTAATATCAGGCAAATCAACTTTTGCAAGCTGATTATTGAAATAATCCATTACCATTTTCTTTTGATCTTCGGTATATTTTCTTGAAAATCTTTCGGTCTCTTCAAGAAGATCGAAGGCAACATAGTTGATAGGGAATATTTCGTAACTACGATGTATTGCCTGATCTATAATGCTTACAACATATTTCGCAGCCACATTTGAATCTTTAAAATCACCTATCTGATCAAGTTTTGCATTAATTCTCGGGGTCATCTGACAATGCATCCGTCCCTTGAATTGCAATAAGCCGGTTTCCATAGAAAGAAGATCATCATGTTGCGACTTTTTGAAATCCGGATTGCGGCGTCTAAGCAGAAATTCCTTTGCCTTCAGGAAATCATTAGGATCAAATTCATAACTTAACGCAACGGGCAGAAGATTGATTTCCTTTAGTTTATCAATAAATGTCCCTTCACCGGACATAGCAAGCATCTTTACCAGTGCTTCCTGAGTGTGATCACTGCTATCTTTAGCTCTCCCCTCTCGCTGGGCTATCCAGACCGACTCATGCTTTTCCAATATATTGTAATGGATATAAGCCGAAAGTTTCTTAGCTGCGAGAAATCCTTCTCTTAATCCCGTGTTTCGCTTCACAATAAAACTTTTATTAAGTCTCACGAGATCGTTAATCCAATCGTAAATTAAAAGATTATTACCAATAGCCACTTCTGTCGTAGGCATCCCTTTGCGAAGAAATGCAAGATTTAGAAATGACGCATCAAGCACTATGTCTCTGTGATTGGTTATAAAAGTATAATTAAGGGAAGGATTATAATTTTTAACACCACCCAGAGTAATTCCTGAGGTAGTTGTTTTTGCAAGCATTTCAAGAAACGGAAACATGATTTCATGTTGAAAATCATGTTTATTCGTGATTTTCAATAAGTCCTCGATAAGATGGGGAATATCCTTTTCAGGCATTGCATATTTGAGAGCATGCATAAACCCCGGTTCTTTGACGAGATTTTCCATTTTCTGATGAAATACGGAATCATCATATGGAGCTATTTCACTAAAATCTATATCTTGGGAATACATTGCTGTATAATTTAATATTAGTTAAAAAATCATTGGCTAATCATTCTCATCGATCTTTAAAGAACCGGATGAATATGCGCGCCATTTGTCAATAAGTCCAGACATATCTGCAGGCAACACGGAATCAAAATCCATCTGTTTGCCGGAAACCGGATGAATAAATCCAAGAGTCTTGGCGTGGAGTGCTTGTCGCGGACATGTGCTAAAGCAATTCTCCACAAAGCGTTTATACTTGCTGAAAGTTGTACCTTTTAAAATTTTATCACCGCCATATCGTGCATCATTAAAAAGAGGATGACCTATATGACGCATGTGTACCCTTATCTGATGAGTTCTCCCCGTCTCTAAAACACATTTCACAAGCGTGACATATCCAAATCTTTCGACTACCTCGTAATGTGTCACCGCATGTTTTCCGTAATCGGAATCCGGAAAGACCGCCATTTTCAATTTATCCCGCAAATCTCGTGCTATATTTCCCTCGATAGTGCCGGAATCTTCTTTAAAGTCACCCCAGACCAGAGCCCGGTATTCACGTTTAGTGGTTTTATTAAAGAATTGCTTTCCGAGGAAGGTTTTTGCCTCAGGTGTCTTTGCAATAACCAATAATCCTGACGTGTCTTTATCTATACGATGAACGAGACCGAGTCGCGGATCAGATACATCATATTCAGGATTATCTTTAAAGTGCCAAGCCAAGGCATTGACAAGTGTCCCGGAATAGTTGCCATGACCGGGATGAACTACAAGTCCCGCCGGTTTATTGACCACGAGTACGGCATCATCTTCATACACGATGTCGAGAGGAATATCTTCGGCAATGATCTCGCAATCATATCGAGGTCTGTCCATGACTATCCTGACGATGTCATCTGGTTTGACCTTGTAGCTTGATTTTACAGGCTTGTCATTTACCAATATACAACCAGCATCAGCAGCTTGCTGAATCCGATTGCGAGATGTTTTTTCCATACGGGCAACCAGAAATTTATCAACGCGCAAAAGCTGCTGACCTTTATCAGCGACGAAACGGAAATGCTCGTACATTTCCCTTCCGTCATCCATGACTATCAGAGAAGGATCTAACGACTCCTTTTCTTCTAATTCTATATTGTTATCAATATTGGTATCCATAGCCGATCACCACGGAGTAAATATTATTCTATAAATTCGTATGATTCTTCCTCATTAATTTCTTTTCCGGACTTAGATTCTTTTGAAAGTGATGAACCGGAATATTCCGGAGCGCTTTCATCATCATAATCTTCAGAAGATTCGATATAACTTTCTGATTCACCTTCGGCATCATACATTCTGTCGTTGTATAAAGTTACACTCTGGAGTGAATCGCGAATATCCGACAGACGTCCATCGTAGACTTCAATGGTTATTCGTGAATTTAAAGGTATTTGTTGCATTTTTTTTACAACTCTCCCGTTTGCAAGAATCTTAACAATACAGTCATCCGAACCGAGAACCTTTACCGTTTTAATATTCTTAAATCCTAATTCTTGAAGTCGGGCGAGACCATTTCGGTATGAATAACCCTTTAACGCATCGAGCGTGGGCTTGTTATCTTCATCTATGATTACTTTCTTAGGATTGACGGCATTTATATAAAGAAATATTTTTCTACCGGGCTTTACAACAGAATTAGCTTTAGGAAATTGCTCCACAACCAGACCCGGCTTATAATCATCACTATAAATAGAATCACGGATATCTACTTTAAAACCTCTATCATGCAGGAGGTTGACAGCCTGAGTATATGTCATATTTTCCACGGCAGGCACAGTATCACTCTCTCCATGCTTGGTAAAGATCGCCAATGAAAAGTAGACGATAACAAAACCAAGAATGGCTATCAATACTATTATGATAATAGTTGAAATAATAGGATGTCGGGAAGCAAATCCCCCCATTTTCACTGAACTATCGTTTGAATTATCCATATCAGCTAAAGTGATGACACAAATTGCCCTCAAAGTTAATAAAAAATAGCGGTTAATTTTCAATTATCTCTAAAAATGTTAATAAAGAGATTTAAAAATATTTAAAATTTTATCTATAAATAGATGAATTCAAAAGTGAATGTTGCCTATCTGAAAAAAAAATATTAACTTTGCGATTCAAAGTGTGCCAACACCGCTTAATAAATTGAATCATATTGGAATTCAGAACGTTGGCATAATAAAAATGGAATAAGATAGATATTTCATCGATGAAATTTAAATTTCTCTATATATTGCCGCTCATAGCATTGCTGACAGGGTGCGGAGAATATTCCAAAGTCCTGAAAAGCAGAGATGCCGATTATAAATTTGAATTTGCAAAAAAATGCTATGAGAACAGGAAATACGAACAGGCATCCACTCTTCTTTCTGAAGTAATAATGCCTTTACGAGGTGGTCCCAAAGGGGAAGAATCACTGTTTCTCCTTGCCATGTCTTATTATGAAAATAAGGATTACCTGAACTCCGGAATCAATTTTAAGACATATTACACCAGATATCCTAAGGGTAAATACGCTGAATTATCAAGATTTTATTCAGGATATGGATATTATCTTGATTCTCCGGATCCTCAGCTTGACCAGAGCATGACAATAAAGGCCATTGAGGAATTGCAGGGTTTTCTTGACTATTTCCCCAAGAGTGACCGGGTCACAATTGCTCAGAATGCAATTTTTGAGATGCAGGATAAACTTACACTGAAAGAATTGCAGAATGCTCAGCTTTATTATAATTTAGGAAACTTCCGAGGGAATAATTATGAGTCAGCCATAATAACAGCTGAGAATGCTCTTAAAAATTACCCCTATTCCAAATATAGGGAAGAATTCGAAATGCTGATTCTGAAAAGCAAATTTCAAGAAGCCCGCCAGAGTATAGAAGATAAGAAAAGAGAACGATATAGAGAGGTCGTGGATGAATATTATTCATTTATCAATAATTTCCCCGATACTCGTAATCGCAAGGAAGCTGATAATATATTCAAAATCGCTTCCAAATATGCTGCTGAATAATTTTCACCATAATATCAATCTCTTCTCAATTTAATTTTTGAAATTACTTGATAAGGTATACATAGAATATGGATTACAAGAAAACAAACGCACCCCTCACCACCGTAACTCGTGATATGATTGCCATGTCTTCCCAGACAGGCAATGTTTATGAAACAGTTTGCATCATCGGTAAGCGTGCAAATCAAATTGCAGTGGAAATGAAGAAAGAATTGGAGAAGAAACTCCAGGAATTTGCTTCTACAGATAATCTTGAGGAGGTTTCAGAAAATAGAGAACAAATTGAAATTTCCCGCTTTTATGAAAAATTACCGAAACCAACCCTAATTGCCACACAAGAATACATCGATCATAAACTGTATTTTTCAAATCCGCTAAAACAGAAAGAGCATCTTGATGATTAATCATCTGATATGGCGAGTTTTGATATAGTATCCTGATAGGAGCTATCTAACAGGTTGTATTGAAATATCCATCATGATAAAAAACATAAACCGGACAGAAAGAATAATATCTGTCCGGTTTTCAATTTTATCTTATATCATTTCCACCAATACATTTCCGATTCACATATTATAAAACAGCCTTTTATTATTTTTTAAATGCGAGTCTTCGTTTTCAATCCAGACACCGAGTATGCAATGGCAACAAACTCGCCATATTATATTCCTCCGAAAAGTATTCTTAAGATTGCCGATGATAATCTCTTTGCAATGGCATCATTAGCATCTGAAGGGGATTATTTACTCGTGAGTGATCGAGTTGACAAAAGCGAATTGACAGGTATACAAATATATAAAGATTTAAAAATTTATTCTGACTCGGAATTGGCAACATACTTGTCTGTATCATCACCGAAGAGTATTGAAGTCATCGCATGGGGTTGGAATAGAAGTCTTAAACATCGTTTAAAAAGCATAGGGATCCCTACTGATTCTCTTCCATCAGACAATTATCTTGATAAGTTGCGGGAATTATCTCACCGAAGAATTAGTCTTGAGATAGACCATATGCTGACTCCATGGATTCAAAGTCGAGTGATCAATAACTTAGATGAAGCAATGGAATGGTTGGCTGAACATCCTGAATCATACTTTAAATCTCCATGGAGCAGTAGCGGACGAGGAATCCTAAGAACTTCTGATCTGGAGCTAAAACATATCGAGCCTTGGCTCCGCGGTGCTATTAAACATCAAGGGTGTGTAATAGCCGAAAAAGAGGATAACCGTATTCTTGATTGTGCATCCGAATGGATGATGGATAATAAGGAGCCGACATTCTTAGGATATTCTGTTTTTGATGTTTCTCCCAGAGGGAAATATATTTCAAACTCATGCGAATCTCAAATGAGTCTGAAAAATAAAATTGAAGCACTTGTAGGAGAGGAATGCCTTGCTAATATGATTAAAGCTCAAAAAGAAGTTTTAAGTCAATATATTTATCCCTATTATTCGGGACCCATCGGTATCGACATGTATGTAACATCGGACAGGAAACTGCGTGGTTGTGTTGAAATGAATCTTAGATTCACAATGGGAATCATTGCCCTGTTCAAAGAAAAGAAGTTGAATTCTCTTAATGGAAGTAAATTATCATAAGAATATATCTCAAGATGAATAATAATGATGAGAAGCATTGGAATGTAGGAGTTGTGGGTCAAGGAAATGTGGCATACCATTTATGCCGGGCATTGTCAAAGAAGGAACTTTCTTCAATACTATATGTTACACATATAAATTCTCACGATAAAATTATCCCCGCCAATTGTCATGACACCTCCTTCGATATAATTTTATTAGCGGTGTCTGATAATGCAATCAATGAAGTTGCATCAAAGATACCGGTTGACTTTAAAGGGATTGTAGCTCATGTTTCCGGCACCACTCCCCTTTCATCTATTCCATCTCACTTTAAAAGCGGGATTATGTATCCACTGATGACCTTCTCTAAGGATGTCGTACTAAACTATTCCCATATCCCGATTTTTATTTGTTCCCCCTCAGATGAAACAACTGATATATTAAAGAATTTTGCATCATTAATCTCCGATAATGTTTCTATTGTTAAAGAAGAAAGATTGCCCGAGATTCATCTTGCCGGAGTATTTGCATGCAATTTCACAAATCATCTGTTAGGAATCAGCAATGAAATTCTTTTGCGCCAGAATCTTGATATCAATATCTTATATCAGTTAATTCAGGAAACAATCCGCAAGGCAATGGATATTAAAGATCCATATAAAACACAGACTGGACCTGCTATCAGACGAGACTACAGCACGATACAAAGACATGAGGAAATGATTAAAAATAATCCCGGGCACCTCCAAATTTATCAATTAATTACAAAATCAATAATGAGTAAATAATATATGAGCGCGATAAATTACGATTTAAAGAAAATTAAGGGATTTGTTTTCGACGTGGATGGGGTCTTATCCCCATCCACTATCCCTATGGATGAAAAGGGTGTCCCCGTCAGAATGGTTAATATAAAAGACGGGTATGCACTTCAGTTAGCAATAAAAAAGGGATTTAAAATAGCCATTATCACGGGAGGGAATACGGAGTCTGTTGTCCGCCGTTACAATGCCCTCGGAATTAATGATGTATATATTGGAGCATCCGTAAAGATTTCCATTTTAGAGAAATGGATTGATGACAACGATCTAAGTCCGGAAGAAATATTATATATGGGAGATGATATACCGGATCTGATTTGCTTAAGACATGTCGGACTTCCCGCGGCACCGCGCGATGCTGCTACTGAAGTCTTGGAGACAGCGGACTATATATCCCCTTTCACGGGAGGATATGGATGTGTGAGGGATGTGGTGGAACAGGTATTGAAAGCCCATAACTTATGGATGAAAGATTCCGTCGCATTCGGGTGGTAATAATACGATGTTAATCGAAGATCATTCAGAAAAACCGTAGTAAAGGGAATTATAAAGAAATGAAATACAATTATGCTCGACTCACTAAAAAAATATAACATTCTATTAGCAAGCAAATCTCCGCGTAGGCGCGAGTTACTCCAACAGCTTAGAATTCCATTCACTGTAATTTCAATCGGAGGAATAGACGAAACATACCCTCATGATTTACCTTTATTGTCTGTGGCTGAATATTTATCACGCAAAAAGGCTGATGCTTATAAGGATAAGATAAATGATGATGATTTGGTCATAACTGCCGACACGGTTGTAATAGGAAATGATCAGATTTATGGAAAGCCTAAGGATTCAGAAGATGCAGTCAGGATACTTAAGGAATTATCAGGGAAAACACATTCAGTTGCTACAGGAGTGACGATTATGAATAGTAAAAAAATCACATCATTTACCACCGTAACCGAAGTTTCTTTTTGTCAGTTAAGTGAAGAAGAAATACGATATTACATTGAAAATTATTCTCCTATGGATAAAGCGGGAGCATATGGCATTCAGGAATGGATTGGAGCAGTTGCGGTTGACAGTATTCATGGCAGTTTCTACAACGTGATGGGGCTCCCGATCAATCGCGTTTACCATGAATTGAAAGGGTTTTAGGGGAATTGGAAAGATAGTAACCGTATTAAGAACCCATCTCATAAAATTTGAGAGTTCCCGGGGCGGATTTGGGTGAGTGATTTACGTAAGTTGTGTAAAAAGCAATCTATAGATTGCTATAGACTTGTAGTAAACCGTTTTTAACTCTTTCAATCAGTCATAATGCTCGTCATGCTTCTGATCCGGTGAGGCCAGATTCATCACAAGGAAACTACACGAACTCACCTTACAATTTATGCGACTGTGTCTATGATATGAATAATATTGAATAACGACAAAAAACTCTAAAAAAACGGAAATAAATATTGAAAATTAATAGGAAATTAGTAATTTTGTACCGCAAAATCTCCTATAACACCATAAAGGAGCGACTATAGTGAACTTTTTGCTAAAATTTATTGATTGGCAAGCAATTTGTTAATTTCATTTTGACATCATTATAAATAGATAAAGTATCCTAAAGCAATGACAAAAGCAGAAATCGCGAATGAAATCGCAAAACGCACGGGTCTTGATAAGAATGCTGTCGTAACCGTGATTGAGAACTTCATGGATGTTGTTAAAGACAGTCTCGCACATGGTGAGAATGTTTATCTCCGTGGATTTGGTAGCTTCATTATTAAGGAAAGAGCTGAAAAGATCGCTCGCAATATTACAAAGAATACTGCCGTTGTCGTTCCGGCTCACAAGATTCCCGCATTCAAGCCCGTCAATTCTTTCAAAGAGGAAGTTGCCAAGGCTCAATAATTTTTCAACACTTCCAAAACAAAAAAAGGATCTGCATTTTTAATGTGGATCCTTATTCTTTTATCAGATAGAGATTAGATAACAAGCCTTAGTCCGTGAATAATAACCTATGGATGACAGAGCCTTAGACCCCGTTAATTCCTGGAAGCTCTTAATAATCGGGCATATAGAAGTTGCTCACCGGTTTTTGTATCCGCTAAGAGAAACGAAGACAAAAGATTATCATCTACTCTTCTGAGATCTATTAGCTCATTATAATGAGCCTCGCGAAGGAAGGACAATTCCAATCTCTTCGAATAGGTATTATCAAAATCCTCTAATGTAAACTGATTTAAAATCAATGTTATATATTTCACTGTATTAACATGACGATACGCATCTAAATCACAATATTTAAACTTGTGATGAACCGTCGGCATATTACTGATTACAGCGCCCTTGGGAATTTCTGTGTCTCCCTCTTTTTGCTGATCAAGAATTAAGGAATGTCTTTTTTGACGCTCAATAGGATTTTTTCCATCTATTATTACTCCATCCGGAAGATTTAAATGTGCTAAACCACCATTTTCACGAGTTTCAGTATTCATCACCATCCATACGGATCGGGCAAATCCTAATGTCCTGTCAGAATCGGAGGAAATTCTAAAGGAACGTATTGAAAAATGACGATTCCAATCTTCTACCCATGTTTCTATACAGTAATATGAATTGACAGGAGGGAATTCTTGCATCTCGATTGTCAATCTTGAGAGAACCCACCCGAGATTCAACTGTTGCATAGACGGATTTCCTATACCGAGAGAATTTGCATGAGCTGTCGCAATATCAATGATTCTTGAAGTTAACAGAGGGAGAGATAGGTGTCCGCTTGCATCGGTATCACCAGCTGAAATAAAATAAGTTTCCTTATATATTATCTTATAATTCAGTTCAGACATAGAGTATCAAAAAAGAGACCTCATTGAGGCAGTTAATTATCACGAGTTGAGTATTTTCATCTAAACAGTTTGCCTTATAGACAACACAAAATTAAGAAAAAATATTTAACTTTGCATATTATATTAATGATCGCCTTTACACATTTTTAGGAATAGATAGACGTATTGTCAATAGTAAATGATACGCAGAATTAAAAATTACATCCCGATAGCATTGTGCCTGCTATTGCAATTTTGCCTATGCTGTTGCAATACGGTTCGCCATGTTCCGGATGGAGAATATCTGCTTGATAAAGTGCATGTAAATATTAATTCCGATCAAAATAAAGAGGGAGTCATCAATAAAAAGGAGATGACAAATTATCTCACTCAGCAACCTAATCACCGGATATTATGGTCCGGAAAATTCAGATTGGGATTATATAGTTTGAGTGGAACAGACACAACGAAATGGCTTAACAGATGGTTTAGAAAAGTTGGTGAAAAACCGGTAATATTTGATGAAAGTGCAACTATTTCTTCCGCTGACCAATTAAAGAAAGTAATGATCAACAAGGGATATCTTCACGCGGACGTTGAGATAGACACTTTATTGGATGTCAGAAGGAAAAAAGCGGTAGTGAATTATACTCTCAATCCGGGCGAAAGATATAATATCAGAAATATTGATTATAAATTTCCTGATGATTCATTGCGCAACATGGTGTTGGGCATCGCATCACGTTTCCCGGTTGGATTGGGTTCACCGTTAGATAGGGAACTTCTGGAATCCCAGAGAGAAATCATCACAAATCACTTGCGCAATAAAGGATATTATGGTTTTACTAAAGAGTTTATATCATTTAATGCTGATACGATCATCAATAGCAATGAGGTGGATCTGACAATGAAAGTTAATCCCCCTTTCCATCTTCTATCAGAATCTGATTCAGCTTCGGAGCGTCGGCATACCCGATTTTTGATTCGCGACGTAAACTTTGTAACGGATTATAATCCAACGTCTGGGAATCAGTTTATATCTCCGGAATCGACAGATACCATTGAATATAACGGGATACGGATATATTATGGAAAGAAACATTATCTGAGACCGAAAGCACTAAGTGAAAATTGTTTTATTGTGCCGGGGAGTCCATATAACGAGCATAATGTTAATCGCACATATCAAGCATTATCACGGTTAAGTATTTTACAGTTTATCAGTATCCGGTTTGTTCCGGTGGAAGGTAATAATTCAAATTTACTTGATGCTTATATCCTTCTCACCCCCGGAAAAAGCCAGAGCGTCACTTTCGAGCTTGAAGGGACTAATTCAGAAGGAGACCTCGGAGTAGCAGCATCCGCGGCATATACTCACAGAAATATTTCAAGAGGTTCGGAGACATTGACTACAAAGATCAGAGGAGCCTACGAATCCATCAGTGGTAAACTTGAGGGCTTTATCCATAATCGCTATCTGGAATTTACAGGAGAAGTCGGAATTGATTTCCCAAAATTCAAGGCTCCATTCTTAAAGGAATCTTTCAAAAGAAAGATTAATGCCACCACTGAGTTAAATGTCTCAGTCAATTATCAGGAACGACCTGAGTACACCCGAATAATCAGCACAGCAGGCTGGGCTTATAAATGGATTGAAAGAATTACGAGAAATCGCCACACATTCACGCTGATAGACATAAATTATGTCTATCTTCCACAAAGCACATACGATTTTATAAATCAAATAGCTCCGGATAATCCACTTCTTCGTTACAGTTATGAAGATCACTTCATAATGCGTTGTGGATATAGCTTCTATCACTCAAATAAACAGAGAGATGTGCCATGGAGCAAATCGACTCAAAGAGACATCTGGAATCTTAGAGTGAATGCCGAGATTGCGGGCAATCTTCTTTTCGCATTGAGTAATATTTTCAGCTACCGCAAGAATTTCCATACAGACCCGTATAAAATATTTGGTATAAATTATTCTCAATATTTTAAGGCGGAGGGAGACTATGGCTACATGCATGTATTTGACAGCAGAAATTCATTAGCCTGCCATGCCGGCCTTGGAATAGCAGTTCCGTATGGTAACTCTTCCATCCTACCATTTGAAAAGAGATTCTACGGAGGAGGTTCAAATGGCGTAAGAGGTTGGGCGGTGCGTACTCTTGGTCCAGGCAGTTATCCCGGTACAAACTCAGTAAACGATTTTATTAACCAATGCGGAGATATACGGATTGATTTAAGTGCCGAATACCGCGCCAAATTATTTTGGGTAATTGAACTTGGAATATTTGTCGATGCGGGAAATATCTGGACCATTAGGGAATATAGTAATCAACCCGGAGGTGTGTTTAGATTCAATAGATTCTATAAGGAGATCGCTGTTGCATACGGTGCCGGGATTCGTTTGGATTTCAATTATTTCCTCCTGAGACTTGATCTCGGAATGAAAGCACATAACCCGGCTCTTGGTGAGGAGCCATGGCCAATAATTCATCCTAATTGGAAACGGGATTCTTCAATTCATTTTTCAATTGGATATCCATTTTAAGCGTGATAACAATTTCTAATTTTGAAGCAAATGAAAAAGCTTGTGATATTTGATCTTGACGGAACTCTGCTGAATACTATTACTGATTTAGGAGCATCCTGTAATTATGCTCTCAGACAGATGGGCTATGCAGAACACCCGTTGAGCGCATATAATTATATGGTCGGCAATGGAGTAAGAAAATTAATAGAGCGAGCACAACCGGACGCTGATGAAGCCACCGTTGAACGACTTCTCGAATATTTCCGCGAATATTATGATGAACATTGCACAGATACGACGCAGCCATATCCCGGTATACCTGAGCTTTTAAAAGAACTCACCGACATGGGAGTCTCTATAGCGGTAGCAACCAACAAGTATCAGAGTGCTGCGGAAAAAATTATCAACCATTATTTCCCTGAAATTAAATGGTGTGCGATTATGGGACAAGTTGAGGGCCGTCCTATTAAACCGGATCCCTCCATTGATTTTGCGATACTCTCCGAACATCCCACTTCCAAGCATGATACTGTTCATGTAGGAGACTCAGCCGTGGATATTGAAACAGCACATAGAGCCTGTGTCGGGTCAATCGCAGTCACATGGGGCTTTAGACCGGTGAGTGAATTGCGTAAAGCCTTTCCGGACCATATAGTCAGTAATCCTGCAGAAATCCTCAAACACCTCAACGATCCATTTTAATGTAATCATACCTGATCATCAAAAGGCTAACCCTTTGATAAGTGGTTTTACAGGTAATGATAGATAGTTAAACAGGTGATTTTGCAAATCCAAATAGTCTCACCTCCTCATATCATAAATCTTCCAAATATCAATCGCAAGTTAGATAAGTAGCTCCGGGAGAGGATAGAAAAATATATTCTCCCCGCTCAGGATTTGCATATTTTTCAAAATCAGCAGCATCTTTATGGCGCCTTGTAATTAATGACGGAGTATCAGCAAGTTCAAAATGCATCGGGAAGAATACCTTTACATCTATTTTATTGACAAAAATCTTCGCACCTGTGAAAAAATCCCTGCCGATACGTGAATCCACAGGAAACATCGCATAATCAATCCGAGGGAATTTTGACACAATTGAATTGACTATAATTTCATAGGCTGAAAGTGCTTTTTCCACCTCATCTTCCGTTGATTCATCCCTCCATATCCACGCGTTAAGGTCTCCGGCATGAAAAAAGATCTTGTCATAAGTTTCTACTGCGAAACTACTTCCTATATCTGTGGATCCAAATGTATACACTTTAATATTACCGATCCTATAAATATTGTCAGGTGTTACAACGGTTACTTTTTCAGCGGGCACCTTCTTCCCCTTATAAAATGATTCTTCACACAAATAATGCCTGCAAAACTTGGCAACATCTTTACTGAGAATATAGTTTATCTCATGATGCATTTCCCACCATTCGAATATTTCATGATTCAGATGGTCTTTGTGATGATGACTCACAAATACATACAATGGTTTATCCTTTGGAATCAGGTCTAATATACTCCCCCCTTTTTCATCTCCGTTGTCCGGATACTTCCAATAATCAAAAATCATACAGACTTCCGCAGTCTCAATTAAAAAACAATCATGATATATATATTTGACACTGACCATTTCAATATATAAATGTATTCAATTTGTAGAATTGTTAAATCGAATTTTGACAAAATTAACTAAAAAAATCTGATTAGTTAAACTTATATGATTATGGAAGGTTGAAATAAGAAAAAACTTTGCTAATTTTGTAATCTGAAGTATAGGAACTAAATAATACACCACACTTCAATAAATAATCCCAAATATGATTACCGCATCACAAAAAAAGAGAGAGAACATTGCTGAATACTTGCTCTATATGTGGCAAATTGAAGATTTAATTCGTGCATACGGGTTAGATATAGATCGTATTCAAAATGAGATAATCGCTAAATATACTGATCTTGACGAATCTAAAAGAAAGGAGATGCGAGACTGGTATGAGTCGTTAATCGACATGATGCGAAGAGAGGATGTGAAAGAAAAAGGTCATATTCAATTGAATAAGAATGTCATCCTTGATTTGGAAGATCTGCACAAGAGATTGATGGCAGACGAAAAATTTGCTGATTATAGTGCTGAATATTATAAGACTCTTCCCTATATTGTTGAACTGCGGGCTAAAGCCGGCGACAAAAAGGCAGATGAAATTGAGACCTGTTTCAACGCTCTTTATGGACTGCTGATGCTCCGTCTGTCAGGCAAAGAGATTTCAGCAGAAACAAAAATGGCAATGGATCAAATAGCTCGTTATCTTGGCATGCTTTCCCATTACTATAAAAAAGATTATAACAACGAGTTATTCAACGACGAAGAATGAAAATCTTAGTTACCGGATCTAATGGTCAGCTTGGACGCTCGTTAAGACGGGAATTTGATTTAACTTCCAATCATGAAGTTATCTATACGGATATTGATTCTTTGGATTTATGTGATAAATCAAAGGTGGAGGAGTTTATCAAAACTAACGATTTCGATATAATAATAAATTGCGCGGCATATACTGCAGTTGATAAAGCAGAAACTGACAATTTAAAGGCAGAAATTATAAATTCCGGTGCTGTCGGTAATATTGCGAGCGCGGTAGATAAGACCGGGAAAACAAAGATAATTCATATCTCAACAGACTATGTCTTCTCCGGAGAATCTTTTCGTCCATATATTGAAAATGACGAGCCACAACCAAGAAGCATCTATGGGAGAACCAAACTTGAAGGGGAAGGGATATTGTTTTCATTATGCCCTGATTCCATAATCTTGAGAACGGCCTGGTTATATTCAGAATTCGGTTCAAATTTTGCGAAAACAATGCTACGGTTAGCTAAAGAGGATCAACCGATTCGGGTAGTTGCTGATCAAATTGGCACACCTACCTATGCCGGGGATCTCGCTAAAGCCATCATTAATATAATTGAATCTGAAAATTGGGTTCCGGGTATTTATCATTTCACTAATGAAGGGGTTGCCTCCTGGTATGATTTTGCGATGGAAATCTTCAGACTTTCCGGGATTAAGGTGCGGGAAGTTACCCCTGTTACTACGAGTGAATACAAGAGTGTTGCTATGCGTCCTATGTATTCGGTACTCGATAAATCAAAGATTAAAAACATGTATAATATCAAAATCCCGTATTGGGTAGATTCTCTCCAAAAATGTCTTAAAATGATTGAGATTTCTTAAAAATCTTGTTTCATAATTTATAAATAGATGAGCGAAGAATTAAATAAAGAAATTGAACGAAGGAGAACATTTGCCATTATCTCTCACCCGGATGCCGGAAAAACCACACTCACGGAAAAATTACTTCTTTTCGGAGGAGCTATTCATGTTGCAGGTGCTGTTAAAAGTAATAAGATTAAGAAGACGGCAACATCAGACTGGATGGAAATAGAGAAACAACGTGGAATATCCGTTGCCACTTCCGTCATGGGTTTTAATTATGGAGACTATAAGATTAATATTCTTGATACTCCCGGCCACCAGGACTTTGCGGAAGATACATTCAGAACCCTTACAGCCGTCGATTCCGTAATTATAGTTGTTGACGTGGCAAAAGGTGTAGAAACTCAAACGCGCCGATTAATGGAAGTCTGCAGAATGAGGAATACACCTGTCATCATATTTGTAAATAAACTTGACCGTGAAGGACGTGATCCCTTTGATATTCTTGATGAATTGGAGCAAGAACTTAAAATATCAGTCCGACCTCTTTCATGGCCTATAAATATAGGAGCTAAGTTTAAGGGTGTATATAACATTTATGAGCATGGACTCGATCTTTTTACTCCCTCAAAACAAACCGTCAGCCAGCGTATCGAGATTGATGACGTCACATCTCCTGAAGTCGATAAGCTAATTGGGGAACAGGATGCATCCAAACTCAGAGAAGACCTTGAACTAATTGAGGGTGTATATCCTGAGTTTGACGTAGAAGCATACCTGCGTGGTGAAGTGGCTCCGGTCTTCTTCGGATCAGCATTAAATACATTTGGGGTCAAGGAATTACTTGATTGTTTTGTAAAGATAGCACCTTCTCCCAAGCCTATTGATGCGGTGGAAAGAACAGTAAAGCCGCAAGAGGAACAATTCACTGGATTTGTATTCAAGATACATGCAAATATGGATCCGAATCACAGAAGCTGTATTGCTTTTGTCAAAATATGCTCCGGAAAGTTTGAGCGTAATGTGAACTATAAGCACGTACGCCAGAATAAGTTAATGAAATTCTCAGCCCCCACGGCCTTCATGGCTCAAAAAAAGAATGTTGTGGATGAAGCTTATCCGGGAGATATTGTCGGTATTCCCGATACCGGCAACTTCAAAATTGGAGATACTCTCACATCCGGGGAAGATTTGCATTTTAAAGGTCTCCCCTCTTTCTCTCCCGAGATGTTTAAATATATTGAGAATGCCGATCCGATGAAAGCAAAACAGCTTGACAAAGGAATTCATCAGTTGATGGACGAAGGAGTAGCTCAATTATTCACTAATCAATTCAACGGTCGAAAAATTATTGGGACTGTCGGGCAACTGCAATTTGAGGTTATCCAATATCGTTTACTACATGAATATGGTGCACAATGTCGGTGGGAACCGATAAGCCTATATAAAGCCTGTTGGATCGACAGTGAAGATGAAGAAGCACTGGCAGCGTTCAAAAAGCGTAAGCATCAATTCATGGCAACCGATAAAGATGGTCGTGATGTCTTCCTTGCTGACTCCAATTATGTCCTTCAAATGGCTCAAAACGATTTCCCAAAAATCAATTTCCATTTCTCATCCGAAAAATAAAGGATCAGAAATAATTTTTCATGCCTACCTCAATAAATGATTATTGTTAGACCTCCTCAACAATATTAATCAGCCACTCATTATCAATTGTAGTTAATGAGTGGCTGATTTATATATATTTCTGCCCACTAAAATTATTGAGAGATGACAAAATTAAGGATAATTCCTTTAGTACAGTCTGCCATACTTTAATTGATTCTCAATTTTCAGACATTTGTAATAATTCTAATTTTTATATTGAACCCGGCTAAGAATGGTGAATATTAGACATCTAAGTGTTCATCATAGATTCAACACCATGCCGAATCTCTGACAAACTTAAATATTTATGCCTACAGATAACTGAAATGTACCCGTTGTAACCTTCTTAGCAATTTGGATAAAATCTGTACCATATCCGAGTCCAAAGTATAATTTCTTGTAACTCATACCCACAGACAAATACCATCCAAGTTGGAAACGCTTGTAATTATATTTATCAAACCATCTTTGCGTGTCCGTAGCCACATCATCCGTACCTATTATATTACCCTTGAAATCCAGACCAAGAGATGGCAATAGAATTAAATCTGTCTTAGGGATAACGAAACGATATGCACAACCTATGGGTATATCTAAGGTTGCGTATCCACCATAACTCCCGCTACCCAAATCTTTAGTTGTAAATGCAAGTGAAGCCCCTGTTTGAATATATAATGGTATTTTTGAGCTCAAACCAAAACCATGAATATAATCGAAACTTCCTCCGTTATACCCCGCCCCTCCATATTCACTTCCGAAATAAACATTGCGATAAGAAAGTGAAATCCGATTATAACAGTTAGGATGGCTATTTATTTCTGTTTGAGCTTCGGCTGAATTTGACACTGCACATATAAGGATTGTCAATACTGTTGCTAAAAATTGTTTGGTATTCATCATACATCTTTTATTCCCTAGACACTCCAATACGGGAGATAAATAAAGGAAAAGCGTGAGTGCCTGTATCTTCCGCTCGTTCCACAAAATAGAGGCTCTGGAATACCTTTCAGGATGAAACAAGCAGTTAGAGCCTCACGCAATATATGTGAATATCCATTGATATACACTAACGAAAGGCATCCATCACTGCATCATTAGACCCTGATTGAAATTTTCCAGATTTCTATTTTGTCAAATGAGCGTTGATAAACGCTTTTAATTTTAATTAATATGTCATGTCAATCCGGATTGACATCGCAAATTTAATTTAAAATCACGTGATGTGCAAGAAAGATACTAATTTATGTTGGATTTTCACAATATGATCGGGGGCATTTTCTCAAATCGGGTACGAAAATCGGGTACACTCTTCTCGAGACTGGCAAAATAGACAATCCACGGAAGACTCAGCGAGTTACCGTGGATTGTTTGTAAGTGACTGGTATCAGCCAGTATGGATTGCCGAAATATGGTGTAATCGGCTATAGTTCAGAGGAGTCTGAAAGAGCCTCTATCACTCCCACTCGATTGTGGCCGGTGGCTTTGAAGAGATATCGTAGACTACGCGATTGACACCACGGACTTTATTGATGATTTCGTTGCTGACATCAGCGAGAAATTTATAGGGCAAATGAACCCAATCAGCGGTCATTCCGTCGGTTGAGATTACAGCACGTAAAGCCACACAACTTTCGTATGTGCGTTCATCACCCATAACTCCTACACTTTGCACCGGAAGCAACATCACGCCAGCTTGCCATACTTTATCATAAAGTCCCTCTCTTCTCAATCCGTCGATAAAAATCTTATCCGCCTGCTGAAGAACGTTAACTTTCTCTGGAGTTACTTCGCCGAGGATGCGTATCCCGAGACCCGGACCGGGGAAAGGATGTCTTCCTAACAAATTTGAATCCATGTTCAGTTCGCGCCCCACTCTTCTTACCTCATCTTTGAAAAGTAATCTTAATGGTTCTACAATCTTTAGATTCATTTTCTCAGGGAGTCCACCTACATTGTGATGGGATTTAATGGTAGCGGAAGGTCCGTTGACTGAAACACTTTCTATCACATCCGGATAAATTGTGCCTTGAGCAAGCCACTTGGCACCTTGATGCTTCATCGCTTCTTCATTGAATACTTCTATAAAGTCGCGACCGATGATTTTACGTTTTTGCTCAGGATCAGTAACGCCCTTCAAGTCTGCATAGAATTTATCACCGGCATAAACCCCGGTAACGTTCAACCCCATATTTTTATACGAATCCAGCACTTCCTCAAATTCATTCTTTCTAAGAAGTCCGGTATCAACGAAGATACATTGTAAATTATCTCCAATAGCCCTATGCAGGAGAACTGCAGCAACCGAAGAATCAACACCACCGGATAAACCAAGTATTACCTTATCATTACCAAGTTTCTCACGCAATTCCTTGACAGTACTGTCAATAAAAGATGCGGGACTCCATTCTCCTTTGAATCCACAGATTCCGAGAACAAAATTTGAAAGAAGCTGAGTGCCATCAGTGGAATGGTAAACCTCCGGATGGAACTGAATTCCCCATGTCCGTTCACCTTCGATTCGATAAGCCGCACACTTTACATTCTCTGTTGAAGCAATAATCTTATAGGTATCAGGTACAGACGTAATTGTATCGCCATGGCTCATCCACACCTGAGTTGGAGATGGGAGATCCTTCATCAATGGATCGCCTGGTTCAACCACAGTCAGCATCGCACGACCGTATTCACGGGAAGGAGCTCCTTGCACCTCTCCCCCAAACTCTGAAGCAAGGAGCTGAGCTCCATAGCACACGCCAAGCAACGGAAGTTTACCCTTAACCTTTGACAAATCCGGTTTCGGTGCTTGTGGATCCCTTACTGAATAAGGACTTCCTGAAAGAATCACACCCTTAATATCAGGTGTCATCTCCGGCCATTTATTATATGGATGGATTTCGCAATATACATTCAGCTCTCTTACTCTACGTGCAATAAGCTGGGTATATTGAGATCCAAAATCTATAATCAAAAGTTTTTCCATTATATTATAAATTTTGAGAGGGATCTTAGTTACCACGTGAATAGTTAGGTGCTTCCTTTGTAATAGTCACATCGTGCGGATGATTTTCAATAACTCCGGCTGATGTTATTCTTACGAATTTTGCATCATGCAATTCATTGATATCATGTGCTCCACAATAACCCATTCCTGATCTCAATCCTCCGATAAGCTGATAGATTGTCTCAGCAAGCGTGCCTTTATACGGAACACGGGCTACGATTCCTTCCGGCACAAATTTACTGCTGTCTACCTGCTCGGATTGGAAATATCTGTCTTTAGAACCTGCTTCCATTGCTTCCACAGATCCCATGCCACGATATGCCTTGAATTTACGTCCATTATATATTATTGTTTCACCAGGAGATTCCTCAACACCTGCAAGCATAGAGCCCATCATCACGCAGTCGCCTCCTGCAGCCAATGCCTTGACGACATCACCTGAATATCTAAGACCTCCATCTGCTATAACCGGTACTCCTCTTTTATGAGCTACACTTGCAGCATTGAAGATGGCGGAAAGCTGAGGCACTCCGACCCCTGCAACGATACGGGTCGTGCATATTGAGCCCGGACCAATACCTACCTTGATTCCGTCAGCTCCTGCATCTATCAAGAACTCTGCTGCTTCAGCCGTGGCAATATTTCCTACCACAACATCAAGATTCGGATAGGCAGCCTTCACTTTCTTCAGCGTGTTTGCTACATTTACTGAATGTCCATGAGCAGTATCGATCACAATCGCATCGACTCCGGTTTCCACAAGAGCCTTCACCCGGTCGAGAGTATCACTTGTCACTCCAACACCAGCGGCAACTCTAAGTCTTCCCTTGTCATCTTTACACGCACGCGGATAGTCTTGAATCTTAGTAATATCCCTATATGTGATAAGCCCTATCAATTTACCTTCCTTATCAACCACAGGGAGTTTCTCAATCTTATTTTTCAGAAGGATCTTAGCGGCTTCCTGAAGATTGGGATTATCAGTTGTCACAAGATTCTGACTGGTCATAACCTCAACGATCGGCAGACTCATGTCGGTCTGAAAACGAAGATCGCGATTAGTAACGATGCCTATGAGCTTATTGTCAGCATCCACTACCGGGATACCACCGATTCTATTTTCCTTCATCAGACGAAGTGCATCTCCCACTGTCTCATGTTTGGAGATGGTCACAGGGTCATAGATCATTCCGCTTTCAGCACGTTTAACCTTACGCACCTGAGCAGCCTGTTGTTCTATCGACATATTCTTATGAATGACTCCGATTCCACCCTCTCTGGCTATAGCTATGGCAAGAGACGCCTCGGTCACGGTATCCATTGCGGCAGACACAATGGGGATATTCACTTTAATATTACGTGAAAAACGTCCCCCAATATTGACCTGACTCGGGATTACCTCGGAATACGCAGGAATTAACAGGACATCATCAAACGTCATCCCCTCCTGTACTACTTTTTCATCAATAAAGGACATATCTTAAAAATTTTTAAGTTTTTCATCTAATATGATTGTCTGAGTACGATCCGGACCCACAGAAATAATACCGACCTTGACTCCTGTCAGTTCCTCAATCTTATGAACATAAGCTTTGGCAGCATCCGGAAGCTCGTTGTAATCTTTAATACCGGTTATGTCTTCTTTCCAACCATCCATTTCAATGAGAACAGGCTTGCAACGAGCGAGTTTGGAGATCGTGGATGGAGGAGTATCGATTACTTTCCCGTCAAGTTCGTAACCAGTACATATCATAACCTTATCGAGTCCTGATAATACATCAAATAGCATCAATGCCCAGTTATCTATACCGGCAAGACGGCTTGTATATCGAGCAACAACAGCATCAAACCAACCCACACGACGAGGACGACCTGTGACAGTGCCATATTCATGTCCTCTCTCACGTATTTCATGAGCGCGTTCATCAAACAATTCAGTCGGGAATGGACCTTCCCCGACGCGTGTGCAATATGCTTTTGCCACTCCGACAACATTGTCTATCCATTTTGGAGAGATACCGGCACCGACAGGTACACTTGCCGCACTCGGGGTGGAAGAAGTGACAAAGGGATATGTGCCGTGATCGATACAGAGCATCATTCCTTGTGCTCCTTCAAAAAGAATTTTTGCGTCCGTATGGAGCGCCTTATTAATAAGCTCGGAAGTGTCACAGATCATGTAACCTATTTTATCCGCAATCTCCATGTATTGATCAAAGAGTTCCTTGAAATCGTAGGTAGGAAGCCCCAAAGATTCCAGCTCACGGTTTTTCACTTCAAGAGCACTTCTCAAACGTTCTGCGAAATATTCCGGCTCCAATAAGTCACCCATACGCAGGCCAATACGGCTATATTTATCAGAATAAGCCGGACCGATACCCTTCTTAGTAGTGCCGATCAGACTTTTACCTTTCAGGTTTTCGTATGCCCCATCAAGTGCTGAATGATATGGCATCACCATGGCTGCACGGTCAGAGATTCTAAGTTGCCAATCGGTGATACCTCGATCTTCGAGCTTTTTCAATTCTTCAATGAGAGAAACCGGATTTATCACCATTCCGTTAGCCATGACATTCATGGTCTTTGGGTTAAAGATACCGGAAGGGATACTTTGAAGAGAGTATTTATTACCATTAAAAACTACAGAGTGACCTGCATTATTACCGCCTTGATATCTCACGACCATATCTGCACGACAGGCAAAAAAATCCGTAATTTTACCTTTCCCTTCATCTCCCCATTGGGAGCCGATTACTACTAATCTTTGTGACATTACTCCTCTATTTTATTACGTTTGTAAATAAAGTCAACATTTTTCATATAATAGTCGAGTGTAAAACACCCGTCCAGTTCTTCTTCTGACAGATTCTCCATTACCACGGGATTTTGCTTTAATAAATCCTGATAGGATGATCCGGTTGCCATGGCTTGCATTGCAATTGGCTGCACTGTATCATAAGCTTTTTCTCTCGCAAATCCTTTGCCAATGAGAGCATTCATCACACGCTGGGCGAAGATAACTCCATTTGTGCGATAGATGTTATTCTTCATTTGATCTTCAAATACAACAAGATTGCCGAGAATGCTCATCATACGATTGAGCATATAATCAAGCAGAATCGTAGCATCCGGCATAAGGATTCTTTCTGTGGCAGAATGAGAAATATCTCTTTCATGCCACAAGGCAACGTTATCGTATGTTGTCATCATGTATCCGCGAAGCACTCTCGCACAGCCACACATATTTTCTGACCCAATAGGATTTCTCTTATGAGGCATTGCACTGGATCCTTTTTGTCCTTTCCCGAAAGATTCTTCCACTTCGTGAACTTCAGTACGCTGCAAATTACGAACTTCCATTGCCATTTGCTCAATGGTCGCACCAATAAGAGCAATAGTTGCCATATAATACGCATGACGATCACGTTGGATTACCTGAGTTGAAATGTTCGCACTATCAATTCCAAGCTTTTCACACACGAAATCCTGAACAAATGGAGGTATATTTGCAAAATTTCCAACCGCCCCACTTATCTTTCCTACCTCAACTCCGCGCGCAGCATATTTGAAACGCTCAATATTACGATGCATCTCTTCATGCCAAAGCACCCATTTGAGTCCGAAAGAAGTAATATCCGCGTGGATTCCATGAGTACGGCCGATACACGGCGTGTATTTATATTTCAATGCCTGAGCCTTAAGCATCTCAGCGAATTTCTCAAGATCCTCTTCAATAATTGTATTTGCTTGCTTGAAGAGATAACCATTGGCAGTATCGACCACATCTGTGCTTGTCAAACCATAGTGCACCCACTTGCGTTCTTCACCGAGAGATTCACTTACAGCTCGTGTAAATGCCACAATATCGTGTCTTGTCTGAAGCTCAATCTCCTTTATTCTATCTATATTGAAGGTTGCTTTTTCATTAAGTTTGACAATGTCTTCTTTTGGAACGATACCCAACTCGCTCCAAGCTTCAGCGGCAAGAAGCTCAACTTTTAGATAAGCATTAAATTTATTTTCTTCTGTCCAAACGTCGCGCATGATCTGGCGACCATATCTTTCAATCATTAGTTATGATTATTTAAGTATTAAATTTAATAAATGTTTTCTCAACTGACTTCTCGGAATGCAATGATCGAAATATGAAAAAACCAAAACAAGAGATCAAATGAGAGAATGAAGTTTTATTTATTCATTTTGCGCAGGAAACACTCAAGTGTATTCTCCATAAGGCATGCACGTGTCATGGGTCCTACACCTCCTGGCACGGGAGTTATTACAGACGCTTTTTCCCTGATTGCATCATAATCAGTATCTCCACAAAGCTTTCCGGTTTCAGGATTCCTATTGACACCGACATCAATAACAGCTGCACCATCCTTGACCATATCGGCTGTTACAAATTTAGGCTTCCCGATAGCTACTACCAGAATATCAGCCTCTGATGCAACTTTTTGCAAATCCCGGGTGCGGCTATGAGCAATAGTCACAGTCGCATTACGATCCAATAATAATTTAGCCGCCGGAAGACCGACAATATTACTTCTTCCGATCACCACGGCTCGTTTTCCCTCGATTTCCACTCCTGCTTGATCAAGCATTCTGATAATACCTTTCGGGGTACACGGGAGAACACAATCCTGCTTTAGCCACAATGCAGCAACATTGGCTGGATGAAAACCATCGACATCTTTTGAATGATCAATAGCAGCTATTACCTTATCTTCGTCAATATGGCGGGGAAGAGGGAGTTGAACCAATATTCCGTCAACATTGTCATCCGCATTTAAATCACCGATGATTTTGAGAAGATCCTCTTCGGTAATTGTATCGGGATATTTAAGTGTAGTGTTTATAAAACCCACCTCCGCGCAATCACGTGCTTTACCGGTAACATATGAAACCGATCCTGGATCTTCTCCCACAAGTATCACAACAAGATGAGGTACTCTTCCATATTTCTCCTTGCAAGCTATCACTTCCTCAGCAACTTTGCTTTTGGTAATTTTCGCAAGTTCCTTTCCGTTTATATCCATCCCTTGGTATATTTAAGCGTGTTAAGTCTAATAATTAATTTTTAATTGCTTGATTACCAATGTCAGTTCTCCAAAACAGGTTATCGCATTTTATCGAAGAAATGTCATTGAGGACTCTATCTCTGGCATCTTTTAGAGTTTCACCTTCACCGACAACCATCAACACGCGTCCTCCGTCAGTATGAAAGCCCAACTCATCTTTTGAGGTACCCATGTGATAAACCTTGCCAATGGTTTTATCAAGCCCTTCAATCAATACATTTTTTTTATATGAACCCGGATAACCCTTTGAAGCCAAGACCACACCGAGACAAGCATTTTCGCTCCACTCGCATTCATAATCCCGACCGTCAATGGCAGCCTCAAAGAGATCGTAAATATCACTTTCCAATCTTGGAAGTACAACTTCTGTCTCAGGATCACCGAATCTGGCATTGAACTCTATTACTTTCGGACCTTCATCCGTCAGAATTAATCCGCCATATAGGACACCGGTAAAAGGAACGCCCTCCTTGACCATTGCCTCGGCTGTGGCTTGCATGATGTTTTTAAGAGCTGTTTCTTTAACTTCTTCAGTGATAAAAGGAACCGGAGAATAAGCTCCCATTCCTCCGGTGTTAGGACCATTATCCCCGTCGTATGCACGCTTATGATCTTGTGCCAATTCCAAAGGATATACTTTATTTCCAGAAACCACACACATAAACGAAAACTCAGGACCGGCAAGGAAATCCTCGATAATTACTCTTCCTTTTCCAAACGAATTATCAAGAAGCATATCACGCAAAGCATTTTCTGCTTCCTCATAGGACGCGGCTACGACTACACCCTTTCCAGCGGCAAGTCCATCATATTTTATGACCGCAGGTAAGGGTCTGCGCTTCACGTATGAGAGTGCATCCTCAAAATTTTCAAAAGGTTTATAGGCGGCAGTCGGGATACCATATTTATCCATCAGACGTTTTGCAAACTCTTTACTACTTTCTATCTGCGTAGCACCCTTTGTCGGACCGAAAATTCTGAGACCATTTTCATGAAATTTATCTGTTATTCCAACTGCCAGGGATGCTTCGGGACCTACCACCGTCAGATCAATGTCATTTTCGGATGCAAAATTGCATAAAGAATCAATGTCCTCAACCTTTAAAGGCACACATTCCGCTTGTTCTGCAATTCCCGCATTCCCGGGTGCACAATATATTTTTTCCACTTTAGGAGAGCGTGAAAGCGCATCAACAATCGCATGACATCTTCCTCCGCTTCCAACCACCAATACTTTCTTTCCCATTTTAATTAAAGGTAATTATTTAATTAGTGTTTAAAGTGACGCATCCCTGTAAAGAGCATTGTAATGCCATATTCATTAGCCTTTTGGATTGATTCTTCATCACGGATACTTCCCCCGGGTTGAACTATTGATGTCACTCCATATTTTGCAGCTAACTCCACAGTATCACCAAATGGCAAGAACCCATCGGATGCCAATACGAGACCTGATGTAAATCCGGCTCCCTTTGCCTCTTCAAGAGCAATCCCCGCACTGCCGACACGATTCATCTGACCGGCTCCAACTCCAAGAGTCACACCATCCTTTACTACCACGATTGCATTGGATTTAACATGTTTCACAATTTTCCATCCAAAATTCATATCGCGTAATTCGTCAGCTGTCGGTTTGCGCTCAGTCACACACATTTCTGCAGTAATCACCTTACAATTTAAGTCGTAGTCCTGCACGAGCATTCCACCAGTCACACCAACATATTGCTTCATTGCCGGTGTCTCACTATCCATATCGACCTCAAGAAGACGAAGATTTTTCTTTGTCTTGAAAATTTCCAAAGCCTCGGGTTCAAATTCCGGAGCCATAATAATCTCAAGGAAAATGGGCTTCATCAAAGCCGCGACTTCCGCAGTAACGGGACGGTTAAATGCTACAATGCCACCAAAAATACTGACTTTATCGGCTTCGTATGCTTTAATCCAGGCGTCTTTTACATCAGTTCCGATAGCTGCTCCACAAGGATTCATATGTTTCAATCCCACACAGAAGGGGACATCAAATTCGCGTACTATACTCAGAGCGGCATTGGCATCCTGAATATTATTATAAGACAACTCCTTACCCCAAAGCTGACGAGCAAAAGCCACTGAATAAGGGGAGCTCATCTCAGCTCTATAGAACTTGGCATTCTGATGAGGATTCTCGCCATAACGTAAGGATTGAAGTTCATCGAATGCAAGGAAAAGCTTTTCAGGGAGTCCGGCAGCCTTACGCATATATGTAGCTATATGACTGTCATATAATGCAGTGTGGGTATAAGCCTTTGCCGAAAGTTTCAATCGGGTTTCAGGTTTGGTATTTCCGGATTCCTTAATTTCAGACAAAATAGTTTCATAATCTTCCGGATCACAAACCACAGTCACATCTCTGAAATTCTTAGCGGCACTACGCAACATTGAGGGTCCACCTATATCAATATTTTCCACCGCATCTTCCATTGTAACCCCTTCTTTAGCAATAGTAGCCTCAAAAGGATAGAGGTTTACACAAACCATGTCTATAGTTTCAATCCCATTTTCTTCGAGCTGAAGAAGATGATCTTTTTTGTCACGACGGGCGAGAAGACCTCCATGTACTTTTGGGTGAAGAGTCTTTACCCTTCCTTCACAAATTTCGGGAAATCCTGTAACATCGCTGATATTAATAATCTCAAGACCCGCTTCGCGGAGCTTGTGCATAGTTCCTCCGGTAGCGATTATATCCCAACCCAATTCTTTAAGGGTTTTAGCGAATTCCACCACTCCCCTTTTATCACTTACACTGATTAATGCTTTCATTATAATAATTTACATTTTTTCTATTACTTTAGCCACTGTCGCAGGATAAAGCTGATGTTCTACGTCATGAATCATTTGTTCCAGCTCCTCTATATCCTTGCCATCATAATGAAAAGCGGCCTGATCAACAATTACACCACCATCTATAGTATTATCAATATAATGAATTGTAACGCCATAGACTTTAACTCCAAAATCGAAGGCATCACGGATTGCATGTGCCCCCTTGAATGAAGGAAGAAGAGCAGGATGAATATTGAGAATCTTTCCTTCATAACGTGAAAGCAATTCTTCTCCAACAATTCTCATATATCCTGCCAGACAAATGAGATCAACTCCATATCCATCGAGTTTATCCGCTATTATTCTTTCAAATTGATTTTTAGATTTGAAATCCTTGGGAGAAAACACCAATGTAGGAATATTTCGTGATTCAGCTCTGTCAATAACTTTTGCCCCGGGTTTATCACAGACGCATACTACAACTTCAGCGTTTCCGAGTTCACCTTTTGCAGCAGCATCCGCAAGTGCTTCAAAATTAGTGCCACTCCCGCTTGCAAAAATTGCTATTTTCTTCATATAGAGTTATATTGACAAAAATAATAGGTTTAATTCTTCAAACTTATAGAATTATAAAACTATTCAAGAATGGTCACTTTTTTCCCTTCATCTTCAGCGGGAACAATTTTTCCAATGACAGATGCTTTTTCTCCGGCTTCTTTAAGAATCTCTATTGTCCTTTCAACATCAGACGGTGATACGGCAAGTATCATTCCTATACCCATGTTGAAAATATTAAACATCTCCCGGTGGGGAACCTGACCATATTTTTCCAATATTTCAAATACCGGTAGAATTTCCCAGCTCCCTTCTTTAATCTCAACATTTTGACCGGAGGAAAGTATTCGAGGGATATTTTCATCAAACCCACCTCCCGTTATGTGTGCCAACCCATGCACGTCTATTTCATCAAGAACTTTATGAACAGGTCGGACATAAATCTTAGTAGGAGTTAAAAGCATCTCTCCGAGCGTTTTATCTCCCGTTTCGGGAAGAGGTTGATTATAATCGAGGTTGTTGTCGCTTACTATTTTTCTGACAAGGCTGAATCCATTGGAATGAACTCCGGAAGAAGCTATACCTATCAGGATATCTCCGACCGCCACTTTTGAACAATCGATAAGTTTATCTTTTTCTACGGCACCGACGGTAAAACCAGCGATATCATATTCACCCTCGGAATACATGCCGGGCATTTCAGCAGTTTCGCCACCCACAAGAGCACATTCAGATTGGCGACAACCTTCAGCCACACCGGAAACAATTGCTTCCACCACTTCCGGATGATTCTTTCCGACGGCAACATAATCGAGAAAAACCAGCGGGCGTGCTCCTTGAGCCAACACATCATTTACACACATTGCAACCGCATCAATACCAATAGTATCATGCTTATCGAGCGCGAAAGCAATCTTAAGTTTAGTGCCGACCCCATCCGTTCCACTAACAAGAATGGGATGCTTATATCCTAAAGACCCGAGGTCGAACATTCCTCCAAAAGCTCCGATATTACCCATACTGCCGGGACGTTGAGTGGAGGCAACATGTTTCTTAATTCTGCTCACTACTTCGTAGCCAGCCTCAAGATTTACACCTGAAGCTTCATAACTCTTTGCCATTAAAATATGATATTTTGATAATTTGCAATTATTATAGTTTGAATCAAGAAGGATTATTATAATCCTTTTTTAAAATACATTACAGCGTTTTTAAAAATATTTTGATTTTTATTCCCGGCAATATTTTTCATCAGTCCTTCTGCATATCTCTCGGAATGAGCCATTTTTCCGAGAATCAAACCGTCAGGAGAAATGACGCCTTCAATTGCCAAAGTAGACCCGTTGGGATTTTCAGGAGAATGCATTGTTGCATTCCCATTTGAATCAGCATACTGGAATGCAATCTGTCCGTTATCAAATAACCTCTGGGCCACCTCCCGGGATGCTGTGAATCGACCCTCACCATGTGAAGCCGCAACACTATGCAACTCCCCTATCTCAAAACCGGTTAACCACGGTGAAGCGACTGACCCTACTCTGGTGGTGACCATCTGAGATATATGGCGATTGATATCGTTACGGAAAAGTGTAGGTGAATCTTCGGTCAGCATCCCGATTTTCCCGAATGGGAGCAAGCCTGACTTCACAAGTGCCTGGAAACCATTACAAATTCCCAAGATAAGACCTTTTCTTTCAAGTAGTCTTTCAATTGCACTTTTAACTTTGTCATTAAGAAGAACGGTTGCTATGAATTTTCCACTTCCATCAGGTTCGTCGCCCGCTGAAAACCCGCCGCTGATGGCAAGGATATGAGCTTGGTCAATCATATCCGCCATTTCCTGTGCTGAGCTTTCAATTTCGGCCGGCGATTGGTTGCGGAAAACGGTCATTATCGGTTTGGCTCCCGCCATATCAAATGCTTTGGCCATATCATAGTCACAATTCGTACCCGGGAACACCGGGAGATACACCACTGGAGTCTCGACAGGCTCTCCGGGATAGGTGGCTTTATTAAGGCCCGATGTGGCATTGGGAACTTCCCCGTCAACCCCGGAACGATCAGGATATACCGTCGCAAACCTATTTAGAGTAGACTCCCAAAGAGTCTCGATAGATAATTCCTCTCCATTTACTATTACGACCGGAGCATCAATTGTCTCGCCAATTTGTTCAACACATGGATATTCAATATCTGAATTTGACTCAAAGACTATACTCCCATAATTATAATTGAAGAGATCACTTTCATTCAAGTTAACTTTGACACCAATATCATTGCCAAAACTCATCTTTGCCAAAGCTTCCGCGACTCCTCCGAATCCGACAGCGAAAGAAGATAAGACTTCACCTTTGATTACAAGATCATGGAAGAATTTGTAAGACTCCTTTAATTGAGAAGTGTCAGGCATTTTGTTAACAAGAGGGGTATGTCTTAATAAATAGACTTTACTACCTGCCTTCTTGAAATCTGAACTGACAATTTTATCTGCATCAACAACACCCACACCAAAGGAAATCAAGGTGGGAGGAACGGAAATATCAGCAAATGTCCCACTCATTGAATCTTTACCACCAATAGAAGGAAGTCCGAACTCCTTTTGCATTTTCAGAGTTCCAAGTAGTGCAGCCAGCGGTTTCCCCCATGCTTCGGGAGATGACATCTTCTCAAAATATTCTTGATAGGAGAATCTCATCCTTGAATAATCAGCACCTGCCGCTACACTTTTAGCAATGGATTCCACAACTGCATAAGCGGATCCGTGATAAGGACTCCAAGTGCTGATGAACGGGTTAAAGCCATAAGACATCAGACTCGCTGCATTAGTGAAATGATTACCCACCGGAAGTTTCTGAACACTGACCTGCGTTTCCGAACGTTGTGTCTTTCCTCCATAAGGCATCAGCACAGTGGACGCCCCTATAGAAGAGTCGAACATTTCAATAAGTCCTTTCTGGGTAGTCACATTGATATCCGCCATATTGTTAAGCATTCGCTCACTCAATGTCTCACCTTTGACATCACGTGCAAATGGGTTCTTCTCTTCAACGTTGGAAATCACTGCTTTTGCAAAATGCTTTGCTCCTGCTGAATCTATAAACTCGCGACTCAGATCCGCAACAATCTCACCATTGTAGTACATCTTCATCCTACCGGAATCAGTAACATCAGCTACATGGCGGACCTCAATATTCTCTTCTGCACAATATTTCTCAAATTCTGCTTGATCCTTCGCCTCGACAACAACCGACATTCTCTCCTGACTTTCACTGATAGCGAGCTCGGTAGGATTGAGTCCGGAATATTTGGTGGTGACTCTGTCAAGATAAATATCAAGACCATCAGTCAACTCTCCGATTGCCACACTGACACCACCAGCGCCAAAGTCATTCGACTTCTTTATCAGCCGTGTCACTTCAGGACGACGGAATAAACGTGATATTTTTCTTTCTTCAGGAGCATTCCCTTTTTGAACTTCACTTCCGCATTCTTCCAGTGAAGATGTGTTATGTTCCTTTGAACTACCTGTAGCACCTCCGATTCCGTCACGTCCGGTTCTTCCACCAAACATGAGAACGACATCACCTGGAACAGGACGCTCACGTCGAACATTATCGGCCTTTACAGCCCCGACAACTGCACCAACTTCTAGACGCTTCGCCACATATCCCGGATGGTAAATTTCGCGGACATGTGTTGTGGCAAGTCCAATCTGATTGCCGTATGAAGAATATCCTGCAGCTGCTTTCAGGGTTATCACACGTTGTGGGAGTTTGCCGGGGATGGTATCTTCCACTGCGGCATAAATATCTCCGGCACCCGTCACACGCATGGCCTGATAAACATAACTTCTTCCGCTCAACGGATCTCGAATTGCACCGCCAAGACAAGTTGAAGCACCTCCAAAGGGTTCTATCTCAGTAGGATGGTTATGCGTTTCATTTTTAAATTGCAGCAACCATCTTTCGGATTCACCATCTACGTCGATATCCACAAATATACTGCACGCATTATTTTCTTCACTAACCTCAAGGTCATCCAACAGTCCCTCATTTTTCAGATATCTGGCTCCAATTGTCGCAAGATCCATCAGACAAAGCGGTTTGCTATCACGACCTAACTTATGTCGCATCTCATGCCATAAATCAAGCGACTCCTTCAGCTCATCAGAGATAAATGATTCGTCAACTTTTATATCAGTCAGTTCAGAGGTAAAAGTTGTGTGGCGGCAATGGTCGCTCCAATATGTATCAAGAATTCTCAGTTCCGTCTCATTGGGATCACGACCTTCAGCGGTGAAATAGTTTACCACCTCCATTAAGTCATCTCCATTCATTGCAAGTCCCATTTCTTTGCAATAGGCGATCGCATCCTCCGGTTTGATATCACGGAATCCGGAAAGAACCTTAACGGGCTTAGCGGCTGCCCTCTCAGGAGGAGCCAATAATGCAAGATTCTTTTCGCGAGACTCAACAGCATTGATGCAATACTTCGCTATCTTAGCTAACTCCTTCTCACCAACAGACTTATCAAAAATAATTAACCTGGCGCTGCTGATCTCCACATCGGCGGTGGGCTCCAAAAGTTTCACACAGTCTACAGCTGAGGCTGCCCGTTGGTCAAACTGACCCGGCAAGCATTCTATAGCCAGATACGGCATATCTTTAAAATCAACTGTATCGGTAACGACATCAGATGCCTTCTCTCCGAAAACTCCATACCGGCATTTTTCTATAAGAAAATCATTAAAGCCGAATAAATCATATACGCATAGAAGACGTAATTCTTTTATGTCTAAACCAAGATTGGCATTCAGATCTCGACGCAGACTTTCAGCTTCAAGTCTATATTGAGGACGTTTTTCAACAAACAGACGATGGCTTTTCATTGAATTTTTGTATTATGTAGCAAAAATTTAGGTGGTAATAAACACTTAGAATTAAATGATAAGTCAATTTTTATGATTCCTCATATCAACAGATCCACAAAACTGACTGTTTCAAATATTATTCCAATCTAATATTATAAAAAGACTGAAGGAAAATTCTTATTTCCTAATATTGTCAGTTATTGGATTCAAGAACTTTTTTAGCTTGACGGGCCCTGAATACATCTAATTTTTCTTTTAGGGCCGGGTCATTGACAGCAAGAATTTCGATAGCGAAAAGAGCGGCATTTTTTGCTCCGTCTATTGCCATGGTTGCGACCGGAATTCCAGAAGGCATTTGAACCATCGATAAAAGGGAATCAAGTCCTTCGAGAGATTTTGATTTGATTGGGACAGCAATAACGGGCAATGTGGTGAAGGCAGCTACCACTCCAGCAAGGTGGGCAGCTCCACCGGCAGCTGCTATGATTGCAGCAAAGTCACGTTCTCTTGCATCAGATACCCATGCTTCGAGTTCATGAGGTGTGCGATGAGCACTTAGAACTCTCCTTTCATATTCAACACCAAAATCATTCAAGATCTCAATGGCTCCTGACATAACATTATCGTCGCTGACAGAACCCATTACAACACCAATTTTCATAGAATTAAAATAAAAAAGATTCGTCAGGTCATGACCTGACGAACCCTATATTATTGAACAGTAAATTATTTCTTGACACAACTGCGCGAATATTCCCTAACAATCGGCTCCCGCATGACAAATCATGGGAAGACACACGTTTATAAACGCCTCTAACTCGAAAGCGATGGATGATACAAAGTATTTTATAATACATTTCCATTATCCTTTCTGATGCTCAAAAAATATTACGCCTTGCAAAGTTACAACTTTTTTTCGATGTTGTCAACACAAAAAGTGAAACTTTATTAATATTTATTTAAAAAGAGGAATGGCGGTATTTAAATGATCCAGAATAGTGGTATATTCCATAATATGGAGACGGAGAGAGCCGGAATTGGGGAACTTATGAAAATAGGGATCATCTGATACGTAAAAATCAACCCTTTCCACTAATGTTGCGCTTAACATACCCTTCCGGAATTTATCAATCGTAGTCCGGACCCTTGGAATCACCTTAAACCCATATCGTCCGTCTTTAAGCTTTACTACACCGATTACATGCCAATGATGACGTCCATCCGTTGTTTTAATCTCTCCGTCTCTTGCTGACCTGTGACTTATGGTGATGTGACGCCCATAGGTATTATTAATATGATTCATTATTTGTCGGAATTGCGGTCCATGGGAGGATTTATCTGCAATATGGTTGGAGGCTATATATAAATGGATCATTTCATGAATCAAAGTATCTTCTATTTCTTCTTGATCCCGGTCAAACGCACGACTGATCCTTATAACAAATTCCGATCTTATTTCTCTGCCCAACCCTCTTCGCTGAATTTTATATCTCAAATTTCCGAGAAAATTCTTGGCATCCGATAAAAGAATCTTGACAGCAGGGAGATTTCCATCAAAAAACATATTATTATATGTGACAAATCTCTCATTTAAAAATTTAAGATCAGGAACCATCTGAATTCTATTAAATTTCGCCAAATTGCTGCGGATAGATCACAAGAAGATTCTGACGGGAAAAATGTTTACCCAAAAATCCCGGCATATTTTCAAGATCTGAAGAATATGAAATGGAGTCTTTACGTGCAGAGACAATAATCATTAAATCTTCATCTGAAATATCACGACTCAATAGTATAAAATCATCCCAGTCATCCATTTCACTAACTTCATACCTCAGATTGTATTTATCCTCAAGTAATATCCCCTCGATAAACGGGAAAGTCGAGGGATAAACTACATATCTGACGCGCGCGGATAGTTGAGTCGCGAGATTTGCGGTTCTTTCAACCCATGCTCTGAAGCCTGTCTCATACTCAGCATTCTTTGGGACTATGATAAAAAGTTTCCTGACAGTGTCTACGGGGATAAAACAACGCGAAATGAAAATCATGCGATCCACAGATTTCAGGAGCTGATCTATAAAATTTCCATAGAATGAATCAACTATATTGGATTTTCTGTGCATACCGATTATCACATCGGTAGCCTTTCTCTCTTTTATGACATTGGTGACGCCGGAAACAATATTAAGGTCATAACGCTCGATTTCATTTACTTCAATATCCACCGCCATGGCACCGGCGACGGAAGCTCTGAGAGCGTTCCTTCCCATTGCAACTACTTCGGGGTCATCATTTCTTCTGACGAATAATGCATCTATTGGCTGCTCATTGAGCCGGCTTCTCATAAAGACAGCCATTTTCATGAGACCCTCGGCTGTTATGGGATTCGCTACAGCAACAAGCTGACGCGCATAATAACTTCTTCCGGGTGCTGAGTCATTGAGGATTTCCTCCCGTGTGATCTGCATACGTAGTTTCCTGGCACTTCTGCTTGTTTCTATAGAGGAAACTATACAACATACAAATATCATGATAACTGCACCATTCATCAATGATTCCGACAACATACCATATTGGTATCCGATCATTGCCGCTGCAATTGTCGCTGCTGCTTTTCCGGAAGTCAATCCGAAAATAATGCGTCTGTCGACATCAGTCATTTTCAATCCTTTGCATGTAAGCCACGCTGCAAGCCATTTGGCAACAAGTGCGGTGAGAGCCATTAAAACTGATATGACAGCTACATTCCAATCTGTAACCAATAGATTGATATTGATCAGCATCCCCACTCCTATCAGAAAATATGGGATAAAAATTGCGTCTCCGGCAAATTTTATGTGGCTCATCAAAGCAGACCTTTGAGGGATGAATCTGTTTAATATCAATCCGGCATAAAAAGCTCCGAGTATTGCCTCAAGACCTATAAGGCTCGCTACTAATGAAGCTATGAAAATCAAAGATAAAATAAATATGAACTGACTTACTTCATCTGCAAATTTTCTAAAGAATAATCGTGTGAGTCGGGGATAAATTAACCCGACAGCAAGCGCGAAGAAAAGACTGTATAAAAACAGGTGGAACAGATTTTTGAAATAGAGACCACCGGCTGACTGTATCGCCACGGATTCAGCCAAGGCAATCAAGGCCAGTAGTACGGCAACGATCGTCCCACTGACAGCAATAACAACCGATTTTGAGTTCTGAAGTCCAAATCTTGATACAATTGGATAACTGATGAGAGTGTGAGCCGCAAACATAGCTCCGATCAGCACACTTGTTGTTCCTGCCGATTTAAAAACTACCCCCGAAAGGATAATTCCAAGAGCCATCGGAATCAAAAATGTCAGAAATCCGAATAACAGACCGGACTTCAAATTTTGCCGCAGGTAAAACATATCAATCTCCACGGCCGCCTGAAACATCAGGAAAAGTATTCCGACCTGACCGAAAATCTCAAAACTTGCATCACGGTCAAGAATATTGAGTCCGTATGGACCCACTATCATCCCACACAGTATAAGACCGACAATGCGTGGAATCTTAAGCGGTTTGAAAATCACCGGACTTGCCAGCATAATAAGCAAAACCACCAGAAAGATGGCAATTGGCTGATTAAGTGGCAAGGTGACAAAACTCATATTCTGAAGATTTAATTTAAGGGCTCAGTCCGGGTAAAATATAGTAGCGAGATAATCCGCGCTGTTTTATTTCAAATTATTATATATGAAATATATCTTTTGCATTCCTATCCGTGAGGAATTCGACTTCGATCGGATCAATCATCAGCAGCTCCGCTATTTTAGAATTGATAAACGGGAGATAAGAACTTTCATTACGCTTACCTCTTTTAGGAACAGGAGCCAGATATGGAGAATCAGTCTCAAGTACCATCCTATCGAGAGTGATATGTGGGATAGCCTCATGTAAAGACTTAGCATTTTTAAATGTCACCACACCATTAATACCAAAAAACGGATCCGTAATCCTCCTGATTTTATCCACATCGGCTCGAGAGCCGGTAAAACTATGGAAGATTAATTGTGGCATTTTCCCTTTGAAGCCTGAAATTACTTCAAGCGTTTCATCTAATGCTTCACGGCAGTGAATGATTACAGGAAGTTCCGAATGGAGAGCGAAATTAATTTGATATTCCAAAGCTGCCATCTGTTCATCTCTGAAAGTCTTGTCCCAATAGAGATCCATTCCAATCTCCCCTATTCCCACAACATTCTCTTCATTTGTATGTTGAAGTACTGTTATGGTCATAGCAAGCCAATCAGTATTAACTTCAGTAGGATGCAAACCTAAAGCAATGAACACAACTTCCGGACGCTTATCTCTGATGGATAATAATGGCGCCACAGTATTCAGATCGACATTAGGCATCACGAGTTTGGAAATACCGGCATCAGCAGCACGGTCAACAAGTGTCGTTGCCCCCTCATCATCAAATTCCGATAGGTATAGATGTGTATGAGTATCAATCATCAGGTTAATTAACTTTGAAGTCGTGGCTAATTTTAATATCCATAAGGTAAATCAATTACTTCTTTCTGCCCACAAGTTTCTCTGCTAATTTCCTAAATGATTCTCGATTTTCATCGGATATTCCGATATGCTTGATTGAGTTTAACGCCTTCTTCATATAGGCGCCTACCTCTTTTCTGGCAGCTTCCTCTACTCCAGCCTTTTCATATAATGTTCTTACTGCTTTGACCTTCGTTTCGCTTGGAGGAAGTTTGATAGCAGCTCTTAAAGCATCTCCGTCACTACCTTCACATGACAAAGCTGCCACATAGAGGAAAGTCTTTTTACCATTATTAATATCTCCTCCAATCGGCTTGCCAAAAGTCGAAGGATCGCCAAATGTATCGAGCCAATCATCCTGTATCTGGAAAGCAATTCCTACATTCACACCGAAATCATACATCTTGCGTGCATCTTCATCAGAAGCACCACCGATAAGGGCGCCAATCTGAGCTGCGGCTCCAAGCAAAGCACCGGTTTTATCCGCAATCATTCTGATATAATCCTCCATATCTATGGATTCTGCTTTCTCAAACCGCATATCGGCATCTTGCCCTTCATAAACCTTGACAGCCATATTATTGAAAATATCAAGAACTGATCTGAGTTTTGAATCCTGAACATGTGAAATCAAGTCTGTGGCAAGAGTTAACATAGTGTCTCCCGAAAGAATGGCAGCATCGACACCATAACGGGCTTGCACACTTGCTCTTCCTCGGCGCGTTGCCGAACGATCCATCACATCGTCGTGAAGGAGCGTAAAATTATGAAACATCTCAATTCCGACGGCTGGATCGATAGCAAACTCAACATCCGCACCAAATGCTTCAGCAGCCATCAGGAGCAGCACGGGACGAAGTCTTTTCCCTCCTGCACTCAGTCCATAGACTATCGGTTCATATAGCGTTGGAAATTTATCTATTGAAAGTTTAAGTGAACTAATTGCCAATTCAACTGACGAAGAGTAATCTGAAATCGAGTTCATAGCTTAATTACTTATACCTATATTTAGTATCCTTTATTTTGTATCCTTAAGTTTTTATTTGTAATCGTGAAATTTAAGATAGATATCTTCAGGAAGATCTTTACCTCTATCTACTTCAAGCACCGTTTTAAATCCAATTAAAAATCTATCGTATAGATCCGGATTAGAGCTACATGCGGCTTTTAATGCTTTAATTTCCTGTTCAACTTCATCAGCTGTCATATGTTTTTCACGAATTTGGCTCACATATTCCAAACCCAATTGAAAACCAAGTCCTTCGATATCATCCAATCCTGCCATAACCCGGATTTTCATTTTGTCGGGTAATGGAAGATTTGCCGAATAATTATTGAATTCCGCTGAAAATATATCAAGGCTGTCAGCTCTGTAGTGTTCATATGCATAAAGAACTGCCCCGTTCAAATCATTTAATTCCACACCTTTAACTTTGCCCAACGAAGCATCGCATATAAACCGTGCCACGGAGTCTGGATTTGAAGTATTCATGACGAAAGCCACCTTATCAGGCGTGCTATATCCATTAAAATCTTCGGGGAAGTTGCCGCCTTTCCCTGATTTTGAACCACATGAAATGATGAACAATGCACAAGTCAATAAGGCAACTTGTGATATAAAGGACTTTTTCATAGCCATTTATGATAATATGTTATTTGTAAAATTCCTAAAGAATTTTTGCAAAATTAACAAAAAAATCAATACTTGTCATACCCATCTTACTTAAATAATATAAAGAAAATTCCCGATGCAGAAAGTTAGGACCGTAAAAGATAATCAGGAATGGTTAATAAGCATTGGATTTTTGAAGTATTATGATTAAATTTGCGTATGATTAATCTCGCATGTCTACTTTATTAACCATTTATACACTTGCGACATCATGTGGGATATAGATTCTTAAAGGCTTTGCAATTGCGGGGTGAACGTTTTATAACACTATTAAAAATCTAACTATGAATCTAACATTAGCCGACCGAATGGAGAACCTGAAGGCCTCTGAGATAAGGGAAATATTAAAAGTGACCGAGCAACCAGGCGTAATCTCTTTTGCAGGTGGGTTTCCGGCTCCCGAATTATTCCCGATCAAGGCAATTGAGGAGAGCATGAAGCGTGTGCTCGACAATCAAGGGATGAAAGCACTTCAATATACCACCACTGAAGGATATGCACCCCTCAGAGAATGGATTGCCGACAGAATGAATAAACGTGAAGGGACCTCATTCGATAAGGATAATATTCTTATCACACATGGGTCTCAACAAGTGTTGGACTTTTCCGGAAAATTGTTCTTGAATAAAGATGATGTAGTCGTATGTGAGAGTCCCACGTATTTGGCAGCCCTAAATGCCTTCAAATCTTATCAATGTAAGTTTGCCGAAGTGGCTACAGATGATGAAGGAATGATAATGGAGGATTTGGAGAAAGTACTTGTCGAGACTTCCAATGTGAAACTTATCTATATAATACCAACTTTTCAAAATCCCACCGGTAAGACCTGGAGTCTTGAAAGAAGAAAACAAATAGCAGAATTGGCTTCAAAATATAATGTTGCCCTTCTTGAAGATAATCCCTACGGAGAACTTCGCTATGATGGTGAGCATCTACCCTCGGTTAAATCTTTTGACACAACAGACAATGTGATTACGACCGGCACATTCTCTAAAATATTCTGTCCCGGTTTCCGCATAGGCTGGGTAGCGGGAAATAAGGATATAATAAGAAAATATGTCTTGATCAAGCAGGGAGCAGACATCCAATGTAATACTTTGGCGCAAATGGCAATCTATGACTTCCTAATGCACAATGACATTGATGAGCATATTGCAAAAATTAAGGAAATATATTTCAGAAGAAAAAAACTTGCTGTCGATTGCATGAATAAATATTTCCCTGAAAGCGTAAAATTCACCAACCCGGATGGGGGGCTCTTTGCTTGGGTTGAACTCCCGGAGGGAATCTCTGCTCGCGATGTTTTGGAAAAGAGTCTGGAAAAGAAAATTGCATTCGTTCCGGGAGGATCATTCTTTCCTAACAATCCAAAAGAAAACACATTCCGTATAAACTTCTCCAATATGCCGGAAGAGAAGATTGAATCCGGTCTAAAGACCTTAGGAGAAATACTGTCTGAATATATAGGAAAGTAATTAACCCTGTTGTTAGTATTGATTCTTCAAAAAATTAGAAGAATATCAAATAAGAGAGACTGACTAACATGTGTTAGCCAGCCTCTCCGTTTTTATAGGTTATTACAATTTATTATTTTATTCCGTCGCGTTCAAGAAGAGCGTCTACGCTTGGTTTCTTTCCACGGAATTCAATATAGAGTTCCATTGGATCTACTGAACCACCTGATTGCAACATTTTGCGGAATTTAGCTGCTGTTTTTTTATCGAAAATACCATTTTCTTTAAATGCAGCAAACGCATCCGCATCTAACAGTTCAGCCCATTTATAACCATAATATCCAGCTGCATATCCTCCGGAAAATATATGACCGAAAGAAGGTGAAATCATGGTGCCTTTTACCGGCTCAAAACATTTTACGGGTAAAATTGCCTCTGCTTCAAATTCTTCAACATTGGAAGAAGCACGCAAAGGTTCTTTGATTGAATGATAAGTCATATCCAGGAATCCGAATCCAAGCTGACGCATACATGCGTAAGCTGCACCGAACTGCTGAGACCCGATAAACTTTTTAAGCAAATCAGCAGGAAGTGCTTTTCCTGTCTTGTAATGTTTTGCAAAAGTATCAAGGAATTCTTTTTGCGGCAGATAGTTCTCATTAAACTGAGAGAAAAGTTCCACGAAATCATGATAAACATTAGTACCCGCAAAGGAAGAATATGTTGATTCGGCTGACAATCCATGAATGGCATGTCCGAATTCATGAAGGAAAGTCTCTACTTCGTAAGGAGTAAGCAGAACAGGATCGTTACCAACCGGCTTTGAAAAGTTGGTGACAATAGAAATTAAGGGTAATACTCTTTCACCATTATCATTGGTTTTATTTTCACCTCTGAATTCTGTCATCCAGGCTCCCGGAGCCTTTCCTGGACGGGTAAAGAAATCTGCATATAACAGTCCGATAATCTTTTTATCCGGTCCATATACTTCAAACACTTTCACATCAGGATGATAACCAGGAATATTTTTATTTTCCTTAAAAGTGTAACCGTACAATTTAGTGGCGAGTCCCAAAACACCTTTGATAGTATTATTGAGTTCAAAATACGGTTTTAAATCCTCATCTGAGATACTGAATTTACTATTCTTCAGTTTATCTGCCCAATATGAATAGTCCCAGGCTTCGAGTTTAAAATCATTACCTTCTGATATTCGAGCGAAATCTTCAATCTCCTTTAATTCTTTCTTCATTGGCTCGGTATAGGCCTCGCGAAGTTGATTAAGGAAGTCCCAAACGTTCTGTGGGGTTGCCGCCATAGTATTCTGTAGCTGATATTCGGCAAATGTCTCTTTCCCAAGAAGATTGGCAAGTTCAAGACGGACATTTGTTATATCTTTTAGAACAGCGGTGTTATCAAACTCTCCACCGATATTGCGGGAATTATAAAGTTTATACATCTTTTCACGAAGTTCTCTATTATTCATATACTTCATGAAAGGGCTATAACTTGGTTGAAATACTGTAAAGAGATAAAGATCCGGATTATCCGGCTTACCATCTGCTTCAAGTGCCTCCTTAGCTTCAGCTCGAGCAGCAAGTTTGATACTTTCAGGCATCCCTTCCACATCCTTTGCATTCACCCATAATCGGGAATCAGGACTTTTCATCTGATTTGTCACATTCTGGGCAAAGCGGATATTGAGATCTGACAGCTCTGTGTTGAGATTACGATATTTTTCTCTTTCCTTTCCCTTCAGACCAGCACCCGAATTGGCGTAACTTTTATAAGTCTCTTCGATCAGCCTTAGGTCTTCCGGAGTTAAATCGTCACGTTTGTCGCGTGAATTGTAGACACTTTGTATCTTATCCCATAATTTTTCATTCAGAAGAAGATTGGCACTGTGTTTTGATAGTTCAGGCGTAACCTTCGCCATTATGTTCATGAGAACAGTATCACCGACAGCGTGCTCTACATTACTGAGTGCAAGGACAGCGTAATTAAGCGTGCTTCCCGATTTGTCCAATGCGACAATCGTATTTTCAAAAGTGGGAACAGCACGATTATTGACAATCATGTCAACCTCGGCATTCTGAAGCTTAATTCCTTCCATTATTGCCTCCTCATAATCAGAAGGCTGAATAAGATTGAAAGGAACTGCCTGATAAGGAAGAGATGAGGGTGTCAGCAATGGGTTTTGACGTTGACCCGTCGCCTGAGATGCGAAAGTCATAATCATTGCGATAGAAGTTAAACGAACAAAATATTTTATCATATAAAATCTTATAAAGAGGGAGGATCCCTCAAGTCAAAATATCATTTGGTAATGTGCAAGCGCACTATTTTCTGAAGAACTTTAAAATAAATGGGGGTCAGTCAATCATATTGCCGACCCCCATTCGTATAAAGTGTCGTCTTTATTTAAACGGACACTCGGGTATCTTTATTTTTTTACACAATCCATAACTACCTGTACGCGGTTCTTACCGTTATACAAAGTTTTCATGAATGAGTTGAGATCAGCCAGCGTAAGATTCTTGAGGGCTGCTTCATAACCGGTGATATAGTCAAATCCACGTTCGTATGAAAGAAGCATGTTGTCCCAATAATTATTGTTGCGAACATTGTTTTCATACTGCTTGATAGCGGCTTCTTTGACCTTTTGGAATTTTTCCTCATCCGCACCATTGGTCAGCATATTCATCAATTCTTCATGAGCACGCTTGATTAATTTATCTTTCTGTTCAGCATTAGTCTGGAAAGTATAGATAATCTGCCATTGATTAGTGTTGGGATTAAATGTAGCACCAACTCCAGGGCTATATGTGCCACCCTCCTCTTCACGGAGTTTTTCAAGGAGGATGATATCAAGAATATCACCTGTGAGGTCTATCTTGATTACATTATCAATGCTGAAAGGAAGATTATTGTCACTGTATACATCATATACGCTTACCGAGGGTGTCTCTGCTTCCTGCTCAAAGCTATCGGCAACATCACCGGATACGATGGCAAGTGAATTCTGCTGTTTTACTTTCTTACGAAGAGCTACGGGAAGAGTGGCAACATATTGTTCGAGAAGAGGACGAAGAGTAGCAACATCAACATTACCGGTGAAGATAAAAGTATAGTCAGCGGCGTTGGCAAGGCTTTCCTTGATAAGCTTCACCATCTCGTTATAATTTGATTGTTCGAAAGTAGCCACAGACATAGGAGCTGCCATAGGATTCCCATTGGTAGTGGCAGTAGCAATATGTCTTCCGAACACAGAGTTCGGATTCTTATCCTGATTTGCAAGAAGACTCTTGTATTGTTCAGCCTGAGCGGAATATGTTTTCTCATCAGGATTAATGTCTTTGAATGTGGCATAGACAAGTTCCATCAAAGCAGGAAGATCCTTGACTGTGGAAGAACCATTGAGATAATTGGTGTAATTACCAACATTGTAGCCGAGACCTACACGCTTGCCGGCAAGATACTTTTTAAGGGTATTGTGATCAAACTGACCGAGCTTGCTGTATTCGTATGCAAGCGGCATGAGATTGACATTATTTGCTTGCTCAACAGGATAAGAAACTTTACCACCATTCTTATAGGCTGTCAAAAGAATTTCATCTGCAGAGAAATCAGTCGGTTTAACAACGACTTTCACACCATTAGAAAGAGTAAGGACAGTAGTTCCAAGCTCTTTATTGTCAACTACATTGGAAATCTTACCGGGAGTAGGAAGTTCAGGAATCAAAGGATCAGTAATCACTTCATCAACATATGCCTCATACTTGGCACTGAGAGCATTGTTTACTATTCCTTCCATGACTTCGGCAGTCAGAAGAACAGAACCGTCTTTCTTCGGTTGGGCAATAACGATAACCTGATTGTCTGAAGTCAGAATTTCTTTGGCAAGCTCATTCAATGCCTGAACAACGTCCAGATTAGACAACATCATCTTAGCCATTTGATATTCAACTTCAATTCCGGGATTCGGCTCATTGTTTACGAAATATTCGATAATTTCTTCAGCCAGAGCATGGGAATTTGTTTTATCTCGCTCGTTATACATTTTTTCATAATTTGCGAGAAGTTCATCAGTTGTTCGCTGATATTCAGAGATTGTGAAACCGGTCTTACAAGCGCGGGCAACGATTGCCATTGCGCTCTCGGTAGCCGCTTTCATATCTGTCTTCGGAATTATAGTGATATCGAATGAATCTTTTGTCTTCGATACATAGAAGTCTTCAAAACTTACACCGGCATATACATAAGGACATTCAGGATCATTGCTGTATTCGCTGAGACGTGAATTAATCATGCTCTGAATAACGGATGGAAAAAGATGAGCCATAATGTATCCTAAATCAGTGTTGCGCATTTCCAAAGGAAGTTTGTCACTCTTGAAGGAGATGGTCACACGCGACATTTGAAGCTCAGGATCCTCAAACGCAGCAAAAATCGGCTTTTTGTTATCACTTACTGAAGGATATTTGCGTTCAGGAGCATTTTTAGGCATCTCAATAGTCGAGAAGAGGTTTTTAACCTTAGCTTCCATCTCATCTACATCGAAATCACCTACAACTATAATACCCTGCTGATCCGGACGATACCATTTGTGATAATAGTCACGGAGAACATCCGGCTTGAAGTTCATCACTACCTCCATGGTGCCGATAGGCATCTGCTGATACTGATATTCAGAATAAATTTTCTTAAGGACATCAGCCATCATTCTATAATTTGCATTATTACGTGAGCGCCATTCTTCCTGGATGACACCGCGTTCATTTTCGATTTCTTCATCAAGAAGAGAAATATCGCAGCTCCAATCACGAAGAACGAGAAGACAGCTATCCATTAGATTTTTGTCATCTGCCGGAACATTATTAATACGATATACTGTCTCATCAAACGCAGTATACGCATTGATATCAGAACCGAAACGAATACCCTTGTTCTGAAGGTAAGTAAGCATATTCTTTCCGGGGAAATTCTTAGTTCCGTTAAATGCCATGTGCTCAAGGAAGTGTGCAAGACCTAACTGGTCCTGTGTTTCAAGAGTAGAGCCAACCTTTTGTGCAATATAGAAATTTGCACGATTCTTCGGCTCTTCATTATGAAGAATGAAGTAATTGAGTCCGTTGCTCAATTTACCATGCTTAACCTTCGGATTCAATGGTAACTCCGTAGGTTGCTGTGCATAGACGCCTATAAACATAAGCATCATCATAGCCAAACTGAAAAGTTTCTTCATGATTAAATAATTTAATTATAGATATTTGAATGATAGTTTATAGATCTGAAAAAGAAATAAAATCCTATATTATTTCAAGTCAAGAGCAAAGTTAAAATAATAAATTGATAAAAACAAATAAAAAAGTATATATTTATCGTTTATCAATAAATTTTATTAAAAATTCACTAAATTTTGACTGTTCAATAAGTAGGATCCTCACCCGAAATTATTTATCAATTAACTCTAAAATTCCAAAAATGATAATTTATTCCAATTATTTGGTTATTTATTCTTTCGTAATTTATTGAAGACATAATAATTTTGCAAAATAATAAAGCAATTATTTTGTATGTGATTATTTCAAAATGACATCATAGCGATTGATCACAAATTGATTTTTCTACAACATAATATTCTTAATCTTAGCGTACACTATCATTTTCATTGATAAATGAAGTATTATTGAATCTGAATTATTGAATGGAAAAGAGGAAACACTAAGAAGGTGAGCCCTCTAATCTTTTAGTCTCACTACTTGGAATAAAAAATAACGTTTTTCTAAGATACTTAACACCTTAAACAAAAATTTACTATGAAGGTACAAAATTTGTTTATATTATCGGGGTTAATTCTTTTGTCTGCCCAATCGGTAAGCAGAGCTGATAATATGAATCCCGTTGAAGGTCAATATAAAGCAGATTGGTCAAGTCTTTCGGAATGGGAATGTCCCGAATGGTTTAAAGACGCTAAATTCGGAATTTGGGCTCATTGGGGTCCTCAGTGTGAGCCTGAATACAGCGATTGGTATGCCAGATTCATGTATTACAGAGGTTCAGGTCAGTACAATTATCATGTTGCAAACTACGGAAATCCATCAGTTTTCGGATTAAAAGACCTCTGCAATGAGTGGAAAGCAGAAAACTGGAACCCTCAGGAGCTCGTCAATCTATATAAGAGTGTGGGAGCCCGTTACTTTATGATGCTTGCAAATCATCATGATAATTTTGATCTATGGAATAGTCCTTATCAAGAATGGAATTCAGTGAATATCGGTCCGAAGCGAGATATTGTCGGGGAATGGACAAAAGCCGCACATGAAGCAGGACTACATACGGGAGTCAGTGTTCACGCAAGTCACACTTGGACCTGGCTTGAAGGTTCACAGGATTTTGACGGAAACCTTACTAAGGAAGATGGCTTCAAATTAAATGATGACGGTTCGGAAAAATGGTGGAAGGGTTACGATCCTCAAGAATTATATGCCCAGAATCACGAGCATAGTTCAGGATGGACAAACTCAGGCACTATTCATAGTCAATGGGATTGGGGAAATGGTGCATCTATTCCCGACGAACCATATAAACAAAAACTGATGAACCGAACGCTGCAATTAATTCGTGATTACGAACCGGATATGATCTATTTCGATGATACGGTATTGCCTTTCTACGGATGTGACAACGAATGGGGACAGGAATTTCTCGCAAGCTATTATAATCAAAGCGCAGCCAAAAATAATGGACAAGCTAAAGTCGTGGTTACAGGAAAACAATTGCCCGAAGATATAAAAAAATCAATGCTTTGGGATGTTGAACGAGGAATACCTGACAGCATGCAAGATGAATATTGGCAGACATGTACCTGCATAGGAGATTGGCACTACAATAAAGGTATATATAATAACGGCTCATATAAAAGTGGAGCGACCGTCATAAGGATGCTGGTGGATGTCATAAGTAAAAACGGGAACCTTCTGCTCAGCGTTCCGATTAAGGGAGACGGAACAATAGATGAAAAGGAACGTAAGATTTTAGATGACATAAAGAATTGGATGGATATAAACTCCGAATCAATCTATGGCACACGCACATGGAAAACATTTGGAGAGGGACCATTAGCCGAGGCAAGTAATCCTATGAACGCCCAAGGATTTAATGAAGGATTGAATTATTCATATCGAGATGTCCGATTTGTTGAAAAAGATGGCACTATATATGCCACAATAATGGCTTGGCCTCCGACACCTTCATTTACTCTCGAATCGTTCTCACCTCTTAATGATAACTATAGTGGAAATGTTACTTCAGTGACATTATTGGGATATGGAGAAATACCATTCACATTAAATCAAAACGGTTTGACTGTTAATCTTCCTGAAAATCCGACGAATGAGATTGCCCCTGTATTTGCAATCACGACTGACGGAGGTTCAGTTTCTGAAGAAGAACGAATGAATCTTCTCAAGACAATGATCAGGGACTTCCTTGACGAAAATGAAGAAACCGCAAGCTACCATAATTCGGGCTTTTATAACAAGGCTAAACTTAATAAATTAGCCGCTGCCCTCGAAAATACGGAATCTTTTGATGAACTTTATACAATCTACATTGAAATAAGAGATAATGGAAAAAATCCGGGTGGTCCTAATGAAAACATAACTGACTGTATAAATAATTTAACTTCTGATAAATTAATCGAAGACCGCAATTTTTCAAGAACAGAAAAAACTTCCTCACGCTTTGGGAAACCGAAATATTGGACAGTAGAAAATTTCAGTATTCCCAATGGTGGAAGCGGCACAAAAGAGGGACTTGACAAATATTCAGGAAGGGAAGCTCTTATGCTGGGTGTCTGGGACGATCGTGAGAATAACCAGACCGGTGATCTGACAAATGCCCGTATATATCGCACGATTACTCTTCCTGCCGGAAATTATTTTTTCGGTGCATCCTACAACACAACTTACAATATCACATCTGACGCCTTCATCTTCGTATCAGACAAAATTCTTTCTACTCCCGAAATCACTAAAGAATCAATAGCTTGGCACCGAATCGCAGATTGTAAAGAGGATCTTAATAACTATTATGGAGTCTGGTTCTCAATCGATGCTGAGAAAGAAATCATATTAGGATGGCAGGCGGATTTGAAGAACGGCTCTCCTACTCAGGAATTTCGAGCAGAAAAAGTGATATTACTTCAAACCCCCGGAATAGATAATTCGTCCTGTCAAAGTCTGATAGACGAGATTGATAATTTCTTGACAATGCTGGCTACCGGTAATCATTTGAATAATAATACAGGATATTTTTCGAAAGAGGCCTGTAATATTCTCATTAATGCTATTGGTGACGCCAAAAAAAATATGAATTCGGATGTTGAGAAAACATATTTTGAATTGTCAGAGGCGTGGTCAGACTTCCTGGCATCACGAAATCCCATTGTCGAAACACTTTCAGACCTTCCACTTGACATCACGGAGATAGTCTTGATGGAAAAGAATTCCTTTACTCCTTCCGAGGAGGGAGCGCAAACTCGTTTTGCATCGCCTAAGTATTGGAAAGTCGAAAATTTCCGAATGCCAAGGGGCGAGGAAGGGGTTAAAGGAGGTCTGGATAACTATGACGGCAGTTACGCTCTGATGCTTGGAGTATGGGATGACCGTGGGAAAAACACAGATGGGGATTACAAAAATGCACGCATATATCGAAAACTTGATTTGCCTGCGGGAGAGTATTTCTTCGGAACTGCATACAATGCCTTGTATAATATGAATACCGCATACGTATTCGTGTCTTCTAAATTATGCGATACCGATTTTATTCCACAAGAGGCTATTTCTTACGCCCATATAAGTGAGAATAGCAATGATAAGAAAACCAGAGGTCTTCATTTTATTCTGGAAAATCCCGGCATATATTATGTCGGTTGGCAGGCTGATTTGTCAAAAGGGGATCCGCGTCAGGAATTTAGGGCAGAGAGCGTGTTAATGTTATCCGACACTTTCCCGGCCTCGGTGGATGAAGTAACAAACGAGATATATACTAATCAACCTATTGAATATTACACTATTCAAGGATTCAGATTAGAGGCACCATGCAAAGGTATCAACATTGTTAAACAAGGATCCGATGTTCGGAAATTAATTGTAAGATGAAACCGGAATGAGTGAAATTTTTGAAGATTATTCCTTGTAAAAAATAAAAAGAAATCTAAATAATTCCATTCATTAAAGCGTAGAGCGATAAAGCTGATGCTGACCTGATCCCAAGTTTTGAAGTTATATTCTTGCGATGACTATTGACTGTATTCACGGATATAAACAATACATCAGCTATCTCTTTTATGGTCAACCCTTTTGCAATCAACCTCAATACCTCAATTTCTCGTGATGATAATGATTGGATCTGAAGAGAAGGATTATTTTCCTCATCCAAAAAATGATTAATGGCTGCAACAATAGTTGTATAATTGTCGCGAGCTGAAACCACAGACATCCCTCCAGAAATATTTTTACATGGCATATTGGAAATGACCAACGTTTTCTGCTTCCTTGGGATGAAGAAATCGAAATGCTCAACCACTGTCAATGGAGAGACAATAAAAAACCAATCCGTTCCGGAATAAGCGAGAGTATCTTCAGGAGTATTCAGACATAAGAAAATATGTTCTGAATATTCTTTAAGAATATCTGAAACTGCAACTGAGCTAAGTTGATCCAATCCTATAAGGGCTATTTTTATATTGGTCTGCGCCATCATCAGTTCTTTATAGAACGCAACAATTTTCTTCGTATTCTATTATTTTGACTCACATCTTTTTGAAGCATGAATATTGCAGAGACCACGGCAGTGCAAAGATTATTATTATAATCCCCTTTCAGGTGAAGGACAAAGAATGCGAGAAGGTCAGCAATCTTTTCTTCCACATCATCACGTGCCGACATGTCAATATCAAAACGGGAATCACCTCTGAGAGCCGGGAAAAGATGCATTCTGTCATATTCAATAGCCGATAAAAACTCTTCCTTCATCTCGATGAAAAACTTTTTCAGCATGCTTAGATTATTTTCCTTATCCTTGCTCAGTTCTATCAGAGAATTGAAATGTCTTTCTATATTAGGAAGCTGAACCGATGAATAATAGTTATCAGTGGATGATAAATAATCACAAATGTTTTGCGGGGGAAATCTTGTTAACTCCTCATCAGCTATAAATTCATCACTGAGAAAAGTATTCACGACTGCCAGAAAGAAGTCAGTATTAACTTCATAATAATTACAACAAAATTCAACCGTACTATCCCCTATTCCAAGTTTAATTCCAAATCTATCTAAAACGGGAATTAAACTTGGATCTTTAAAGATTGCATCCGCTAATTTACTATCTTTATTTAAAAGCATATACTTTCAGAATCTTCTCTTTTTTCTTTCACTGATAGGTCGGATAGTGATGGTTGTGGTTTGGGTAATAACCATATCCATAGGAACGTCATGCTCTTCGTGGGGTATTTCATCCAATAGCTGAAACTCATAACCGACTCCTATCTTATGCGCTTTCGACTCAGCAAGGAGCCTATCATAAAACCCTTTACCTCTACCCAATCTATTACCCGTTCGATCGAAAGCGACAGCTGGTATAATCATTAGTTCTATATCATCAGGACTAACCGGATTATCCCCTGTCGGTTCTTCTATATGAAAAGCACCGAGTTCCAGCTTACTTTCATTGTAAGGAAGAATCTCAAGATTCACTCCATTAACGCGAGGAAGATAGAATTTCTTTTTACCATCCCACTTCTTTAAGAACTCTATAGTTGACAGTTCATCAGGGAGGGAATGATACATAAGAATATGATCGGAAAGCAGGAATGCCGCAGTTTGTTCGAGACGGTCAAAGACTTCCCGTGCAGCTTTTGCCTTTTCCAAGGCTGTAAGCATAGTCCTGATATTCTTGATTTTTCGTCTAATTTCACGTTTCTCCATAATTCAGTTTTTTATGCTGAAGGAATGTCATTTTTTCCTTGTACTATTTTTACCTGCAGACCCAACCGTGAGTTCTGTCGGTGATTTTCCTTCGTTTAAGAGATTGACCGCTTTCTCAACCGCCACATCATCCTTATTGAGCATTTCGACAAATGCAGAATACCCAAGCACATCGCGTGCGATAAAAGCTTTGATTTGAGATAATAATAAATCACTTGATTTGCGGATATAATACCATCTCGCCGGAACTCCATTGTCTGCTGCATAATTAACAAAATTCTCAAGCAAAGTGTTGTCTCTTGGCAAGACTTTAAGCAATCTTGTCAAATCTTTAACACCATTAAGCATTCCGCGATATTTGTCTGCCACTGAAAAAGCGTACTTCTGAAGCAGACCTGCATTGACAACGTTCAGGTAATATGAAGTGTAGCCGGTGGTATCCTCAGGCACGAAAATATCCGGCATTATACCTCCTCCTCCATATACTTCTCGGCCGTTTACCGTATGGAACAGTTTGGATTTATCAAACTTTATACTGTCCGGATTATAAAATTCTCCATGAGTGTAACGGTTGGTAATATCCAGTTCATATTCCCCTTCTTTTCCTCTCTGATATTCTTTCTGAATTGATCGTCCTGAAGGGATATAATAACGTGCTACGGTTAAACGGATCATGCTGCTATCCGGCAACATAGTCTGATTTTGAACTAACCCTTTCCCAAAAGAGCGCCGTCCTACCACAAGTCCTCTATCATTATCCTGAATGGCACCGGCAAAAATTTCAGATGCCGAAGCCGAAAATTCGTTGGTAAGAACCGTTATTTCGGCATCCTTGAAACTACCCGACCCATCACTGACAGTCATGGTGTCATTTTCCCGTTTACGTCCTTTGGTATAAACAATAGTCCTCCCCTCAGGCAGAAATTCATTTACCATCAGAACCGCCTGATCCATAAAACCGCCGGAATTATTACGTAAGTCAATAACATATTTACGAGCACCTTTCTGCTTTAAATCATCAAGTGCATTATAAAATTCGTTATAAGTATTCCGAGCGAATTTTGTGACACGTATGTAGCCGATCCCCGGAGAAACCATATATGCGCAATCAACACTGTTCACCGGTATCTGACCTCGAATCACATCATAAGTCAGCAACTTCGGAGTTGAGGAACGCATGATTTTCAGAACAGCTTTTGAATCTTCAGGTCCTCTCAGAGTGGAGAAAACCGTCTCTGAAGTAATATCCTTTCCTGTGAGCTCCTTACCGTTAGCCGACACAATCCTGTCTCCTGGGAGTAAACCGACTTTCTCTGCCGGTCCTCCGGGAATTACCTCAACAATTACCACCGAATCGTTAAGGATCTGGAAAGAAACGCCTATACCTGAAAACGAACTTTCAAGATCATCATTTACCAATTGAGTGTCACTGGCAGGAATATACGCCGAATGGGGGTCCAGCCATGCAAGCAGTTCGGGATAAACCTGCTCAAGCAATGAATCCATATCAACCTTATCGACATACTCATTATCGATAATTCCCAATACAGACCTTAATTTCTTTTCTCCGTCTGAGAGGTGTGATTTATTAAGGCCGGCACCAATAAAGATACCGCCGATAAGGCCTAATGCCAATACCAACGGAATCATTACAAATCCTAAATTTCTTTTATTTTTCATTCTGAAGCCAACACTTCGTCGAGTGGTATGTATTCAATTTCGACACCTGCTTTACGCAAAATATCAAGGCCATCTGTGATGCGATATAAATCGTAAAACACGACACGTTTGATCCCTGATTGAATAATTAATTTTGAGCAATCCATGCACGGACTTGCCGTGACATAAAGAGTACTCCCCTCGCTAGAGTTATTACTCCTTGCGACTTTGGTGATAGCATTTGCCTCGGCATGAAGAACGTATGGATAAGTCAGCCCCTGCTCATTCTCACAAATATTAGTGAATCCGGAGGGAGTACCATTATATCCATCAGATATGATCATCTTATCCTTAACAATCAGAGCACCTACTTTTCTGCGGACACAATATGAATTTTCACTCCAAATTCGTGCCATTCTCAGATAACGGCAATCAAGAAGACGCTGTTTTTTAATATTTTCCATTAACAATTATGCAATTTTAAAATGAAGCATAACTTATAGATATATTCCTCGCTTAACGGTTATGAATACTAACCTACATTTTCCATAAGAAATCTCTCAGCATCGAGTGCTGCGCGGCACCCTGTGCCAGCTGCACATATCGCCTGTCGATAACGGGGGTCGGCACAATCACCGGCTGCAAAAACTCCATCCACATTAGTATGAGTGGTAGCCCCTTTTACCTTGATGTAACCCTCTTCATCCATATCTATTTGCCCCTTGAAGATAGCAGTATTGGGATGGTGACCAATTGCAAGGAAAAAGCCATCGATTGCAATATCAAATTCACGCTCCTTTTCGGTTCCCATGAATTCCACTATTTTGGCACCCTCAACTCCATCCTCTCCGAAAAGACTCTTGGTATTGCAGTTGAATAAAATTTCAATATTATTCCTTTCATCTACTCTTTTACGCATCACATCGGAAGCTCTAAGATAATCTTTTCTGACTATCATATATACTTTGGAAGCGAGCGTCGAGAGATATAAGGCCTCCTCGCAAGCCGTATCGCCTCCGCCAACCACTGCAACATTCTTACCGCGGTAGAAAAAACCATCACATGTCGCGCATGCGCTTACACCGAGTCCACGATATTTATCCTCATCAGGAAGTCCAAGGTATTTTGCGCTTGCACCGGTCGATATTATTACGGTTTTAGCCATTATTACATCGCCCTTTTCATCTACACATTTAAACGGACGGGAACTAAAATCCACTGATTCTATAACCCTTGATTTTACTTCTGCACCGAAACGCATTGCCTGAGCACGGAGATGCTCCATCATCTCGGAACCCTGTACTCCTTCGGGATAACCCGGAAAATTCTCAACTTCCGTGGTTTGAGTTAACTGGCCACCGGGTTGATCACCTTCATAAATGATTGGGTTGAGGTTAGCGCGCGATGCGTAAATCCCCGCTGTATATCCTGCAGGGCCGGATCCTATAATGAGAACATTTGTATTTTCCTGTATCATAATTTCTTAATTTATAATTATCTCATATCATTTATTTCTATTCCTGGATAGTTATTCTTTGGAAATTCAAAAGAATTGTTGGAGAAGACCTGACCCAATTTGAGAGACCTGATGGATACAATAGCTTTCATATTGCTTGTGTTGACAGCTTCTATCTTCTCCGGCAACATCGTCGTCTTATCAATCGTTATGTCAACTCTTTTAATCTCACTATTCTTCTGCTTGGGTAATAATACGACAAGATATTTTCCGGCCGGTTGAACGCGTGCAAAAATAGCATTATAAGCCTTGGTATTTGCTTTTACGTATAATATAGGGTTTGTCTCAAGCAATTCCTGTTGGGTAGGATTATAAAGGGTTACCTCATTATTAGCATATACCCACATATCTTTCCCATTATACCAAATCTTGGAACCACCGGTATTAATATTAAATTTATTACCTTGAGATTTGATAGAACCGGCAGAAGAATGTTTACCATCGGATGCTGTGAACTGAGCACTCAACCCCTTTCCCGAATTAATTTTAGCGGCACATTTATCAATTATATTTACCGCGGACGGTGATTGAGGGTCAGCGGCTGAAGCTTTTGTAAAAATTACCAATGTAAACAGAACAATGGTCAAAATGTATATAAAAGGATTTCTCATATATCGACTTTTTATGATAACGATTCAAATCACAAAGATAATATCACAAATTAAAAAAAATTATATACCTGTGAAATTTGTTGAACCAACCATAATTTAATAATAGCTTCAATCCTTCAAACACCTCAGCAGCACTACGGGTTCGATAATCTAATGAAAAAACAGAAATCACTATCTCGGATTAAGAATCAACTCAAGAGTATTGGCATCGACAAGCACAGCGCGAGGTTTGCCTCCCATTGCAGGTCCGACAACTCCTGCCGCCTCAAGTTGATCCATTATTTTTCCGGCGCGATTATATCCAATCGAGTAACGGCGTTGGATGGAAGATGTTGAAGCAGTATTGGAATTAACTATTGTACGTGCAACTTCATCGAAAAGAGGATCCTTTTCACCAAAGGTATTATTGACTCCACTTGTCTCGCCCCCCTCATTCTCACCATTTATGATAGGATCCGGAAGAATATATGGCCCACGCGGATAAGGTTGTCGTTCAATATAATCGCAAATCTCCTCTACTTCCGGAGTATCAATAAATGCACATTGCACTCGTATCATCTCTGAATTATTACTGATCAGCATATCACCACGACCAATTAATTGCTGGGCACCCGTTGCATCAAGAATTGTCTTACTATCAACACCGGAAGATACCTTGAAGGCGATTCGAGCCGGAAAGTTAGCTTTTATAATACCTGTAATCACGTTCGTGGATGGTCGTTGAGTGGCGATGATCACGTGCATACCGACAGCACGTGCTTTTTGAGCAAGTCGAGCGATCGGCATCTCCACTTCCTTACCGGCGGTCATAATTAAATCACTGAACTCATCGACCACAATCACGATATAGGGCATATAACGGTGACCTTCAAGTGGATTTAACTTCTGGTCAATCATCTTCTGGTTATATTCCTCTACATTTCGAACATGAGCCGTCTTGAGTAATTGATATCGATCGTCCATCTCGACACATAATGAACTCAAAGTAGCCACTACTTTGGACATGTCCGTAATAATAGGATCCTCTGTGTCCGGGATTTCTGCAAGATAATGCTGTTCAATCTTAGCATAGAGACTGAACTCAACCATTTTGGGGTCAATCATGACGAATTTTAATTCATCAGGACTCTTGCGATAAAGCAAAGAAGCTATAATGGCATTCAAACCTACGGATTTTCCCTGACCTGTGGCTCCAGCAACAAGGAGATGCGGCATTTTAGCCAGATCCGCAATAAATACATCGTTGGAAATGGTACTTCCTAAGGCAATAGGAAGTCTGTATTTTGATTCAATATATTTCTTGCTCTTAATTATTGAGCGCATGGAAACGGTCTGCGGATCCTTATTTGCCACCTCAATACCTACTGTCCCTTTTCCGGGGATTGGGGCAATGATACGGACACCTGTTGCAGACAAACTGAGAGCTATATCATCCACCAATGAGCGGATTTTAGCTATTTTAACACCCGTGTCCGGTACTATTTCATATAGTGTAACAGTCGGACCGACCGTAGCCTCAATACTTTTAATGGGGATACCAAAATCAAGAAGGGTTTTTCTTATCTTAGTCTTATTTTCTATTTGCTCGGAAGCATCGACACTGATTTTTTCCACCCCCTGGCGTAAAATTTCAACGGGTGGGAATTTATATGGTTTCTGACCCGGTAATCCTTCAGCAGTCGGAAACGACTGCTGATTTGACTGGGCTATCTGATTGACATTGACTACCATGGAATCAGAGTCACCGGGAATTTCCTCATCCTCGTTTTCCGATTCATCATTTACTTGATTATCAGCGGATCCGTCCTTGGAAAGATCACTAAGGGAATTGTGAAGACTCTTATATTCCTGAGTACTGTCAAGGGAATCAATTTTCGCTTCATCATCCTGAAGGGTATAAGAGTCAGCACCGGTCGGAATTGAGACTGTAAGATCAGTGTCACCGGAAATGTCATACATCACATCCGATAATGTTTTATCATCATTGCCGAAATGCAAAGTTTCATCTTCACGGTCATTAATTTCAGCATCGATCGACTGAGTCTCGCCGGCTTTTAAAGAATCGAGTTCTTCTTGCCTACGCATCTCTTCCAATTCACGTTGTTTTCTCTCACGTTCCCGTTTTTCAGCTAATATCTGCGCACGTCGTGCGGATGCTTTTTTCTTCATGCGTATAATCCACAAGACAAAATCCCGCATGCAGATAACCACGAAAAGAGCAAGCATAAATATACATAATATCGCTGCACCCGACCAACCTAAGAAACTTTTAATAAATTCGTTGACATATCTTCCATGGTAACCTCCCCAATTAACAGTGGAATTAAATCCAATTGTCAAAAGCCCTACGATGAGAGATAACGTAATTAAGGCTACCAGTGACTTGATGGTAAAATCCACTGATTTGAACTTTGGCTTTCCAAGAAGATTCTTAGAAGCCATAGCAAACAGCCAGAATATAATCACGAAGCTTCCGACTCCGAACGATTGATTAATCAGTATCTCAGAAAGACGTGCTCCTCCTTCACCGGCTGCATTACTTATATCTTTTGCGGTCCCAACAGCAGTATGATATATGGCAGCCTGATCTTTAACGCAATCAAAGAAATATGAAATAAAAGCAATCCCGAGATATGTACCGAGACAAGCGAGAAAGATTCCGAGAATCAGACGTATATTACGGCCATTAACCCAAGTCGTAACTTTATTCGAGAATGACTCTCTGGAGGAATCACTTTCCTTTTCCTGTCTTTTTGAAGGAGCGGATTTCTTCTTTGCTCTGCCGGATTCCTTATTTTTTTCGGATTTTGTTTTCTTTTGAGGCTCAGGAATAACTCCACCTACAAGTGAAGCTTGTGGCAAATCCTGAGTATAAGGTATTTCCGGTGAATAATTATCGTATGGTGTCATTTGAAATTTCGTGAGATTTTTCTATTAATTCAGTCGGTTTATCCAGGGATTCCGAGGCGTTGATCTTATTTTCTTCCGCAGATATAGAATCTCCTTCTTCAGATATAATCTCTGGTGAAGCGGGTTCTGAAACTCCATAATCTTCCACATTACCCATTCGATGTGACGTTGTGGAAATTGCAGGAATTATATATCCTTCAGCGTTATTAACCCTGATATCCTTAACACTTGGGCTTATTATAACGGGCATTCCGACTTCAACTTTTTTCACTAACTCCAGGATATTCTCATTGGTTATGCGAATACAACCATGGCTTCTTCTTCCACCGATACTCCACGGAGCACATGTGCCATGGATTCCGATCTGAGAAGTATTAGGGATTTTAAGTCTGATAAACCGGGGACCGAATTGTCCTTTAACCTTGCTTGTTACTCCATTATCATCTGTAAACAACCAATCTGTGCTATCATAAATTCCTTCAACTGAAAAGAACCCTTCGGGTGTTCGGGAGTCCGCTTTTTTATGTTTTGTGCCGTAATTTTTAGAGCAAGCCATACGATATGCAACCTGTTCTCTTCCGTATTTATCATACAAGATTACTCGCATTGTTTGTTTATCGACAATTATAAACCCATTGTAATCATTTGCCAATAATTTGCGTGCATATTCCGGAGCTTCCTGAGCTATAGTAGTTATTATGCCGGTTTTATATTTGGCATGATCCTTTATACTATCCATATAGCTCAATATTTCTTTAGTATCCTTAAGACCTGCTATATGTTCTTTTTCTTTTGCTTTCGCTATGCTGTCAGCTATCAATGGATCAATCGGACACTCGGCAATTATGGAATCAGTATCGATATTAATCTGTGTCTCTCCATTTTTATTCTTGGAGCACCCGGATAAAACCGGTAGACTGATAATTCCAAATATAAGAAGCCAAAGCAAGTTAGTTCTCATACAAAAAAGCAATCTGACTGAACGTAATTTTTCTTTACAACTTTATTAATTCGAATTACAAAAGTACAAAAAAATACTGTATGTAAGACATACCGACATTAATTTTTTGTCTATTTAATGGATTTTTAAATACTAATATCAATGCCGACCTTATAAGTAATAATTCCGGATATCGGAATATCGAGCCATCTATTTATTTTTCAGCAGACTATAAAAATATTCTTCTCCGTCTTTAAATATACTTTATAAAATAATCTTTATAGGCTATCCGAAGAATAAATCGCGGAATCACATATGGAGTTGCATCTTATCTCCACTTGATAAATCAGATAGAATTGATTAATTTCGCATTCATAAGACTCTACTAATTTTTAACAAGTTTCATGACACATATTATTAAAGCCATATTCTCGATAAGCATCCCGATTTTTGCTATTTTCACTTCTTTTAATGCAAAGTCCGCAAGTCCTTTTCAAAATGATGTGGATTCTATATCTTCACTACCGGGAGGTGGCACCCTAATAATTCCGCCTGGAGAATATGTCTCGGGGACACTCAGACTAAAATCTAACGTAAATCTGCATCTTGAAAAGGGAGCCGTCATTCTCGGCAGCACAAATCCATACGATTATGATGGATATTTGTCTGAAACTGATGATGTTGCCGGCGGTGTTGCGGATAAATGTTCTAAGCCCCTGTTCGGTTTAATTGTAGCTTCGGATGCAAGGAATATATCCATAACAGGTGATGGGATGATAGACGGACGAGGTCTTGAGCTGGCACTTGCAATCGATAGTCTGCACCATATCGGAGAACGAATCGATCCGAATTATAATACCCGAAGAATGCGGAGTTCCATACGACCCAAATTGTTAGATTTTGATAATATCGACTCTCTGACAGTGTCCGATATTAGTTTGCGTGCTTCGGCTTCATGGGGATTTTCGATGAGTAAATGCAGGAATGTATTGATAAAAGATATTGAGTTTATCAATCGTGCCTACTGGAATAATGACGGAATAGATATTGCCGATTCTCATAACGTCCATATTTCAGGATGCAACATTAATTCTGCAGATGATGGAATCGTGCTTAAATCTTTTGATCCTTCGGATAGTAATGAGAATGTACTGATAGAAAATTGTAATGTAACCAGCAGTGCAAATGCGATAAAAATCGGCACTGAGTCTTTTGGCGGTTTCCGTAATATAACGGTGCGTAACGTAAAAGTCAAGGATACCTTTCGATCTGCAATCGCTCTGGAAAGCGTGGATGGAGCATTCCTGGAGAACGTCACTGTTGATTCAATAGCAGCGATAAACACCGGGAATGCATTTTTCATAAGATTGGGTCATCGAAGAGGAGAAAAACCAGGAAAGCTCTCGAACATAGCTATCAGTAATTTGAAATGCCTTATTCCATTTGACAGACCTGACAGCAATTATGATCTTCGAGGACCGGATATCAATACGATTCACAATCCTTTCCCGGCAAGTATAACAGGAATACCGGGTGCTAAAGTTGAAAATGTAACCCTCACCAACATTGATATATCTTATCCCGGAAGAGGGACAAAAGGAATGGCATATATCGGGGAATATCGATATTCGGAAGTACCTGAACAAATTGATTCTTATCCTGAATTTCACATGTTTGGAGAGCTCCCGGCATGGGGATTATATATGCGCCACGTTGATGGAGTAACTTTTGACAATGTTAATATGACTGCAAGAGAAGCTGATTATCGTCCTGTAATGGTAGCTGTAGATGATGTCAAGAATATCCGGGGAGAAATCACAACTGATACAATCTCGAACTAATCTTAGAGCCCGTATCAAATTTTATGAGACAGGCTCTTAATATAAATGTTGTCAGCATATTAACCCAATGCTGACTATCATGCCGTAAGTAAACGTTGGAAAATTCAAAATAAAAATTGTAACTTTGCAATTACGACTGCATGTACCATGATATTTGACAGTCTGCCGCTTCTCTTAACAATATCAGGTTTGCATAAATTATATAGAAATGAAAGGTGTAAGGATTGCAGGATTTATATTTTTGGGGCTTCTATGGGTATGGCTCGCGCAGTATTTATTACGTGTTGGAGGAGTTAACTTGAAGAATCTATTTGTCGTAGCAGCTTCAGGAATAGTTATCCTTGTTCCTTTATATAAAAAATATATTGCACCCTATTTTCAAGGCGACGATAAATAATTTAGGATTTATCTGTCTCATGACCTCTTATGAATACGGAATCTCAAGAAAATAAAAGCCCACTGATCGACAAGATAAATTCACCGTCAGACCTACGCAAGCTCGCACCTTCGCAGCTTCCGGAAGTTTGTCGTGAATTGCGAGAGATTATTATATCGGGACTATCAAAAAATCCCGGACATTTTGCGTCCAGCATGGGGGCCGTGGAGATTATTGTGGCACTCCATTATGTCTTCAATACTCCTGATGATAGAATCGTATGGGATGTGGGACATCAGGCATACGCTCATAAACTGTTGACCGGAAGGAAGGAGAAATTTGCCACCCAACGAACCAAAGGAGGATTGAGCGGTTTCCCTTTCCCGGCTGAAAGTGAATATGACACATTTGTTGCCGGACATGCCGGAAATAGTATTTCCGCTGCTCTGGGAATGGCTATAGCCGATGCAAATACTCCGGGATCGGAAGATCGCAAAACAGTGGCTGTAATCGGAGACGCCTCTATCAGTAATGGACTCGCTTTCGAAGGGCTGAATAATGTGAGCAATAATCCTAACAATCTTCTCATTATACTCAATGATAATGATATGAGTATAAGTGACAATGTCGGTGCGTTGCATAGATATTTGTCTGATCTTACTACTTCCGCAGGCTATAATAAATGGAGAAATAACATTTATAAAGCCATGAAAAAGATGGGGTTGATTTCAGACAACCGTAAATGGAGACTACTTAGATTTAACAATTCCTTAAAGGCTTTTATTTCTCAACACCAAAATATTTTTGAAGGACTGAATATCAGATATTTCGGACCTTTCGACGGACATGACGTAGAGAAGGTGGTGAAAGTTCTTAATGAAATTAAGTCAATGTCCGGTCCGCGATTGCTTCATCTTCGCACGACAAAGGGAAAAGGATTCACAACTGCAGAGCAAGACCCGACTTCATGGCATGCCCCCGGCAAGTTTGATCCACAGACGGGTGAACGTATAATTAATAAATCTGCTGATGCACCCTTATTATGGCAAGAGGTTTTTGGGAAAACATTGGTGGAGCTGGCTGATAAAAATGATAAAGTAATGGCGGTGACGGCAGCTATGGCTCCCGGCACGTCAGTCAACTTGATGCTGAAGAAGTATCCCAATCGAACGTTTGACGTAGGAATTTCTGAGGGACATGCCGTCACATTTGCCGGAGGATTGGCGGCAGCCGGAAAACGTCCGTTTGTGGCTATCTATTCATCCTTTTTACAGCGTGCCTATGATAATATAATTCACGACGTAGCCATTCAGGGTCTGCCTGTAATTTTTTGTATTGATCGAGCCGGACTCGTTGGCGAAGATGGAGTGACACATCATGGATTATTCGACATCCCTGCTTTAAGATGTATTCCCGGGTTAAAAATCGCTTCACCCATGGATGAATCTGAATTAAGAAATATAATGTACACCTCATTAAGTCTTGACGGGCCCCTTGCAATTCGTTACCCCCGCGGCAAAGCAATCTCAAAAGACTGGGAATCACCATTTGCAAGAATTGAAATTGGAAAAGGAAGAGGGATAATTACGGAAGGAGATGCAGAGATTGCCGTTTTAACCCTCGGACCGGTCGGTAATGATGCAAAATTGAGTATCGAAAAATTAAAAGAAAAAGGTATAAATGCCCATTTGTATGATATGATATGGGTAAAACCTCTTGACACTAAATTGCTTAACAACATAGCAGACAGTTATAAGGGAATCATTACTGTGGAAGATGGGAGCATTGAAGGAGGGTTTGGATCAGGTATAAACGAATATCTGGTTCAACAAAATAAGAATCTGATGATTAGGAATCTGGGGGTACCTGACACATGGCAAAATCATGCATCGACAGCACAATTACGAGAGGCTTGCGGATTTGATGTGGAAGGAATAGTAAAGGCTGTCCAATCCCTTAATGAAGATTTAAATACATAATAAGAATACACCATTTCCTAAATAAATCATGAAAATTGTAATTGCAGGAGCAGGGGAAGTCGGGACACATTTGGCAAAAATGCTGTCGAACGAAAATCAAGATATTATCCTTCTTGATAACGACCAATCACATCTGGATCTGATAGATGCAAATTATAATCTAATGACTTGGAATGGCTCTACCTCTTCTTTCGAGACATTGCGGGATGTTGGAATTGCCAATACTGATCTATACATTGCGGTTACTCCTTACGAAACCAGAAATCTGACTTCATGTGCGATTGCAAAACGCCTCGGTGCAAAAAAAACTGTAGCAAGGATAGATAATTCCGAATTTTTAAGATCTGATAACAAGGCAATAATTAAGAGTATAGGGATAGACACTATCATATATCCCGAGCATCTTGCAGCCCAAGGAATCGGTGTTGCCCTCGATCATAACTGGGCAAGATATTGGGTAACCCTTCATTATGGGAATCTCCTATTGATTGGTGTTAAGGTGCATGAAGATTCTCCCATAGTGAATATTCAGCTGAAGGATCTTCCTGTCACCACACATAATTTTCACGTATCAGCCATTAAGCGAAATAATGAGACTATTATTCCCGGTGGTTCGGACAGGATTTTAAATGATGATATTGTATATTTCATCACCACTCCCCCGTTTGTGACGGAAGTCAGAGAGTTATGCGGTAAACGCAAACGTAACATTAAAAAGGCGTTTGTGATGGGGGGAAGCCGCATCGCCATAAGATTTGCTGATCTGTTTCACGATAAATATCATATTAAGATAATAGATATGGACAGGGAACGGTGTGAACAATTGGCAACGATGTTCCCTGACTGTGAGATTGTTCATGGGGATGGAAGAGATATCGAAGTGTTACGAGAAAATAATATCTATCAGTATGATGCTTTTCTGGCACTTACACCCTCTTCAGAAACAAACATACTGTCTTGTCTGACCGCCAAGGAATTCGGAGTTCCCAAAACTATTGCCGATGTGGAAAACCTGCAATTTGTGAGTCAGGCAGAGAATCTAAACATCGGCACAATCATTAATAAGAAACTTCTCGCATCAAGCTATATCTTTCAGTTGCTTCTGGATGCCGATGAAGACAACGTTAAATGTCTGGCACTTGCAGATGCTGAAGTTGCTGAAATTCAGGTAAGGCCAAACGCCAAAATCACAAAAGCGCAAGTAAAGGATCTCAAATTGCCATTTGGAATGACTCTGGCTGCTACAGTCAGGAATGATGTCTGTAGCCTTGTGGATGGTTCTACACATATTCAAGAAGGAGATTATGTAGTGGTTTTCTGTCTCAGCGGAACAATCCAAAAGGTAGAAAAGTGGTTTACTTGATATCTTATTAATTAAGAAATGGAATCATTTTTCAATCATCGAAATTCTATCAACATAAGATTACTTCTCCGCATCATTGGATGGTTGCTGATGATCGAAAGTGGATTTATGCTTGTTCCCCTTATTGTTGGAATCTGTTTCAATGATGGGAGCTGGCTTCCATTCCTAATATCTATCGCTGTCACCGGTTCTGCAGGAGGATTAATGATGAGCTTAAAGCCTTCTTCACGAGAAATGGGTAAACGGGAAGCTATTTTGCTAACCGGACTTATTTGGGTCATTCTTTCTTTGTTTGGGATGATACCATTTATGACATGCAGCACACATCTTTCATTCACAGATGCATTCTTTGAGACCATGAGCGGTTTCACCACTACCGGTGCGACAGTACTCAATAGTCTGAACTATGTGCCTAAAAGTATTTTAATATGGAGATCATTGGTTCAATGGATCGGTGGTTTAGGAATTATTCTGTTCACTTTAGCTGTTGTGCCTGTGCTCAACTATAAAGGAGGGATGCAACTGTTTAATGCAGAAGTTACCGGTATTACTCACGATAAATTACGTCCAAGAGTAAGTTTTACGGCACAAGGGTTATGGTTGGTGTATATAATCCTTACCATATTGTTGATTATACTGCTTATTCCCTCAGATCTGAGTTTCTTTGATTCAGTTTGCTACGGATTATCAACCATGTCAACCGGGGGATTTGCCAATTCCGATAAAGCACTTCATGATTGGGATAGTATATACATCAAAGTCATCTTAATGATATTTATGTTTCTGGGAGGTGTAAACTTCTCCTTAATTTTCAAAGCCTGCACTGGAAATATCAAGACTGCATTGAAAAATGATGTTTTAAAATGGTATATAGCCATAACTCTGATATGTTATGGATTACTGACTCTCAATTATGTACTGACACAACAAATAGATAGCTGGGAAGATGTGACGATAGATCCCCTCTTTCAATCCATAAGTATACTTTCATCCACTGGACTGACGGAACCTGATTTCTTTGATTGGGGACCACTTGCCATAGTGGTCCTGATACTTATGATGTTTATAGGTGCTTGTGCCGGAAGCACATCGGGAGGGGCAAAGATAGACCGTATATTAATCTTATTGAAATTTATAAAAAACGAATTTTTCAAACTTTCCCATCCTCGTGCGGTCACAACCGTTACTATCAATGGAAAAGGAACTAATTACCAATTAGTACAAAAAGTTCTTGCGTTCCTCTTTGTATATATTTTTGTCATTATAATTTCGGGAATTCTGCTTGTGATTATCGGACTCCCCTTAAAAGAGAGTTTCTTCTGCTCCTTATCAGCTATTTCCAACACAGGGCTTGGCACAGATATTACAGGTCTTTCAGGTAATTACTCATTGGTTCCAAATTCAGCAAAATGGGTACTCTCATTAGTGATGTTAACAGGTCGTCTTGAATTATACACCATCCTCCTATTATTCACTCCCGCATTCTGGAAAAAATAAAAAAGAATTAAATCTGCCAATTAATCAAAAAGTAGAAAGGGCAAATTAAAACAGATACATAAATTCATCCCTAATATAATAGGTGAATACAGGAGGTTTTTAATAGCCATTTCAAACAAAAAACAAAAAGAGCAGATTCCACGTCTGTCTGCCATAGCTGAGAACTAAGAGTCCGCCCCAGGGGCTCTCAAATTTTTATGAGACGGGCTCTAAGCAAGAGGACCACTCTCAATCATCATGAGACAACCTAATTTTTTGTATAAAAAAGGAATAGACCATCTAAAATATTTTAGACAGTCTCTTCCTCAGAGGTTCCAACCAGATTCGAACTGGTGTGAACGGTTTTGCAGACCGGTACCTAACCACTCGGACATGGAACCATATTTACAATCCTCTCTCGGTTTGCGACTGCAAAGTTAATAAGAATTTTTTTATTCTACAAATTTTAATGACTTTATTTCACTACTTTATATCACAATATTCAATTAGATTATTCTAATTAATTTATTTTTAAATCATTAAGCCGCCTACATAAGGATTAATCCGGATGAATAATTATTCTTTAAATTGAGAGTACGGATAAATTTTTTCATATAATAATTATTTTTATCTAAATTTGTAAGATGAAACAATAGCTATGATCTTCCTATCAGATTGATTATTGATATAGCATTAATTTTTGGCATACATGGAATATAAGTCATTAAGTGATCAGTTGTCAGCTGTTTGCTCCATTCCTCAAGAAAAAGTTGATTCTCTATTTAATGCTCTGACAAACGTGATCGGAGAAGCTGCTTCACAAATGGAAGTTGTCAGTTTCCCATCTTTTGGAAATTTAGAACCTAAAAAGAGAACTGATAGAATAAGCATCAACCCGGCAACCGGAAAAAAGATGTTGATTCCTCCAAAGATTGTATTAGGGTTCAGACCCTCAACGCTGCTGAAGCAAAAAATTAGGAATATCTAAGCTATGACATGATCTATAATTGTCTGAAATTCGGCTCGCAATCTGACCCTATATTATTGAAATCATTTCTTAGTATTTATTGATCTTCTCTCACACTTAATATGATGGCCCCTAAAAAGATAACTCTTCCGGAATTAGCTAATCTTCTTGCACTCGAATCCGGAGACTCATCTGAATTATGTCTTACTTTTTTGCGTTCATTTCTTAAGACTGTAACTGAAAGTCTTGAGGCAGGTGATTCAAATATAAAGATTAAAGGATTCGGAGAGTTCAGGATTGTGGATGTTGGAAAGAGGATGAGTATCGATGTATCGTCAGGTGCCGAGATCGAAATTCCCCCTCACCGAAAAGTAGTTTTCATTCCTTCCAAACGGCTCGCTTCTTTAGTTAATTCCCCATTCAATATGTTTGAAGCGACTGAACTTAATGACAATATCGACGAAGATGATTTTTTAGATGATCAATTGGATATTGTAGAAAGAGAAAGCAATGATACTGAATTGGAGATTGAGGAACCAAGCTCTGTAACAATTGATTCTGATACAGATACTTTTAATAAAGACATTCATAATTCTGAAGATGAGTTGGATTTGGTAAATAAATCCGATTCAAATTCTGATGATTCTGATGATTCAAATAATGGAAATGAAGATATCGAAAATGAAGTATCTTTAACCACTCCTCCAATTATTGCCACCAATGACACCGCAGATACCAGTGAACAATCAGAATCTGAAATAAGGGAAGAATCTATAGAGAATAATATTCCGGCAATTGTTGTGCATGAAAAAGGATATAAATTTCTATGGGGATTTTTCAGCGGTTTTATTTCAGCAGTCGTTGTTGTAGCAATTGGTGCAGTAGTCTATTTAATGCTTCACGGTGGCAACTTATCTTTTAATAATTATAGTGTGATTGTTCAAGAGGAGCAATTAGAAAATCACCAAGATGCTTCGATTGACCAGACTCAATCACTTTCCATTCCCTTGGAATCAGAAAAAGACAGCCTAAAATCCACCGAAAACGAATCCGGTTCAGCGCATCAGGACAAGATAATGCTTCCGGAAAGTGCCGTTGACACACACCCTTCAGATGAAAAGGTGATCGACACTATTACAAAGACAAGATATCTGACAACAATGGCCAGAGATCATTATGGCAATTATAACCTCTGGCCTTACATTTACATCGAAAATCAAGCTATATTAGGTCATCCTGACCGTATTCGTCCCGGCACTGATGTAGTTATTCCACCGCTTTCCAAATATGGTGTTGATCCAAATTCGGAGGAAGATATTAAAGAAGCAAAAAAGAAAGGTGTTGAAATTTATTCCAGATATAAATAACTTTCTTAATGTATGGTGTAGCTTTTACCATTCAATGATTTCTTACTTCTGTTGATCCGAGTTATCTGATTGCGATGAAGTAGTTAAACCTGTAGATGCATTGGCAGGATTCGGCACAGTGATCTCTTTGGAATAAAATGGATAAGGTACACCATATAATGACTCAGGATCTTTTACCTGAGACATATACCCTTCGATAATGGAATCTCTACCTGATTCGCTTTCAAAGAGATATAGATGAAACTTCGGAAGCATCACGAGCAAGTGTTCTGTAATTTCATCCTGAATACCCATATACTCAATCCAATTTGAAGTATTGGTAAAACAATAGAATTGCAACGGAATGCCGGTGGATGCCTGGGGAGGAAGAATTGTCGCAAAAACGTAATTCATGCCTCCAGGAACGTGATAAACCTGCGGATGCTGATTTAAATAAAGGGTTACGTAGGCTCTGAAAATTCCAAGATTGGTTTCAATGCTTCCGTTAACTAAGTTATCTAACCCAGTCTCTTCCCCTTTCCCTTCTTGACGCTGCTGAATTTTTTGCTTAATCCAGTCTCCAATAAGAGGTAATTTCTGGAATTCAGCAAGCATGGAATCATCAGTATGCATCACGCTGTCGGCATCTATATTAATCGAACGTTGAATTCTGCGTGTATTACTATCCGACATATTCTTCATATTGGTGAAATGCCCGCTAATCAGACTATACGGGGGAAGGGAAGTAACCGTTTTATCAAAATTTTCTACTTTCACTTCCGATAAAGACACTTCTGTGACAATACCATTCGCATCTGTACCGCTTACTTTAATCCAATCTCCTACGTGCAATGAGTCATTCTCAGATAATTGGACACCTGCCACTAAACCTAATATACTATCTTTAAAAATCAACATCAGGACAGCCGCAAAAGCTCCTAATCCGGCTAATAATGCTCCAGGAGACTTATTCACTAAAATTGCCAATATAATTATTATGGCAACACACCAAACAAAAACATTTATTATTTGAACCAACCCCTTGAGTGGTAATTTCTTTTTATTCTCTCTTGTATCAATCCTATACCAAATTGTCTTAACAATCTGATTAAGAGTCCAGGCGACTATCAGGGTAATATATATCCAAGTCAATCGCGTCAGCCATGTAGATAAGGTAACCTTATAAGTGAGCGTAAACTCAATAAGAACCAAAAAGAGCAATGCGGGAACTATTCTGAAGGCACGGCTGAAAAACTTACGGCTTTGCAAGAAATTATAAATATCAGAATCAATATGCTTACTTATTTTTTTACTTAAAAATACCAGACCCCACTGAAGCAGAGATCCGATTATAAACGCACACACGAACACAAGTATAGCGTATACCCATTCAAATAGAGTTTGATTATTCCCCTGTCCGATTAAATCTAACAGAAAATTAGTAATCTTCATCAGGAATTTGGCTATCATATAAGTGCTTTCCTCAGCCTCTGGACTCAGTGCGACCGTTGGGGTCACTTTATCAACTACATGGTGGATTTGTGGTAACATATTATTATAATGATATAGTTTACGGATATAATGAAGAGCTTGTATGGGAACAGGAAAAGGGAAACCCAGAACCCAATATCCCACCCTTCTTTATAATATTAGACAATCAATCTTATAAAAGTGTTCATCAGAATTGAAAATGAACAACTATTCAAAAAGATAAAGAATAAATAAGCTCTTATAAAATGTACTGAATATGTGATAATTAAAATTGTATTAACATATTTTAACATATAAATAATCTTAATTTTGCACACCGAAAATCACAATGTGCAAATTGTTTAAAAAGATGCTGTACAACATAAAAATTTCGTATCAAACTAATCAGCAACCATTTACAGATATTGAAATACTTTATATCCTCAAAAAAGAAAAAAAATATTCAGAAAAAGATTGGATACGTTATATGAATTTTATAAATTTGAACATACCCGAAATTGAAATCTTAAAAATACTTAATATTCATGGAACAGACATTGGCAATACTTAAACCATCAACTATAGAACGCAGTCTAATTGGGGAAGTAATAAAGAGAATAGAACGTAAGGGATTCATCATAACCGGATTAAAAATGATGCAGCTTGATGAAGCAATCCTTCGCGAACACTATGCGCACCTTGTTGACAAGCCTTTCTTTCCGTCAATAGTAGCATCAATGACGGCGACTCCGGTTATAGTAATGTGTCTTAAGGGATGTGAGGCTGTCAGAGTCTTCAGAGAAATGACAGGAGTCACCAATGGTCGCAATGCAGCTCCCGGAACACTTAGGGGAGACTTTTGCATGAGTGGGCAAGCTAATATCGTTCATGCAAGTGACAGTGTTGAAAATGCAAAAATTGAACTTGCACGCTTCTTCAAGCCGGAAGAAATTTTTGATTGGCAGCCTAAGGATATTGATTTCTATTACGGAGACAACGAAATGGATTAACCCATTTATAAACGCTATTCTCCTCATCTGAAGCATTTTCCCTTTTTCGGAAAAGCGAAATTTAAATAAATATAGAATGCAAACCATAAAAAAAATAAGTGCAATTGTTCTGATGTCCATTATGGCGATCGGAGGAATCAATGCACAAGCCCAAAAGAAAAATAATCCTCATAGCGACGCACATCGTCAGTTATTAGCGAATCAATCTCGCAATAAAGATCAAATAAAGTTAATTGAGAAGAATACATTTATTGATCTCATAGATGACATTGAGCCGGAACTGGATATTTATACCGAAGGTTGGAACAGCAAACGTGTCAATCCTTTTAAAGAATCAGAAGTGCCCAATACTTCGATAATTGATGTCAGGGGATATCACATGCCATGTCCCGGCAGAATCACCTCCAATTATGGTTATCGACCAAAATTTGGAAGAATGCATAAAGGAGTTGATTTGCAAATAAGAAGCAATGATTCTATATATGCTGCTTTTGACGGCAAAGTCAGATTGACCAACTATGAAGCCAAAGGATATGGAAACTATGTCATTCTCCGTCATCCTAACGGACTTGAAACAGTTTATGGTCACCTTAATAAGCATCTGGTAAAACCGGATCAAGTTGTAAAAGCCGGACAGCCAATTGGATTAGGAGGAAGCACAGGTCGAAGCACGGGACCTCATCTTCACTTTGAGACCCGTTTTATGGGATATGCCATAAATCCATCAGCAATATTTGATTTTGCTAATCAAACTACCCATACCGATACTTATCACTTTTCAAAGAATACATACACTCAGCCTCGTAATTTCGCACCTAAGCGCGAGACAATTGCAGCTGAAGAAAAAACAAATCCATATCAAGCGTCGACAAGTGTAAAAAGCACTTACACCGTAAAGAAAGGTGATACCCTTTCTTCAATTGCAAAGTCATACGGTCTTTCAGCAACCACCCTAAGACGTCTTAACGACATGGACAAAACAGATGTTATCAAAGTCGGGCAAGTGCTCAAACTCAAATGAGCATTCTCATAAACACTTGTTACAGAATTACAAAAAGAAACCAAAATAAATTCAGTAAAAATTTTTACTGAATTTATTTTGTCAGAACAAAAAAAGTTACTACCTTTGCACTCGCAAAAGCGATAGTAGTCCTTATTGGATAGAAGCTTTTGATGGCGGGATAGCTCAGTTGGTTAGAGCGTCGGATTCATAACCCGGAGGTCTCGAGTTCAATTCTCGATCCCGCTACATTTTGCAGGCAGAGTGATTCTCTGCCTGTTTTTTTATTATCATATTTCTGATTAATATATCATAAAAGTCAGAATTACTACTATATTAATATCTTTGAATATGTCAACAATGTATGAAACCATAATGGAGTTTCCTCTATTTAAAGGTGTGACTCATAATATGGTCTCGTGTTTTCTTGAAAAGACACACGTTGACTTCATCAATCTCAAGGAGGGGGAAGTGATTATAAATGAAGGCGAACATTGCAATAAGCTTCGCTTTATTATCACCGGTACCGCTCAAATGACTATTCGTGGCTTTGATCCTGACATAGAGGTTACCCAGGCTATTGGCCCGAAGAACGTTATCGGAGCCGAATATCTTTTTGGATTATCCACTTCTTTTCCGTATTCCTTGACTGCTCTTACAGATATTAGTTTGCTTCAATTCGACAAGCGACAATATGAGGCTCTTCTTCAGACCGAACCAATATATAGGATTAATTATTATAATTACCTTTCTGCCAGAGCTCAAAGGAATCCCGAGTGGATCAAGAACCTGGTCACACAGGGAGTGATTCCATTCATTGGGAATATTCTTGTTCTCTATACAGATCAAAACTCTCACAATATAACCATAAAAATCGGATATGAGGATCTATGCCATGCCGCAAGATTATCAACTGATGAAGCAAATCTGGAGCTACAAAAACTTGCTGAGGACAATATTTGTCACTTTGAGGATGGGATTCTCAATATCCCATCAAGACTCGCGATAATCGATCGAATATAAATAGTTGAGGAAACTACCTCGGTTTATTTGTGTGACTAAACCTTTTTTGTTAATTTTGTATCAAATCAAAGGGTCCTGTTGATATGGATTTTTTGATCAATAATCATAAGATTCAACTATATTTTTACTAAACGATACAAAATGGATAACTTGAACTCAGCCACAATCCATTCATCCGGGCAAAAAACCGGAATCAAGGTGAAATTATCGCTCATGAACTTTTTAGAATTTGCTGTTTGGGGAGCATATCTCATATCCATGGGAATGTTTTTAGGCAGCAATGGATTAAGTGAGTATGTATTTTGGTTTTACACGGTTCAAGGACTTGTATCTATCTTTATGCCTGCCCTTATTGGCATAATAGCAGACAGATGGATTCCTGCACAACTTACATTGAGTCTATGTCATCTTTTAGCCGGAGTCTTCATGATATTGACCGGGTTGACAGCAGCTGAACAACTTTCAACAATAGGGACACTTGAGTTTTCGACCATCTTTACATTTTATTCGATCTCAGTGGCATTTTTTATGCCGACTATCGGACTTTGTAATTCCGTTGCATTTAACGGACTGGAGAAGTATGGATTGAGCACGGTCAATGATTTTCCCATGATAAGGACATTGGGTACAGTTGGTTTTATCTGTGCGGAATTGTTTGTAAACTTTGTGTTTATCGATGGAACTGCTATTCAACACAGTTACACTCAGTTCTATTTGTCCGGCATACTAAGCATAACATTGGCAATATATTGCCTGTTTCTGCCTAAATGTCCGGTTAACAAAGGGAAAGGGAAAAGCATCGCTGAAGCATTCGGGCTCAAGGCATTTACTCTATTTAAGCGGAAAGACATGGCTATCTTCTTCATTTTCAGCATGCTTCTTGGAGTATCACTGCAGATTACCAATAGCTATGGATCATCTTTCATTTATTTTTTCAGCAATGTCCCGGGGTTTGAAACCGACTGGTGGTCGAAAAATGCTACATTTCTTATTTCAATCTCACAATGTGCGGAGGCATTATGCATACTTGCCATCCCTTATTGCCTTAAAAAATTCGGAATTAAGGGGGTTATGCTAATGTCGATGTTCGCATGGGTGTTCAGATTCGGATTCTTCGGAATTGGGGACACGGGGAATTCTGGAGTAATATTCTTGATACTCTCATGTATAGTCTACGGAATCGCATTTGACTTTTTCAATGTTTCCGGAGGTCTTTATGTAGATATGCAAACAAATCCGGCTCAACGGTCGTCGGCTCAGGGACTCTTCATGTTAATGACTAATGGTATAGGTGCCTCCATAGGTACATTCGTGGCTGGAACCTGTGTTGTAAATAAATTCGTATATGTATCAGGACTTTCAGCTATTCAACAGCTTCAGGGATGGAGAATCTCATGGTTTATCTTCGCCGGATATGCTCTTGTGGTAGCCATTTTGTTCTGGCTTATCTTCAAAGAGAAGAATGGTGCAATTACTGAGAGGGAAATTAAGGAATCTGAAGAGATACCGGTAGAAAGCATCTGATTCCTTCGTGGTTGTTGCCATTTCACATAAACTATCAGAGATATAATGAGTTCTTCCATTCAGTTTTATGCCCCTGAGATTGCAGACACCGGTCTTTTGCCGGAGGCTGAGAGTATTCATGCAATCCGCGTCTTGCGCAAAGAAATCGGAGACTATATCACGGTCGTGGATGGGAAAGGGAACAGATACCAATGCGAAATAATCGGTAAAAATCCGAAAGCAACTCAAGTTTCAATCATAGAGAAAGAGGAAATTCCGCCACATTGGGGAGTAAAAATCACATTAGCTGTGGCTCCTACAAAAAATATTGACCGCATTGAATGGTTGTTGGAGAAAGGAGTGGAGACAGGAATTGATGAGGTTGTCATTCTAAAATGTGAACATAGCGAAAGGAAGTCTGTAAAAATAGATCGACTTGAAAGAGTTATGATTTCAGCAATGAAACAGAGTCTCAAAGCCACCTTGCCACACATCTCGGGCGACATCGTTGATTTTAAAGAATTTATAAGCGCACCGCGTAAAGGAGAAAAATACATAGGGTATTGCGATTCCGACACAAGACGTCAAGAATTGGTTAAACTCTATACCCCTGGTCATGATGTCACTTTAGTTATAGGCCCGGAAGGAGATTTTTCATCTGAAGAAATAGAACTTGCAATTCAGCATGGATTCATTCCTGTGACATTCGGAGAAAGCCGGTTTCGGACGGAGAGCGCTGCTCTTTTTGCAGTTTCCGCTATTCATGTTATAAATCAAATGTCCAAATAAACTTAAGATAATGAATTACGATAATATATCTGAATATCTCCAATCTTCACGTGACAACAATTTTTTTCTACTTGCCGGACCATGTGTGGTGGAAAGTGAAGAATTATGTATGGAAGTCGCTGAGAAGATGTGTAGAATCACATCCGATCTTCATATCCCCTACGTCTTTAAAGGCAGTTATAAGAAAGCTAACCGAAGTAGACTTGATTCTTTCACGGGGATTGGCGATATCAAAGCACTCAAGATTCTTTTAAAAGTAAAGGAAACATTTGACATCCCGGTTGTCACCGATATTCATCAACCGGATGAAGCGGCAATAGCAGCGGAATACGTGGATATACTTCAGATTCCCGCTTTCCTTTGCCGTCAGACTGATCTCCTCGTGGCTGCAGCAAAAACCGGAAAATTTGTTAATATAAAAAAAGGGCAATTTCTCTCTCCGGGTTCAATGATACACGCGGTGGAGAAAGTTCGGGCAAATGGTAACAATGAGGTTTCAGTCACTGAACGAGGCACTTTTTTCGGTTATCAGGATTTGGTCGTTGACATGCGTTCAATTCCTGAGATGAGCCAAAAATGTAAATGTCCGGTAATCATGGATATCACACACTCACTCCAGCAACCAAATCAAACCGCAGGAGTCACGGGTGGCAGACCTGAACTGATATCCACGATAGCAAAATGCGCCATAGCAGCCGGAGCAGACGGGATTTTTATGGAAACTCATCCGGACCCCTCGAAAGCACTAAGCGACGGAGCCAATATGCTTCCACTTCACGAAGTCTCCCCATTATTGCAAACGTTAACTGCTATTCGCAAAGTACTGTACTGAAGAATACACTTTCAAAAATAAACAAAAATCAGAATAATAATCAACAACAACTGAATAAATATGACACACAACTCATTGATGAATAAATTGAGACTCCTTGTCGGAGGAATGTTTGTTATTATTCTCACCTGGAATAGCATGGCGTTACATTCCCAGCAGATTGATCCCATCACTCAGGCCATGCTCAACGGATTGACAGAGACTCTCAAGCAGAATCCGAATGATTATATAACACTCTATGATAGAGCCGCCACATATTATAGATTATCAAAATATGACGATGCCCTTAACGATCTCCAAAAGGCGTTGACTCTGACTCCCGGTAAAGAGAGTGAACTTCTTGCGCAGGAATTGAGTCTTCTTGCCGACACCAACGTAGAGTTAAAGCAATATGAAAAGGCTTTGGAAGCTATAGAAAAAGCGATAGAGATCCAACAGACATATCCCTTGATATATAAGAAGGGTAATATTTTACTATATCTTGAGCGTCCGGAAGAGGCATTTAATACATTTTCTTCACTCCAACGCATGAAAAGCCGAAGCCAGGAAGCTTATTTCGGAATGGCAAAAGCCAAGATTATGAGTGGAGATAACGAGACTGCCAAATCTCTTCTTAAAGAGGCACAAGATGCCGATGTCACCAATTATATTACATATTGCCGAGTCGGTGATTTATACGTAGATCTCGGGGAGGATGAGAATGCTGCGGCAAACTATCTGAGCGCATTTGCATTAAATTCAGAAAATACGCGTCCTCTGATGTCCTTAATCAAGCTTGCCGATAGAAACTACCCGGCATTCTCAGCCGCCATAGATTATGCAATCAGTCGCACAAACAATAAACTTCCGATGTATTTTCTAAAAGGAAACATCGCTTGCAATAGCGGACACTACAGGGAAGCAAAAGATGCATTTGCACACCTTCTCAATATGCCCGAAGGGAAAGAAGGATTTGTATATGCCCGCATGGCAGAAGCCTGTAGAAATTTAAATCTTCTTTCTGAAGCTCAAAATTACATCGATTTAGCTTTAGTTTCAGATAAAAGGGCGGAAAATTATGTACTTAAATCGGAGATAGAGGCAGCTCTTGGAAATTCGGGAGCATCTCTTTTGGCAGCGCGTAATGCCATTGCAGCTGATCCTAACAACATCGATGCCATGATAGCTCAGGCTATGGCTAACATAGCATTCGGAGATAGTAAGGAAGCTGTGGCAAATTTGAACGAAGCTGTTATGTCAGACCCAACTTCTTTAAAGACGCTTATGATCAGGGCGTGGCTCTATGGTGATATCCTTAAAGATGAAAAAAATGCTGTTGCCGACTATTCCCGTGTATCTGCAATGGAAGCGGAATCCTTCCCGGACATTGCCTTTAAGGGATTAGCTCGATATAAAAATGGGAAAATTCTTGATGCCGATGCAATAGTGGAAAATGGTCTTATGAATAATCCCACGAAAGACGATTATTATTGGGCTGCGGTTTACTACGCACAGACAGGGAATCTGAACAAGAGTAAGGAGATGGTTGACATGGCAAAGAAATTGGGATTTCAGAACGAGTATTTACTCCTGACTCAGGATCAGACAAACTTAACTTTAGCACCCATTCGCCATTTACTAAAGGGTGAATAAATTTATAAGGGTAACATGAATCTACCCAAGACCATTCGAAATTGTTTTCCGGGGATAATTATCATTATCTCCGGATTCATTATGTCATCATGTTTCACCGGCATAGAAAGCACCAAAAAAATTACAATTTCACGAGATGACAGAAAACTCCTCAAACCTACCGCAGAGGAGCAATTTATGGACTCCGTAAAAAGTTATCCGCTTTCAGACTGGAAGAATAATAAAGAATTTTATGTGGCCGACAATAAAGGTGCTCTTATTTATGAATGTCTTTCAGATCTAACCTTACGAGGGAAATCGCCACTACGAGGAGATACCTTATATTTTGACTCTGTCAAGACATCATTAAAACCAGATGGCACTGAATCTTGTATAATCTTTTTAAGAAATAACGATAACTTATTTAGCTATAATACCAACCTTCCTCCCGCCAGGGCACTCGCTGAGATAGGGTCTGACGCATTGCCTATATTGATAGATATCGATATGGTCAATTCTTCTCGCGAATTGCTTAAAGGGAAACGTCTTTGGACCCGGACCCCACTCAGTTATGATTCCAAGGGGAGTCGCAAGACGGGAAAAAAGTATATCGAAGTCAAAGTGAATGAGGTTTCCGTAGGTGATATGGTTTTTCCATTAACTTTGCAAGTGGAAGACATGGATGGAAACGTAAGCAATATTCTTATGAATACCGGAGTTACAGGTAATGAAAGCAGAAGTTTTCCCAATTTATTTTATTTAAGTGATATAAAGAATAAATATCCGCATATAAGCGAGGAGAATTGGAACCTTATTCAGGAAGGGAAGGTCAGAAACGGGATGACAAAAGAGGAATGTCGTCTGTCTTTGGGTTCACCGGCGGATGTTTCCGTGGGTCACGATTATAGCCAGACACTTGATCTTTGGAAATATAATAACGGAATCGTTCTGTATTTTGAAGATGGTCTGCTGGTTAACTTCAGATAATTGGAATTTGACGCATTAATTAAAAAAGTAACTATGGATAATCAGGATAGTAATACTACATATGATCATGAAGAAAATCTGATTCAACAAAATGTGGATTTGAGACAATATACCACATTTAAGGTAGAAGCCAAAGCACGTCTCTTCGCTGAATATAAAAACGTCAGGGAGCTCATCAAGATTACTCGTACACAGGCATTCCTTAATAATGAAGTTATCCATATCGGAGAAGGAAGCAATCTTCTTTTTTGTGGCGATTATTCGGGTCTGGTATTAAAATCCGGAATAAAAGGGATTAAAAAATATCAGAAAGATGAGGAGACCGTCTATGTTATTGCGGGAGCTGCGGAGAAATGGATAGATGTAGTTAACTTCTGCTTGGATAATGATCTCGCCGGGCTTGAGAATCTGGCGGGTATTCCGGGAGAAGCAGGAGCCTCGGCGGTGCAGAATGTCGGAGCATATGGTGTGGAAGCCGGAGGTCTGATCCATAGTGTTGAATGTTTCGACATCATGACACGCAGAGAAGTTACTTTTAAAGGGGAAGAATGTGGATTTGCTTATAGAGACAGTAAATTCAAAAGAGAATGGAAAGGAAGATATTATGTATTGCGTGTCAGCTACAAGTTGAAAGCATCGAATCTGGCGGATCATCTGGATTATGGGCCGCTTAAGACTCTTGAAAGTTCTCTTGGTCATAAGCCGACAATTCAAGAGGTTGCGGCCACTGTTATCAAGACACGCGACTCCAAACTTCCTGATCCCAAAGAAATAGGGAGTGCCGGTTCATTCTTTAAAAACCCAATTGTAAACGAATTTTTTTTTAAAGAGGAGGTACTCCCCTATCATCCGGATCTTCCCTGGTATCCGGCTGAAGAAGGACATGTAAAATTAGCAGCCGGGTGGATGATTGAACACTCGGGTCTTAAGGGATTCAGTATAGGGGGAGCCGAAGTATATCCCAAACAATGTCTTGTGATTGCTAATAGAGGGAACGCCTCTTGGCAAGACGTGATGGCCGTATGCTCTGAAGTAAAATCAAGAGTGAAAAAGATTTTTAAAGTTGATCTCCAACCTGAAGTCAATATAATAGACCTGAATATTAAAGTCACGGTTCTTGGAAGCGGCACATCAAAAGGGATCCCGGAAATCGGATGCAAATGCAAGGTATGCACTTCCGAAGATCAGCATGACAAACGAACAAGAGCCTCGATACTCGTCGAAGTCAACGGACTTAAAATAATGATAGACGCATCCCCTGATTTCCGCTATCAGGCACTTCGGGAGAATATCGATGATTTGGATGCAATACTTGTAACACACAGTCATTATGACCATGTCGGAGGGTTGGATGATATTCGTCCCCTGTGTATTAATGGCAATATTCCTATTTATGTGAGCAAAGATGTAGACGGTGATCTACGAAAACGTCTGGATTATTGTTTTAAAGAACATCCATATCCGGGAGTGCCCAATCTTGACTTACACATAATTGATAGCCGCCCATTTTATTTACAGGGATTGAAGATTATCCCAATCAGGGTTTTTCATGGCAAACTCCCCATCTTCGGATATCGAATAGGAGACTTTGCGTATATCACCGATTGCAAGACAATCGATGAGGATGAACTTGATAAATTAAAGGGTGTGCGTGTGCTGATAATAAATGCCCTCAGGGAAAGGGAACATTTCGCTCACCTCTCAATCCCGGAAGCGGTGGAATTGATAAATAAAATCCATCCGGATAAGGCATATCTGACTCATCTTTGTCATGATGCTCCTACCCATAAGGAACTTGATGCTCTTCTTCAGGACAATATCCATCCCGCATACGATGGCATGAAGATTGAGGTGAATTGAATTATCCCCTCATTATTATAAACTGACGCTTCTTAGAATATAATGTTTATTCTGCTGAGTGAAGAAAAACATATAAATAATCCCGGAGATTTAATTGCTTAAATCTCCGGGATTATTTATATGTTTTCCTGATTATCGAACGTGTCGATAATTATTTTTATTTCAGGCTATCGACGAATTTGCGATAAGAATCATTGTTGGGATCATACTGAAGATATTTGTTGAAATATTCTTTAGCTTTTGCCACATCTTTCTTGTCAAGATAGTAGTTGCCCATATAGTTATACATATTCTTTGCATCTGAAGCATATCTGCTTGGATCATCACTACCTTCAAGGAGCACTATTGACTGCTCATAGAAAGGTGCTGCTGCACTTTTAGCGGCCTTTTCATCTTCAGCGAGTTGAGAAGCAACATCACCTTCCATCTTCAAAGGCTTGTAATGATTTGGCATTTTTTCAGCAGCTTTTTTCGCATACTTCACCGCATCATCAAAATATTTCTGCGATTTTTCTACGTCTACAGTTTTGTTCTCTACACCTCCATAGAAAGAGAAAGTGGCTTGCTGAATAAAATCATTAAAATTGGGATTTTCTGACTTTTCAAGGTATCCTTCATACACGTCAGCAGCGTTTGCAATCTGATTACCTTCGACATAAGTCATTGCTAACGCCTTATTGAAGTTAGCATTATCCGGTTGTTCCTTAATGGCTTCCTGCAAAACTTCAATAGCTTCATCCACACGCTTGGCGTTTGTGAATTCGTCTGCAATAAGCGTATAGTCAATAGCTGCAAATTTATTGGCTGGATTCTTTTTGTGGGCAGCCAACAAAGATTCTGCCATAGGCACGAGATTATCTTTCATCTCCGGAAGCTGAGCTGCGTTCATAAACTGGTAACGGCGCGCAGTAAAGTTATCCGGATTGGCTTTAAGCAGCTTGGTTGCGTAGTCATAACCTTTCTTAAAGTCACCACTGTAGAAAAGAAGGAATGCGAAACGGTCTTCATCCTGTTTGAAGTGGGCTGGATTCTCCACATATTTAGCATACTCCTGCACGGCACTTGCATAATCTTTATTATTATAATAAGCATTGGCAAGTTCACGCTGACCAAGAGCTGAGGTAGGATTTGTCTCGAGAAGAGATTTCAGCATCTTGATTGCGTACTGAGGATTAACTTGAGTGAAAAGGTTTGCATATTTCACGTAAGCTTCAGTAGCAGTGGGCTCATAGCTTGCACCCATCTCATATTTAGCTGCAGCACCACCCCAATCTTTCACATCATAGAGACGGTCTCCTTCAAAAATATAGACATCAGCCTCCTTCATGTCATACTTGCGGGCTTTCTCAAGAGATTTTTCAATCTGCTTATCATAAAGGGCTGAATCAGCATCGTAATAAGCGCGAGCTATGGCGATTTCGAGAGATGCATCTTTCTTTGATAACTTCTCAGCATCCTTAAAAAGTTTCTCGGCAGCCTTCAAATCACCCTTCTTCAGTTCGATGGCACCTTGACCAACATAATTATAGGGGTAAGATGGATCAGAAGCGACACCTTGATCGAAATAATTGGCAGCTTCCGACAAGTTATTATCCTGCAGTGAAATCAACCCGAGATAATATTGAGATTCAGCTTTATTAAGCTGCGGGTTGTTGAGATTTCTGAGCAATAACTCTTTGGCGTTAGCAAACTGATCAGCCTTATAATACTCCACACCATCGTTGGCGACTTGTGCCATAGCGACAAGAGAAGCGCCTGCCATGCAGGCTGAAACGAGCAATTTAAATTTCATTATTCTGAATGTATTTAAAGGATTATTTTCTTACATCTTAAATCTCTATCATTTTGATTCTTTACCCTCAAAATTAAAAAATGGATTGAAGATAATAATCATAATAAGAGAATGTCTCTATAAAAAGACAACTATCAGACTGTATAGTTTATTTTGCAATACACTATATTAATGCAAAATTAACAAACATTTGTAAAAAAACCAATAAGAACCTGAATATTTTGAGAGTGTAAATAGAAAAGTTTTCACGCTTTTGCATTCATGTCGACGACACGAAAAAAGAATTCCCCGTGAGTGATTGCTCACGGGGCGGAATATGTATTAATCTGATTTGATTATTTAAGATTGACAATTCTCGGGTTCATGTGATAAGGGAGAATACCGGTTTTAGTGATAATTTTTTGCCCTACAAATCCCGTCATAAATGCATAGAAACTATGGAGAACAGTAGAATTTGAAGCTGTTGAAATCATATAGACTTTTCGAAACAGAGGATATTGTCCGGATGCGATATATGCTTGATAAGGTTTATATGAAACATTACTGAAATCATTATCCTGATTGGGATTGCTCACCTTGATAATATTCACTTCTGAAGTCAATTCAGAGGCGATGGTATCGGTTTCGTTCTTATAATCCTCCATCCTCTTATCCATTGGAACTTTCTTTGCAACCGATAGATCTTCACCCAGCCAGCTTACACTGATGACTCCTAAAGCATTTTTATCTTTCTTGACAATATCAAAAACCTGTGCATTTGTTTTTTGGGCAAACGCATTCGGATTATCGGCTATTCTTGCACTATCTCCCAGGAATTTCTCACGCAGATAGCTGACGGTAGAACTTCCTGCATTATCGAAAACAATCTTGATTGCGGTGGTGTCATTCCCTGCAAGCTGATTCCAACGACTGATCTTACCCTTCAGGATTTCTCCAATTTCATCTACGGAAAGTGATGTCACAGGATTATCTTTATTTGCAATAAGAGCAACCGCATCTACAGCAATACAATGGGATCTCACGACTCTCTTGAATTTAGATTTCATAAACTGAACCTGTTCTTTCGTGAGTTCCTTTGTCACGATAATAGCCTGAGTTTTATTAGATAGCAAACTATCTATTGCTTCTTGTTCGCTCACATAAAACGGAATGATCGATGCTTCCGGATATGTATATTCAAATACTTCAATCTCCTCATCAAGAATGGTCTTGAAACCATCGTCACAGAAAAGAGTTGCACTACCCTTGGCATATTCACCACGTTTAACCGGAGTACACGAAACGGCACAAAGCAATAGCAGTGTGCCGAAAATGCTGAATAAATTATTTTTCATATTCATGATTATTTACATCATAATACACAAAGGTAGATAAAGACTATCTTCCACCTATATACAATCTGTAGCCTCTCCATACGCCATATACACACAGGATACCTCCGACTATGGCACTGATTGTGGTGTTGTCAATATTGAACACATCAAAAATGAACAGAAGACCTACTGCTACATAAATAATAACCATGAATATTCCAAAAACCAAACGTGCACCACGCGGTGTCTCATTATTTTCATTATAACCTTTCATAACTATGATATTTTAAGTTTATTATACTAATTTAACAAATCCGCGTAATAAAGGTTCACTTTAAACTCATAAAATCAACAACAATAACCAAATATCAGCAAACAAAGATATATTTCTATAATCTATCTCTGCAGAGAACTCTAAAGAAACGCCTATCCTCACAATAAGAAAGGACAGGCGAATAAATATTTACAATATTCTTTATTCAGAAAGTTGATTCACCTTCCCGAAAAAGAAGATTACATCAGCGTATTTACTATGGATACAGTAATAGAACGGTCGGTCGATCTTAAGATCTAACTTGGGAAAATCTGGAATCTTCCCTGATTCTGTTATCATAACATCCCAAATTGTGAATGCAGAAGCACTGATCCCATTTTCATCTATAGAAATTGAATTATCTTGCATAATAATTCCAATAGATATATTTTTATCGCATATTTTACTAAAATCTGCCCTTGATGCTTCAAAAATATTACTTAATCCCATTATTTGAAGATACTTTTTTAAATCATTTTTTAAATATACCTGGAATTTGGGTAATGTGAAGTGAACCTCATATATTTTCTTTTTAGCATTATATATTTTTTTCAACTCCTCTATCTCTTTATTCTTGGACAAATTCACACCTTCTTTAGGAATAAATATATCTAATACACTAGAACGTCCCGGTAATTCAATCATAGTAAAATATTGGGTCTCTGCAACATCTAAATTTCTTATTGCTTCCATCGTTGGAACATGCACCTGTCGCCCATCTGAATTAGTAAATTTCTTATTATTAGTATTTTTTTCAGAGAAAGCTGAATACCACTTTTCAGAAAAATAAATTGCATTTAAACATGCAAGATTACATTTAGGAGCTTCTTTCAAAATATCATTAATCATTCCACCTGTGGCTGTACTAACCCACTCATTAATTTGCTTTACGGAAGATTTATTCCATAAATTTACCCTATATATCTCCGACTGAAATTGAGTTCTTATATTATCTTCGTAAGAGGTTAGAACATTAAATCCCTTATCTATCCACAATGAGTTACCTAATTTCAATTTTTCATCATCTAAATTAAAATTCATTACCTTCGACAGATTTCCCATGCAATTAATAAATTCCTGACCATTAACAAGACCTGATGTAAGAAAAGACTCTATCTCATCCAATGTCTCTCCTTGGGCCCCTTCTGCGAGAACGGATAAGGAAATTGATAATGAAACCGGTGAAATTGAAAAATTATCTTTTTCTGAATAAATTGCTTCAATTAACTTGAATCCAAATTCTTTATTGGCATTGTTGATCTTAAAATTTTCCTTAATAGTTTTTAATGCCTGAAGACAATTAATGTGGAGTGACCGTTCATGAAAGCTATCAGATGAAGAACCAATTTCATTAATAATTTCTTCATTATTCTTTCTTACATCTTCTAATACCGGATTAATAATTTTATTGGAGCAGTTTATAGTACAACTTGCAAATATAACTATACAAAAATATACATATAATTTTTTCATGAGAACTTCAGAACATTATAAAATATAAAAATTTGGTTAAATTATAGCTATATAAAAATATATTATGTCAAGTAAACACGGCTCTTTCATTTAAAAATCATTAGATTTTACAATCCTCTTGATTTATATGCTTTTTATTGTGTACATATCATACCGCTGTCTTTCTGCTATCCGTGGAATTTTAAAAGTAGGGAGAAATAGCATTGGAAATCAAGCTCTTATACAACCGGTATAGTTATCGGGCTTTAAATGAAAGAGCCGTGTCAAGTAAATCCTTATACAATTATTATAAATTAATTTTTGTATTTAATATTATTTATTGTATAGGTATAATAATCATAACGTGTAGTTTCATAACTCTCTTCTCCATAATCATAATAACTCGGAGTCCCTCCAAAACCATTATCATAAAGGAAATACCCATTCCCTCTACCATAATTTCCCCAAAGCATGTGTAAATAATTATGATATATAATAGATGGGCTCATAGTATTGGGAAAATATATTGTCTCCGTTTCTAAATATCCATCCGAGACCCAAGAATGGGCAGAAATTACATTTTCAGTTACTTTTCGTGCTCCCAGGATAATTACAGGCATAAGATTAGATAACGAATTAAGTACCCCCATTTCATGATAGCCGGAGCTTACCACGTAGGAATAATTTAATGCTGAAAGAGTATTTTCAATATCTTTCCCTTTAATACCGGTTCCTGACATCGAGTACGTAACTTTTAAATAATTATCTTTACCGATTTCAAAAAGAAAACGGGCGGCTTGTTGACTTTCAGCGGTACTATTAATCTCTTTCCAATTTATTGAGTAATCATTAATCGAATTGGGTTTAGAATAATAACTGCAAACAGTTAAAAGAGAGACGGGACCACATCCCACCGGATAATGTTCTCCTAAAGAATCTACTGGACAATATAAATTATACGGAGAATACTGTCCTACTTGTGCAACAACTTTTCTAATAAATGGATCAACAATAATATTTACATTTACCTTATAATCAATCACATCATCAGGTTTTGGAGGATTTATGAGGGAATCAGGAACTAAAAAATTGGCTGTATTATTCAACCCTCTTACATATTGTCTGAACCCCTCATTATAAGTCGTGTCTGACCACGAAAGAGATCCTTCATCAGAAAAGGCATAAACAGGTATTTTATATTTATCTGAAGACACTATTGCAAAACCTTTATCATCACTATAATTTATTAGATAATAATCATTATAGTCGGAATTATCAGAATTTCCCCGTGTTTTTCTTCCATTCAAAAGTTCCACTGAAGAAACTATTCTCTTGACTGACTTGGTTGTTGTACCATCAATCTGAGAAATATAATCATTTGCTATTTCAATTGCTTCACCAAGACTCACAAATCGAGAATCATGACTACCCACATTATCCGCACCATTAATAGGCTCGTTATCATCAGAACTGCAAGCTGATAAACAGACTACAATACTCACAACTCCATAAAATAATCGATTCATTCTCATATCTCAAAATTTTAAGTTTGACATTTAAAGGAAATAGTGTAGGACACCTTATCTCGCTAACAAAAAAACAAATATTCAGAACACATCACAAATATAATCATATTTATAATATTTAACAAAACAACAATCCGTTTTCAGTAAATATTAGCAAGCGTTAAAATAAATGTAAAATATTACACAAAATGATAGTTTCTTAATATCTGTTTCGTGCTCCCGGTATCAATCTTTGCAATGCAATCCATTAAATAGAAAAACGCCGGACTAAATTAGCCCGGCGTGATTCTGTCTTGTCTCTAACTAATAATATATTACATGAATTATATCGTTCTTTTTCCGTTTTGCGTTCATCAGGATAATTAATCCATCCTTGATTAATCTCCATGAAACGACATTTTAACTGATTTTATTTTTTGAGAAGGTTGAGATTTGCGACGTACGGATTCCGTCTCTGTTATTTATCTGTAATCCCCAAGTTGTTGTTGAAGGCGTTTGCGTGCAAAGAAGATGCGGCTCTTTACTGTCCCGAGGGGAAGATCCATCTTTTCAGCTATTTCGTTATATTTATATCCTGCAACATAAAGATTGAAGGGAATTCTGTATTCTTCAGGGAAAGAGTTGAGGACTGTCGAGATTTCTTTTACTGCATAAGAACCTTCCGGTGTATTAAGACCTGAATCCTGACTGATATTGAGATGATAGAGATCTTCTGTCTGGTCTATTACTGTGGCCTTGCGTACAGTCTGACGGTAATTGTTAATGAAGATGTTGCGCATGATGGTGAAGATCCATCCCTTGAAATTGACGTTGTCAACATATTTTTCTTCATTGTCAAGAGCCTTGAGTGTGGTATCCTGAAGAAGATCCTCAGCTTCTTCACGGTTGCTTGTCAGCTGGTAAGCAAAACTCATTAAATTGCCTTGAAGTCCAATTACGCGATCTTTAAAAGATTCTTTAGTTTTCATGTTATCGTTGTTTTATTAGTTAGTAGACGTTATAATAACATTATCAATCCCAAAATTGTTTTAAAAAAATATGATTTTTTTTAATTATTTTTCTAAAAAAATTATATAGAGCTTATAATCAGCGCTCTATAATTAATTAATTTAAACTTGCATTCGATAAGAATAACAATTGGCGATTTAATTATTCCGATATATCCGACAGTTGATTCACCTTTCCGATAAAGTATATTACATCCGCGTATTCGCTTCTGATACAATAATAAAATGGTCTGTCAACTTTAATATCAAGTGTCTTGTACTCAGTAGTATCCAAGTAATCAATAACTCCCATTTCAATTGACATAACTGCGCACGCAAACAACCCAAGCTCATTTACGGATATGGCATTGTCTTGTCTTACATTATTTACGCACAACCCATAATCTTTTTTACCAACCTTAATTATTCTACTGAAATCAGCCTTTCGATTATCAAATATATTACTCACCCCTAATTTACGTAGGCTTTCCCCAAGATCCTTTTTATTGTATATCTTAAATCGAGGTAATTCCTGGTTAACTAAATATATTGTCTCTTCTTCATCAAACGCCTTTTTAAGTTCCAGAACTTCTCTTTTTCCCGACAATTTATTTCCCTTAGCGGGAACAAATAACTGAAATATTATATCTGATTCAGTAGGTAAATTAATTTTAGTAAAATATGGAGTTACTGCACAATTAATTTTCATCCCTTCTTGTTTCATGATCGGGACAGATACCTTTTTACCATCAGCATTCATAAATTGTTTAATAAGAGAACTCTTCATCAAAGACAGTCCTCCGGAGCTTCTCTATTGTGTATGAGTTAAGGTTATTCGTTATATTTTAAAATTTGATGTTTATTCTGTCGTGTAAATACAAATAATTACGAAAATATTTTACGTTTGCCCGGTATCAATCTTTGCAATGCAATCCATTAAATAGAAAAACGCCGGACTAAATTAGCCCGGCGTGATTCTGTCTTGTCTCTAACTAATAATATATTACATGAATTATATCGTTCTTTTTCCGTTTTGCGTTCATCAGGATAATTAATCCATCCTTGATTAATCTCCATGAAACGACATTTTAACTGATTTTATTTTTTGAGAAGGTTGAGATTTGCGACGTACGGATTCCGTCTCTGTTATTTATCTGTAATCCCCAAGTTGTTGTTGAAGGCGTTTGCGTGCAAAGAAGATGCGGCTCTTTACTGTCCCGAGGGGAAGATCCATCTTTTCAGCTATTTCGTTATATTTATATCCTGCAACATAAAGATTGAAGGGAATTCTGTATTCTTCAGGGAAAGAGTTGAGGACTGTCGAGATTTCTTTTACTGCATAAGAACCTTCCGGTGTATTAAGACCTGAATCCTGACTGATATTGAGATGATAGAGATCTTCTGTCTGGTCTATTACTGTGGCCTTGCGTACAGTCTGACGGTAATTGTTAATGAAGATGTTGCGCATGATGGTGAAGATCCATCCCTTGAAATTGACGTTGTCAACATATTTTTCTTCATTGTCAAGAGCCTTGAGTGTGGTATCCTGAAGAAGATCCTCAGCTTCTTCACGGTTGCTTGTCAGCTGGTAAGCAAAACTCATTAAATTGCCTTGAAGTCCAATTACGCGATCTTTAAAAGATTCTTTAGTTTTCATGTTATCGTTGTTTTATTAGTTAGTAGACGTTATAATAACATTATCAATCCCAAAATTGTTTTAAAAAATATGATTTTTTTTGAAATTATTTTTCAATAATTTATATTTTGATGATTATCAATAGATTAATATTTAGAATTATTATCTTTATTGAGTCCGAATCATAAATAGATGGATACTGAACTAAAAGTAGATAAACATTCAATGTTTCTAATTTTATCGAACGTGCGCTACAATTGAAAAAAAGATAGGTGAACACTTTTACAAGCGCTCACCTATCGAGTATTGAATATTGTATAAGAATCGGTATTTCCGAATTATACGTGCTCCACAGCTGCTTTTTCTACCGGCAATGCCTTGAGATAGTTTCTCATGTAGTTGGAAAAGCCTACAACATCAGAATCTTCAGGAGCAATTACGGACCCGGCATTTCCTAAGAAAACAGTATCGTTCAACCAATCCGGAAGAGTTTTCTTATCAGGATTGTTGACAACATAGTCGGCAAGCAGAGCTATCCCCCACGCGCCACCTTCCCCGGCTGTTTCCATGACGGAAATTGGTGTATTGAGGGCAGCAGCCATTACTCTCTGACCAACTACAGGGGTCTTAAACAAGCCACCATGACCGGTCAGACGGTCAATCTCGACTTTCTCTTCGTTGAAAAGAATATCGTTACCGACCTTAAGCACTGCAATAGAAGCATAAAGATTCGCACGCATGAAGTTAGCAAGACTAAACTTATCGCCAGCCTTTCTAACGAAGAGAGGTCTACCCTCTTCAAGCCCGACTACCGGTTCTCCGGAAAAATAGTTAAAGGCAACGAGTCCTCCGCAATCTGGATCACCTGTAAGCGCATGGTTATAAAGCTTACCAAAGAGTTCATCCATATCGCAGTTGATTCCCATAAGATTTTGGAAATCTTTAAAAATACCTATCCATGCATTCAGGTCTGAAGTACAATTATTGCAATGAACCATTGCCACCGGATACCCGTCGGGAGTGGTAACCATATCAATTACTTCGTATGGTCTTGACAGGTTTTTCTCAAGGACTATCATGGAGAAAGATGATGTGCCCGCTGAAACATTACCGGTCTTGGGTAAAACAGCATTGGTAGCCACCATACCAGTTCCGGCATCTCCTTCCGGAGGACAGAAGGTAGCACCGGGGTTAAGATGACCTGAAACATCAAGGAGCATAGCACCCTCCTTCGTGAGTTTACCCGCTTCCTGACCTGCCACAAGAACCTTAGGCAATATCTCGGATAATTTCCAAGGATACATTTTGGGCGCGACCAATGTCTCAAACATATTCACCATTGTACGGTTATAGTCGAGTTCATTCGACGCCACAGGAATCATGCCTGATGCATCTCCAATGCCGAGTACTTTTTCTCCGGTAAGTTTCCAATGTATATATCCGGCAAGCGTAGTGATGAATCTTATGTCAGCCACATGCGGCTCTTCATCGAGGATCGCCTGATACAAATGAGAGATGCTCCAACGCAAGGGGATGTTGAAATTAAACAAAGTGGAAAGTTCACGTGCAGCTCGCCCTGTATTGGTGTTACGCCATGTGCGGAACGGCACAAGGATCTCACCTTTATAGTCAAACGCCATGTAGCCATGCATCATCGCGCTGATACCGATCGAAGCAAGTTGTGTGATTTCCACACCATACTCACGAGCGACATTAGATCGTAAATCTGCATAGCATTTCTGCATCCCGTCGATAATCTCTTCGATACTGTAGGTCCACAGGCCATCCACGAGCTTATTCTCCCACTGATAAGAGCCCTGAGCCAACGGCTTACCATCCGGGTCAACGAGTACTCCTTTAATACGGGTCGAGCCAAACTCGATACCTAATATGGCTTTACCACTTTCAATGATATTCTTCGGATCGCTCATTAGAGATACAATGATTTATTAAGCATATAGTAGACTTCACCAATTCTGATATTGGTCTTGAGATTCTCGATAGTGGTATTCTTGTCGATATGAATCATCTCAATGCCGGCAATTTCAGCATAATCTTCCCAATATTCAGGAGTTATGCTATAAGAGAAGCAGGAATGATGAGTACCACCGGCAAGCATCCATGAGGTCGCTCCGATTTCAAAATTGGGCATAGGAATCCAAAGTGCGGATGCAACAGGAAGGTTGGGCATAGGTTTGGGATCAATACATTCCACATCGTTGACTATAAGACGGAAACGATTGCCAAGATCCACCACAGTGGCAGTCACGCCTGCACCTGTCTTTGCCGTGAAAACGAGACGGGCTGTCGGAGTCTTGCGAACACCGATACCAAGCTCATGAACCTGAAGACTTGGACGGTTTTGAGCAATAAGAGGACAAATTTCAAGCATGTGAGCCTGCAGAAGTGAGCTCTGTTTACCATCAAAATTAATTGTGTAATCTTCAAGGAATGAACAGCCACCCTCAAGACCCTGAGTCATTACCCAAAGTGTGCGGTAAAGGGCTGCTGATTTCCAGTCACCTTCAGCACCAAAACCATAACCCTCAGCCATCAGACGCTGGGATGCAAGGCCCGGAATCTGGTCAAAGCCACGACCTGTCTCTTCAACATTATAATCACCAAGGTCATCGAAGTTTGTGGTAAAGCCTTTAGCTCCGCGTTCAGTCAATATTGCACGGAGTGTTAATTCAGCTTTTGCTGAGTTCCATACCTTTCTATACCCTTCTGAAGATTTATCTTCAAGACAATCGCAATGATCATATTCTTTAAAATATGTCTGGACAAGAGCATCCACATCTTCATCGCGCACTTTATCGAAATAAGGCATAACCTCACTAAACGGCACATAGTCTACGTGATAACCGAGACGGAGTTCAGCTTCCACTTTGTCACCGTCTGTCACCGCAACATTATTCATCTGGTCTCCGAAGCGAAGAATGAGCATATCCTGCGAATCCGCCCATGCCGCACAAACTCTTTCCCAGACCGCAATATGTTCCTGAGTTTCGGCATCCTGCCAATATCCGGTAACTATTTTACGTCTGATTCTCATGCGGGTGCAGATATGTGCAAATTCACGATCGCCATGTGCACTTTGGTTAAGATTCATGAAATCCATATCGATGTCATTCCATGGAATCTCCGCATTATATTGGGTATGGAAATGAAGCAGTGGTTTGCGAAGCTCTTGCAGACCGTGAATCCACATTTTTGCAGGAGAGAAAGTGTGCATCCATGTCATGACGCCAACACACTTCTTGTCGTTATTGGCAGCTTTGAAGATGTCTGACACCTCTTTAGAGGAATTTGCAGTACCCTTATAAACTATTTTAATAGGCAGACGTCCGGAATTATTCAGCCCGTCAACCATTTCTTTACTATGAGCGTCAACTTTAACTACAGCGTCACCACCATAAAGGAGCTGGGCACCAGTGACCCACCAGATTTCGAGATTTTCAAAAGCCATGATTAGAATATTTAAAGTTAAAAATTATTATTTCTTTTGTCCATAATAAGCATTTGGACCATGCTTACGGGAAAAATGTTTCTCTATCAAGAGGGGATTCATCGTAAGGTTTGGATTCACCAAAAAAGCAATGTGCGCCATTTTGGCCACCTGCTCGAGGACAACTGCATTATGTACAGCTTCATGAGGATCCTTACCCCATGTGAATGGCCCATGATTTTTTACCAATACCCCCGGAGTATGAACAGGATTCAGACCTTCGAATCTTTTTACGATCACATTTCCTGTTTCCAATTCATATTCTCCCTTTACTTCCGCTTCGGTCATATCGTCAGTACATGGAACCGCATCATGGAAATAATCAGCGTGCGTCGTGCCGATATTCGGTATATCCTTCCCGGCTTGCGCCCACGCTGTGGCATATGTGGAATGGGTATGAACCACTCCCCCTATCTCCGGGAAAGCACGATATAACGCAAGGTGGGTAGGAGTATCTGACGAAGGGCGCAGCTCCCCTTCCACAACCTGCCCTGTTGACAGATCCACAACAACCATATCTTCCGGACGCATAAGTTCGTATGACACACCGGAGGGTTTAATAACCACCAATCCTTTTTCGCGATCTATGCCTGACACATTGCCCCAGGTAAATATAACGAGACCATGTGCCACAAGATCCATATTGGCTTTGTAAACTTCTTCTTTGAGCTTTTCAAGCATAATGTGTATATTTTAATCTAAAACTCATCACCTCACAGCACCAGACAATTCTGTCGGAGTTTGATCAGAGTTTTATTCACTTTGACTAATTTATGATTACGGGCGACTTTTCTTCTAAAGATTGTTCTATATCAAACTTATATAAAAAAGCCCCTCTTCGAGAACTCTCCTTATCAATGAATTCAGTTTTCTTAATGATATCCAATTCCAATACTTTTCTTCGGAAATTTCTCTTATCTATCGGGCATCCCAATATGCTCTCGTAGAGTTTCTGCAACTGTGACAGAGTGAATAATCCGGGCAATAGCTTCCTTCCGATTCGGCTGAATGGAATATTAGCCCTTATGAATTTAAGAGCTATTTCAACCATTTCCGGATGATCAAATCCGAGCTCCGGAAGATTATTGATATCAAACCAACGCGCACTGTATGCTTTCAAACCATCGTGATCGCAATCGTCAACACCAAGTAATGCACAATAGGCGATAGAAATCACCCTTTCACCCGGATCCCTGTCAACTTTTGAGAATGTACCGACTTGACGCAGATATACATTATCCAGACCTGTCAGATCTTTTAATACCCGGCTGGCTGCGTCTTCCGCACTTTCATCAAGTCTGACAAATCCACCTATCAAAGACCATTTACCTTTTTCAGGTTCAAAAGAACGCTGAGTGAGCAGGAGTTTGAGTTTACCATCTTCAAGTCCGAATATCAGACAATCCACTGCGACATGCATCTTTGTATATTCCTTATACGAAGTCATTATATTCTGAACTTAAAAAATTAAAAAAATAAAGAATAGATGATCAATTATGATCTGAATTAATATAGTTCGGGGTGGATTGAAATTCCACCCCGATTATTATTCCCCCTATGATAGGGGAGGAAAATTACCAGAAATAGATGTAGAATGCAACGGTAATACCAAGAATTACTACAGTATGGAAAATATCCCATGCATTCCAACTCTGACGAGTCGCAAGGCGCTGTTCGGGAGTTGATGTGCCAAACACAAGACCGCGAATCTTTGATTCTTCAGGCGCCTTAGTGCAAAGAGAGATTATGAATGCAACCGCAAGGCAGAATAACAACATCCACCCGCAGAAGAATAGCCAGTTAGAATCATAGAAAACAGATTGGAATATGCTGTTTCCGGGGTTCTCGCCGGGTTGTATCCCTGCCATGCTGAAACTAATCTTAGCAGCAAGACGGGTTAGACCAATGATAAGACCGGCAATGAGAGCCCACATACCACCTTGCGCAGTCGTACGTTTCCAGCAGATACCCATCAGGAAGGCAGCCGCGATACCCGGAGCAAGAACTGATTGTACATCCTGCAGATACAGATACAAAACATCTCCAAGTGTACGCATAATCGGAATCCAGAGGATACCGAGAATTACTATTACTACAGTGGCAACCTGACCGATACGAACAAGTTTCTTAGGATCTGTTTTCGGCCTGAATCTCTCATAGAAGTCAATAGTAAAGAGTGCTGCCGAGGAGTTGAACAATGAGGCAAGTGAAGACATCAGGGCAGCGAGAATACCACAGACAATAAGTCCCTTGATACCTGCCGGAAGAAGTTTAGCAACGAGTGTCGGGAAAGCGGCATCTGTGACCACAGTGCCTGTTTCAGACAATGGAAGGAAAGATCCTAACTTCTGATGAAGTGCAAATGCAATCATACCGGGAATAAGGAACAGGAAAACGGGAAGAAGCTTAAGATAGGCTCCGAAGATAGTTCCGCGGCGTGCTTCTTTTTCATTTTTACCCGACAATACTCTTTGCACGATAAACTGGTCAGTACACCAATACCAGAAACCAATTACCGCTGAACCGATCAACGCACCTTCCCAAGGATAGGAAGTATCTCCATTGTCGCGGATGAGATTAACCATCGTATCACCGTATTCATTTACTTTGACTGCGGAACAGATACGCATCATCTCATCCCATCCACCTAATTCTTTAAGACCAAGCACAAGGATAATCAATGAGCCGAGAAGAAGAATCGGAGTCTGCAATACAGATGTATACAGCACAGACTTCATACCTCCGAAAATAGTATAGAGCGCTGTGATAAGCACAAGCCCGATGGCTGCAATCCAGAAGAAATCAATTCCCCACAGTTCGTCAATTCCAAAAACCTGCTGGAATACAAGACCACCGGCATAGACTGTAACCGCAACTTTTGTCAAGACGTATGAAATAAGCGATATTACAGATAATATTGTACGAGACGCAGCATTGTAACGCTTCTCAAGAAACTCCGGCATTGTGTAAATCATTGCCCTTGAATAGAAAGGAACGAATACCCATCCAAGAATAAGAATCATCCATCCCTGAATTTCCCAGTGAGCCATTGCCATACCGGATGAAGCTCCTGACCCGGCAAGACCGATAAGGTGCTCGGACCCGATATTAGAAGCGAAAATTGATGCACCGATTGCAATCCATGTTGCATCTTTTCCACCAAGGAAATAATCGGCGGCATTGTTCTGTTTCTGACGTACCACCCAAATGATGATACCGATAAGGCATAGGAAGAATAGTCCTACGACAATCCAGTCTAATAGTGCCATTTTTAATTTTTAGTTAGGTTAGTTAGGGGAAAATCCCGTATTATTATTAATATAAAAATTTTCGATTGAATAGGATAATAATAATGTCAGACACCTAAAAAGATAGGCGACTGACATTAAAAGAATTATTTATCTGTAGAAAACTTATAAATTGTCTTGCTTGTATATTTTTGACCGGGTTCGAGAATTACGGATGGCCAATCAGCCTTATTTGGGCTATCGGGATAATGTTGGGTCTCAAGACAGATCCCGGCATGCTTGTTATAAACTTTACCTCTTTTGCCGGTGACCGTTCCATCAAGGAAATTTCCCGAATAAACCTGAATACCGGGTTCAGTGGTATATGTAGTCAACACGATTCCAGTTTCAGGAGAAGTGAGAACAGCAGCGGGAACTGTAATATTCCCTTTCGTATCAAGAACCCAATTATGGTCAAAGCCATTACCATTTTTAATCTGGACAAAGGCGAAGTTTTCAATATCGTCACCCACGACTTTAGCTTTTCTGAAATCCATCGGAGTTCCGTCCACTGTCAAAATCTCACCGGTTGTCATAAATGTAGAGTCAACAGGAGTATAGGTGGCAGAACAAAGCTCAAGCGTATTATCGGTAATAGGTTTCGAAGCATCACCATTAAGATTGAAATATGAATGGTTAGTCATATTGATTACCGTTTTCGCGTCAGTCGTCGCAAGGTAATCTATCTCAAGAGAATTATCCGAATGAAGAGTATATGTGACAACAGCGGTTACATTACCGGGGAAATTATTGTCGCCGGCAGGGGAATTGATGGTCAATGATAACGTGGAATCATTTACAAGATTCCCGTCATACATCTGATATTGCCAACCGGTGGGACCTCCGTGCAAACAGTGACCGAAGTTATTCTGAGGTAATTGTATAGTGTCTCCGTCAATAACAATTTTTCCTTGATTGATACGATTGGCATAACGACCGATGCTGGCACCGAAATCACTGCTGTTAATTTCAGGAAAATAACTTTGAATACTGTCAAATCCGAGAACCACATCCTTGAAATCACCCTGTCTGTCGGGCACCATGATGGAAACTATACGCCCACCGAAATTGGTGATACAGACTTCCATACCGTTTTCATTGGTCAAGGTATAAAGAGCGGTAGTTTTTCCGTCTCGTTCAGCAACAAAATTATCGGGATTTAATCCGCTTTTCGTCAATTGACTCTCGCTCGTCTTTGAGCTACACGCACCGGCAATTATAAATAATGATGCCAGTCCGACTGAAAAAAGTTTTGTCTTCATATTAAATTTTAGGGTCTAATTCATTAGAATATAGTACGTTTGAATTATCGGTATTCCACCCGGATTTCGTACAAATTTATAGCTTTTCAGAAGGATATGTTTAAAGTGTTAACGTTACACTTAATTTCACCGCTAAAATTAGCTATTTATAACTAAATCACAAATAACCCACGAGTCAAATTAACATAATTTAACAATAAATTGGAATTTAATTCTGAGGAATTATAAAGAATTTATGTAATTTTGGGGTGTAGTTTTGACACTGTCATATTTGTTTGATAAACAGCGAACTAAATAATCCGCGGCAAATGAATCCAAAAACTATCTTCCAATCTGTAAATAAAGAAGTTATCTGCGACTTATAAACACTATCAGCAACTTAATTAAAACAATCATAACACTTAATCTTAAAATTAATAATGAACAGGAAAACTGCTCTAAGCATTGCGATGTCAGCTCTATTCGTGAGTGGACTTGCTGTAGCGCAAACCACCGGTCCGTTGTTTCATCATAAATTTGATGGAAGCACAGACGTTTCCGGGAAATATACCGGAACAGCTTATGCCGGTGCTAAAGTTGAAAAAATTGGAGATGAAGGTATCGTCAACCTAGGTCAAGGGAACGGATACTTTGATTTCGGCAGTAAACTTGGAGAGATTATTTCCGGCTTATCCGGCAATTATACCATCTCCGCAATCTTATTTATCCCAGATGAGACTCCACTTGGTGCAAACGGTAATTTCGTTTTGAATTTTGGTAATTCAAGCTCAACCGGGTATGCATTCTTCGGTGCCAACTCATCGAGATATTCAATCACTCCGACTAATTGGGGGTCAGAACAAACAGTGAATGCCAACACGGCATTTCCCAAAGGTGAATGGGTCAATCTTGTAATAAAGCAAGATGGCAACAAGGCTTCAATATATTTTAATGGTCAGCTTAAAAGTACTCAGGAAATAAAGATGAAACCATCTGAACTGGGTAAAACTTCACAAAACTGGCTCGGGAAATCTCCATATGATGGAGACGTATATCTGAAGGGTGCAAAATATTCGGACTTCAGAATATACGATTCAGCTTTATCTGATGATGACATCGCTGCTATCGCCCAAGATAAATTCCTTCACGAACAAAACGCCTTGATTTATAAGGAAGCAGTAATTAATGTTGTCGGTTCATACGATTTTGACTTCAGTGATATTCGTTCCAATATCACTCTGCCTATTGCTTTAGGGCAAGGAGTCACCGGAGTATGGGCAAGTTCAGATCCCTCACTGGTCGCAACCGACGGCTCAGTCAACCGGCCAGCAGTGGGGAATCCGGATGGATCCCTGACACTCACACTTACCGCAACAAAAGGTAACTACACTCAGGATTTCACATATCCAGCCACAGTAAAAGCCAATATCAACGATAAGGACGCGACTGCCTTCGATCTTGATAATCTCACTATCAAAGGAGGATTGAATAATCTGCGATCCGCACTCAAACTTCCTGCCACTACTTCAGAAGGCAGCTACATTACCTGGACAAGCAGTGACCCCGAATATCTTTCAAACGAGGGGCGCGTCATGAAACTTGCTCCTAAAGGAACGGGCAAAAAGGAGATTACTCTTACTGCAACTGCAAGAAGAAACAACGAGACTGCAACCAAGGATTTTAAAGTCAGTGTGGCAGAAGAAGAAGACTATAGTTCATATCTTTTCGTTTATTTCCCCTCAAACGATAACGAAAATCTTTACTATGCTCTTGGGACGGATGGATTCACTTACACTCCGCTCAATCACGGACAGATGATCATGGACAGTAAGGATGTTGCTCTCAAAGGAGGTATCCGGGATCCTCATATCTACCGTGGTCCCGATGGAAAGACTTTCTACATGGTTGCCACCGATATGAAATGTTCCGAGGGATGGAGCTCAAACCGAGGTATGGTTCTCTATAAGAGTACTGACCTTGTAAATTGGGAACATCATACCGTTCACTTCCCGGATCGCTTCCCGGAATGGAAAAATGTTACACGTGTATGGGCTCCGGAAGTTATCTGGGATGAAAATTATGAGAATGCGGATGGTTCCAAAGGGCGTATGCTTGTTTATTATTCCCTACTCACCAATGATGGAAAATGTACCTACGATAAGGTATATTACAGCTATGCCAATGATGATTTTTCAGATCTAATGACAGATCCGGAATATTTCTATGATCGCGGTTCCGCCACAATTGACTGCGACATCATCATGGATGATCGTGACGGTCTTTACCACATGGTATTTAAGAATGAAGGTCAAGGTGGGATCTGTCAGGTCACTGCGACACGTCTCACTCCTGAACCCGGCAAACCGGCAGGTAGCCAATGGAGCAAACCGAGCGGTACACTTCAGCAGACCAATGAGGCTGTTGAAGGAGCCGGCATGTTCCGTCTGATTAACTCTGACACATGGATTCTGATGTATGACTGCTATATGAATGGTCACTATCAATTCTGCTCATCAGAAGACCTCGAAAACTTTACTCTTCGTGCACAGACGAATACATCAGGCGCCTTTACTCCACGTCATGGCACAGTGATTCCAATCACACCGGAAGAAGAGGCTCGCTTGCTTAAAGCCTATCCTATTGATGTTCCTGCTCCCAAAGTGACCGGTTCTTTCAACCCCACTGTTCGTGCAGAGAATTTTAAAATAACAGGAAACAAGGTTTTCATTCCTGTTCGCTATGGTGTGGATCTCACGTCATTCGACCCTATGCTTTCAACATCTCTTATGGCAACCGCCACTCCCGAAGGGCCACAAGACTTCACAAAGGGTGCGATTACTTATACTGTAAATAACGGAAGCACAACATCAAAATATGATGTCAACGTGGAATATCAAGTTAATCCGGTGCTTCCGGGATTCAAAGCCGATCCTGAGGTGATGTTCAGCCATAAGACAGGTCGCTTCTATATCTACCCCACTTCCGATGGTTACCCCGGGTGGGGAGGATACGAGTTTAAGGCGTTCTCTTCAACTGACCTCGTAAATTGGCAAGAAGAAAATGTGATATTGGATCTTGCTTCTGATCAAGTCACATGGGCAACCGGAAATGCTTGGGCTCCTTGCATTGAAGAAGTATACCGCAACGGCAAATATTCATATTATTTCTATTTCTCCGGTCACAACCCGTCAGTAAATTATAAAACTCTCGGCTGTGCTGTTTCGGATTCACCTACCGGTCCATTTACCGATCTTGGTAAACCACTCGTAGAAAAGAATATAGCAAGTGGACAGCTTATTGACAGCGACATCTTTACGGATTCCAAGAATAATACTTACTTCTATTGGGGCAACGGATCGCTTGTTGCATCCAAGATGAACAAGGATATGGTTTCATATTCAGATCCCAAGGTCATCACTCCTTCCGGTGGTAATCTCGACACTCATGCTTTCCGCGAGGGTGTATATGTATTTGAGCGTAACGGCAAATATTATTTCTTATGGTCGGTTGACGATACCGGTGCAAAGAATTACCATGTGGCATACGGCACTTCAGATTCACCTATGGGACCCATTAAGGTTGCGGCCAATCCCGTTATCCTTAAGCAAGACGCGAGCAATCAAATTTATGGGACAGGTCACAATTCAATTATAAAAGTTCCCGGTAAAGATGAGTGGTATATCGTCTATCACCGCATCAATAAGAATTACGTTAACAGTGATCCCGGAATTCACCGTGAAGTTTGTATCGACCGCATGGAATTTAACGAAGATGGCACAATCAAACCCATTACACCTTCTCACCGAGGCATTGATCCGGTAGAGGTTGGGGAATATATGAATGAATATATCACTGCAGTTGAAGAAATTGCATCAGAAGCGGAGCTTTCAGTAATTAAGACTCTTTATTTCAACATTGACGGAACAATGATTGGTAATAAATTGCCGGAAAATCATGGTTTCTATATCTGTACTGAATATATGGACGATGGTTCCGTTCGCTCCACAAAATTGATGAAATGATATCACCGGGAAAAGAACAGAAGATAATTAGGAATTGACTTCCATTTATCAAACTTCCCACAAATTAATATCCGAAGACACTGTTTTGAGGTCTTCGGATATTTTTTAATATTACTCCCTGAACTCGCAATTTGCAATCTTGTGGCATATTTTATATCTTTGCGTATCGTACGAAGTAAAACATTAAAAAATGAAATATATAGGAGCACATGTGAGTGTTGCCGGAGGAGTGCAGGTGGCACCTTCAAATGCTTATAAAATAGGAGCCAGAAGTTTCGCGCTATTTACCGGTAGTTCCAACAGATGGGTATCAAAAATGCCAACATCAGCTCAAATAGATGAGTTTAAGTCCGATTCTAAAAAATTCGGCTATTCTTCTGACTTAATCTTAGCTCACGATAACTTCCTGATAAATCTTGGAAGCGGAGAAGAGGAAAAGCTTGCCAAATCACGTAAGAGCTTCATTGAAGAGCTAAAGCGGTGTCATGCACTTGGCATTAAGCTCCTGAATTTTCATCCCGGCAGCCATACCGGACTCATGTCTGAAGATGAATGTCTGGATCTGATTGCAGAAAGTATCAATTATGCACTTGAGTCAACGGAAGGTGTCACAGCCGTTCTTGAGAATGTTGCCGGTCAAGGGTCGAATGTCGGCTATTCGTTCTCTCAGCTTGCAAGAATAATTGACCGTGTGGAAGATAAATCGAGAATAGGTGTATGTATTGATACTTGTCATGCCTACTCAGCAGGTTATGATCTTCGCACTCCGGAAGGATACAAAAAAACCTGGGAAGAATTCGACAATATAATCGGGCGTCATTATCTCATGGGTATTCACCTAAATGATGATAAACGAGAATTGGGGTCAAGGATTGACCGACACGCCTCCTTGCGTGAAGGAACGTTAGGTGAGGATTTTTTCAAACGGTTTGTCAATGATTCCAGATTTGACAATATTCCCATAATCCTTGAAACACCGGATGATACCATCTGGGATCAGGAGATAGCCTGGCTATATTCTCTTGAACAATAATAAACACCCGGGCATTGTATATTGTATAGACATTATTTTTCTCTCCGAATAAACCATATCTCTTCTTATTTTACTCCATGGACTAAAAACCTTTAATTATTCTTACATGAAAACGAAACCGGATTTAGGCTTTTGGAAATTATGGGATCTCAGCTTCGGTTTTTTCGGAGTTCAGATTGCGTATGCACTCCAAAGCGCCAACGTATCAAGAATCTTCACCACGATTGGTGCGGATCCTCACGATCTTAGTTATTTTTGGATACTTCCACCACTGATGGGGCTTATTGTCCAGCCAATCGTCGGGATATTGAGCGATAGGACATGGACAAAAATCGGCAGACGCCTCCCCTATCTAATCATTGGAGCTACAATTGCTGTAATCGTGATGTGTCTTTTACCTAACAGCGGTAGTTTCCAATTTACTGTTTCAAGTGCTATTTTATTCGGCTTAATCGCACTCATGCTTCTTGACACATCGATCAACATGGCTATGCAGCCATTCAAGATGCTTGTGGGAGATATGGTCAATGAAAAACAAAAGGGATTGGCATATTCAATTCAAAGCTTCTTATGTAATGCCGGCTCTGTCGTAGGATACATTTTCCCGCTTCTTCTCGGATTCATTGGCTTGAAGAATGTTGCACCATCCGGGGTAGTTCCTGACACTGTCATCTGGTCATTTTATATAGGTGCTTCTATCCTCCTTCTTTGTGTCGTATACTCATTGGTCAAGATTAAAGAATGGCCACCCGCAGTCTATAATGAATACAATGGAATAGAAAAAAAATCAAATGAAAAGCAAAGTGCCAATGTATTCAAACTCCTGAAAAACGCACCTTCCACTTTCTGGACAGTCGGCTTGGTGCAATTCTTCTGCTGGTTTGCGTTCTTATTCCTTTGGACTTATGCAACAAATACGGTTGCCCATAATGCTTTCGACACACCGGAAATGCAAAGTGTGGTTGGAATTAAAGATGGCGATAAAGTTTATAATGACAAGAATATTCTCATTAACGATAAGTTGGCTGTCAGTCATGGGAACGCTTTGATCGAAGGTGTGAAAGTGGAAGACCGGTATTATTCAGGTGGAACCATTGTTGCTAATGGAAACGATACACTGGTAGCAAATCATACTGTCCTGTATTCGACAGATGGAGTGGCAAAGGCAAAAATAGGAGAAAAAATTGCCGAAGTCAAAACACTTACTGTGGATGGTGTTGCAGTTGAAAACCCCTCGGACGCTATAGTATGCGATTACCTTTCTCAAATTTCAGGTCCTGCTGAAATTACCACAGCCGCAATCGTAGCTAACGGGGCTGAAGGGAAATATCAGATGGAAGATGCCAAGACCTACAAAATCTCAAATATTTCCGATTGCTCATACGTATATAAGACCGTTTTGAATTCAGCCACGAATCAATATAACGATGCAGGTAACTGGGTGGGTCTTCTTTATGCAATTCAAGCAATCGGCTCTGTCATCTGGGCGGTGCTTCTCCCCCGTTTCAGGAGCAGAAAATTCTCTTACTCTTTAAGTCTCCTGCTCGGAGCTGCCGGATTCATCATGCTCTCGATGTTTACAAATAAGTGGATGCTCTTCCTCGCATTTATCCTAATAGGATGTGCCTGGGCAGCTATGCTCGCATGGCCCTTTACGATTCTGACAAATTCACTCAAAGGGGGAAATATCGGGGCATATCTTGGACTCTTCAACGGCACTATTTGCCTACCACAGATTGTAGCAGCGCTAGCCGGTGGATGGATATTATCAATGTTCAGTACTCCCGGTCAACTTGCCCCGGAATATCTGATGATGATGGTCGCCGGAATATCGATTGCATTGGGAAGCATTTGTGTATTCTTCATCAGGGAAGGGAAAGGAACCAACAAAGTGGAGGAAACACCACTGGAGAGTGAAGGAATTTAACAATTAATTCCTTACTACTTAATTATCAATTATAATATAGCCTCATATAAATCGGAGTGATACCAATATCTTACGGATCACTCCGATTTAATTTCCTTAACATGAAGTTAAAAGTGTTAAATTTTAATATCTTTCCAACAATATTGCATTTTTAATTGTTATATGTTGAAGAAGAGTTCAGGCTGACCTCTCGTTTCACATGCCCATAGATTATTTTTACACCTGACATTAATGATATCAATCCTTTCATTCCATTATTGTATAATAAGAATAATCTTAAGACAAGAGGGGCTTCCATCAAATAATCTTTGCATTAAATGACAAATCAAAAAGAACTGACTCCACATATAATAAGGGCAATCCAAGACACCAAAGGTTCCGGTATCAACCTGATTGATCTGAGCGGAATTGAAGGAGCTTCTACATCGGAGTTTATTATTTGCCAGGGGAAATCTACCACTCAGGTAAGTGCAATAGCGGATCATATCCGGGAAGAGATACAGAAAGAATTAAACATCAAGCCATATAATTACGATGGATATCGAAATAGTCAATGGATAATTATAGATTACGGGAGTGTGATGGTTCATATATTTTTGCCCGAAATCAGAGATTTCTATCGACTTGATGAACTATGGTGTGATGCTCCTTCACGGGCAATTGCCGATTTAGACTAATCTATTTCCCCAATTAAGGTCAACACAATAAATTAACCTAACACAGTAAACAATTTCAAGAAATATAAAAATGAATATGTTACCGAAAAGAAATAACAATCAGAGAAAACGTCCCTTATTGAGTATGTATTGGATGTATGGTCTGATTATCCTTTCTCTTCTTGCTCTTTATTATTTCCAAGACGGCTCACAAACTAAAGATGTCACTTGGTCAGAATTTGAAAAGTCAGCTACCGCCGGCCACATCGATAAAATTTTAGTTTTCTCAGAAAACGGGACTGCGGAAGGATTCGTCAATGATGCAGGAGCAAACCACCATAAATTCGATAAATCATCAAATTTCGACGGGGATAAAAAGATCAAGACCACTATCCCTTCAAACGATAAGATTCAAGAGAAGATCGACCAGTGGAATGAAACGTTGGCGAAAGAAGGGAAACCCATAATACAGGTGAAATACGAGAAGGGTTCCGGGCTTATGAAATTAATCTGGTATTTCGGACCTTTGGCACTCATAGTATTTTTCATGTTCTTCATGTCGCGGAAAATGGGTGGCGGAGGTGCCGGAGGAGGCATCTTCAACGTCGGAAAATCCAAGGCCATCGTCTTTGACAAAAATAACGGTACTAATGTGACTTTCAAAGATGTAGCCGGTTTGGCAGAGGCAAAGGTTGAAATTCAGGAGATCGTAGAATTTTTGAAAAATCCACAGAGATATACAGAATTAGGGGCAAAGATTCCTAAAGGTGCACTTCTTGTGGGTCCTCCCGGAACGGGTAAAACACTGCTTGCAAAGGCAGTAGCCGGGGAAGCAAATGTGCCATTCCTTTCAATGTCAGGCAGTGATTTTGTTGAAATGTTCGTAGGTGTCGGAGCCGCGCGAGTCAGAGACCTGTTTAAGCAGGCTAAAGAAAAAGCGCCATGTATTGTCTTTATCGATGAAATCGATGCTGTCGGAAGAGCGCGTGGCAAGAATCCCAATATGGGAAGCAACGATGAGCGAGAAAATACTCTCAACCAGATGCTTACCGAAATGGACGGATTTGGTTCTAATAATGGTGTTATAATCCTTGCCGCCACAAACCGTGCCGATATGCTTGACAAGGCACTCTTGCGACCGGGACGTTTTGACCGCCAGATTTTTGTAGATCTGCCGGAACTTACAGACAGAATTGAGATTTTCAACGTTCACCTACGAAACTTAAAAGCCAATGCGAAACTTGATGTGGAACAATTGGCTCGCCAAACTCAGGGATTCTCAGGTGCCGATATTGCAAACGTATGTAATGAAGCTGCCCTGATTGCAGCCCGCAATAATAAAAAAGCAGTAGATTGGAACGATTTTATGGCCGCCATAGATAGAATCGTAGGAGGTCTTGAAAAACGTTCCAGAATTATAACTGATGAAGAAAAATACTCAATTGCAACGCATGAAGCCGGACATGCCACGATTACATGGCTAATCGAATATGGTAATCCTTTGGTAAAGGTTACGATTGTGCCCCGTGGACGTGCATTAGGGGCAGCCTGGTATGCACCGGAAGCACGCCAGATAATCCCTACTCAAGCTCTCCTTGATACAATGTGCGGCCTACTCGCCGGGCGTGCCGCAGAAGAAGTATTTACAGGTCAGATCGGCACAGGAGCCAGTGATGACTTGGAAAAATGCACTAAAATAGCGCGTTCTCTCGTGTTGGTCTATGGTATGAGCGATAAACTTCCCAACATCAATTATAATGATTCAACCGGTCAGGAATACGGTTTTACAAAACCATATTCAGAAGAAACCGCCACAATAATTGATGAGGAGGTAACACGCATCGTCAATGAGCAATACGAAAGGGCAAAACAGATCTTACGTGAACATGCAGCTGAACATAATAAAATTCGTGATATGCTCATCGAACGTGAAGTGATCTATCATGATGATGTGAAAGCTATTCTCGGCCCACGCAAATGGAAATCACGCACGGATGAGATAATGGAGATTAATAAAAAGGAGGAAGCTGCTCGCCTTGAATTAATGAGTAAATCTTCCGACAAGGAATCTAAAACGGATAAAGATGTTGACCCTAAAAACGCTGATTCTGACAAAAATTCAACTCAACACTCAAATTATCCGGAAGATGATGATCCCGGTACTCCCCCACCATTTGAAATAACCAAAGACTGATAACTTCGGGAGTGTATAATTATTAGCTATTGTAGCGATAACAATTATACACTCTCAAATTTTTTATAACACATTTATTGATATACAGATATGGAAAGCAGGTTTGAGATTCTAAAACAGATGTTGAAAGATAATCGTAGTGTAAGACGTTTTGACAATACTTACGAAATAGACAATGGAATCCTTAAAGAACTTGTCGGTCTTACAAGATATTGCGCATCCGGACGAAATGCTCAACCTTTGAAGTATCGATTAGTTACTTCACGGGAAGAATGTGATTCCATATTCCCCTTCCTCTCTTGGGCAGGCTATCTCACGGACTGGGACGGTCCCGAAAAAAATGAACGCCCCACCGGATACCTTATTCAATGTCTGAATACTGATATTACAAAAAATTGTCTGTGTGATGATGGTCTACAGTTAGAGACAATTACATTAGGAGCAACCGCCATCGGGTTAAGTTGCTGCATAATTAAATCATTCAATAAAAAAGGAATCAAAGATTCCCTGCATATCCCTGATAACTTGGATCCAATATATGTGGTTGCAATCGGAAAAGGTATTGAAAATGTGGTTCTGAAGGATATGACTGTAGATGGAGACATCAAATATTGGAGAGATGAAAATAAAACTCACTTTGTGCCTAAGCGACCGCTTAACCAACTCTTAGTTGAGTAATATTGACCGGGCTGAAGGTGCTGCATAGTTTGTGGTGGTTAAGTGTTGATGGGATTAGGTTATATGGTTTGAGGGTTGCAGGGATAAAGCTAGGTTACAGATTTTGGCACCGACTAATAAAAATGTGACCTTAGAAGTTATAAGCGAGTAGCTTTCTGACTTCCGTTGTGAATTCTTCTTCCGAAATATTATATGGAAGCCAATTAATTTTAAAACCTCTTCTTTCCATCCCGCGCCACCAAGTCATCTGGCGTTTTGCAAATTGATGGATTGCAGTTTCAAGACCTTTATACATTTCTTGATAAGACATCTTCCCGATGACATAAAGGGTAATGAATTTATATTCCAATCCGTAATAAATCAATGCATCGGGGGAAACTCCCTTATTCAAGATATTTTCCACTTCTTCAATCATTCCTGATTTAAGTCGTTCATCGAGTCTATGGGATATTCTTTCCCTTCTAACATCTCTGGGAATATCAATGCCTATGATAATTGATTCGATTGGTTCAGCACTTTCCCTATCGGCAAGGATTGCCTTATCCGGATTTTTTTCATAATAATCAGCGATCTCAAGGGCCCGTATAGCTCTTGCAACCGTATCGACATCCGTCTGATTATGAAGTTTCTTTTTTTTATTCAGAATTTCTGTAAGATCTACTAAGGAAGTATTGGCATAATAGGCACGTAGTTCAGGATTTGATGGCACCTCGGGCAAAATTATTCCGCTAAGTGCAGACTCTACATACAGTCCGGATCCACCACAAAAAATTGGTTGTTTACCTGCCTGCTCAACTTGCTTTAATGCACTTCTGAAATCTTTGATAAAAAGATGAAGGTTATACTTATCTCCGGCTTCGGCAATGTCAATCAAATGATATGGTATATCTCTATACTCTTCAATATCTTTTCCGGTGCCCAAATCCATCGATCTATAGACCTGACGGGAGTCTCCGCTCAATATTTCACCATTAAGCGATTTCGCCAACGCCACAGCTCGCGCTGTCTTTCCGCACGCAGTGGGTCCGACAATTGTAATCAACGCCATTGATTAGAGTTATTGGACTTACCGCTCACCCCTCTCCACCATCTCTTAAATCTATAGAAAGGAGTATCTGAATTAAACATGGAAATCCTAATCCATTTGTCATCCTGGAAATCAAGATCAGAATTTCTGACATCTATCAGTGTAAAATTAGGACGATATTTTTTTATCTTTGACTTCTTAAATCCATCTTCGTCAAACATCTTTTCAGTAAGAATAATTGTAGCAAGACGAGTGAGATCGGCAACAGTGGTTGAGGAAAGCTGACCAGGATTATGTGTATACAGACGTTTCAATTCTGAAAAGTCCATCCATTCACCATCTACTCCAATCTCATAATCTTCAGGATTACCGTCAAGGAAATAAAAGTATCGGAGCATACTTGAATCGGAGTTGTCTGAAATTCTACGTCCATAGAAAAAGCGGAGCTCTCCATCAGAGATTCCTGTCATATTACCGATAATCTTCTTAATATCGCTCACCATGATACCATTGACATTCCTTCTCGTAAAGAAGGGGGTATCAATTGTTTCGCGATAAGGAAGCTTAGGATCTATGGAATGGGCATTCAGGAATATCTTATTCCCACATATCAGATAATATCTCAAATATGTTTTGGAGGTCATATTGGCAATTTCTTCCTGACTTATAATCTCACCGTTTTCCTTAAGATCGAGATAAAGATTATAATAACGGAAGATAAAATAAATCTCATCAAACACTATTGAGATAACAGTCAACCAAAGGAATACATACCAATCTCGAGCATTAACATTGATACGTATGAAGAAAAAGAAATAATAGACCCAGACTACTACGGTAAGGAAAGCAAACAGACCGATGAGATTCTTAAATTGAAATCTGGATTCATAAGAGAGAATCCTTCCAAGCTGACCACGTTCGCTATTATTACCGTATTTTAATTTGCAAGAAACACATAATTTCAACCGGGATCTGCTAAAATACATTATCAGCAAGGTAAAGAATCCTACGGGCAACATTATCAGATAAGGCACGCAAATTCCCCTTAGAAAAATGAATTCATCGGGTATGAGATCAGGGAAAACGAGACTTACAATGTTAATAAGGATAAAGACAAATGAGTAAGCTATTAATGAACAGAAAATTACGTATGGGATCACCATACAATTTTGTTGTCCCTTGGCTTGCACATTATAAATATATGTATAAAGAACAGCCGCACAGACCAAAGCCACTACCGGAGACAGAAATTCCGGAAGTAGCCTTGATAAAGCCATCATTACAACAACGGTCAGCAAACCTACTGAGAGGTTTTTCCACAACATGTAAAGTTGCTCCGTACTGACTTTTCTCAACTGTTCCATTTGCCAATTAAATCTGTATCTGTCAAATTAATACTCGGCAGAAACTGGTGTTTGAATGCAAAGTTAATCAAAATAATTCAGATAATCAAAATTATTTTTGTTCAGCCGGTGAATCCGGTGAAGAAGTTACTGCCGGCGCTTGAGCGGACGCTGCCGTACCCCCCATCGAGAAGAGTGCATCGTGACTTTGATTCATGGATTTTATTTTGTTTGTAACATAGACCGTGAAAATCGGGAACATCATCATTCCCAAAGCTGCAAGCAGTACTGATAACACTTTTCCTACAGGAGTGACAGCTATAATATTTGAACCAACGGTAGTCACATCCATAAATGCCCACCAGAGAGCGTCATTATAATCAGTCACCAGCTTATTAACATGATGCTCAAATAAATAGAATGCAAGACTTGAAAAATAAATTGTTGCAAGCAATGTTATCAAATATGAGAAAAACAGTGAAGTCGCCCTATTGGATGTGAACCAACCGACAACGATGGCCAGAGCGTACCCTCCTCTAACAAGAGGAATAAACTGAAGCAAATACTCAATCTGATGAGAGAAATGAATATCATAATGATTAAATATAGCAAGATAAGGGATAGAAACCAGGAAAAAGATCGAATGAGTCCATAAATAATGGCCCTTATTTGGAGAAAATATCAATTCAATAAAGAAATCGGCAAGGAAAATCATACAAATCCAAAATTGCGTCTGTAAGAATTTCGGCTGATTATAAAATTGCAAATTTTTAAATGTATCGATTGATATACATACCACCAGATAGATGGACAATACCAAAATTATGACATGCATCACCGGATAAAGTGTTTTTCTTAATTCCGAGTCTATTTTTATTAATCCCGTATTCATATTTTTGTTTTTTATATTTAGTCACTTTATTTATTAACATTTATTTACTACGGTTTGTTGAAATATCATTAATAATCGTTAATTTTGCATTTCCAGACCACGAATAAAAACATAAATCATAAAATGAAAACTACCGAAGAATTAATCAAGCAACTCCTCGATCTCGCATTTGCAGAAGATTTAGGAGATGGAGACCACACAACTCTTTCCACCATTCCCGCAGATGCGATGGGTAGATCAAGATTGATAATCAAAGAAGAGGGGGTTCTCGCTGGAGTCAATATCGCTCGTCAAGTTCTCGAATATGTTGATCCGTCGATTAAAATGGATGTTTTCATTAAAGATGGCACCCATGTAAAACCAGGAGATATAGCTTTCACCGCAGAAGGACCGGTGAGAAGTCTCTTGATCGCGGAAAGAACCATGCTCAATATCATGCAAAGGATGAGCGGAGTCGCCACAATGACAGCCCGCTATCAAGATGAGCTCAAGGGTCTTCACACAAAAGTGCTCGACACACGCAAAACCACCCCGGGGATGAGGGTTCTTGAGAAGGAAGCGGTCAAAATTGGTGGAGGAGCCAATCACAGAATGGGGCTATTCGATATGATCCTTATAAAAGATAATCATGTAGACTTCGCCGGAGGAATAGAGAAAGCAGTAGAAAGCGCTCAAGAATATTGTCGTAAGAATAATAAAGATTTAAAGATTGAAATAGAGGTCAGGAGTCTTGAAGACATTAAGAAAGTACTTCCTCTTAAACCTGATCGCATAATGTTTGACAACTTCACACCTGAATTGACTCGTGAAGCGGTTGCCCTTGTCAACGGAGCTACAGAGACAGAATCTTCCGGAGGAATTACTCTTTCCAACCTTCGCCAATATGGGGAAGCCGGAGTGGATTATATTTCCGTCGGTGCACTCACTCATAGCGTCAAGGGTCTTGACATGTCATTTAAAGCCTATTGATAAGCGCATGCCGTCAACTTATTCCAAAGGTCTTAATTACGAGCAAGCCGTATGTGATTATCTAATTACCCATGGCTATGTCGTGAGGGAAACCCGATGGAAAGTTTCTAATTCAATAGAAATTGATATAATCGCACAAGCCGGGAATATTATCGCTTTTATAGAAGTTAAAGGACGCAATATTGATGGTGAACCACCGGGGGATCCGTTGGATGCCATCGATAAAAAAAAGCGTCAGCGGATGGTTCGCGGTGCGGACATTTATCTATCATGCCTTTCGGAGACGTATGATTATCGTTTCGATGTCTGTTCGGTGTTATATAGCGAAGCTTTACGGAAGGTGGTACAATTGGAATATATCGAAGATGCCTTTATGCCGGAGGCAAATAATGGTCGTTAATAGACTTTCTCTTTTTCAATATTAAGCTCAATGAAAGTAATCAGGTGGATATATAAGGTTATCCGAAGTATTTTATTTTCGACTATCCTTGCCATCCTTGCCATATTCGCCATTATTTACATAGCATTAAGTATTCCCGCGGTCGAAAATAAAATCAGAGACGTGGCTCAATCCGAGCTTTCCGCGCAACTTGGAAGCAAAGTTGAAATTGAAAAGTTAAGTATCTATCCTTTTAATGAGATTGTGCTTTCAAAAGTTACTATCTTCACCCCTGCCGGAGATAAACTTGCAGAAATTAAGAAGTTAGGCGCCGGAATAAGTATATATTCACTGCTGACATCCCGCAAATTCGTATTCACATATGCCGAATTAATTGGACTCAAAGCAAATATATCTCAGGATAAAGAGGATGGTCCATTAAATATTGACTTTATTATTGACCTGATAATACCCCAAGAAAAGAAAGAGCCACCCACAAAATTTGACCTCGAACTTAGGAGTATCGTTATCAGAGACAGCGACATCGGTTTCGACAGATTATGGAAAAGCCGGAGTTCGAAATCGAAATTTGACCCTGACCATTTCAAAATTTCAGGACTTAAAGCAGATATTACATGTCCGAGGATTAAAAATGATGACTTTATAATTGATCTGAGAAGGATGTCACTTAATATTGACCATCAGGTCTTTATTGATAAGCTTTCTTTCGTTACTCATATTACCCCCACGTCAATTTCGGTAAAGGATTTTAATCTTAGGTTGCCGGGAACCAACCTGTCTCCGGCAGATATTAATTTATCCTTTACAAACTTCAAGAATATAAAATCCGCCTTTTCAATGGATAAGATTGCCCTTGTTATCATAAATAATCATATTACCCCTTCCGATCTGGCGTATTTTTATCCTCAGCTGAATGAGTTTTCCTCCACATATACATTAGACATCGATATTGAAGGTAATCTGCAGGATGCGGTGATAAATAGATTGGAAATTTCATCTCCCGACAAAACGTTATATCTTAACATCAAGGGTCAAGGAGTTAACTTTAATTCCGTGGAAAAGTTAGCATTATCCATAAATGCCTTAAATCTGAATCTTAACAAGACCACCCTATACTCTTTATGCAGTTTCATTCCTTCCCTCTCACCTAAATATTTCGATATTATTACAAATATAGGGAATCTTGCTATTAACGGTAAAGGAGCAATTGACCTTTATAAGGGTGAGGGAAAAGTCGATTTGTCAATTGATTCAGACCCGGGATATATCGATCTTTCAGGACAATTTAAAAAAACGAATAAAAAATATGAGATTATAGGAAACATCGATATCCCCGTCTTTAATATCGGTGAGGTTCTCAATAAAAATACGTTTGGAGATGTTGCAATGAACGCAGAATGCTCACTAAATATTCAAGGTGATAAGATTAATGGTGAAATAATATCGGATATTGAGAGGATTCATTATAATGGAATTAATCTTAATGATTTACATCTGGAGGTTGGGAAAGCTGAGAAAATGATCAATTTCCGAATTAACAGCCATGATCCGATGGCTACTCTCAGTGGCACAGCGGGTATAATTCTTGATGGTCCTCAGTCGGAATGGACAGGAAAAATAGAAATCGAAAATCTCGTTCCATCCGCATTCGGGATAATGAATAATTTTGACAATTATAAATTTCATGGTGAGCTCGACTGTAAAATTCAAGGTAACAGCATAGATACTTTCACCGGGAATATTTACGGACACAATTTATGGTTCGGTAATGAGCAAAAGGAACTGAAACTGACTTCATTATTTATACAAAACAATTTTATAGAAGGGTTCAGATCTTTCAGATGCAGTTCGGATTGGTTTGATATAAAAGTAGATGGGGATTATCGTCCATCTTTGCTTCCCTCACAATTTTTGAGCATGATTCAACCCTCTCTACCCTCGATTATCAGGATCCCACATTCCTATGAAATACCTGATTTAAAAATTGATATAGATATAAAAGATGATACTTCCCCTTTCAAATTTTTTAATTCCCCATTACTTCCTTTATCGGATATAACGATAACCGGAAATACCGACAAGTCTAATCAGACGGCAAATATCTATTTTGATGCTCCATATTTATTGAAAGGAAATGACAAGATCATTAGAAACACAGGTTTGAATCTGAAAATTGATGTGCCTGGTAAAACCACTGATTTGACACTTCAGACCTTGATGCCGGTCAAACACGGAGATGCCTGGATAAATCTTGATTTTACAGCGCACGATAATCTTTTAACATCATCCATCGGATGGAAAGGACGGGAAACTGATTTATATAAAGGAAATATTATTATCGATACTAAAATCGAATCAGAAGAATTATTAAAGAATCCCAATATTAGTCTTAAAGTTCATCCTACCGATATATCTATAAATGGAGCTGATTGGAATGTCGGAGAAGCATATTTAGGATTTAAAGATAATATCCTGTCTATCGACAATCTCAGTATCCGCCATCTTGATCAATATATAAATATCGAAGGGACAGCATCTTCATCTTCTGCCGACAGCGTCCGTATTTCATTAGCCGATATGGACTTGGGATTCATATTTGATACTCTTGCAATCAAAAATGTAACTTTCGGGGGTTCTGCCACCGGTGAAATTGAAGGGAGTGCTTTATTCAGTTCTTCTCCCAAAGCTTTCACCAAAGGACTTTATGTTAAGAACCTTAGTTATAATGATGCTATTCTGGGTGACGGAGATATTTCCGCTTCCTGGATTAATAATCTCAAAAAGATAAGCTTGAAAGCAGATGTGGCAGAGAGCGGAAAACGAGTGGCGCTTGTAGATGGGGGTATATTTCTTGGGAAGGACTCCCTATCATTCGATTTCAACACTGACAAAGTCAATGTGGCATTCTTGCAACCCTTTATGAAGACTTTTTCATCATACGTAGAGGGGAAGGCAAGCGGGAAAGCTAAGCTATTCGGCACATTTATCGATGTCGATTTAATAGGGAATCTGCATGTCGATACACTCAGCCTTAAACTTGACCCGACCAACGTGACCTACTCCACAAGCGGAGATGTAGAGATAACTCAGGGAAGGATTCATATTCCTCCATTGCGACTATATGATAAATATGGTAATACCGGAACATTCAGCGGGGATCTATCTCATAATTTTTTCCATGATGCATCATTTGACTTTAAATTGACAGATGCACGCAAATTGCTCTGCTATGACACAAATGATAAAATCAACCCTGTCTGGTATGGCACTTTTTTCTGCAACGGAAATGCCAATATTCACGGAGACCCGGGTCTTGTGGCAATTGATGTGGAAATGGCAACTGCGCCGGGCACACTATTCACGTTCGTCCTCAACGATACCCAGGTGGCTAATGATTACTCATTTCTGACTTTCAGCGATAGGTCAAAAGAAGAGGTTTCTACCAGTGTCAATGACAGTATACCATACGTCGTCAGGGAGATAGCTAACAAGGTCGCAGGAAATATCGCTCCCCCCTCAATTTTTACCATTAATCTTCAGGTATCCACCACACCGGGCGCGCTAATGACCCTGATCATGGATCCTGCTTCAGGAGATAAAATTAAGGCGAGAGGATCAGGACCCATAAACATCAATTATAATTCTTTCACCGACAACCTGTCGATGTATGGTAAATATACCCTTGATGAAGGAACATATAACTTTACACTTCAGGATATATTTATCAGAGATTTCAATATCTCTCCGGGAAGCACGGTCAGTTTCAATGGAAATCCCATGAATGCAATGCTTGATATTTCGGCATTATATAGAGTAAACACTAATCTGACTGATCTTGACAAAAGTTTTTCAACAGACAGGGAATTAAATCGTACGAACGTCCCTGTGGATGCATGCTTATATGTGAAAGGGGATCTTGAGTCTCCTTCCATCTCTTTCGACATTCAGCTTCCCACACTGACATCCGATATGGAACGGAAGGTCAAAAGTATAATATCAACCGATGACATGATGAACCGACAGATTCTATATCTCTTGGCTCTCAACCGTTTCTACACACCGGAATATATGGGACTATCTTCAGACGGCACCGGAGAACTCGCCTCGGTAGCCTCATCAACTCTCTCAACACAATTTTCGAGAATGTTGGGGTCACTGACAGATAAAGTCTCTGTGTCACCATCGTTTAGAAGTGATAGAGGGGATTTCTCAGATTTTGAGATGGATGTGGCATTATCTTCCCGACTTCTTGACAACAGATTGCTCCTGAACGGCAATTTCGGTTATCGCGACCGAAAGACTTCTCAAACCACCTTTGTTGGCGATTTCGATATAGAATATCTCTTATCAAAAAACGGGAATCTCCGATTGAAAGCTTATAATCATTTTAATGATCAGAATTATTATCTTAAATCAGCTTTAACGACTCAAGGATTAGGAATTGTATATCGTAAAGATTTCAATAATCCATTCACCTTCCTGCGCCGGAAACGAAAAGGGAATAAATGATCCTTATTGAATCCGGTTCCTCTTGTAAACGGTAAAAATATTTAATACCTTTGTAAATCTTTTTGTAAAAAAAAAGTAAGACTAAATAAACTGAATATTATCGGGGGACATTCTCCCTTCACCTCATTAACGGATAGATCGATGGCTTGGATAATTGACGGACTGTTGGAAAGGATTGGATTGAGTAAACCCAATAGCATTGGATATGCTTATGGAGGTGGAGGGGCAAAAGGGTTTTCCCACATCGGTGTGCTTCAGGCATTTGAAAAGTTCGGCATAAGACCAAATATTCAATCAGGAGTATCGGCAGGGTCAATTGCGGCCGTTTTATACGCTTCAGGGCTCACACCACTGGATATGATTGAGTGCTTCTCAGCTGCAACCAAACTTACGGATTTTACCGAATGGGTAATGCCTCGGCAGGGATTGATGAAATTAAATAGGTTTGCTAAGTTGCTTGAGAGTTGGCTGAGTGTGAAATATCTGGAAGAACTGAATATCCCTACTGTGGTTTGTGCCACTGATTTTGATCATGGGAAAAGCACGGGCTGGGTCAAAGGTGAGATAGTGCCACGGGTTATGGCTTCATGCAGTATTCCCATTGTGTTCCAACCTTATAAAATCAATGGCATACATTATGTTGATGGTGGAGTGCTCCGCAATCTGCCAGCCTGGGCGATCCGCAACTACTGCAAGACATTATATGGTTTTAATTGCTCTCCACTCAATGACAGCTATAAATTCAAAAGTTCTATTGTGGAGATCGCGATGCGATCTTATCAGCTGATGTCCAAATCCAATAGTTTGCCGGATATCAATTTGTGTGACTATGTGGTTCAGACGTCTCAAATCACTTCATTAGGCACATTCCAACTGTCTGCTCTTAAAAAGGCTGTGACCTTAGGATATGATTCAGCTTGCCATGTTCTCGAACAGAGTTTAAATAAAAATATATAAGATTACTTCCCCCTCCCTATATTTGCTATAAAGCACACTACGGATGAAGTAATATTCAACACATTCCGATTATCAATGAAAACCGAATCTAAGAAAAGAATTATATATCAGATTTTTCCAAGAATATTTACCAATAGAACCGAAAATTGTATTCCTGACGGTTCTTTGGAGAAGAATGGAAGCGGTCATCTTGAAGACTACACTCCCAAACTTCTCAAATCATTGAAAGAATTAGGGATAACCGATCTATGGTTGACCGGACTTATTGAACACGCGACCAAAGAAGCGTTCCCATCAGCTTCGATCCCTGCAGACAATCCCAATGTTGTCAAAGGGAAAGCCGGATCGCCCTACGCCATAAAAGATTATTATGATGTAGACCCCGCTCTCTCTTGCGACCCCAAAGAGAGAAGGAAGGAATTTGAGAAATTAGTTAAACGGGCTCACAAAGAAGGATTGGGAATCATTATCGATTTTGTGCCCAATCATACCGCACGGGTCTATCATTCCGATGTAGCCCCCGCAAATGTAAGAGATTTCGGTTCAGAGGATGATATCAACATGCACTTCACTCCTCATAATAATTATTATTACATCACCAATCAACAATTTATGCCCGAATTTCCTCTCGATGCCGAAGGAGAGGAAGCATACATAGAATTTCCTGCCAAAGCCACCGGGAATGACTGTTTCACAGCATTCTGCACAAAGAATGATTGGTATGAAACCGTAAAATTAAATTATGGGCATGATTATGGTGATAATTCAGACCATTTTAATCCTATCCCAGACACATGGATGAAGATGCGCGATATCCTGATGTTTTGGGCAAGCAAAGGTATAGATGGTTTCAGATGTGATATGGTCTTTATGGTGCCCCAAGCATTCTGGCATTGGGTCATACCTCAGGTTAAACATAAATTTCCACATATCATCTTTATTGGAGAGATATATGATGTAGGCCTATACCGCCCATTCCTGGACTATTGCGGGTTCGACTACTTATATGATAAGGTGAACTTATATGATACCCTTGTAGGGATTGAGCGTTTCAATTATTCTACGGCTCAACTCACATCATCATGGCAGACAGTAGATGGAATTGGGGATAAAATGCTTAACTTCCTTGAGAATCATGATGAGGTGAGATTTGCTTCAAAGGAATTTGCCGGAGATGCAACTCGTGCGATACCCCACATGGCTGTTTCCGCTCTCATCTCGACGGGACCCATGATGATCTATTATGGACAGGAGTTAGGAGAACCGGCGAAAGATAATGAAGGATTTGCGGGAGATAACAATAGATCCACAATATTTGATTTCTGGAGCTACGACACAATGCGCCGTTGGTATTGCAATGGAAAATGTAATGGAGCTGAATTGACAAATTCAGAGAAATGGTTACGCTCATTTTATACCAGAATTTTAAATTTATGTAATGACAATAAGGCTATCAGGGAAGGTGGATTCTATGATTTAATGTATGTTAATCTGCAGAATCCGGATTTCAACCCTCACAGTCAATTTGCATTTTTCAGACATACGGATGACGAAATACTTCTCGTTGCGGTAAATTTCGGACATCAGGCAACGTCCATGGCGATCAATATTCCTGATCATGCCTTTGATTTTATAAAGATCCCGGACGGAATTCCGGCAAAAGAAGAATTACTATGGGGAAGGAATGTCGCCGCACGGCTTCAACGCGGCAAACCGATAAAAATTAAGCTCGAATCATCAGACGCCATAGTCCTTAGATTTCTTAAAGAGACAAAAAGCACCCAGGGAGACGAGGCCGGCTCAGGTCAGCGTTTTTCGCCAAGTTTAGAGCCCGGTATCCCTAAAACTTTATGAGACGGTAACATAGATAGTCAGGGATCTGAATTCACAAAAAGATGTATAAAAATATCTTTAAATTTATGCACTTTTCAAAATAAATTTGTAATTTTGAAGTGTCGTTTGGAACTATCTATATCAGATGACGCTGCCCAATCAGGAATACAATTATCAATCTATTTCATAACCATGAGTAATTTCCTCCCGCCCATCAAGGTCTTTGCCGGCACAAAGAGTCATTATCTTGGTGAATCAATATGCAAAGAACTGGGCATAGAGCTTGGCAAAATGAAGATAGAACATTTTGCCGATGGAGAATTTGAAGTTTCATTTGAAGAATCAATCCGAGGAAGCGAAGTCTATCTTGTTCAATCCACATTCCCCAATTGCGACAATCTAATGGAGCTCTTATTGATGATTGATGCTGCTAAAAGAGCTTCTGCCGCTACAATTGTCGCTGTTCTCCCTTATTTCGGTTGGGCTCGTCAAGACCGCAAGGATAAACCCCGTGTTTCTATTGCAGCCAAGTTAGTAGCTGATCTATTGAGCGTTGCCGGAATTGATAGGCTTATAACGATGGATCTTCATGCTGATCAGATTCAAGGCTTCTTCAATGTTCCTGTCGATCACCTGTATGCCTCGTCGGTTTTCATTCCATACGTAGAAAGTTTGCATCTTGAAGATATGTGTATTGCTTCACCCGATGTGGGAGGAGCCAAGAGAGCTAACTCATACGCTAAATATTTTGATGTTCCTTTGGTATTGTGTCATAAACAGCGTGCTAAAGCAAACGTTGTTGAGAAAATGACGGTTATCGGTGATGTAAAAGATAAAAATGTCATTCTCATTGACGACATTGTGGATACTGCCGGCACAATCACTAAAGCTGCCGATCTCCTGATGGGCTTTGGCGCAAAGTCAGTGAGAGCACTTTGCAGTCATCCGGTGATGAGTGACCCTGCGACACAACGAGTCGTGGAAAGCGGGTTGACCGAAATTATATTTACTGACTCCATTCCCTACGTCAAAGAGAATTCGAAAGCTGTCGTTCTTCCAATTGCAAAACTATTTGCGGATACAATTAGAAGAATTCATAATAATCAGTCTATCTCTTCTCAATATCTCTTTAAATAAAATCAAAAAAATTTTTCATGAATATCAGGGGATATGTCGTCACGACTTTCCCCTGATTTATTTATGCACTATCGGATAAATCAGGACAATTTTTTTGGCTTGAAATCTGCATTTTGAATAATAAAAATATATTGTTAAATTTGCAGGTTAAATAAAAACAATTTAGAATGGGATTCTTTAAGAAACTATTTACTAAAGAAAATAAGGATCAGCTTGATTCCGGTTTGCAAAAGACAAAAGAGGGAGTTTGGAATAAAATAACAAGAGCGGTTGCCGGCAAAAGTAAAATCGACGATGATGTGCTCGATGAACTTGAAGAAGCATTCATCACAAGTGATGTCGGAGTAGATACTACTGTCAAGATTGTAAATCGTCTTAAGGATCGTGTGGCACGCGATAAATATGTAGGCACTTCAGAATTAAATCAACTGCTTTGTGAAGAGATAACTGATATGCTTGCAAAAGATTCCTCAACTCATGAAGATTTTGAAGTATCAAAACCGGAAGATGGGCCTTACGTGATTATGGTTGTTGGCGTCAATGGTGTGGGCAAAACCACTACTATTGGCAAACTTGCCAATCTATATAAGAAGGCAGGTGCAAATGTGGTTATCGGAGCTGCTGATACATTCCGTGCGGCATCTATCGAACAACTAGAAATATGGGGAGAGAGATGTGGCGGAATCCCAATTGTGAAGCAAAAAATGGGAAGTGACCCCGCGGCAGTGGCTTTTGACACGCTGTCTTCCGCTAAGGCTCATGATGCTGACGTTGTAATAATCGATACTGCAGGAAGATTGCATAATAAAACCGGGCTGATGAATGAGCTTACAAAGATCAAGAATGTTATGAAACGCGTCGTTCCTTCTGCACCTCATGAGGTTCTTCTCGTGCTTGATGGAAGCACTGGTCAGAATGGATTTGAACAAGCAAAAAGTTTCGTTGCCGCCACTGAAGTCAATAAACTTGCAGTCACCAAACTTGACGGAACAGCCAAAGGTGGCGTTGTGATAGGGATCAGCGACCAATTCAATATACCAATCAAATATATAGGTATTGGAGAAGGAATAGACGACCTTCAACTCTTTCGTCCCGAAGAATTTGTCAAATCATTATTTGGGAACGCAGCTAACTAACCTTGATCTCACCATGCCGGGAAGGAATATAGATGTCATATCAATGGGATGCTCAAAGAATCTTATTGATTCCGAGCGTCTCTTGAAACGTTTGTCAGCTAAGGGATACACATTGAACCATGATCCGGAGACTCCTTCCGGTGACTATGTGGTAGTCAATACCTGTGGTTTTATTGCAGATGCCAAGGAAGAAAGTATCCACTTGATTTTAGAGCTTACTGAAGCGAAGAAGAAAGGTAAAATCGGGAAAATTGTCGTAATGGGTTGTTTATCTCAACGATATTTTGATGAACTGACACAACTCATCCCGGAGGTCGATTTATGGTATGGCAAATTTGATTGGAAAGATTTTGTGGATAATCTGCCGGATCTATCCGATAATACAGCTGGCGATACAAAACAACCTGTGAAAGATTGGGAAAGGACACTTACCACTCCCCCATTCTCAGCGTATCTGAAGATTTCCGAGGGGTGCGACAGATTCTGCGCATTCTGTGCTATTCCCTTGATTACAGGTCGCCACACATCGAGATCCATTGAGGAGATTCTGGAAGAAACCAAAGAGTTGGTAAAATCCGGTGTAAAAGAATTTAATATAATTGCACAAGACTTATCTTCCTATGGAAAAGATATTTACGGCAAATCCAAGCTTGCCGAACTAATTGACATGATGTCTCAAGTCCCGGGAGTGGAATGGATAAGGCTACATTATGCATATCCCGCGGACTTTCCTGACGATATTCTCGATGTGATGAATAAACGCAGAAATGTATGCAAATATCTCGATATTGCGTTGCAACATATCTCGAATAAGGTATTGACCAACATGAGGCGTCACATAGACAAAGAACAGACAATTCAGCTCCTCTCAAAAATTCGACAGCGAGTACCGGATATTAAAATACGCACTACACTCATGGTAGGGTTTCCCGGAGAGGAGGAATCAGACTTTAAAGAACTTCTGGATTTTGTAAAAGAGCAACGATTTGAACGCATGGGAGCCTTCGCTTACAGTGAAGAAGAAGACACCTATGCAGCTCGGCATCTGACAGATTCAATACCGGAAGAAATAAAGCAGAAACGACTCGACACTCTGATGGCTCTGCAAGAAGATATTTCAGCAGATCTGCAAGCGAAAATGGTCGGAAAGAAACTACGAGTAATTGTCGACAGAATTGAAGGAGACACAGCCGTATGCCGCAGTGAATGGGATAGTCCGGAGGTCGATCCGGAAATTCTTGTTAAAAACAATAATCTTACCCCGGGTGAATTTATCAATGTCGAGATTACTAAATCTTTCCCCTTTGAATTAGAAGGGGAAATATCACAGTACTAAAATCACTACCCGGATTTATTAAACAATTACTTTTTATGTTGTCTTCCGAAGCATCACAGGGAATAGAAAAAGCACTGACACAAAATCTAAATTTTTATGCTGTCAGATATCCCGGTGAAAAGGAAGTGATATTTAATTGCACGGGGAAGATATTATCGGGGATTACTGATATAGATGGATTCGTGATTGCTCCTTTTGACAATAATCCGGATAATATTTTCACTATACCCTCAGATCCAATCTGTACTGAAAGACTATTAAAAACTGACAATCTTCAAAACCGGTTATCCTTAGATGGGAAGGAGGAAGGTTTAAAATATCCGCTTCCAGACAAATCTACTACTTTCGAAGAACATCAGTTTGAAGTCAACAGTATTGTCTCAAGATTAAAAAAATCAGGAGAGTCTCATAAAACCGTTGCAGCGAGAGTCTTGATTCAGGACTGTAAACGGAGTGCCGGGAAGATATTTACCAAACTATGTAATATTTACCCGTCTGCCAATATATTTTGTTTCCATGCTCCCGGATCGGGAACCTGGATAGGTGCAAGTCCGGAAATGTTGCTGACAATATCGGGAAACACTTTGACAACCATGTCTCTCGCAGGCACGCGACCCGCTGACACGCCCGGCGAATGGGATGATAAGAATAAAGAAGAACAAAGAATTGTCTCCCGATATATAGCAGACTTACTGTCTCGATTAGGATTGACTCTGGAGATTACTGACCCGATTACAAAGAAAGCCGGTCCGATTGAACATTTACAGACACTCATGTCAGCGAAACTTCCGGATAATATATCCATCCCTTTATTAGTAAAACAAATAACCGGGACACTCTCTCCTACTCCAGCACTATGCGGATTTCCTAAAGACGAGGCATTAACCGATATATTAAGATTGGAAAATTTCAGCAGGGGTTATTATGGGGGATATGCCGGATTAATAGATAAATTCGGTGTCCACTTATTTGTAAATTTGAGAAGCTGTATGCTTACAAAAACTGAGAAATTAATACTATTTGCGGGTGGCGGAATAATGGCAGATTCAATTCCCTCAGCCGAATGGGAAGAAACAGAAAGGAAATTGTCAACTTTGCTTGATATCCTTCCGGATTAAGAGCCCGTCTCATAAAATTGGGGAACCCCAGAGACGGCGTCTAACATTCTTCTTTAGAAAATTGGCATCTGTAGCTGAGACTTGTAATCATTAATATCCTAATTCCATATCATTATTGTTTAACTATAAGAATTTTATTATTTTTGTGGAATAAAGAATGAAGTCAACCCCAATTACCCGCCAAATGAAAAATCTCGCTGATGTTCCTTCTTCTAAGGAAGATTATAACAAGCAAATCCAGAGACAGGCAGAAGAAGTGTTTAAGATCATGTCATCAAGATGTTCGCTTAAGCAACTTCGCAATATCAAGTCTGCATTTGAACTCGCAAAAGAAGCTCATCATGACCAAAAAAGAAAAACAGGTGAGCCGTATATACTGCATCCCATTGCAGTAGCAAAAATCGTTGCTTCGGAGATGCAACTTGGTCCGGATGCCGTGATGGCAGCCTTTCTTCATGATGTGGTGGAAGATACGCATTTTACTTTGGAGGATATAAAAAATAGATTCGGTGAGAATGTCGCTTTCCTTGTCGGTGTGGTGACAAAACAAAAAAAGGAGAAATATGATTATTCCAAACAGGTGGATAATTACCGACAAATGTTGGAATCATTACAGACTGATGTGCGTGCACTTCTTATCAAGTTGGCAGACCGTTTGCATAATATGCGCACCCTCTCTTCAATGCCCCCTGCTAAACAGATGAAGATAGCCGGCGAGACAGATTATTTCTATGCACCGCTTGCAAATCGCCTTGGACTGTATAATATTAAAACGGAATTGGAAAATCTTAGTTTCCGCTTCCGATGTCCGCATGAATACGAAGAGATGGTCAAGCTCATTGCCGAAGATGAACGCCAGCAACATTCTCGACTTAAGCGATTTACTAAAAAAATTGAATCCATACTTTCTCAAAATGGAGTTAAAGCGACCGTGAGGGTAATCTATCGGCAGCCCTATTCCCTTTGGCGCAAAATGCACAAATATGGAGATGATTTCAATCATCTGAAATATCGGCATTTCACAGAAATTGAATTCTCAACTCCCGATGGAGTCAGTGACAAAGAGATGGCGCTGCGCATCTATTCGCTTCTTACCAATCACTTCAATGAGAAACCCGGCGGGATTTCCAATTATATCGACACTCCTAAAGAAAACGGATACCAAAGTTTCCATGTCAAACTGCTTGCGGACTTCGGGCGTTGGCAAGAAGTCCATATCAGTAGTCACCGAATGATAATCGATTCCTACCTCGGATGTGCCAACGGACGTTCCGAAGGAATGATTAAGAAATGGATTGAAAAGTTCCGGACACTCCTGGATGATATTGCGTTGAGGAGTAAACAAGACGGCTCAAATTTTATTGAAAATGTAGTCACTTCATTTTATAATGATGATATAATGACGTTTACACCTGATGGTAAGGAGATGATCTTACCTCAGAAAGCGACTGCACTCGATTTTGCTTATGAAGTAAAAAAGGAACTTGGAGAAAATGCAAAATATGCACGTGTCAACGGTTTCTTAACCTCGATTAAATCCCAACTGCGTAGAGGTGACGTTGTGGAGATATTTACGGATCCTCAATGTCATCCTGAGCCTGATTGGCTTGACTCGGTCGTGACCTACAAAGCTAAGAAAGCCATTTCTAATTATCTTGACAGTCAACCTATTCCAATGTATCATGTTTGTCCTATCTGCAATCCGATTCCAGGGGAAGAAGTAATTGGGTTCAAGGATAAAACAGGGCGAATAACTCTTCATAAGCGTGATTGTGCCACAGCCATTCGCCTTGCATCTCAGTTTGGAGATAATATTGTATCAGTCAATTATGAAGCCGACGATACAGTTTATCCGGTGACTATGATCGTGAGGGCTGTTGACCGTTATCATCTTTTGCTCGATCTCGTTGATTGTATTTCCAACCAACTCCACCTCACGATGGACAGCATTAATACCGCAACGACAGATTCCATCGTTACTTGCACAATTTCATTTTCAGTCCATTCAGCCGATGAACTTCAAGAAATAATCCACCATATTGCGGCAATTCCCGGTGTGGATGAAGTAAAAAGACAATAATTCCCTCAATCTTAAGAAAAAGTATAACTTGGATTTGCACTTCTGCTGAAGTATAATTATATTTGTTACAATAATAACTTTAATATATTTGCTATATGAACAAAACTTTACTTATCGCATCGATTTCTATGGTTGCAGCAACAATATGCACCTCATTAACAAATGCTGAAACTATCGTTCCATCCGAGATATCCAATTCCGGATGCACAAGAGCAGTCACCACCTCTATCTATGACGATGAGGATACAGGATTCTTATGGTCGTATTCATATTCCGATTCAAAATTAACACTTGTCTGGTACAATCTTGAGACGAATTGCTGTCCTCAAGGATTCGGATCTCAAATTGATAAAGAATATAGTAATCTTAAGTTTTCAGTATGGCCAATCCTGGGAGAAGAATTATGTGACTGTCTGTGTACCTTTAATATCACCTCTACCTACGAGGGGATTGAACCCGGTCATTACACTATTTCATTTGTGGCTTACAATCAAGCTATTCATACGGTAGAAATAGACCTTTATGAAGGTGCTCAACAAGAAATTTCAATGCCATCAGGGATTAGGGAGCTGAGTTCAGACAATGAAATTCTCTCAATCACAAAAGACGGGTTGCTGAAAGTCGATGTTGAAGAATCCGCGATAGTTGAAATTTATGATCTTGCCGGACAACGCTGCGCAAAACTCAACATCCCCGGGAGTACTGAAATTTCCCTTAATTCCCTGTCATCCGGTGTATACATAGCCAAGGTCAAATTTAATAGTCGGACTGTTTCACTGCGATTCCTTCGCTAATCCTGACTCTCACGCATCAGAAAGATTTTTCCCAAGACCCTTAATCAGCAGATTTTGATTTACGGACAATAATCATTAACTTTGCAGATTGATAATGGATATTGAACATATCTTGATTGTCGCCTCGAAAAATAGCTAAACATAACGAATAATTCGAAAAAATGAGAAAGAACATTGTAGCAGGAAACTGGAAAATGAACACAACTGTAGAGGAAGGTCTCGAACTTGCCAACACAGTTAACGAACTTGTAAAGGGTCGTAAAAATAATTGTGATGTAATCATTTGCGTTCCGTTTACTCACCTTGTGCCGGTTAAGGGCGTTATTGATGCCGACGTGTTGGGTCTTGGTGCAGAAAACTGCTCAGAACATGAGAAAGGTGCTTATACAGGAGAAGTTAGCGCCGCTATGGTAAAATCAACTGGTGCTACTCATGTAATTCTCGGTCATAGTGAACGTCGTCAGTATTTCGGTGAAAATAATGAGCAGCTTCTCGCTAAAACCAAACTTGCACTCGCAAATGGACTCAAACCCATTTTCTGTGTTGGTGAAGTGCTTGAAGAAAGAGAAAATGGCTCATATAACGATGTAGTTAAAGGTCAGATTGAAGCACTCTTCACTCTCACTCCTGAAGAATTTTCCAATATTGTTGTTGCATACGAGCCCGTATGGGCTATCGGCACAGGAAAAACAGCCACTGCCGAGCAAGCACAAGATATGCATGCGCACATCCGCAAAGTTATTGAAGATAAATACGGTAAAGAAATTGCTGATAACACCACAATCCTCTATGGCGGTAGCTGCAAACCCGGCAACGCAAAAGAACTCTTTGCAAAACCTGATGTAGACGGTGGTCTGATCGGCGGTGCTGCACTTAAAGCTGAAGATTTCCTTGGCATTATCGCAGCATTCGATTGAGATCTATCTCGTCTGAATATTGACTTTCTTTCACCCCTGTTTAACTTGTCAGGGGTGTGAAATAATCACGGGAGGTCGAAATATAGAATAATAAACATTTATCTTTTGACCTCCCGATTTTTTTCTGAATCTCAACGCCATCTTTCTATGAAAAAAATATCGGGACTCAGTATCTTCTTGATTGTGGCACTAATATGGTTGCCATGTGTGTCAGGGTATGCAGCCGAAGAAAATGAAAGTAAGGATATTGTCAGCAGAATCATTGAGGAGTCTGAGGGGAATGTCACTATTGATATTCCCGAAAATATATTGACTCTTATTCTTACTTCCCCTGTCACCAAGAAGAAAACTTCCGAGCCACAGCTCCGGCCCGGGATCAATAAGATGGACGGTTATCGTATTCAGGTCTTCAGTGATGGACGTAATCAAGGCTCTCTTGAAGCGCGCGCAAAAGCGCGCGGAAGCGCTATCCTCGCTAAGTTTCCTAAATACAGAGGTCAGATTTATACTTTTTCTTCTTCCCCCAATTGGTATACCCGAGTAGGGAATTTCCGCAATCAGAGTGAAGCGACAGCTGCTTTGGAGGAGATGAAACGCGCATTCCCTGCTTTTGCATCAGAAATGCGAGTAGTAAAATGTAAAATAGTTGTTGTGAGGTGATAATAACCTCAATCCATGCCTCCTACTTTTTACTGTAATGTCAAGAAAAGAAAAACACGATGAAGCATTAGTGGCTGAAATAGCAGGTCACTATCGTGAGATTCTTCGCCTTATCGGAGAAGATCCGGAGCGAGAAGGCTTACTCAAAACCCCGGTGCGTGCAGCCAAGGCAATGATTGACCTTTCAGCAGGTTATAAACAGAACGCTCTTGAAATCGCTCAAAAGGCGATCTTTGAACATGCCGGTTCTAAACTGGTGATAGTAAAAGATATTGAATTCTATAGCGTTTGTGAACATCATATTCTACCCTTCTTCGGAGTTGTTTCCATAGGCTATATCCCCAAGGGGAAGATGATAGGGTTGTCAAAATTAGCCCGAATTGTAGATTGTTTTGCGCGCAGACTTCAGGTTCAGGAACGTCTGACCGCAGAGATTTGCGACACACTCTCACAAGCACTGCCCAATGATGGAGTAATTGTATATTGTCGTGCGCAACATTTATGCATGAAGATGCGCGGCGTCGAGAAACAAGATTCTTCAACAGTTACACTCGACTATAACGGTGCGTTTGAAAATATAGAATTAAGGACCGAATTCCTGAATTCCCTCCGAAATCATTAATTAAATCCATTCACTCATTGCGCTTTGTCAGAGAGGATTTTATATTTTCCAGAGATTGCTTTACGGATTTCAATTTATCAAGAAGTTCCACCCTATTGCTTACATTGGCTGAATTTTGAGCAAGCTCTTCGCGGGCAGCTTCCAATTTTAGACCTTTAACTCGCGCCAGATAATTGATAAGTTTTAGCGTTTCGATGTCTTGAGGTGTGTAATATCTGATATTTGTTTTAGAGCGCCTTGGTGACAACTGTTTAAATTCATTTTCCCAGAATCGGATAGTGGATACCGGGATAGCCAACATTTCACTGACTTCTTTGATTTTATAATATTTTTTATTCCCAATTCCTTCCATAATCAAATTCCGTTTTTCATCTTTGTTTTTTTATCGGTCTCAGGAAATCTCCAAATACAATACTGGCACCCGGATAATATTCATTTCTGTTAATCCATGACATGACCGGCATCTTCCGCCAAACTGATCATTTCGGCGTATTGCTCAGGAGTTAGATCCATAAAATAGTAATTGACAGGATTTTGCGGTTCATCTTTAAATCTCACTTCGTAATGAAGGTGAGGTCCGGTAGATTTGCCAGTAGATCCGACTTTACCTATTAATTCACCTCGTTTGACATTCTGCCCATTCTTGACGAGTATTTCAGAGAGATGTCCGTATCGAGTTAAATAATTGTAACCGTGTGATATATCTATGCAGTTACCATATCCACCTTTACGTTCGGCACAAGTGACGATTCCGTCTGCAGTAGCAAATACACTTGTTCCCATAGATGCGGCAAAGTCCAAGCCTTCGTGAAATTTAGATGAACCATAGACCGGATCGCGCCGATAACCATATCCTGACGACATAGTATAATCAGCGATATTTATTGGTAAAACCGAAGGGATATGAGCTAATTTATCTTTTTGCTTCACCGCAGCAGCCCTCAATTGATCAAAGCTCAGTGATTGTGCGTATAACTGCCTGTCAAGCAAGTCAATCCTACGAGTTAGCGTGGTGACGAGTTCTGCATCAGATAGGGATTGAAGATCATTATATCTTCCCTCATTATCAAGACCGGCAAGACGTTGACTTCTGCTGACAGGATCCATCTGCATCATCACCCGATAAAAATTATCATCTCTATTTTGAATCTGAGACATGACTTTAAGTGAATTATCAAGGCGACGACTCAAAATGGAATATCTACTTCTCAATTCAGTGTTCTCCCTGCGCAAGCTTTCTTCCGAAGGAGAATATGCCATATAGTAAACTAACAAAAAAATAAATGCAGCAATTATAAGGGAAAGTCCGAGAACCTTCCCGACACCAATCGCGCGTGACCTCAAAGTTGGATACACTCTTTCGAAATTATCCGTTTCCGGATTATATCTATAGTATATATTTTTGCCCATGAGAGGTTAGATTTCTTACTATCAGACAAAGTGTTTGCAAAAATAGTTATAATTTCGTAAATTTGCAATCATTTCCGAAGTGAAAGAGAAATGAAGAAACTCCTGATTGAAGGAGAAAACCATTTTAAAACATTAAAATTAAAATCCTGAATTACTGACAAATAACTATGACATCGAAAGAAATCAGAGAATCGTTTAAGAATTTTTTTGAAGAGCGCGGGCATAAAATCGTGCCGTCAGCACCCATGGTTATTAAAGATGATCCTACCCTGATGTTTACCAACGCGGGTATGAATCAATTTAAGGATATTATCTTAGGTAATAAGCATCCTGAATCACGCAGAGTTGCAGATAGCCAGAAATGTCTGCGTGTATCAGGAAAGCATAATGATCTCGAGGAAGTAGGACATGATACCTATCATCATACTATGTTCGAGATGCTTGGGAACTGGTCTTTTGGAGATTACTTTAAAAAAGAAGCCATTAACTGGGCATGGGAATATTTGGTAGATGTATTAAAATTAAATCCGGATCGTTTATATGCCACAGTATTTGAAGGATATGCACCGGAGGGTCTCGACAGAGATAATGAGGCAGCTTCTTATTGGGAGGAGCATCTTCCTGCATCTCACATTATAAATGGTAACCGACATGATAATTTCTGGGAGATGGGCGACACCGGACCTTGCGGACCTTGCAGTGAAATCCATATTGATCTGCGGAGCGAAGAAGAGCGAGCCAAAGTGGACGGTGCATCTCTTGTCAATAAAGACAATCCTCAGGTTATTGAGATCTGGAATCTTGTATTCATGCAATATAATCGTAAGGCTGACGGAAGTCTCGAACCATTACCAGCAAAAGTTATCGACACAGGAATGGGCTTCGAACGACTTTGCATGGCTCTTCAAGGTAAAAAATCTAATTACGACACAGATGTATTTACCCCGTTAATCACTACAATCAGCACTCTTTCAGGTAAAGAATATGGCAAAGATGAAAAAATCGATATTGCCATGCGTGTGGTTGCGGACCATGTCCGTACGATTGCATTCTCTATAGCTGATTCCCAGTTACCCTCAAATGCAAAAGCCGGATATGTGATTCGACGCATACTCCGCCGTGCAGTCAGATATGCTTACACTTTCCTTGACGCTAAAGAAGCTTTCCTATATAAGATTGTCAATACTTTAGTTGCTGAAATGGGTGAAGCTTATCCTGAATTAATTGCCCAAAAAGAACTTATTAAGAAAGTAATAAAGGAAGAGGAAGATGCATTCCTCCGCACTCTCGACAATGGAATTAAGTTGCTTGACTCACTTGTAGTAAAAGCTAAAGAGGCAGGCAAAACGGAGATTGACGGTAAAGAAGCGTTTGTGCTTTACGACACATTCGGATTCCCTCTTGACCTGACAGAACTTATCTTGCGCGAACAAGGAATGACGCTTGACAAATCCGGTTTTGAAGTTGAGATGCAGAAACAAAAAGAGCGTGCACGCAACGCCGCTGCTGTCGAAACCGAGGATTGGGTGGAAGTTAATCCCGGAGAACAGGAATTCGTAGGGTATGATCTTTATGAAACACCTACCCGAATTACACGTTACCGCAAGGTTAAACAAAAAAATCGTGAGTTTTATCAAATCATGCTCACCAAGACTCCGTTTTATGCTGAGATGGGTGGACAGGTTGGAGACACAGGATGGCTGATAGATTCCAAGGGTAACAAAATAGAAATTTACGATACCAAACGTGAGAATAATACAGGGGTGCATCTAACTAAACAACTCCCGGGAAATCCGGCTGATGAATTTGTTGCATCAATTAATGTGGAAGCCCGCGAAGCATCTGCTGCAAATCATTCAGCGACCCACCTGATTCATGAAGCATTGCGAGAAGTACTCGGGACTCATGTGGAACAGAAGGGTTCTTACGTTTCTCCGGAAATGTTACGCTTTGATTTTTCTCATTTCCAAAAGGTTACACCTGAGGAAATTCGCAAAGTGGAACATCTCGTCAATAGCCGTATCAGAAAAGCCATGCCTCTTGAAGAGAGCAGGGAGTGTCCCATCAATGAAGCTAAAGAGATGGGAGCAATGGCTCTTTTCGGTGAAAAATATGGAGATAAAGTACGCGTGGTCAAATTTGGAGAAAGCATAGAGCTTTGTGGTGGAACACATGTAAAAAATACCGGTAACATCGGTATTGTACGAATCATTGGAGAAAGCTCAATCGCTGCCGGTATACGTCGTATAACCGCCATGACAGGCGAAGCAGTTGAGAATCTTTTGGATAATATGCAGGATACAACAAATGATTTAGTGAATATTCTTGGTGGTAATGGTGATCTTAGAAAACTCGTCAAGAAGTCCATTCAAGAGAATGAAGAACTCCACAAACAAGTGAATGAGTTTATCGCTGAACGAACCAAGGCTTTGACTGCTGAACTCCTTAAAAATGCAAAAGAGATAAATGGCGTTAAATTGATCGTTCTTGCCGGGATAAGAGTTCCGGAGGTCGTGAAGGATATAGCCTTTGCAATCCATCGAAATGTCAATGAACCAACAGTATTTATAGGATGCACGGAAAATGAAGGGAAACCTCTTCTGACTTTGGCTCTGACCGATGACCTTGTTAAAGAAGGGAATAACGCTTCCCAAATCATTCGTGAAGCTGCCAAACTAATAAAAGGTGGAGGTGGAGGTCAGCCCTTCTTTGCTCAAGCGGGCGGTAAAGATAAGAACGGACTTGAGGCCGCAACTGATAAAATCATTGAGCTTCTCGGACTAAAATAATATTTATCCGTGTATATAGACAACAAAGAATCAGCCGTTGGTTGATTCTTTGTTGTCTATTGCTATAAGAACTTTTGTAATTACTTACATCTTGACGAAGATGGGGAATTTACCACCTCGTTACTTTTTGAGACTGGTCATAATTAATTCGGAAATAAAAGAGGACGACACAAGGGATAAAACCATTTGTCAATCGGGATTGTCTTTTCTCGGTGCTTGAAAAGAGGATGAATATCCGTCATTATGTCCGGGATGACCTTTAGTTAATTGCGAAGCTAACTTGATTACCGGAATTCCCGGACCGGCATTTATCGAATCGAGCACTTTCATAAGACGCTCTGAATCTGTCCTGGCATCTACATTCATAGAATCGAATAAAGTTGGCTGACAGGACTCCGCCGGTTTAATATCAGACAAAATTACCCCCGCTCTTTTGAAACTCATTCCATGTCTGAATATTCGGTCGAACGCTTCAAGGGCTACGTTCACTATAGTATTCGTATCATCAGTATATGTTGATACGTCAAGAGCACATCTGGGAGAAAAATACCCATTTTCAGTATGAAACCTGTTAGTTGTTAAGAACACACCGATATTACGACACCTTCCGTTCATTGCTCTCAGTTTCTGCGCACAATGAGAAGCGTAAATCACCACCCGGGAACGTATATAGTCATAGTCGGTAATGTCCATGGGGAAGGTTCTTGTTTCACTAATTGAATCCTGCAATTCCCGCTGAATATGATCCAGCTCAATGCATGGCTGACCGTGAAGTTCGCGCCACATTCTTTCCCCGACTACACCCATTTTGCTTTTAACCCAAAGAATATCGCGGTCCGCAAAGGAAGATACATTAAATATTCCCCACTGATACATTTTCTTTGCAAGCCTGCGCCCTATTCCCCAAAGATCATGAATGGGTACGTCATGCATCAATTCATTCGCTTCGGTGTCATCAATAAGTACGCCAACTTTTTCCCCGGCTTTCTTAGCCCGCTCGGTGACAAGCTTGGCAAGAGTCTTTGTTTTGGCAAACCCGATGGTGACGGGGATATGTTCCTCTTCCCAACATGTCCGCCAAATCTCCTGACCTATGGCATACAATTGCTCATCCGGGACACCTGACATATCCAAAAACGCTTCATCAACTGAATAATCCTGTGTCGAAGGAGCATATCGGCGAAAGATATCATGCACCCTAAGACTTATTTCTCTATACAATAAATGATTACCACTTAATGCGATAAGTTTACCGGATGTGATATGATCGCGAATCTCAAACGCGGGTTGCCCCATTTTAATCCCCATCCGTTTAGCCTCATTACTGCGTGCAACGACACACCCGTCATTATTGCTGAGCACAACAACGGCTACTCCTTCAAGAGCACGATTACGCGTCCGTTCGCACGAGACAAAGAAGTTATTACAATCCGCAAGTCCAAACATATCTATCACTTAAACATTCTCAGAAAGATAATACATCCCTTCCCTACACGTCATAAATCCTTCACTACACAAGAAGGTCAATAAGCTCGAGAGTTCGCCCCTGTCGACTTTCAATCCCCGATGCTCAAGCTTTGCTTCGAGAATCTTGTATGACATACCTCCGGCACTATTCTTAAATTCTGCCACTATGACTTCGGGGGATAAATTGGTTTTCTTCTTGTCTTTAATTTTACGTCCACGACAGACATCACAACTTCCACATCTACCCGAATCTTTTTCTCCAAAATAATTCAGCATTCTGTCTACCCGACAACTCCCGGAATTATATACATAATCCAACATCGCTTCAGTTCTTTCCTTCATGACCTTTTTACGGTCTTCGTAGACATTCTTACCGATAATCACATACTTCACTTCTTCGCGTGATGTAGGTATGTGCATTATAGGCATGCGGGATCGAGGCATATAATTGACAATTTTTCTGCGACTTAATTCCAAAAGAGCTTCGTATACCAACTGTGAATCCAGTGCAGTCTCCCTGACCAAAAGATTTTCAGATATATATACATAATCAATAAATAATCCCGGATAATTGCGTAGGAGCGCATTAAGCACCTTGTCAGCATTCTCCGAAATATCAGAGATATGATACAGTTCCTCTCTTGTCACAGGAATTATTACCCTTGATTGACTGTCAGTCTCCTCGATATAATCAAGATAGCCGGCACGGGAAAGGATATTCAGCGCTGACCTGCACTGTCTCGGTTGCAATGAAAATGTATTGCAAAATTTATCCAGGTCAAAATCTTTTATCAGATCATATCCTTCTCCAACGGCAATATTTAGGTAATTGCATGTACGTTCATATATTTTCAGGATGTAGGACCTTTCCGGGAACGCCTCCGTGACATGCCTTCGCATGGTAGCCACGTCATGTTTTGACGGGAGAAGAACCGCATAAGACGGAAGTCCGTCTCTACCTGCACGCCCCGCCTCCTGATAATACTCCTCAAGCGAAGGGGGTATATCGTAATGAATCACGACTCTTACATCCGGTTTATCTATACCCATACCGAAAGCATTAGTGGCGACCATCACTCTGATTTCCCCGGTTTGCCATGCATTCTGCCTTATCTCCTTCTCCTCATAATCAAGCCCAGCATGATAATATGTGGCGGAAATTCCAGCCTGACGCAGATAATCTGATATATCTCTTGTTCGTTTACGACTCCTTACATAGACTATGGAAGCGCCTTGAGTGTGAGTCAGGATATGAAAAATATCATTTATTTTCATCTCCGACGGACGGACAATATAGCTGATATTTTCACGTGAGAAACTTTTTTTGAACTGTCGGAAGCCTTGATGGAATAAAAGCTTTTCGCAAATATCTTGAGCCACAGGTGGCGTGGCGGTTGCAGTCAGAGCAAGCACCGGGACATTCGGGATCGCTTTACGCAGAATACTGATATTAAGGTACGAAGGACGAAAATCATATCCCCATTGCGAAATGCAATGGGCTTCATCTACTACTATCAGAGAGACATGAAGATAGCGTAATTCGTTTATAAACCTTTCATTGCGCAGCCTCTCTGGAGAACAATAAAGAAATTTAGCCTTCCCATTCACAAGCTTTTCCCAAGCAATCCTTGATTCCTTGGCAGTCATGCCGGAATGTAAAAAAACCGCTTTGACATGTATTTTAGCCAGATTATCCACTTGATCTTTCATGAGAGAGATAAGTGGCGTGACAACTATTGTCAACCCACCCAGCATCAGCCCCGGAACTTGAAATGTGATGGATTTACCACCCCCCGTCGGCATCAGTCCGAGAGTGTCGCGACCTTCAAGCACGGACTGAATTATATCCTCTTGCAAAGGTCTAAATGCATCATAGCCCCAATATTTATTCAGGACCTCACGTGGCGAGAGAGAATTATTATTTACAGTCATTATTTCTGCTCCGACGGTCTGATATCTCTAATCATAAGTTGAATTGAATCAGGACGACCGGAACGTTTGGTTTGTTCAATCGTGTAACAGATATCGACCGGTTTATGAGCATGGATATATTCAAAGTATGGAGCCATGTTGAATGCAATGGCATTCAGGACTCTACTTGTGGAATTATCCTCAAGTTCAAGCTTGATATGCTCAAGATTCTTCCCCACGAGCTTACTGGTTCCGAAGTCGAAAACATTACGCGAGCAAAACACCGGCTTTTGATTCCCCGGACCGTATGGATTAAATTTCATCAGGTAATTGATAAACTCCGGTGTGATATCCGCAAAGTCGATGACTGCATCTATCTCCAACTGAGGAGATAGCTGATTAGGTTGTATATGAGTTGCTACGTATTCTTCAAACCGTCTTGAAAATTCCGGAATATTCTCCTCCTTGAGGGATAATCCTACTGCGTAAGTATGCCCTCCGAAATTTTCCAGGAGATCGCGGGTGGAATTAACAGCTGAATAGACATCAAAATTCTGAACTGAACGGGAAGAACCGGTGGCTATGCCATTCGAGCATGTAAGCACCACGGAAGGCTTATAATATAACTCCGTCAAACGAGAAGCAACGATTCCGATGATTCCTTTATGCCAATCTTTATTATAGACCACGATGGATCGTTTCCCATGCGTTATATTGATATTGCTTGAAATAATATGATTTGCCTCTTCGGTAATCTTTTTATCAAGCTCCTTGCGATCCTTGTTATACTGATCGATATCCTTGCTTTTTTCGTAAGCATCATGAAGATCGCGACAAACAAGGAGATCTACCGCCTCAATGCCACTCTGCATACGTCCTGAAGCATTAATTCTTGGACCTATTTTAAATATCACGTCGCTTATCGTGATATCTTTATTTGTAAGTTTACATAAACGGATGATGCTCCGGAGACCGAGATTGGGATTTGAATTTAATCTTCTTAGTCCATGATATGCCATCACTCTGTTTTCATCCACTATAGGCACAATATCGGCGGCAATACTGACCGCGACAAGATCGAGCAACGATTCCAATTCGTTATGGTTGCTCAATCCATTCGACTGAGCAAAAGCCTGCATGAATTTAAAACCCACCCCGCATCCGGAAAGATGCTTACAAGGATACGTGGAACCCGGCATTTTGGGATTGAGGATTGCCACGGCATCCGGCAATTGCTCATCTGGAACATGATGGTCGCAGATAATAAAATCTATTCCTCTCTCCTTTGCGTATGCAATTTCATCTATGGCTTTAATTCCGCAATCAAGCACAATAACCAGCTTGACGTCATTTTCTGCAGCGTAATCTATGCTCTTTAAAGAAATTCCATAACCTTCTTCATATCGCGTCGGGATATAGTATTCTATATTTGAGTAATAATTCTGAAGGTATTTATACACGAGAGCAACTGCGGTGGTGCCATCAACATCATAATCCCCGTATATCATGATCCTTTCTTTCGCACCCATTGCACGATTAAGACGGTTAACCGCTTTTTCCATATCAGGCATAAGAAACGGATCATGAAGATCACGGACCGACGGTGTAAAAAAGGCCTCCGCACCCTCAGGCGTATCTACACCTCGACGTAACAGCAATTCGGCAATCGCCGGAATTTGTCCGCATACAGGGAGCAATTCATCGGCTTGCCGCTTCTGCTGCAATGTCAGGGGTTGATAATTCCATTTACTTGTCATATAGTGTATTCTTTTTTTCTAAACATATAACCCGCTATAATTAAAGTCTTTAATGCCGGACACGGGCTAAGCTGAGGTGAGGTGAGACTGAGGATAAGATGAGGACAGTAACGCCAAATTATGCAGATAAATTAAAATGGCACAGACTCACTGCAAATTTAGCAAAAAAAAGTTGCTTTGTCAAGTACTTTACACTTTTTAAGGGTCTGTTAAAAAAAAGAAGCCCCGGGCTTTACACCCGGGGTCATAAGAATATACTGTATTGTCTCAATTAAAACTGCACCATCGCCATCGCCATCAGACGGTTTGAATTGCCATGAGTACCATCAAAATTCATACGTTTTCCTGCAAGGTATTCAACACCGACACGGATACGCGGTGTGATATTCCAAAATAAATTTGTTGCCAGATACTGACCGTATTTGTATTCCGCATTTGCGGGATTATTTCTTGGCAGAAACCTCAATGTCCCTAAGGAAACATCGGCATACAGATTCTTCAGGAAATAGTATTTAACTCCTGCAATAGCGGATACCGATGTAGGAGCATACATTTTTCCGGGACTGTCTGAATCAGCTATAAGATCATAGTTATCATAGGATAAATCGGCATTATAAGATCCATAACCTTGTCCTACTGACCCCAAAACAGTGAACGACAAATTGGGTATAACATTAAAAATGGAAGATAATTGAACACCCCACCCTATTACTGTATTGTTTTTATCAACCCGCAGATCGCGATAAGGGAGGAATCTCATAAGTCCCGCCAAGCGTACATGATTAGCACCTCCGAGCCATTGATATTGCACCATGGCCGCAATATCAGGGGCAAAATCTTTCACACTCTGTGTATTTACCCCATCGGCATCTACTTGAGAATTTGGCATTTCAAGCGAACCGGCAACAGTCCAGTTCTTCTTAAAATCATGTGAATATCGTGCTAAGACATTTGTTTTGCTTACCAGTCCGTTGGGACCTGTCCCATCAATACCCTCAGGCTGTGCCGCCGGATCGGAGAAAGTGGACTTGGTATAACCGACCGTGAAGTCATTAATCTGAAAATATGCCTTTTTCAATTTAAAATCTATGTAATCATATCCACTGAAACCGGCTTCCACATACACCATATAGTGTCCTATTTTGCTTGATTTGCCCATGACCACCACATGAAAACCGGTGCCTGCCGCATTTCCATATAATCTATTGCGGGAAGCAGGATTCTTTGGGATAGGGATGCTATACACATTAAAACCAGGATATGGAATTGAACCGTTCCAATCATAAAGTCCTTTCACCATGACCTGTCCTCCTATTCCCATGGCAACATCCGCATTTTTTCCCATGAACATGAAATAAGGCAACTCCGGATCAAGAGAATTACGATATTGATCAAAATAATAGCGACTTATCATTAGCTCTACGGAATCACGGGACACTGAATCTTTATTCTGACCAAAAAATAAAACACGTGTATCCTTCACGATTTCAGCTCTCCTATCAAGTTCCGGAGTTAATTTTGGCACCGCTACGGAATCTATATATGTACTCTGCGCATTTGCCGGCATAGAAAGCAAAATGGCTGCTACAATGACCGCAATGTAGAATAATACCATATATATATGATTCTTATTTAAATGGAGAGTCAAAATACGAGTCTTAGCCATAACCTAGATGTATAAAAATTAAATACACATTTATTTTTCAACTTTTCATCTTTATAACATATAATAAGCCGTAAAGTTTACAATTATTAAAAAATTGTTAATGTCTATTATCAGGGATATATAGCGAATGTTCAAAAAGAGCGTATTATTGGTTATTTTCACTGATTATTAATATTGAGGAAAGCCTGACTCAACAGTTTCCGAATTTTTTTGTAATTTTGCATAGACTATATCCATTATTTAGATTCCTTCGTTATTATAAGTATTTGAATAAGCACTCAAGAAATTTAACCCAAGAAAAAATATATTAAACACTCATATTATTATGAAAATCAGACATCTATCATTAATGACTGCGATCACAATTGTCGCAATCGCAGGCAACAGTTCCTGTAAAAAAAGTGATAAAGGCCAGGGAGAGCAAATGATTCCGGAATATGCTGTAATCACAGTAGGTGAAGAAGATGCGACTCTTCAGACCGGATTCCCAACTACACTCGAGGGTGAGAATGATATAGAGATTAGGCCACAAATTTCAGGATTCTTAACTAAAGTAGCTGTTGAGGAAGGTCAGCGTGTGAATGCAGGTCAGACACTTTTCATAATCGATCAGGTACAATTACAAGCAGCAGTCGATGCTGCCGAGGCTGCCGTGAAAGTGGCGCAGGCAAATGTGAACACCGCGCAGACGAGTGCCACTAATAATAAGATGTTGCTCGATAAAAATATAATTTCTCCTTCCGCATATCAAACTTCTGAAGACGCCTTAAATGCAGCAAAGGCACAACTCAGCCAAGCCAATGCCAATCTTGTATCTGCAAGAAAAAATCTGTCATATTCCGTTGTGAAGGCTCCACAGGCAGGTATTGTAGGCACAATAGACTATAAAGAGGGAACATTGGTATCTCCCTCCACACTACTTACTATTCTTTCAAACGACGGAGATATGGAAGCAAATTTCTCTTTAAATGAGAAAGATCTTCTGGCTTTGACTAAAAATGGCACAATCAATACTTCGGAAGCGATCAAATCCATGCCGGAAGTTAGTCTTGAACTTGCGAACGGAGAGATATATCCCTATAAAGGACGGATTGAATCAATTTCCGGTGTTATCAATCCCACCACAGGGAGTGCAAATGCTAAAGCCATATTCCCCAATCCAAACAGGGTTTTAAGAAGTGGCAACTCGGGTAAAGTATTAATCCCGAATATTCATCAAAATGCAATTCTTATTCCTCAAAGCTCAACGTATGAGGTGCAGGATATGAAATTCTGTTATGTTGTCGGAGACTCAAATAAGGTGCATTCGACACCGATTACGGTAGCCGAACAAAATGACGGCAAGAGTTACATTGTCACTTCCGGACTTAAGAACGGTGATGTCGTAGTTGTGGAAGGTGTCGGTATCTCAGTGAAAGACAACATGGTTATTTCTCCTAAGAAATAATTTTATTCAAATCAGAACACAACTATTATAACTCAGGAAGATTTCCGAAAATCATAACCGCGAACACTTTTGATCGAAACTTTGATTCCTAATCGCCTGAATAATTGATAATTAAATTCCACTAATGAATTTATCCACATTTATAAAAAGACCAGTATTGTCGACCGTAATTTCGATATTTATCGTGATTTTCGGTCTATTGGGCCTCATGGCGCTTCCAATCGAACAATATCCCAATATTGCCCCGCCCACAATTTCCGTTTCCACAACTTATACCGGGGCAAATGCACAGACAGTATTAAACTCCGTAATTGCTCCATTGGAAGAGCAGATAAACGGAGCGGAAAATATGGATTACATGGTGTCGCAAGCATCCAACAATGGATCCGCGACCATTTCCGTATACTTTAAGTCCGGCACAGATCCGGATATGGCAGCTGTAGATGTGCAAAACCGTGTGGCAAAAGCCGCAAGTCAGCTTCCTTCAGAGGTCAATCAAGTCGGAGTAATCACTCAAAAACGTCAATCTTCAATGCTGATTATCTTCAGTTTATATTCTGAAGATGATAGTTATGACCAAGAATTTATAGAAAATTACATGGCTATCAATGTGGTGCCTGTTGTCAAGCGTGTATCCGGAGTAGGAGAAGCGATGGTGATGGGTGCCGATTATTCAATGCGTATATGGCTTAAGCCTGAGGTGATGGCGGAATATGGTCTTATGCCCTCCGACATATCCGCTGCGCTTGCTGAGCAAAACATTGAAGCCGCTCCCGGTCAATTTGGAGAAAGCGGGAATCAAAGCTTTCAATATGTGATGCGGTATAAGGGTCGTCTTTCAGAAGAGAAAGATTTTGGAGATATTATCGTGCGCGTCAATCAGGCGGGTGATATTCTGCGTCTGAAAGACGTTGCTGATATAGAATTAGGACGTCTCAGTTATGGATTTGCCTCTAAAATCAACGGACACATAGGATGTACCGCCATGGTGTTCCAATCCCCGGGTTCAAACGCGACTCAGGTTGTTAACGATATCCAGAAACAGTTAGTGCAATTCCAGAAAGATGCGCCCAAAGGGTTGGCTTTTGTAACATCCATGAATGTCAACGACTTTCTGTTTGCTTCCATTGAAGAAGTTATCAAGACATTGCTTGAGGCATTCGTGCTTGTGTTCCTGGTCGTCTTCATTTTCCTTGGAGACTTACGCTCCACCCTAATTCCCGTGATAGCAATTCCGGTCGCACTGATCGGAACATTCTTTCTCCTCTATATCTTCGGGTTCTCACTTAACCTTCTTACCCTCTCGGCTCTCGTTCTTGCAATTGCCATTGTGGTCGATGACGCGATAGTCGTGGTGGAAGCTGTCCATGCCAAACTTGATCAAGGTTATAAATCATCCCGCAAAGCATCTATAGATGCAATGAATGAAATTGCGGGAGCCTTGATATCCATTACGCTGGTCATGATGCTTGTGTTTATCCCGGTATCGTTCATGGGAGGCACTTCAGGTGTTTTTTATCGTCAGTTCGGTTTGACCATGGCGATGGCGATCGCATTGTCGGCAGTTAACGCTCTTACTCTTTCTCCAGCGCTATGTGCCCTATTCCTCAAGCCGCATGTAGAGGATGAAAATAATCCCAAGAATTTGAAAGAAAGACTTGGTGAAGCATATTCCGCTGCTGGGGAAGTAATGAAAAATACCTATCGTAATCGTCTGACTCTTTCTCCGCTTCTAACTACTATTTTTCTTATTTCAGCAGTCGTATTCCTTGTGTTGGGGTGGTTTACTTTCCCCACCGTTTGGCAGGGAGTTATAGCCGTTGTATGTGGAATAATAGGTGTCGGAGGAATGTTTACACGCCGCTTTATCAATAGCTTTAATGCCGGCTTCAATAAGCTTTTGACAGTCTATAAACGTCTCACCAAATGGTTTGTCGGACATAAACTACTGAGTTTCGGTATCGTTGGTGCATCGATCTGTGTTCTTGTATGGTTAATGTCTATCACTGCCACCGGACTTGTCCCGGATGAGGATACCGGTACCATTATGGGAGTTCTGGATATGCCGCCCGCAACTTCTAAAGAAAAGACTCAGGTAATAATGAATAAGGTCGATAGCATAGCTCAGACCATTCCCGAGATAGATTTCAGGAATGCAATTACCGGATACAGTTTTATTGGCGGTCAAGGTAACACCTACGGATCTTTCATCTTCAAGCTCAAACATTGGGATGAGCGTAAGGGTGATAATCAAACTGCCGACGCTGTGCTTCAACAATTGTTTACGAAGTGTTCGGAGATAAAAGACGGTCGAATCATGTTCTTCAAACCTCCTATGATCAGTGGTTTCTCGGCAACCAATGGTTTCGAACTTAAACTGCAGGATAAAACCGGTGGGGACCTCAACAACTTCTTCAAAGTCTATCAGCAGTTTATTGCAGCTCTTAATGCCCGTCCGGAGATTGCTACTGCATACTCTACTTTTAATCCTACTTTCCCACAATATCTTGTCGACATCGATGTGGCCAAAGTAAAGAAAGCCGGATTAACTCAAAATGCTATTCTTAGTGCTCTCCAAGGTTACTATGGGGGTATGTATATCAGTAACTTTAACCGTTTCGGAAAGCTTTATAGGGTCATGATGCAGGCAAATCCGGAGTCACGTGTATCACCTGAGACCCTCAAGCTCATCAAGGTCAGGAATGGAGCGACAATGGCCCCGATCGATAATTTCGTAAAACTCACAAGAGTATACGGTCCAGACATCATCAGCCGTTTCAATATGTTTACCTCCATCGCCGTCAACGGTTCCCCTGCACCGGGATATTCATCAGGAGATGCAATTCGTGCTATCGAAGAAACAGCTGCAAATGTACTTCCGGTGGGTTATGGTTACGAGTATTCCGGTCTGACACGCGAAGAATCAAGCACCGGAAGTAATCAAACCGCATATATTTTCGGTCTCGTACTTTTGTTTGTTTATCTATTGCTTAGTGCTCAATACGAAAGTTATCTATTGCCTTGGGCAGTTATTCTTTCAGTGCCTTTCGGCTTGATGGGTACCTTTATATTTGCGCAAATAATGGGCGTGGAAAATAATATCTACTTACAGATTGCCTTGATTATGCTCATCGGTCTTTTGGCAAAGAATGCAATTCTTATAGTGGAATTTGCACTTGACAGGCGTAAGACCGGCATGTCAATAGTAAATGCAGCCATTCAAGGTGCGACAGCCCGTTTGCGTCCTATCCTCATGACTTCTCTGGCAATGATTATCGGGCTTCTTCCTATGATGTTCGCCCATGGTGCCGGTGCCAACGGTAATGAGACCCTCGGTAGCGGAGCTATCGGAGGTATGTTGATAGGTATGATTCTTCAGGTGTTGGTGGTTCCCGCACTCTTTGTTTTCTTCCAGACCGTTCAGGAAAAGATTTCACCTCTTAAATGGAGCGACAAAGATAATTCCGGCATCACATCCGAAATTGAACAATATAGCATGAATCAATGATTCCGTCAGAAATGACTATGGATAGATATAATTTATTAATTTCAGTTTTGTAGAGAAAGGAAACACCTTTCTCTGCAAAACCGGGAAAACAATATATAAATGAATAAAATAGTTAAATCAATCCTACTCTGCTCCATCTTTATCAGTTTAAGCAGTTGTGGTATCTATAATAAATATGAATTAAAAGGGGACACTCCTATTACCGCTGACTATCTTAAGTCACTGGAAGCTCCGGTTGATTCCACTTCACTCCCCTATCTTGGATGGGAACAGATTTTCACTGATCCTCAGTTACAAGGGTATATCAGATTGGCTCTTGAAAGGAATGCAGATCTCGATAATGCACGTCTTAATATCGATATGGCACAAGCCCAACTCAAAGGGGCGAAGCTCGGATATTTTCCCTCTGTGACTTTAAATCCTAATGGAGGATCAGCTTCTTACGGAGGGAGCCATATGAATTGGAGTTATACAATTCCGCTTGCAGTCAATTGGGAAATAGATGTCTTTGCGAAAATGTTGAATCGTAAGCGCGGTGCCCAAGTTTCTGTGGAGCAGATGGAAGACTATGCCCAGGCTGTTCAATCACAAATCGTGTGCGGCGTAGCAAATTCATATTATGCTTTAGTGCTTCTCCAGCAACAACTTGACCTTACACAGCGTACAGCTGAGATATGGAAGGATCAGGTCGAATCAATGCAATTGATGAAAGAGGCAGGTATGGTCAACGAAGCGGCTGTGGTTCAAAGCAGAGCGAATTATTATAACATTCAATCCACGATTCCGGATCTTGAACGTTCGATTTCATCCACCAATAACGCTCTTTCAATTCTTCTAAACGAATATCCAGCATCGTGGATGGTCAATTCAGACATGGACTTCAATTTGCCGGTAGAGGTATCCGCAGGGGTTCCTATTAATTATCTTGCGGTCAGACCGGATGTGAGAGCAGCGGAAAGAGCAATGGCGTCTGCTTATTATACTGTTAATTCCGCCAAGGCTGCCTTCTTTCCCAATCTTGCCATTTCTGCTCAGGGAGGGTTTACTAACCTGCTTGGGGCAATAATATCTAACCCCGGAGAGTGGTTTATTCAATTAGCAGGACAACTTACCGCCCCCATCTTCTCCAGAGGTCAAAATATTGCTAACCTTGAGGTCGCTAAAGCACAACAAAAGCAAGCTCTCAATACTTTCCAGAAAACAGTACTAAGTGCTGCTGCCGATGTCAGTGATGCTTTAGTGAGCATTAACAAATATGATCAAAAACGTCAATTTATCCTCAAACAAATCGATGAATTGGAGAAATCAGTGGAATATACTGCCGAACTCCTTACTCTCGATAGAAATACCACTTATCTTGAACTGCTGACTGCAAGAAGCAGCCTATTGAATGCTCAGCTTTCAAGTCTTGCGTGCTGGCATAACAAAGTGACATCCTTAATCTCTCTTTATCAAGCTGTAGGAGGTGGAAGATAAAGACCTCTCTTCGGAGTTAATCTTCCTTTAATCAATATTTCTACGACTTATCGATTATCTCTGATTATTATAAAAATTCCTCAAAATCTATCCAGATGAATCAAATAAGTTCTCAAGCACATATCAGTCCGAATGCAAAAATCGGACAAAACGTCACCATTCATCCTTTCGCATATATCGACGATAACGTTGTAATCGGCGATAACTGTGAAATCATGAGCTATGCAAGCATCCTTTCGGGGGCTCGACTTGGCAAAAATGTTAAGGTCTTTCAAGGAGCTATTGTTTCCGCCACCCCTCAGGACTTCCGTTGGAAAGGTGAGGAAAGCTTTGTGGAAATAGCCGATAATACTGTCATTCGAGAGCAAGTAATCATCAATCGTGGCATACGCAAAGATAGTTGCACCTCGATTGGTCATGACTCTTTCATTCTGGCTCAGACCCATATCGGACATGATACAAAAGTAGGAGACTATTGCGTTCTCGGCAACTCTGTTAAAATTGCCGGTGACGTAACGATAGGAAGTTACTGCATCTTGTCGTCCGGGGTTATCGTTCACGAAAAGAACGAACTTGCCGAATGGGTACTTATAAAAGGAGGGTGCCGTGTTAACAGCAACGTACCCCCATACGTCATCATGGCTCACAACCCTATCTCCTATTACGGGGTAAACGCATATATACTTCAAAAGGCAGGAAAAACCAACGACACCATAGAAAATATTGCGAAAGCCTATCGTCATATCTATCAGAGCCATACATCCGCTTTCAATGCCCTGCAACGTATTGCCGCCGACATTGAAGATAGCAAAGAGAAGCATGCTATAGTAGGATTCATCAAAGATCATAATTATAAGATAGTTGCACTTCCGGCCGAAGTGGATTGAGATGAATTTCTCTCTCAGGCATTTGCATTTTTGTAATTAAGGTAATTTTTAGTACTTTTGCCCCTGACTAAGAGCCCTTCTCAAAAGTTAAATATAATTTATTTACTTTCCTCCAATTTGATTCCTATTATATCTTATATCCCTCAGAAAGCATGAATATCAAAGGATTGACTACGCGAACCGTGTCGGGTGTCATATACATCGCGATCATAATATGTTGTCTGCTTTGCGGATCGGCGGGGGTTATGGTGCTCGGAGTTCTTCTCTCATCGTTGGCAATGCTTGAATTTGACCATATCACAGAAAAGGGAAACCGAAATTCATTAATACTTGATATATTGGATATCCTTGGAGCAATTACATTATCACTCGGGGGTTTAGGTTATCCGCTGCTTATATGGATTATTCTCATGCTAATCCGTATGACAGCTGAAATATATCTGGGTAAAAATAATCCCCTCAGAGATGTAGGACTATCCATGATGGGGCAAATCTACATTGGGATTCCGATGCTTCTGATGTATCAGATCTATGCATTGACCGGCTCAGGAATGCCCATACTTGCTCTCTTCATTATGATATGGCTGAATGACACCGGAGCATTCCTGATAGGATGTAATTTCGGTAAGCACAGATTGTTTGAGAGGGTCAGCCCCAAAAAGTCATGGGAAGGTTTTTTTGGAGGGATGGGATTCACGATAGTGGCATCTGTTTTATTCGGCTTATTCTGTCCTGACTTTTTTGCACTTCCCATTTCATTGCCATTATGGATAACTCTTGGAATACTTACAGTTATCTGTGCTACTTACGGAGACCTGTTTGAATCATTGATCAAACGCTCTCTGAATATTAAGGATTCTGGAAATATCATTCCCGGACACGGTGGTATTCTTGACCGAATAGACTCTCTCCTCTTCGTCTTACCCGCCGCCTACGTCTTTTTAATGCTTATCATGAAATAACAGAATCTGAATATTTAAGATTAACAGTATAAAGAATTTTTATTAGCGGGATTTCCAAACTGATTAATTCAAGGACACACATTGAGGCACAAATCAATGCCCACAGTCAATCACAAAGAAATCTCAATATGAAATTTAACAAATAAATTAACACGCGAATGAATCTTTTTTTGCATAAAAGAAAAAAAGTTCTTACATTTGCAACAGAAATAGGGGCATTAGCTCATCTGGCTAGAGCGTTTGACTGGCAGTCAAGAGGTGACGAGTTCGAGTCTCGTATGCTCCACTAAAGGAAACTAAAGTCTATAAGTGTCTTATAATCAACCAAAATAAACAGATTATAAGGCACTATTCTAATTTATAAGACATCAAAAGATTATTTTCTCTCTTAACATTGCGTCCTCATAGTGAAGCATGACATCCTCATTTATTACAACAGTAAGACTTCCTTCCGATATTTGAATTTGATGATGAGACGGTTTATATTTTTTCTTATCTTTACTTTTCCGGTTATTATCCTTTCGGGATGTTCCGCTCATAAAAATAATGCGAAAGTCATTCCGGACGGAAGAGGCGATAAGATAAGTGTGAATATCGATTATTCTCATTTGTCTGAAACTCGCAAGAAGATTATTGAAGAAGCTATCTCATGGATAGGAGTCCCCTATAAATATGGAGGCAATGATAGAAATGGAGTCGATTGTTCAGGATTGGTATTGCAAGTTTATGATAAAATCGCTGATATCAAATTGCCTCGTAACTCAGCAAAGCAAGCTGAATTCTGCAAGCGAATCAAAAAGGAGGACGTTAAGGACGGAGACCTTGTCTTCTTCGCTACGGGAAAAGACCCCGGGATTGTTTCACACGTCGGGATTATGATAGATGAAGACAGGTTCATTCACTCATCCACATCCCGTGGGGTCGTGGTATCACGGGTAAGTTCCGACTACTATACTAATCGGCTGATGCTATACGGACGCGTGCCCGGGAAGTTCTGACAATTCCCACGGATACCATCCAGGTCAGAAGGAGTGTCAACGGGAATTTCCAATAATTGATACTTTCATATCCCAGCCAAGTAAACCCTATATCGGAGAGGGCAAAAATTATCATCACATGGAAAAGATACATATTCATGGAATGATACTTTCCAAAATTTGCCAGGAAATTAGATTCCGATATTTGTGTAGATTTCAGGGCAATACAAAATAATACAATCGATGCCGGCAGTGTAAATATCATGATATCACCCACACTCTTGACGTCACAAATCAGCATACTTTCGGCCAATGATAATACCAGAAGAAGGGAAAACAAAGCCCAAAGTCTCGAGACATTCCAAAGTCGGCTTTCATTTCTTCTTATCCATATTCCGGCAGCGATACAGGGGATTCCCACAGTTAAGAAATTTCTACTTGCCATGCAACTTAATTCGTTATCCGAGAACAGGAAGAAATAGCTTCCAAGCAGTAGGTTAATAATTGGTCCGACAAATGCCATGACATATAAAAAACGTTCATTCCTTATATATGTCAATACATATACTACCAGCAACGAAAGCACCAGGGCATGAAGATACCATAGCTGATAGCCGAAAAACCTCCCGAAGAGTATAAAATCCAACCAATGCTTCGGTGACAGAAATTGCTCACTGAAATAATCCGGAACAAAAATGGATTTTATCAAGTGATAGCATATATAAAGGAGCTGGATGACGATATCTATTTTGATTATCTTGATAATATCCTTCCGCACTCGCTGAAGTGAGATTCTACCGCGCGAATCAACAAGGAAGTATCCGGTAATCATGAAGAAAATAGGGACAGCATAACGTGTCACTCCTTCTATCCAGCGAGGGAAGAGAATGGGGACATGGATCGCAACAATAAATATTACCCCAATTGTTTTGAGTAAATGAAGATTGGGGATTTTATGTCCCCCTTTATATCTTAAATCCTCAATGTTATCAAATTGAAATTTCATAATTAATAATCAAGATAGGAATTCTAACACATCTCAATTCCTGAAACGGTTTTGACTGAATTGTGATCTTGGTCAGCGTCTAACCGGACGAGCTTCCCCATCAACATATCTTTTTACACAACCATATTTATCCGAAAGGGGATCAACCGTCGGGTCATAATATTTATATTTCACTCCCGAAAGCGTCAAGAGTGAATGAATGATATTAGCAGTCGATAACGGCAGGTTCTGAGCCTTCTCCAATTGATTGCACAATTGCGGATTATTTTCTCTAAACATTCTGTTTGCATAAATCACAAACGGAACTTCAACTGAATTCTTATCGCGCCCACAGAAATTACCGGAATCATACACATCTTCTCCATGATCTGAAACATAGACCAATAATGACGGCTGTTTAAGATATGCTATCTCTCTTATCATTTCACCGACCACACTGTCTGTATAACGGATGGAATTATCATATTGGGCAGCTCGTTTCATCGAAGATCTCTTGTAAGTGGCGGGATAGCGAATCGAAATTTCCATATCTGCATTAAAAAATTCTCTGTCAGGCGGATATCTACGGAAGTATTCCGTATGCGAACCCATAAGATGAACGACTGCAAATTTTCTTCCCCCTTTTTCTTCCAAGAAAGATTTAAGCGGCGGCAGCAGAGCTTCGTCATATTTCGTCAGCAGATGGTCTTCCGAATCCTCACTTCCGACATAATCAATAAGATCTGCTTCCGCTGAGAGGGCTGAAGAAATATTATTCCAGACACCACTCCGTTCCTGATTTGAAATCCAGGCAGTTGTATATCCCAACTTTTTATAAAGAGCCACTATGGTGGGGAATTCATACCATTCTCTATCTAAATCGGAATCCTTCATAAAAGTCAAAAGCCGAGGTATATTATCAGCTGTGGTTTGCGAAGAAGCCAACGCATCGGTGAAAACATACAAGGAATCTTTCATCTGATCAAGCACCGGAGATGTTTCAAGGTTCCACCCGTATAATGAAAGATGTTTGCGAGCAGCGGACTCCCCTATCACAAACACTATATTGGAAGTACGAAAATCCGAAGATAATGTTTCCGGTGCCTCCAAAGGATGAACCTTGGAAATATATTCCGCTTGAAGCTGACTCGATCTCTTGACGTTTTTTATCGACAAAACAGTGCGGGCATACAATAGATGACTTGACTTACTCTGATTCATTACCGCACAATACCAAATTATATAAATCAACCCGAAACAAGAGAGAATGGAAACAGTCAGAATGAATATCTTTCGGGGAAGGAATTTAATGATCAATGTCAAGGCAACAATCGATAACACAATTATCAAACTCCTGACACTGAAAATAAGATTGGCGACACTTTCGATAAGACCGGGTAGGAATTCCTGCATCTCCTGCGGATTGGTCTGACCGATTATTTTAAAAAACTTCCTTGATAATCCGAACCCATAAATAAAATAACAAAATCCGTTGATGATAGAAAGAACTACGAATCCTATGACAAATAACCAGACGCAAATCCTAAACAATATTCCGAGCCATCTCCTGGAAGGGAAAAGATTATTTGCAACTGCTACCGACAAGGTCAGGATTGTACTTTTGAACACGGCAAAACATATTATCCCAACCATAAAGGATGGAGAATATCCGTGTTCGACATAGTCTGCAATAATATCAATTACAGACAATAAAGCACACACCGTAAGCACAATCCACAACCAAGGGTTAAGGTGTATCCCGGAAAAGAATTTTCGTAGCCGACTGATTATTTTCATAAATATCCCCATATCGGGAAGAAAGAATTAAACCTATTTATATTAACACCATATTTATAAATCTATTGCTATGAAATAGATAGAAGCGAAAGAAAATTTGCACAAACGAACAGAATATTTTTTAACTTTTTTTGAAAGAAGCCTTATGATTCTCTTAATAAAACATAAAAATAACCGTAATTGAGGATAGCGATGTAATAATGGATAAAAAATTGCTTTTATAAAATAGTAGTTCTACAAAAAAACTATGTTTGAAATAAACATCCCTACATAAGAGATATTTTTCGTTTTATAACCCGATAATCAAAGAAACCAAATATATGAAACAAATCATTCTCAGCGCAGCAGCCCTTGCAATGTTTGCAAGCTCACTTACGGCATCAGCTGACAATAATGAATTTATCCGGACAGCAGTGCCGCAATCTTTCGAAACTGATTTTACCACAGCCGCCGAAAAAACCGTCAACGCAGTGGTGTGTATCAAAAGCTACACAACCCGTCAACAATCATCTTATGGCAATTATGGTGGAGATCCATTCGGAATGTTTGATTTCTTCTTCGGACCTCAAGAACGCCGTCAGGAACAACCCCGCCAAAACAAAAAGAGTGAGCCGGTGCAAAGTGGTTTAGGATCAGGAGTCATTTTGTCGGAAGACGGATACATCGTTACTAACAATCACGTTATCGATGGAGCTGATAAACTTGAAGTGCTCCTTAATGACAATTCCACCTACGATGCAAAAATCATCGGAACAGATGAAGCAACGGATCTCGCTCTCATTAAGATAGATGCGAAAGGATTGTCAGCAATCAAATTCGGAGACAGCGAAACGCTTAAAGTCGGTGAATGGGTTTTGGCAGTTGGAAATCCTTTCGGTTTCAACTCCACCGTGACTGCGGGTATCGTGAGTGCCAAAGCGCGCAGCCTGAACAATAACAAAAACGGACGCATGGGAATCGAATCGTTTATCCAAACCGATGCAGCGCTGAATCCCGGGAACTCAGGGGGTGCACTCGTGAATCTTCATGGAGATCTTGTAGGTATCAATTCTGCTATCTATAGCAACACCGGTAGCTATTCAGGGTTCTCCTTTGCAATTCCTACAACCATTGTGAAGAAAGTAATGACAGACCTTCGTCAATATGGCACGGTCCAACGTGCGGTTCTTGGATGTTCGGTGCGCGAGCTTGATGCGAAATTGGCAAAAGAGAAAGATATCACAGCCACCAAATCCGGTCTTCTTGTAGTATCAGTCAACGATCGCAGCACTGCAAAAGAGCTTGACCTTCAAGAAAATGACGTAATCATTGCTATCAATAATGTTGAAGTTTCCAATCACGCGCAACTTGTGGAGCAGCTTAATAAGTTCCGTCCCGGAGATAGTATTACCATCACTTATATTCGCGACAACAAGAAATATACCAAGAGTGGTACTCTCCGCAACAATCAAGGTAACACAGAGATAACCAAGAAGGGTGATTTCAGCGAAATTGGATGTGCATTTATGACACTCTCCGCGGAAACGAAAAGACATCTCGGAATCAGCAACGGTGTGCAGGTTGCAGGCATTAAGGACGGACTCTTCCGCCAGCAGGGAATCAAAGATGGCTTTGTAATCACAGAGATCAATGATCAGCCTGTCAACAGCTCGGATGATGTGGAATATATTTATAACAGCATCATGAAGAGTGATGGAGATGACAAAGTGATGTTTATCACCGGAATTTATCCCACCGGAAAGAAGAAATATTACGCTATTGATTTGAGCCAAGAGTAAATCTCAGTAATATTGAAGCTAATTGAAATATCCTCAAATTCTAAGTAAATACTACTTACAGCTCAAGCAACCATAATAATTGCCGGGATAACTTCTAATATGATATCCCGGCAATTGTTATCATAAGGCTAAAATGGGAGCGAAAAAATATCGGATAGGCTCCCTTATCCCCCAAAATAACGAAACAAGGAGAAAGACAGCTACACAATTCAGTTATAATCAATCAATTATCAAATTTCTTCATTTAAATTTGAAATTAAAGGGGAATTATACTAATTTTGTAGTAATTTTTGGATGAAATATGAGACAACTAAAGATTACAAAATCCATCACCAACCGCGAGAGTGCATCGCTTGACAAGTATCTTCAGGAAATAGGTCGGGAAGAGCTGATCACGGTCAGTGAAGAAGTTGAACTTGCCCAAAGAATCAAAAAGGGAGACCATGCTGCACTTGAAAAATTGACACGTGCAAACCTCCGATTTGTTGTGTCAGTTGCCAAGCAATATCAGAATCAGGGTCTAAGCCTTCCGGATTTGATAAATGAAGGTAATCTGGGCTTGATAAGGGCAGCGCAGAAGTTTGATGAAACCCGCGGTTTCAAATTTATTTCTTACGCAGTTTGGTGGATTCGCCAATCCATCCTTCAGGCTCTTGCAGAGCAATCCCGTATCGTCAGACTTCCACTCAATCAGGTGGGATCATTGAATAAGATAACAAAAGAGCTGTCACGTTTCGAGCAAGAACATGAGCGTCGTCCATCACCCGAAGAGCTTGCAGAAAGACTTGATCTTCCTGTAGACAAGGTCACAGATACAATTAAAGTATCGGGTCGTCACATCTCTGTAGATGCTCCATTTGTTGAAGGTGAGGACAACTCATTGCTTGATATTCTTCCTAATGATGACAGCCCTATGGCAGACGCATCTTTGAATCAGGAATCCTTGTCAAAAGAGGTAGACCGTGCCCTCAAGCAACTCTATGACCGTGAGCGCGAAATCCTGAAGATGTTTTTTGGAATCGGATGTCAGGAAATGACTCTTGAAGAGATCGGTGCGAAATTTGATTTGACACGCGAGCGCGTGCGTCAGATTAAGGAGAAAGCAATCCGCCGTCTGAAAGGTCAGAAAAGTAAACTTTTGAAAAGTTATCTCGGAGAATAATTTTCCGAAACCAACACCTAAAACATACCACCCATGCGAGATTTTAAGTCACACTTCTTGAAAGCCGCCATGGGTGGCTTTTTGTCTCTTAGTTTCTTCACCACCGCGTTTGCTAACCCGACGGTTCAACCGACTGAGAATGCTGAGAAGCAACAGACCTCGACAACTGATTCTTCTCAGAAAAGCAAGCAAGAACTAAGTGAATTGGAAAGGAACCCTCAGAGGGAAAGTATTTTTCCATCAGGCACCAGAAATCTGGAATACAGCCACTTCTCCTGGGGAGCAGAAGTCGGGACATCCATCGACTTGAGTGGAAACGATATGTCAACCATTAATGCGGACGCTTACGTGGGATATAAAAATAAATTTATCCGTTTTGTAGGCGCCGGAGTCGGGATACACCGTTCATTCGGTCAGGGAAATAACTTCATACCAATTTATTTCCTGTTCAGAAGTTCATTTCGCAGCATTCCCTCTCCCCTTTTCTTTCATTTCCAGGCAGGGTATTCATTTAATACCATTGGAGATGCTCCGGTTTTCGGAGATATTTCCGGTTCGGTCGGCATGGGTATCAATCTGGCGATGAGCAGAAAATTTCAGAGCCATATCCTATTGGCGTTTGGGTTCCGCCATTTCAATAAAAGACACCAGGAGAATATTCACATACGAAATGAGAACATCCCCCTGGCACAAATAGCTTTTGGTATTAACTTTTAGAGATAAGAGGATCGCGTTGCGATCCTCCATTTATTTATTAATGATTGGATTCATACCTAATTCCACATTCTAAAAGACATAGCCGAGTCCCAATCCAAAGAATCCACCGCTTGTGTCATCCATAAGTGAATATTTACCTTGCAGCGTCATCTTAAGATTTGACGTGAGATATAGATCGAAGCCGGCTCCGAAGTTAGCTCCTGCTCTTGCAGCATTTCCGGCATGTTGGTAATTCCAATTGTTGAAAGTGAATCCCACCAACGGATAAACTCCAAATCCTTTGACTATTCTGAAAGGGAACTGCACATCAATATCGAAAGCAAAAGCCGAACGGCCATCATTTCTAAAAACATATCCCACATCTGCAGCTCCACGGATATGAGGATGGAATGTATACTGGAAATAAAGATCTGTGAAACCACCATTATTATAAGTGGCAAAACCTCCCATTACTCCTAATGTTTTCTCACCCTTCTGAGCACTGGCTGTCATCATTGGCGCACACGCGCCACACAAAAGGACTGCCGCTGTAAATATCTTCGCATAATAAGACGAAAGTATTTTTGAACTGACTTTTTTCATATTCGTGGAATTAATGTTTTTGAGAATTATATAATGACTAACGTTAAAATCCCAAAAATAGTTCTTAATAGGGAAAATATTTCAATAATTTCAACTTCAATAATTAAATTCTTTTTCAATACAGCCCTTTTTACTATATTTGTAAAAAATTCCGGCGGATATTTGACTCGATTGACAACGTCGGTCATCCTTCATAATAATTTTTCATGGTAAGCGAGATTTTCAAAAGCGATTACATACGTGTGAGTTCCTGTGTGCCGGAAGTCAGACCCGGCGACCCGGACTTTAATGCAAGCTCCATCATATTTTTATTGAACGAAGCGTCCGCACGAAATTCTCAAATCTCTGTTTTTCCGGAATTGAGTATTACGGGATATACATGTGCTGATTTATTCAATCAGCCACTTCTAATAGAGGGTGCAGCTAAAGCTTTGGAAACTATTGCTTTATCCACCGTCGCTCATTCCACCTTCGCTATAGTGGGACTTCCACGCATTATTTCCGGCAATCTTTATAACTGTGCCGCCTTAATCGGAAGGGGTAAAATTCTCGGATATGTTGCCAAACGTCATATCCCAAACTACGGGGAATTTTATGAAAAACGCTGGTTTTCCGGAGGTGAGAATTTTCCCTTGCAGATTTTTGAGCTTCCCTCTGCCGATGGAGTTCATTCCTTCAAACTTGGGATTGAGATATGCGAAGATCTTTGGGTTCCCTCACCTCCTTCCACTGATCTGGCATGTGGAGGAGCCGAGTTAATTGTAAATCTCTCAGCTTCGGATGAAAATATCGAGAAACATTCCTACTTGATTGACATTATTAGAAATCAATCCGCAAGATGCCGATGTGGATATATATATTCCTCTGCTGGAATTGGAGAGTCGTCCACCGACCTTGCCTTTTGTGGAAATTCCATTATAGCCGAACAAGGAAAAATACTCGCTGAAGGTGAACGTTTCTCACTTTCTCCTGTCATCATAACCGCTGATATTGACTTAGGCGCAATTCGAAGTGACAGAATCAAATATAATACTTTTAAGGATTGCACTCCTTCATCTGAGATAGTCAGCACAAAGATTGAGTTCAATGAAGCTGATAATAACAACGAGTCACTACTTTCCGAACAAAATATAAAACTGCTGAGACCAATCTCACCCACTCCTTTTGTGGATAAAGAGAGACATCTTCTCGATGAACGGTGCAAAGAGATAATCTCCATTCAATCGTGGGGTCTGATGCAGCGCCTTCGCGCAACGGGCTGCAAACATGCAGTCATAGGAATCTCAGGAGGATTGGACTCGACACTGGCACTCTTGATTACTGTCAAGGCGTTTGATTCACTCGGTATAGATAGAAAGAATATTGTTGCCGTTACAATGCCCGGCCCCGGAACAACTCATCGAACCCGTAACAATGCCCAGGATTTAATGGAAATACTTGGGGTCACGATGCGTGAGATTCCAATTGGTAGCGCAGTGAAACAGCATTTCAGCGACATCGGACATGACGGGAAAACCCCTGATGCCGCTTTTGAAAATAGTCAGGCAAGAGAGCGCACACAAATATTGATGGATCTCGCCAACATGGTCGGAGGGATGGTGATCGGCACAGGAGACCTATCTGAATTAGCACTTGGATGGTGTACATATAACGGTGACCAGATGTCAATGTATGGGGTCAACGCATCCGTTCCCAAAACGCTTGTTAAACATTTAGTCGGATGGTTTGCAAGTCAGCAAGAGGGAAGCCTGAGCCAGACACTGCTTGATATAATCGACACTCCCATCTCCCCTGAGCTTTTACCGGCAGACTCTTCAGACAAAATCTCCCAGAGAACGGAAGATCTCGTCGGACCTTACGAACTTCATGATTTCTTTCTCTATTATATGCTGCGATATTCATATTCTCCAGAAAAAATCTTTTGGCTCGCCCAACAGGCGTTTGCAGGGGAATATGAGGATTCCGCCATCCTGAAATGGTTAAAAACATTTTATCGTAGATTCTTCAGTCAGCAATTTAAACGCTCCGCCATGCCTGATGGTGTTAAAGTGGGAAGCGTATGTCTCTCACCCCGAGGCGACTGGAGAATGCCATCGGACATATCAGCCGCTCTGTGGCTCAGAAACATTGATAATATTGAAAAATCGCTTAGCAAGGATTCAAATATCAAGTGAGATGGAAGAAGAGATAAAAAAATGTGTAGAGATACTAAAGAAAGGTGGAGTTATCCTCTATCCGACTGACACTATATGGGGATTAGGTTGCGATGCCACCAATCCTGAAGCCATAGCGAAAATCTATGAAATAAAGAGAAGAGCCGAGAGCAAATCCATGCTTGTATTGGTGGATTCGGAATCAATGCTCGAAAGAGTTATAGATGATGTCCCCGAAATCGCATACGAGCTTATAGAAGCATCCGTCCGGCCTCTCACTATTATCTACGATTCCGCACCTACTCTACCGGAAAATCTTAAGGCTGCAGACGGATCCATCGGAGTCAGAATAACCGGAGAGGAATTCAGCCGACAGTTATGTCGGAGACTCAGGCGACCGATAGTTTCTACCTCAGCCAACATCAGTGGGAAGCGGCCACCTGCCACCTACTCTCAGATTTCAGAAGAGATCAAGAAAAGTGTGGATTATATCGCTGATTGGAGGAGGAATGATAATACTCCTGCTCTACCCAGCAATATTATAAAACTCAGTCAAGGAGGATTATTTAAAGTAATCAGATGATGATTTAAACCGGATTTTAAAAATTTTACATTCCAAACGGCCATCTGATTTAAAGCAGTTCTTTTAACTGCAATCTTATTCACAATGGGGAGCAATCCCCGTCTTGAAAAATGAGTATTGATGAGTTCAAAGATTATCTCAAGCGCTGTGATGCGCACTAAATATGTAGTTTCCGACCTGATAATGTCATCGGTCGCCTTCTTCATATTCAATATCTATCGCTATACTCATTTTTATCATCTCTCCCAACATCTGAGCATTGAAGGGTATTTGCTTTCACACAAAATAGTAATTGAACAAATACTGCTTCCCATCTTCATGTTGGGGATATATTGGCTAAGCGGTTATTATAACAAACCGTTTAAACGTTCCCGTCTTAAGGAACTGGTCACCACGTTCTTCTCCTGTTTGACAATATCCCTTATACTTTATTTCTCACTTCTCACCAACGACTGGTTATTCTCCCGCACCATAACCGCCACTACCATCGGAGTCTTATTTTTACTCCTATTTTGTTTTGTATATTCTGGGAGATTGCTGCTAACCATTCACTCCATCAACAATCTGCGTCGACACGTATGGGAATTTCAGACACTCTTCATCGGTAATTCCGAAGAAGCTCATCTGAAGGCTAAAGAACTGACAGAATCCAATTCACCATTAGGTTATCATATACTCGACTATGTGAATATCCCGGGAGAGACGCCGGCATCTGACTTTCCGGGGATTTCCCTATCAGATGTTGAGAAGTTTTGTGAAGCCAATAATGTGGATAAGATTATTATCACTACCGCAAAACCGGATGATGAAACTGTACTTAATCTCCTCGGGAAATTATTTCATCTCGATATCCCTATTAAAATTGCTCCTGACACTCTTAGCTTCCTCACTTCAGGAATCCATATGCAGGATATTTATGCGGATCCCCTCATAGACATGACTTCACCGCGGATCAGTGAAGCTTCACAGAATATAAAGCGGGTGCTTGATGTTATCCTGTCTCTCTTTGCGCTCATCATTTTGTCTCCGGTAATCGGAGTGCTTGCCATCATAATAAAATGCACAAGCAAAGGACCGGTGTTTTATACTCAAGAACGCTTAGGGTATCTCCAGAAGCCCTTTAACATACTAAAATTCAGGACCATGACTACTGATGCTGAAGCAACCGGTCCTCAACTATCAAAAGGAAAAGATGATCCGAGAGTCACCAAAGTGGGGAAATGGATGCGAAAATATCGGTTAGACGAAATACCTCAATTCTGGAACGTTCTCAAAGGAGACATGAGCATTGTGGGACCACGTCCGGAGAGAGAATATTTTATTAAACAGATTGTTGCAAAAGCTCCATATTACACTCTTCTTCAGCAGGTTAAACCCGGCATCACATCTTGGGGTATGGTTAAATTCGGATATGCCGGCAATGTAGACGAAATGGTTTCGCGTATGCGCTACGATTTAATCTACCTCTCCAATATGTCCATCCTTGTGGACGCCAAAATAATGGTTCATACGATCAAAACCATCTTTACCGGGAAAGGATTATGAGTTTGACGGCAGCTCTCATGACAATATTACACAGAACACATGGCTTATAAAGAACGACATAATTTTCTAACAGACTTTTGGTTTAAAGTCGTAGTCTGGAGGGAACGCCACTTCAAGGAGCGGGGATTTATGATATTCCTTGCGCTTGTGGTCGGCATCTTAGGGGGTCTGGCGGCTCAACTTCTGAAATTCCTGATACATTTGATATCCAATGCCCTGACCTCACATATTCCGGTTGATGGAATCAACTGGGAATTTCTCGTATTGCCCGTTATCGGGATTCTGCTTGTGACACTCTTTGTGAAATATGTGGTAAAGGATAATATCTCTCATGGAGTGACCAAAGTTCTGTACGCAATCTCAAAACATAAATCACGTCTGAAGAAGCGCAACATGTATAGTTCGCTTATAGCCTCGTCCATTACAATAGGGTTCGGTGGATCAGTCGGAGCAGAGGGTCCTATCGTATTCACCGGGGCAGCCATAGGGTCAAATGTAGGGCAAGCATTCCGGATGTCGCCGAGAGTGCTTATGATTCTTGTGGGTTGTGGCGCAGCAGCCGGCATCGCCGGAATTTTCCGGGCGCCAATCGCAGGAATGCTTTTCACCATTGAGGTCCTTATGATTGATTTAAGCGGTGTGACAGTTATGCCACTGCTAATTTCATCAATCGCTGGCGCTACCGTAGCTTATATTCTCGAGGGATACAACGCTGAATTCTTCTTTTCACAAAGTGAACCTTTTTTCACACGAAAAATACCTTATACCATCGTTCTTGGAATTGTTTGTGGATTCGTATCTCTCTATTTCACCCGAATGATGTTTGCAATGGAAGGATTATTCGGGAAACTAAAAAAGAAAACTTACAAGATAATCATTGGCGGAACCATTCTTGCTGCCCTAATCTTTATATTCCCGCCGTTATATGGGGAAGGATATTCCGCCATCAATCATTTGCTTGACGGTGATCCATCCTCAATTCTTGATTCCTCTCCCTTCTATGTGGATAGAAATAATTTCTGGGCAATCGCACTTTTTATCGGAGGTATAGTGCTCACAAAAGTATTTGCCACAAGTGCTACCAATGGCGCCGGAGGAGTCGGAGGAACCTTTGCACCATCCCTATTTGTAGGAGCTATGGCGGGATTTCTGTTTGCTTTTATCATCAACAACTTTGATCTTCCCATTCAATTATCCAACAAGAACTTCGCCCTTCTTGGTATGGCAGGTGTCATGAGCGGCGTGATGCACGCTCCGCTGATGGCCATCTTCCTCACCGCTGAGATGACGGGTGGCTATAATCTGTTTCTTCCCCTGCTTATAGTCAGCATATTGTCATATATGACAATCAGGATCTTCGAACCCTACAGCATTTATACCATGCGTCTTGCCAAGAAAGGAGAACTTCTGACACATGAAAAGGATAAAGCCGTTTTAACTCTTCTCAAAGTTGATTCCCTTATCGAAAGAGAGTTTAAGGAAGTCAATCCTGAAATGACTCTAAAGGAAGTAGTCGATATTATTGCGACCTCCAACAGAAATCTATTCCCGGTAGTTGACCAAGACAGGAATCTACTCGGAATTGTACTGCTTGATGATATAAGAAACATCATGTTCCGTCCTGACCTATATCGTAAAATGCACGTTACCCGTTTCATGTCTTCTCCTCCTGCAAGAATAGACATCCGTGACAGCATGGAGAAAGTGATGAATACTTTTGATAAGACCAACGCCTGGAATCTACCCGTTTGTGACAATGGCAAATACGTAGGATTTGTATCCAAGTCAAAAATATTCAATTCCTACCGGCGGGTACTCAGGCATTATACGGATGATTAACCGATTCATCCGGACATCATTAAAATTCACAGACTGGGGTGCATTAATAATACCCGGAATGAGCTTCACCGCTTAAAAACCCCACTCAAAAATTTTTACGAGACATGGTCTAAATCTCAAAGATTACTCAGATTATCACATGAATAAAAAAGATTTAAAGATCGTATTTTTTGGCACTCCCGAATTTGCGGTATGCAGTCTTGACCGACTGATCGAAGATGGATATAATGTGGCCGCGGTGGTGACGATGCCAGACAAAGTCGGAGGAAGAGGTCACAAAGTCATTGAAAGCGATGTTAAGAAATATGCAGTCAGTAAAGGGATCCCTGTTCTTCAACCTGTAAAACTACGCGATCCCGAATTCATAGCGTCACTTAAAGAGATCAATGCCGATCTCTTTATTGTCATAGCATTCAGAATGATGCCTGAAGTCGTTTGGGGAATGCCGCGTCTTGGCACCTTTAATCTCCATGCGTCCCTCCTTCCGAAATATCGAGGTGCAGCTCCGATTAATTGGGCAATAATCAACGGGGACTCCAAGAGCGGAGTCACTACATTCTTTCTTACCCACACCATAGACACCGGTGACATCATAGATCGTAAGGAAATAGAAATACCTGATGATTGGGATGCAGGCACCCTTCATGACGCACTCATGGAACTTGGAGCCGAGATGACCGCTGAAACTGTCACAAAAATATGTGAAGGCACTTTAACCACCCATCCGCAACCGGAAGGGGAATTCGCTGAAGCTCCAAAAATATTTAAGGAAACGTGCAAGATAAATTGGGCAGCCTCACACATCTCCATACACAATCATATCCGCGGGCTCTCCCCATATCCGGCGGCATGGAGTGCTCTTACCGATGCAAACGGAAATAAATCAGACATTAAAATATTTAAATCAAGAATCGTTGATGATCCGGATGAGATAGCCCGCGTTAATAATAAATGCAAGGCTCCAACTTCTTCAGCCGGGGATATAATAGTGGATGGAAGAAAGATGTACGTGATCTGCGGTGATGGATTGATCGAAATATTATCATTGCAGCCCGCAGGGAAAAGACGTATGGATACTGCTGATTTTCTATTGGGTTATCATCCTCAAAAATTCGCCTCTGAAGATGAATGAAATTCTTGATACCATCCATCAATCAGCACGGATACTTGCCGATTTGCTCATTGAATTTGACATCAGAGATCTTGTCATCTCCCCCGGGTCGCGCAATACACCTTTGATTATTGCCGCAGAAGCCCGCAAATCACTCCATAAGCTTACGGTGATTGATGAAAGAGCCGCAGCTTTTTATGCTCTCGGACGTGCATTGATTACCCAACGTCCGGTGGCTCTTGTTTGTACTTCCGGCACGGCGATGCTTAATTACGCACCCGCAGTTGCAGAGGCATATTATCGAGGGATTCCTTTGATCGTAATTTCAGCAGACCGTCCTATGCAATGGATTGACCAAGATGATTCTCAGACTATACGTCAACCCGGAGCACTGACAAATATCGTAAAAAAGAGCTATGATATTCCGGTAATTTCTGAAGGGAATGCCGATAATATTCAAAAAATCTGGCTCACAAACCGTTTGATCAATGATGCACTGATTGAAGCGACTTCCGGGAGAAAAGGACCAGTGCATATAAATATACAGTTCGATGGGAAATTGGGAGGAACAATCGAAAGAATATCATCTGAAACCGATTCCTTTCCTCAAGAAAGAAAAATTGATCTTATCGCAACCTCCCCTGAACTCGGACGCGAGGTAGCGATTGAACTTGCACGGCAATTTGTGGAGAAGCGTGTCCTTATAATTGCGGGCTTTATGCTTCCGTCTGACAAAACACAACAGGCAATCGAGAGAATTTCCCGATTCCCTAACGTATATGTCATGGCAGAAACAATTTCCAATCTCAAACTACCGCAGACCAATAATGCCATTGATACCATTCTGTCATCCTCAGATCAGGAAACCCTGAAGGAGATGAGCCCTGATATTGTGATAACCCTCGGGGGGGCTTTGGTCTCCAGGATGATTAAAGAATATCTACGAAGTATCAGGAATCTGGAGCATTGGAGCGTGGGATTCCAGCATACCACCGTGGATTGTTTCACCGCCCTTACCAAACGAATCGAAGCGGAACCGCGATATTTCCTCAACCAACTTGCCACATACGGTTGGAAAGTTCTGAGAAAGGCAGGAAGAGATAAGCCTGAGCCTAACACTTATTCTAAAGATTGGGAGATGCTAAAAGATCAGGGATTATCACGTCTCAAGCATTATCTTGACGAAGCCCCCTGGAGCGACTTGAAAGCCTATTCTATACTTTTCAATTCGATAACATCCAAAGTGAATCTCTTTCTTTCCAATGGCACTTCCATCCGATATGCTCAGTTACTGATGGAAAAATTACCCCACGTCTGCCATTGCAACAGGGGAGTATCGGGAATTGACGGAACCACTGCAACCGCCATAGGTGGAGCGTCGGCCTATGCGGGTGAAACCATCTTTGTCACCGGAGATATGTCTCTCCTATATGACCCCGGAGCACTTGCGCTTGACTCGGGAAGTGGAAGGATGTTGATAATTATCATCAACAATAGCGGCGGAGGGATATTCCGTTTTATTGATTCCACCCGCAATATACCTGCACGCGAGACATACCTCTCCCCTTCTCCGGATGTCTTACCAAAAGATTTGGCTCAAACATTCAATTGGCAATATTATTGCGCTTCTGATGAAAGAGGACTTTGCCACGCGCTGGCTGACATTAAAAGAGAAGCTCCCAAAAGAGCGATCCTTGAGATTAAAACCGGAGACGGGAGCCCGGACACACTAAGAAAATTACTAAAAAAATAAAAACACCTAATAAACATCAAATGCTCCGAAAAACAAATATTTCGGAGCAATAATTTTATAATAATTTTCCAATTAAAAATTTAAGATATTGATTTATTGTATTTTAAATTTTAAATCACAAGAAAAAGTTATCCAAAAAGAAATTTCTTAAAATAATTAACACAAAAAATTTTGCCCATCAAAATCTAATTCTTACATTTGCAACCGGAAATAATTAACCCATTTTTCAGCACGCACATAATAATAAAATACCAAAAGAAACAGATGTGAATATTCTGTTTCAGACACATAATTTAATCATCAGAAGAAAGGCTCAACATCATGATACAGGTAGTAGTCAAAAGAGACGGACGCATCGCGGGGTATAATGAGGAGAAGATAAAAGGTGCGATCCGCAAAGCCATGCTCACAACTGATCTTGGAGAAGACGAAGCACTCATTCAGAAAATCACTGATCATATCGGCATGACAGGCGATGAACGAATGACTGTGGAGGATATTCAGGATCGCGTGGAAATAGAGCTGATGAAATCGAAGCGTAAGGATGTTGCAAAAAAATATATTGCATACAGAGATAAGCGCTCTATTGCAAGACGCGCGAAGACCCGTGATATGTTTCTTGAGATTATCGAAACCAAAAGCAACGATGTCACACGCGAAAATGCAAATATGAACACTGACTCACCTGCCGGGATGATGATGAAATTTGCAAGTGAGACCACAAAACCTTTTGTCGACGATTATCTCCTGAGCCCGGAGGTCAAGAATGCGGTTAAGAATAATTATATCCACATCCACGATAAGGACTACTATCCCACCAAGAGCCTTACCTGCGTCCAGCATCCGCTCGATAAGATTCTCAGACACGGATTTGTTGCCGGTCACGGAGAATCCAGACCAGCTAAACGTATCGAGACAGCAAGTGTAATTGCATGCATATCACTTGAAACAGCCCAGAATGAGATGCATGGCGGACAAGCAATTCCCGCGTTTGATTTCTATCTTGCTCCCTTTGTGAGATCATCATATATTGAGGAAATCCAACAATTGGAAAAGTTGACCGGGAAAGAACTCAAGCACCTCTATGATGCTGACATCAATGACTTTCTCTCCTTACCCATTGACAATCTTGAAGGTGAAGCACGACTGCAACAGCACGCAATAAATCAAACCGTCGCAAGAGTCCATCAAGCTATGGAGGCGTTTATTCATAACATGAATACAATTCATTCACGAGGGGGGAATCAGGTCGTATTCTCATCAATCAACTATGGCACAGATACTTCCGCTGAGGGTCGATGTGTGATACGCGAGTTGCTTAAATCCACATACGAAGGAGTTGGAAACGGTGCGACCGCCATCTTCCCTATCCAGATTTGGAAAAAGAAACGTGGCGTCAACTATCTGCCGGAAGACCGCAACTATGATCTCTATCAATATGCGTGCAAAGTCACCGCCCGCCGTTTCTTCCCCAATTTCCTGAATCTTGATGCCACTTACAATCACCATGAATTATGGCGTGCGGATGATCCTATGCGATATAAATATGAGGTGGCAACCATGGGGTGTCGCACACGCGTTTTCGAAAACCGCTATGGGGAGAAAACTTCCATAGGAAGAGGGAATCTGTCTTTTACAACAGTCAATATAGTCCGCATTGCCATCGAGCTGATGAACATCCAAGCTAAGGAAGAACGGATCACCCGCTTTTTTGAGCGTTTGGATCAGGTGCTTGATGTGACTGCACAGCAACTTGAAGAGAGATTCCAATTCCAGAAAACCGCATTGGCAAAACAATTTCCTTTGGTAATGAGCGTATTATGGAATGGAACAGAAAATCTTGAAAGTAACGACACTATAGAAAGCGTCATCAATCAGGGAACCCTTGGAATAGGCTTCATAGGATTGGCGGAATGTTTGATAGCACTTGTCGGGAAACATCATGGAGAAGATGAAGAGGCACAGAAATTAGGATTAAGAATTGTGCAACATTTACGAAGCAGAGTAAACGAATATTGCGAAAAATACGGTCATAACTTCTCTGTGCTCGCTACTCCCGCCGAGGGGTTAGCCGGAAGATTTACAAAAAAAGACCGCAAGACGTTTGGAGTTATCCCCGGTGTCACCGATAAAGATTATTACACAAATTCCAACCATGTCCCTGTCTATTACCATTGTTCGCCCCGTCATAAAGCAAAGATCGAAGCTCCATATCATGCATTGACAGGGGGCGGCCACATTTTCTATGTTGAGATTGATGGAGATGCCACTCATAACGAAGAGTCAATCATGCAGATTGTCGATATGCTGGATAAATACAATATGGGATACGGGTCTGTAAACCACAATCGCAACCATTGTCCGAGATGCGGGTATGAAAACGCGGATAAGGAACAGAAATGCTGTCCTAAATGCGGAACAAAATTTGAAACCATCCAACGTATCACGGGGTATCTCGTCGGAACCACAGATCGCTGGAATTCAGGAAAACTCGCCGAATTAAACGACAGAATTGTCCACAAATAATTCTAAAACTCTCAATACGAAACGAGATTATCGACCGAGGGACTTTCTACATGACAAATGTATATTAAGGGATAGCTTAAGATAAGGATTGAGAAACGCGCCTTTTTTGAAATTTGAGTATGACAACTTTTCGTAAGAATTTGTGTAACGATCATACATCCCAAGATAACCTTTCGATATTCCGGGTTCTCGACATAGTGCGCGGCACTACCGTCGACGGACCCGGATTCCGTACATCCATATATCTTGCCGGTTGCAATCACCACTGCAAAGGTTGCCATAATCCGCAATCCTGGAATCCGGATGGTGGAACCGAAATGACACTTGACGAAATTATGGAAATAGTTACTGAAGAGGACTTCAATGTAACTCTTTCCGGAGGAGATCCACTCTTCAACCCTGATAAAGCCGAGCTCCTTGCCAAAGAAATCACCCGGAAAGGGTATTCCGTATGGCTATATACAGGCTACGAGTGGGAAGAAATAAACGCTGACCCCGCGTTACTTAAAGTGATGAAATATATTGACACTGTCGTGACAGGGAGATATATTGAATCCTTACGTTCACCGGATTTACCTTTTCGGGGCTCATCCAACCAACAGTTGATAAATCCAAATGAACGCTCACACCACTGATATCCCCTCATATACTACTGATACTCAATGCAATGCACCCACATATTTCTGTTTATTATATCCTTTGATTAATAGATTGACATAAGTTAACCCCGGAAACGACATCAAAAGATTCAAGATATAGGAGATAATTTGAATAAAAGTATTACTTTTGTAGATTAAGTATGGTGACAGTCAAAAACAATATGGATTCCACAAGACTGTTATCTCCATAAGTCGGACATAGAAGCCCATTGAAACAGTTATGAAAAAGTCTCTTTTCAAAATACTATTGGCTATTTGTTGTTTAATACCCTTTGGAGTAAACGCAGCTCCTGATCTTCCAAGAATAGAAATACTCGGTGGGGAATATTATTGCTATGAAGTGAAACGAGGAGACTCGTTATACGGAATTGCCAAAGCTTTAGGTTGGGATCTAAATGTCCTCGAAACATTAAATCCCACGACCGTCAAAAACCTTAAAAAGGGTGCAAAGCTATATTATCCGGTGGATAATAATGCTGATGATCAACAGTCGGAAGGTAGTATTGACATCTCTTCGATGACGGTTGAGCCTATTTCTCATAAAGTTAAGAAAGGTGAGACTGTTTATAGTATCGCGAGGTTATATAAGGTGCCCGTGGATGAGATATATAAAGCGAATCCCGAGTCCAAATATAAAATCCGCACAGACGAGATTCTTATTATCCCACAGTCAGAGAGTAATGTTAAAGTTGGGAATTATATCTATTATAAGATAAAATCCGGTGATACTCTTTATGGTGTGTCAAAACAATTTCACACAACGGTTTCTGACTTACTTTCATCCAACCCCGGGGTAAGCGAACAGAATTTCCGGGCCGGAGATAATATCCGAATCCCGGTGCTTTCAAATGTGGACAATACAAAGACGGAAATTGTTGAGCGCGAACAACTTTCTTCAGTAAAGAATTATAAAGTCCAGAAGAATGAGAGCTGGGAGACAGTGGCAAAAAAAACCGGAGTCTCAAAGGAACAACTCCGACTGGCTAATGAAAACGTCAATGAACTGAAAAAGGATGAAGTGCTTGCCATTCCCGTAGTTGAAACGGTAGAAGTCTCACAGGAGATCCAGATTGAGGATCCCCGAGAGAGAACCCGTGAAGGTGTAACGGAAATTTATGATTCAATCCACGGACTTTCAGCGACTGATAATATCCTCAGGGAGGTGAAGTTAGCCCTCTTGATCGATGATCCAAATGCAAAATTGGATACAGAATTTACCCGCGGGCTCCTGTTAGCAATTGATGATTTAAAAAACAGTGACTATAAGATTCATCTGAAAGTCATAGACGGGCGACGTTCTTCTCAAGATGTAACCGACGAACTCGATGAATTTGAACCGACACTTATCTTCACTACGGCAAATAAAGCATTCCCAGCTTTCCTTGCTGACTATGGAGAAACCAACAATATAGAAATCATCAATGTCTTTGATGTAAAAAATGAATTATATCAAGACAATCCCGGAATCGTCCAGCTCCTTCCTCCCTCTAATTATTTCAATGACGAGGTGGTGGAATATCTGCAAAACAAATTCGGGTCAAGAATGCTCATTATCGCCGGAGATAAAGAGGAAAATGATCAGATGATAACCACACTTCTTGAAAACTGGAAACAACCGGTGGTTGAATTTTCACTTGAAGAATTAGACGCATTTGATTTCAGTGATTCAGATAATTATCTTGTCTATGCTTGCTCCTCCAAGAAAGAGGATGCCATGCAGATAGTTTCCGCAGTAGCTAAGGGAAGAATGGGATCTCCTCTTGCGGATATTTCCATAATTGGTCGTCCCAACTGGATTACGATGACATCCCAGAATAAAGAAAAATTCTATCAGGGAGATGTTTATATTCCTACCCGTTTCTATTTTGATCCTGATGAAAGGGAATCAAAAAAATTTGTTGATAGATTCACAGAACAGTTCGGTCACTCACCGGTAAAGAGTTTCCCGATGTATGCAGTGATGGGATATGATGTCACAAAGTATTTTATTCCCGCCACCGTGAAGAACGGAGGGGATTTTAACCGCGGACTTCCGAAAGCCAAAATGTTGCAGAGTGATTTCAATCTTAAACGTGTCAGCAATTGGGGTGGTTTCATAAATCCCTCCTGTTACATGTTACGCTTCACTCCACTTGACACTGTAGAAAAAATCAACCTCACTGATTCCAACATCTTATTTTAAAGAGTACCGGAAATGATACTCCATCTTACGGATCAATTGTATATGTTGATAACAATAGCTTGAGATAAAGTATTAGTTGAACCACATGGGCCGATTAAAGACAATACGCATAGTTTTATTGTTGACAATCATTTCTTCAGCGATTGGATTGTCAGCACAGACTCACTATCATTCCAACGTCTCTTTAGGTGTGAAAGGTGGTGTTGATCTCTCTCGCGTACTTTTCAATCCAAGTGTGCGTCAAACCTTTGCTTTGGGATCAACCGGAGGGGTAATGTTCAGATATATCGAAGAGAACCATTTTGGTCTCATAGCCGAGCTGAACTTTGCTCAGATGGGATGGAAAGAGGATTTTGAGACAGCACCATATAATTATTCGCGCACTACTAACTATATTAGCCTACCTATCCTGGCTCATATCTATTTTGGCCGCAGAGGTCGTTTTTTTATAAATGCCGGAGCACAGGTAAGTGTCTTTTTAGGTGAAAGTTATAAAGCGAATTTTGATCCTTACAATACAGTTGGATTGCCCAACTTTCCACACACCAACAGGATGAACTCGCAGATGACCCTGGATGTGGCACACAAAGCCGATTATGGCATTGCAGGGGGATTGGGAGGTGAATTCAGTATCAATGAAAAGAATGCCCTTACACTTGAGGCACGATTTTATTTTGGATTAAGCAATGTTTTCCCCTCAAAACGTGCCGATGTCTTCGGGGCATCCAACAATATGTCGATTCAAGCAACTCTCGGTTATTGGTTTCGTATCAGATAAGTCTGTGAATATAATACCAGCAAAATGCTTAACGACTTTTCAATCATGAGTCAGGGCTTTGAAAAGGAAATAATCGATTAAAATTGTTATATAATCAGAGCGTGAAAGTTTAAGCTCATTATAAATAAAACTTAATAAATATTCAAAGAAATTTTAACCTGTAAAAATTTAGATAATTATGGCAAACAAAAGAGATTTTAAGAAATACAGCGAAGCGCTCGTTGCCTCAATCTGCGAAGAGATGATGTTTGTATATTACAACGATGATAACGCTGATAAAGATAAAATTGCAAAGGCTATTGAGATTCTTCTCGGAGCGGCTGCAAAAGCAAAAAGCAATGCTAACGTATTCTTTGATAAAGGAATGAAAGCATATGCGGATCATAAAGAGTATAGCAAAGCAAAGAAAGCATTTTTCCAGGCTCTCTTCAAAAAGATTGATTCCGAGCTTACCGCCGATATTGATGAGGCACTGAAACTCTTTAACTCTTCCCTCAGCAAGGAACAGAAAGAAGCCAATAAGACGCTGGCTTAATCTCCTCTATAAAGAGTGCTATGAATGATGGTGTGTCATAATGGTTCGTACGAACCATTATGACTGCACCCCTCTTGAAAACAGTCGATGTAACAGATATTGAATTTTGACACATCACTGTCCGACATTATTTATAAAAAAAATTAAGAGCTTCAGCTTCTGAAGGTATGAATATGAATGTTTACGCTAAAATTCTAAAACTTTTTAAGTGGGATGTAAATGCCTCAGGTGTACCGGACGCACCCAAGTGTGTCATTGTGGTTGCTCCTCATACATCCAATTGGGATTTTGTGCTCGGATATATGGCATATCGTTCCATAGGACGCGAAGCTAATTTTCTAATGAAGAGCAGCTGGTTCTTTTTCCCATTAGGATTAATTTTCAAGAAAATGGGAGGAATACCTGTCTATCGTTCTGGAAGTAAGAAAGGTAGCCTGATTGAGCAAGTTTCGCAAAAGATAAAAGATACGGATGTAATTCATGTAGCGTTGACACCCGAAGGGACAAGAAGCGCCACAGAAAATTGGCACACCGGATTTCTGCGAATAGCATACGCGGCATCGGTGCCCATTCAACTTGCAGTTATAGACTACCCACATAAAAAGATAACCATTGCTGACCAATTTACCCCATCCGGAGATATTGCGACCGATATGCAAAAGGTTCGTGATTTTTACGCCTCCTATCCCGATGCTGCCTACGATAGCAAAAAATTTTTATTGCCCGATATTGACAACTACACCCAACACGATACACAGTAGTGACGACTTCTGATTTAAAAATATGCCTCTTCCCGATGCCGATAGTATGGGAAGATAAGGAAAAGAATTTCCAGACCTTAGAGAAAGGTTTGGAAATAATGCATAAATCCACCGATTTGATTATTCTGCCTGAAACCTTCAGCACTGGATTCCCGTCAAATAAGGAGAAAGATTATATCCGCAACTTCGCCGAGAGGAATTCGGGGGAGACTATAACCAGACTTAAGAATTTGGCAAATCGATTCAAGACGGCTATCTGCGGCACATTCATCGCAGATACAGGTGGGTCACTTTATAATCGCGCATTCTTTATAGAGCCCTCGGGCGAGGAAACATTTTCCGATAAACGTCATCTTTTCAGCATGGCCGGAGAAGGGAAAGTTTTTTCACGCGGATATGACAGGATGAGAGTCAGATATTGCGGATGGGAGATAGCGATGATCATCTGTTATGATGTCCGTTTCCCGGTATGGTGTCGGAATGTCAACAATCAATATGACCTTTTGATAGCGGTTGCCAATTGGCCAACCGTAAGGGTGGAGGCCTGGTCAAAATTGCTTTATGCCCGTGCCATTGAAAATGAAGCATATGTGTGTGGAGTGAATTGCACCGGTAAAGACGATAATGGTTTTGAGTACGATGGATGGTCAAAAGCTATAGATTTCAAAGGGAAAGATATTACAGTCGATATAAATGACGGTCTTCTCTATGCCACTTTAAGTAAAGAGAAATTGGATCGCTTCCGTCAGAAATTCCCTGCATGGAACGATGCCGATAATTTCACCATCGAATTACATTAACATTATTTAACATATTTTAACAATGGGGGGGGTAAATTGAAGCATTAGTATTACTTTTGTCTCCGAATTTGATTCTTTCACTATAAATCGAGACTATAACCCTTATCAAACAGATCAATATTCTCTCCTACACCTCATCGATTCCAAATCGAAAAAATTTCTCAACTATATCTCAACAGGAATTAACCCTATCATTAACAAACTCAACATTATGAAAACATTTCACAATCTTAAAGCGAAATTACTACCTCTTTTTCTACTGGGGGCAGGGGTCACCACTACCCTGTTAGCTAACCCACAATCAGAAAGTCAAACCACCGATGCTCAAACCTTCTGTGTCAGAGGGGTTATCATGGAATCCCGAACCGGGACTGGGTGTCCTGCTGCCATCTATCGAATTTACTCGGAAAAAGACAGTATTCTCCCTATAATCAGCAATGTAACCGATACGTTGGGAAGATTTAACCAACCTCTTGATACAGCGGGTAATTATAGACTTGTCACAGAGTTTATCGGAACCCGACCCGCTGAGAGAATATTTGAACTTTCAGCTACCACTCCTATTGTAAATCTCGACACAATTCCTATCTCATCAGATGAAACCACACTTGGCGAAGTGGTCATCTCAGTCCGCAAACCCTTGGTTGAATCAGACGGATCAACATTGACCTACAATATGGACGTGGATGATGATGCAAAATCCAATAATCTTCTCGACATGCTACGCAAAGTGCCCATGGTGAGCGTGGATGGCGATGAGAACATCATGGTAAAAGGATCAAAAAGTTTTAAGATTCTTGTTAATCACAAGGAAGATCCGATGTTCAGTTCGGGGAATCTTTCTACAATTCTCAAAGCCATGCCGGCATCCTCAATTCGCAAGATTGAAGTCATCACGGAGCCGGGAGCGAAGTATGATGCCGAAGGGACAGCGGGTATATTGAATATTATAACGGTCAGCAAGCAAAATCTGGAAGGGATATTCGGAAATCTCAATGCGTGGATCAATAATAACTCCATAGGCGCGAGTGCATACGTCAGGACAAAAATAAAGAATGTCACTGCAAGTGCCAATGTATATTATTATAATATGGGAGCGTTTGAAACTCCGACCGAATCCAGGAATGAAGTATTTAATTCAGAGTCCGAAGAAGCGGCTTATCAGGTGCAGACATCGAATACCAGACACCCTTGGAGCGGAGATAATGTCAACGGACAGTTTAATCTCTCTTGGGAACCTGATACCACAAACCTCTTTACCACTCAGTTCTCCGTTGGAAACTATCTTTCTAAATCCACTTTTCCCGCACATTGGGAAGTGTATAATAGGCGAATTGATAAAATTGACGATATTTATGATATTGATAATAACTACACTTTCGCCTGGGGCACAGATGTGATAAGCAAGCATAAATACAATGGACTCTGGCTATCCGGTCAGCTTAGCTATCAACATACCTTTCGCGAGAATCATTATATAACTCTTTCCTATCAATATGGATATAATGATTCATATTCAAACGGAATATCCGAATATGAGAATGGAAAGAACTATCCAAGTGAAGAGCTTTATCGCAAAGAGCAAGAGAACTCATATTATAACCGACATGTAGGTCAATTGGATTATGCCCTACCGATTGCCGGGAAACATATCTTAGAGGTTGGAGCAAAAGGTACGTTTATGACTAACCGCGCTGTTAATACTCCTTTCCGGGGATTATCGGCGGAAACAGCTGCGCCCTTAACAGAGAACTACAGCAATACTCAGCAATTCCAAAACATTGTGGCCCTGTATGCAGCCTTCACAGGGAAATTCAGTAAATTTACGGGTAAAGCAGGCGTGAGATATGAATACACCGATATGGGATTACGCTACAAATTGAAACCGGAATCTAATTTTGCAAGCCGACTCCATGATATTGTGCCAAACGCCTCTTTATCATATAACTTCACACCGGGCACCAATCTTCGGATGGGGTATCAGATGCGCATCAACCGACCAGGACTATGGGCTCTTAATCCTTACAATACACAAACTACAATTCTTAGCGAGAGCCATGGTAACCCTGACTTGAAAAGTGAGAAAACTCATACAGTCTCTTTGGCTTATTCAAACTATGGGGGTAAATTGGGAGGCTCTGCTAGAGTTGAGTACAGTTACAACGGAAATGAAATCTGCGACTACATTTATACGCAAGACGACAAAGTAATAACTTCTTACGCTAATATAGGGAAAATCAATCAGATCGGGATGAATGTCAATCTGTCGTGGAATATAATAAAAGACATGAATTTCAATCTCTATGCGTATGGTTATTATAAGGACATCAGGGCTAACTCCCCGGAATTGAAAGCCTCCCGAAACGGTTGGGGCGGAAACCTGAATGCCAATTGGGATTATAGGATTCCTATCGGGATACGTTTTGGTGCATACGGTGGTGTCGGTGCCGGATATTTCGACATCCAATATAAAAGTCCCTCGTATTATTACTATGGAGTAAGTGTGTCAAAAGGATTCTTGAAAGATGAAGCATTGCGTCTATCCATAAACGGCAGCAATATGTTTAATCCATATAGAGACTATAAATCTGACGCTGTGTCTGAAAGCGTTAGATCCATCTCATGGACACGCAGACAACAATGGAGTGTTTCTTTCAGCATTTCCTGGAATTTCGGTGGTCTGAAAGCCGATGTCAAACAAACCAACTCCGACATCTCGGGTGACGACAGCGGGAACTCAGGAGGAGGAAAGAAGAATTAGAATTTATCAGATCATTTCTCAAAAATTCATAATAAAAGACAATTAATTTTCATAGGATTAATTAAATATAAGCCCCCGCTCTAAATTCTAAATAATGAAGTGCACCCCAAAAGTTTTTATGTCTAACTTTTGGAGTGCACTTCAATTTATGAGACGGGCTCTTAATTTGTTTTAAGGTGTGAGAAATAGTCAGATTTTTTTGCTATATTTGCAAGATAATGGTAAGTGATTTGTTTATTGCATAATGGATTTTAAACTTACTTCTGATTATTGCCCTACGGGGGATCAACCGGAGGCGATCGCTGAGATCTCACGTGGCATTGAAGATGGACTTAAACATCAGACACTATTAGGAGTGACCGGCAGCGGTAAGACCTTCACAATGGCTAATGTCATTCAGGAGGTCAAGCGCCCTACGCTCATACTTTCACATAATAAGACCCTGGCTGCTCAGTTATATTCGGAATTCAGGAGTTTCTTTCCGGAAAATTCAGTTCAATATTTTGTCAGCTACTATGATTATTACCAACCGGAAGCTTATATCCCGGGAAGCGACAAATATATTGAAAAAGATCTGATGATTAATGATCAGATAGAAAAGATGCGTCTCTCCACCGTTGCGTCTCTCCTATCGGGGAGAAGGGATATAGTTGTAGTCTCGAGTGTGTCGTGCATATTCGGTATGGGGAATCCTGAAGACTTCGAGCAGAGTGTCATCTCGATAAAAGTTGGTGATAGAATTGCCCGCAATGCATTTTTACGCAAACTTGTAGACTCCCTATATTCCCGCACTGAGATAGAACTCCGACCGGGACAATTTAGAGTAAAAGGTGACACCGTCGACATCATGCTGTCATTCGAGGAGATTCAACTTCGCGTCATTTTCTGGGGGGATGAGATAGAGAAAATTCAGACAATTGACCCCACTAGCGGGATGATGACTTCCAATCTTGAAGGATTCAAGATCTATCCTGCCAATATTTTTGTGGCTTCAAAGGAACGTCAGGAATCGGCGGTAGACCAAATATCACTTGATTTAGGTGCGCAATGTGATTTCTTCCGCAATGAAGGTAAGATTCTTGAAGCGGAAAGATTGCGGGAACGAGTGACCTATGACCTTGAGATGATAAAGGAATTAGGGCATTGCAGTGGAATAGAGAATTATTCACGTTATTTCGATGGTCGCTCTCCCGGGATGCGTCCATTCTGTCTTCTCGACTACTTCCCGAAAGATTATCTGACTATAATAGATGAGAGCCATGTGACCCTGCCTCAGATCAGAGGAATGTATGGAGGGGATCGCTCCAGGAAGATGAATCTTGTGGAATATGGTTTCAGACTTCCTGCGGCTCTTGACAACAGACCTTTGAAATTTGATGAATTTGAACGTCTCACCGGTCAGACACTCTATGTCAGCGCTACTCCCGGTGATTATGAGTTGCAGAAGTGTGAAGGGATAGTTACGGAGCAAGTGATCCGACCCACAGGGTTGCTTGATCCGGAAATTATTGTGCGCCCGACTCTCAATCAGATAGATGACTTGATGGAGGAGATCCGGGTATGCGTTGAAAATGACGAGCGGGTTCTCGTGACTACCCTCACCAAACGTATGGCTGAAGAACTCGATCAGCATCTACGAAAATGGGGAGTCAGGAGCGCTTATATACATAGTGACGTGGACACCCTTGAGCGTATACGAATCCTTGATGATCTCAGACAAGGGCTATATGACGTCCTAATTGGAGTGAACCTGCTACGTGAAGGGCTGGATCTTCCGGAAGTAAGTCTTGTAGCTATTCTCGATGCCGACAAAGAGGGTTTTCTACGCAATCATCGGTCACTGACGCAGACAGCGGGACGAGCAGCCCGCAATGTCAATGGACGTGTCCTGATGTATGCTGACAAAATTACGGATTCAATGCGTAAGACCATTGATGAAACTGAAAGACGCCGGGCGAGACAGAAACAATATAATAAAGACAATAACATCTCCCCCACTCCTATTGTCAAAAAATCCAATGGGAAAGAGCTTATCGAGCTTTATGAGAATGAGGATTCCGGGGCTAAAAATAAGCGGGAAGCGGGTTTGAAAAATAAAAACAAAAAACTCACTTCTTCAGAATTTACCGTGAAAACAGTCAGACCGTATATCGAAGAGGAACATCAGAATGAATATGCAGCTGATCCCGTCATGGAATATATGTCAGCTACAGAATTGAAGGATCGCATAGCTAAGGTTAAGGATGATATGATAGCAGCGGCTAAACGCACGGAATTCATACAAGCCGCTCAACTTCGCGATGAATTATTGAGTCTTCAGGAATTGCTTAAAAAGAAAGAAAATGGATGATTTCCCTAATAAGAAACTCTTTTTACCGACAAGTCGGGACGAGATAGAAGCTCTCGGATGGGATCAACCTGATATTATTATATTCTCAGGAGACGCATACGTAGATCACCCTTCGTTTGGAGCAGCGGTAATCGGAAGGACACTTCAGAAAGCAGGCTATAAAGTGGCCATAGTGCCTCAGCCAAATTGGAGAGATGATCTTCGCGACTTCAAAAAGCTCGGGAAGCCACGGTTATTTTTCGGAGTGTCCGCAGGAGCGATGGATTCGATGGTGAATCATTATACGGCAAACCGTCGCCTACGCCATGATGATGCCTACACTCCGGGAGGAAAACACGGAATGCGACCTGATTATCCGACAATTGTCTATAGCAAAATATTGAAGGAATTATATCCCGAGATTCCGGTGGTTGCCGGAGGGATAGAAGCATCGCTGAGACGAGTTGCACATTATGATTACTGGCAAGATAAACTCCGACCCTCGATATTGGCTGATTCCGGGGCGGACATGATAATATACGGCATGGGGGAAAGGAGTATAAAAGCACTTGCAGACCGCCTCTCAGCCGGAGAGAACATACACGATATTAAAGATATTCCTCAAACACTCTTTTTTACTACAGAACATCCCGGAGAAAAAGATATTGTTCTCCACTCCTATGAGGATTGTCTGCGTGATAAAAGACTCCAGGCTGAAAACTTCCGTCATGTTGAAGAGGAATCAAACAGAATGGAAGGAAGTATTATCCTTCAAAAGACGGGAGACAGATTTATTAGAATCAATCCTATGTATCCTCCGATGTCTACAGCAGAGACGGACGAAGCATTTGACCTTCCGTATACACGTCTTCCTCATCCGCGATATAAGGGTAAAGTCATACCTGCGTATGAAATGATACGCCACTCGGTCTGTCTTCACCGTGGATGTTTCGGAGGGTGTGCCTTCTGCACTATATCAGCCCATCAAGGTAAATTCATCTCTTCCCGTTCTAAGGAATCAATCCTGAAGGAAGTCAAGAAAGTGACGGAAATGGCGGACTTCAAAGGATATATCTCCGATTTGGGAGGTCCTTCAGCCAATATGTATACGATGAAGGGAAAGGATCTTTCAATCTGTAAATCTTGCAGACGTCCCTCATGTCTACATCCAAAACCGTGTCCCAACCTTAATAATGATCACAGTGCATTGCTTGATATATATCAATCAGTTGACTCACTTCCGGGGATAAAAAAATCTTTTATCGGGAGCGGTGTGAGATATGATCTGGCAATGGCACCTTCAGGAGATAAGAAAACGGATGAAATCAACTCTCAATATATTGAAGAATTGATTGCAAACCATGTGAGCGGACGCCTGAAAGTAGCACCTGAACATACGTCTGACAGTGTCTTGAATTGTATGAGGAAACCATCTTTCTCACTCTTCAAAGAATTTAAGACCATATTTGATAAGGTCAATAACAGGCGTGGATTAAGACAGCAATTAATTCCTTACTTCATATCCTCTCATCCCGCTTGTCGTGAGGAGGATATGGCAGAACTCGCAGCCAATACCAAGCAGCTCGACTTTCATCTGGAGCAAGTGCAGGATTTCACACCCACTCCGATGACCCTTGCCACTGAAATTTATTACACTGGGATACATCCCTACACAGGGGAAAAGGTATTCACGGCGAAGACCCAGGAGGAAAAGCTTGCGCAACGGAGTTTCTTCTTCTGGTATAAGCCGGACGCAAGGGAGAGTATAATCAGGGAGCTCCGAAGAATTCATAGACCGGATATTATCGAAGTTCTGTACCCCGGACATAAGTATAATCCTGAAAAGAGAGGAAATATCCATTTCGGGAAGGGGGCTAATAAGAACCCGGGTAAAAATAAATACCATAAAAACACAAATAATAAACGACAAAACAACAAGTCATGAACAAACTACCTATTGCTATGAGCGCATTGTTAATTCCCGCTCTTCTGACGGGATGTAAGTCCGGAGGAGACTCCGGCAATAAAGTTATCGAGAAACCGGAAATAACAGTTGAAAACGGGATGTTGACACCGGAAGTACTCGAATCGTTGGGAAGAATTTCCGAGGCTACCCCCTCACCGGACGGGAAGAAAATTGCCTTCACTTTAACTTACGAAGACATTGAGGAGAATAAAGGGAATTCAGAAATCTACATCATGAATTCCGACGGATCGGATATTACACGTCTGACAAAGACAGCGTCATCCGAATCAGGTCTTCAATGGATCGAAAATGGAGAGCGACTCGCATTTATCGGCAAGGAGGATAGCAAAGATGCGAAACCGCAGATTTTCACCATGAAACCCGACGGAAGCGGGCGCAAATGTCACTCTTCTGTAGAAGCCGGCGTCGAATGCTTTAAGATTTCTCCCGATGGGTCTAAAATTGTATACGCGTCCACTATCAAACCCTTTGATAATGACAGCGTTCTTTTCAAAGGTCTCGAAAAGACAAGCGGCCGCCTCATCAATGATTTGATGTATAAACATTGGGACGAGTGGGTGACTGAAATTCCACATCCGTTCGTAGCATCATTCGGCGAAAAAATAAGTGATGCAATCGACATCATGGAGGGGGAACCGTTTGAATGCCCTATGCGTCCGTTCAATGGAGCCGAATCTTTTGCCTGGACTCCTGATGGGAAGCAACTTGTCTATGTATCGCGCAAGCTTAAAGGAATGGATTATGCTTTTTCCACAGACAGCAATCTTTATCTATACGACCTTGAATCAAAAACAACAAAGAATCTAACAGAGGGAATGGAGGGTTACGACACGGATCCTATCTTCTCACCCGATGGCAAGACTTTGGCATGGCTCTCAATGGAAACTCCAAAATATGAGAGTGATAAGAAACGTTTGATGGTGATGGATATGCAGACTCTCTCCAAGCGTGATTTGACCGAGAATTGGGATTATTGGCCTGAAGGTATTGAATGGACCGAAGATGGCAAAAATATCGTATTCAACGGATATTACGAAGGGACAATGCCTGTCTTCAAAATTAATGTTGCTGACTGCAAGATTGATACCCTTGCTTCCGGACTTTGGGATTACGTTGGCGTGAAACCTATAGGAACAGACAAAGTCTTTGCTATGCGTCACAATATGACCCGTCCCAATGAGATATGCGAAATATCCGCTGGAAATGCAAAAGATATCACGGATATCAACGGAGAGCTGCTCGGTCAGCTTAAAGAGGTGACTGTTAAGAAAGTTATGGTGCCGACCACGGATGGTAAGGAGATGTGCACCTGGGTTATTCTTCCCCCTGATTTTGATCCCAATAAGAAATATCCTGCAATCCTCTACTGCCAAGGGGGACCTCAGCAGGCTGTAAGTCAATTCTTCAGCTATCGTTGGAATTTCAGAATAATGGCAGCCAACGGCTATGTTGTAATTGCACCAAACCGACGTGGTCTACCCGGGTTCGGCACAGAATGGAACCGTCAGATTTCCGGAGATTACGGTGGTCAGAACATGAAAGATTATTTCTCCGCAGTAGATTTTATGGCGAAAGAGGATTACATAGATGAGACTAAGATAGGAGCCATCGGAGCAAGCTACGGAGGTTTTTCTGTATATTGGCTTGCCGGACATCATGAAGGACGATTTGCAGCCCTTATCTCTCATGCCGGCATCTTCAACATCGAGGCTCAGTATCTCGAAACTGAGGAGATGTGGTTTGCCGACTTTGATCTCGGAGGCCCGTATTGGGATAAGACGAATGCAGTGGCTCAGCGCACATACGCTACTTCTCCCCACCTGTTTGTCGATAAATGGACAGCCCCGATACTCGTGACAGTCGGTGAATTGGATTATCGAATCCTTGCTTCCCAGGGTATGATGGCATTCAATGCCGCCAAGATGCGTGGACTTGAGGCAGAAATGCTTGTATTCCCCGATGAGAATCACTGGGTGCTCAAGCCTCAGAATGCAATTCTTTGGCAACGCGTATTCTTCAATTTCCTTGATAAATATCTCAAGGCTAAAGAATAGTCGCACATTTTGATTAAAAGGAGATTAGAGCCCGTCTCATAAAATTTGAGACGGGCTCTTAGCTGATTGAATCTATAATTACGGATATAGAAACAAGATATTGCTGATTAATATTGTTTGTATATCTCAACAATAATGATTAACTTTGGCATACTGTTGGTTCACATAAATAATGAACCAACAGTTGTCAGTTAATACGATTCTTAATAACATAAAAACACAATACAATGGCACTTGAATTTACAGATCAGACAGCACGAGAGGCAATAGAATCAGGGAAACCTGTAGTGATAGATTTTTGGGCAACCTGGTGCGGTCCTTGCATTAAGCTCGGTCCTATAGTTGAAGAACTTGCTGAAAAATATGGCGATCAGGTAACTGTAGGAAAGCTTAATATCGATGAAAACAATGACATTGCCTCAGAAAACCGCGTGCGCAATATTCCGACCGTCCTCTTCTTCAAAGACGGTGCAGTAGTTGAACGCAGCGTAGGGCTTGTGAAGCTTTCTGATCTTGAAAGCAAACTTGCCAAGATTCTTTAAGCGTTACGCCACTTCTCTTTTAATCCTCAGGAAAAAGAGATAATATTCTTCTCCCCCCAATAAAAATACCGTTGCTGATATGAACACTCCGATATATCAGCAACGGTGTTTTTTAAAATCCGATTCATTAATAATGGGAGTCTTTATTCTCATCAGAACGGTATCGATTCTATCATTATTCATATTTTTTGATTGGGATGCCCATTTATGATTTTGAAGCGAAAAATTTTTTCTTTAATTTTGTAGATTGAATCGTGAAAGGTTAAAAAATAAAAACCGCCACCGACGTTTCAAAATGAAATTTAAAGCGATGTCATCAGTTTATATTCTTGGAATAGAATCTTCTTGCGACGACACATCAGCGGCAGTGATTCGCGATGGGCTGTTGCTGAGCAATGTCATTGCAAGTCAGAAAGTACATGAACAATACGGGGGTGTCGTGCCGGAACTTGCATCGCGCGCCCATCAGCAGAATATCGTTCCGGTGGTATCTGAGGCGTTGCGTCAGGCTGGAATTACCAAAGAAGATTTATCAGCCGTGGCATGCACCCGAGGGCCCGGTTTGCTGGGGTCGCTTTTGGTTGGATTGTCATTTGCCAAGGGATTAAGCATAGGACTCGGCATACCTCTGATTGATGTTAATCATCTCCATGCGCACGTACTCGCACAATTTATCAAACGCAAGGATGAGGATCCGGTTCCGGAATTCCCGTTTATGTGTTTGCTGGTTTCCGGAGGGAATTCACAGATAGTTATAGCTGAGAGTCCCACAAATATAAGAATTGTGGGTCAGACAATAGATGATGCAGCCGGAGAAGCATTCGATAAATGCGCAAAATTGATGGGGCTCCCCTATCCAGGTGGACCTCATATTGATAGACTTGCCGCTGAGGGGGATCCCAGACGTTTCACCTTCAGCAAACCTCACATAAAGGATCTTGACTATTCTTTCAGCGGATTGAAAACGAGTTTTCTATATACTTTGCGTGATGGCTTGAAGATCGACAGGGATTTCATTGAAAAGAATAAGGCTGATCTTGCTGCATCTCTGCAGAAAACTATTATAGAAATTCTATTGGATAAACTTGCCAAAGCGGTCAGGCTCTATCCGGTGAAAGATATAGCGATAGGAGGAGGAGTCTCCGCTAATTCCGGAGTCAGAAGTGCCATTGAGGATTTCTGCCGCCGACGCCACATCAGGGCTTGGATACCGGAAAGAACATTTACGACGGATAATGCTGCCATGGTAACGACAGCCGCCTATTTCAAATACCTGACAGGTGAATTCTGCAGTCTGGATTTGCCCCCTTATTCAAGAGTAAGCATATAGTAAATGAGATTATTCATGAATCTGAAGAGTAGATATTCAGAGTATCAGGAATATTATTCTAAATTGATCATGACCTGGCAGACTTCGAAATAGGAACGGCAATCTACAAACGGGATGCTACCTATTCTGCGGAATCCGTTTAAGAAAAGAGAATAAACAAAAAGATATCACGTGGATAACTTCCCGGGAGATCTCTGAAAAGAAATATAATAACAATGAACTCACCCGAAATCGGAAAAGAGAAAAATATCAAAGAGACGCGTCATGTCGTGATATTCGGCTACTCCAAGGCAGACATTCTGAAGGTGCTGAAACACTTTGAGATGCAACTTCCCGACTTTGTCAAAATACAAATCGAGAATGTTGGATTAGTGACAAAAGTAACCTTGATAGGAATACATCCGGGTGTAGAATTCTTACGTTTTGCCCTCAATAGACATCACTCCCTTTTAGGATCCTTATTCAGCGAGGAAGTGATTGCCATGGAGGATAAAAGTATCGCTGAAGTTCTTGGAGAATTACTGACGGAGCGCGAACTGACAGTATCATGTGCTGAAAGTTGCACCGGAGGTAACTTAGCCCACAAGATAGTTCAGGTGCCCGGGTCATCAAATTATTTTCTCGGGAGCGTTGTCAGTTATTCCAATGATGTCAAAGCAGACGTATTGAAAGTAAGACGTTCCAATATCTCAAATTATGGAGCCGTAAGCCGTCAAGTGGCAGAAGAGATGGCGGAAGGGGTAGCGAAATTAATGCGTTCAGATTGCTCAATTGCAACTACGGGAATTGCCGGACCGGACGGAGGGACTAAGAGTAAGCCTGTCGGCACGGTATGGATTTCAGTCAAATATGGAGATACCAATGTTTGTGAAGTGCAACAATTCAAAGGAGACAGGAACACGGTAATCGAGAGTGCGACTAATCATGGAATGGTGATGCTAATAAAATTACTTCGCAACAATTACGAAGCTCAAGAAGATTTCAACGACGAGTAATTCAGTGCCCCCTCGAACCTATTATTCGACACCCATCGCTAATTTTAAGATAATTTGACAATAGAAAAGTGGTAAAATCCGCTAAAAATGGGATTTTTGAGAAAAATTTAGGCGAATAAAACTTGCGTAAGTGATAAAAAGTTAGTAATTTTGTGCCCGGTTTAAGGCACATCCTTTAAAATCTTTGAAAAGATGCAGTCAAAGATGATATGAGAACTGAGATGGCGGCCTTAAACAATGAGCATTAACAGAGTGATTAGCGACCCTCCAAAATGCTTAATTTGAATCATTTATAAAGATAAACGACTAACAGCCATGTCAAAAATTTGTCAGATCACAGGCAAAAAGCAGTCCGTGGGAAATAATGTCTCCCACTCAAAGAGACGCACAAAAAGAAAGTTTAACGTAAATCTGCACCGCAAGAAATTTTATTGGGTAGAGCAAGATATGTGGATTGAGCTCCTTGTTTCTTGCGCAGCATTGCGTACTATCAATAAGATCGGTCTTAACGCCGCTCTGAAAAAAGCCGAAGCAGAGGGTAACCTCGATTATAAGAACATCACAATCGTTTCACTCTAATTCACAAAATCATCATGGCAAAAAAAGCAAAAGGAAATAGAGTGCAGGTAATCCTTGAATGCACCGAACACAAGGCAAGCGGTATGCCCGGTATGTCTCGTTACATCACTACGAAAAACCGTAAAAATACCCCGGGACGTTTGGAGTTGAAGAAATACAACCCCATCTTGAAAAAAATGACTATCCACAAAGAAATTAAATAATCATCCTGACTCATGGCAAAAAAAACCGTCGCGTCTCTTCAGAAAGGTGAAGGACGTACCTATAGCAAAGTCATCAAAATGGAAAGATCTCCGAAGACTGGAGCATATGTTTTCAAAGAGGAGATGGTGCCAAATGATGCTGTTCAAGCTGCATTGAAATAATTGAATTTTAAGCTTAGATATTATTTTGAATTAGACCCGGATTTCCATAGTTTCCCGGGTCTAATTTTTTTTACTCCCCAGATTCAACACCAATACAGACAATACAAAATGTGGGAGCCATGTAAACTTCCTTTTAATTCCTTTGACACTGGTAGGATTCAATGATAACGTAGTAACAGACACCTGACCAACTATTGAGATGTGATCAACTTTTCAGATATAGTGGATAAGAAATCAAGAATGAATATGATAAATGATATTATAGAGTGCGCACTTGCTGCAGGTGAGATTGCCATGCGCTATTTCAGAAATCGACAAATCACCAATGTCGATAATAAACTTAACGATGCAGATATTGTGACAACGGCTGATAAAGAATCCGAACAATATATCCGCAAATTTATCGCTGAAAAATATCCGCACCATGCTATACTTGCTGAAGAATCAGGCCTGACTCAAACTGGCTCTGAATATCGTTGGGTTATAGATCCAATCGATGGCACTACAAACTTTTATGCAGGCATCCCTTTCTTTGCAATCAGCATAGGGGTTGAATACAAGGGAAAAACAAAGTATGGAGTGGTTTATAATCCCGCAACATCAGAGCTTTTCCATGCAGTCCGTGGAGAGGGAGCTTATTTAAATCATAAGGAAATACATGTGAGCAGTGAAACCCGTCTGTCAAGGAGTGTAATATGCACCGGATTTCCTGTAGATAAGAATGTGAACCGGGATAATAATCTTGATAACTTCTCTGTTATTCTTCCGAAGGTGCGTGATATGCGTCGTTTAGGATCAGCAGCACTGGATATATGTTATGTAGGGGCAGGGTATCTAAATGGATTCTGGGAATTGGGATTACACGAGTGGGATGTCAATGCTGCTACTCTCATAGCCGAAGAAGCAGGTGCGATCTGCACACGTTTTCGCGAAAACCGTGGCGTATCAATACTTGTGGCATCCCCTTCCATCCACGATCAACTTCTGCCACTTCTCAACACATCTCCAAGGAAATAATCATCCCTCCGGTTCATCTACTTAATAATTGTCAGACATCCCTACTCCGCATGACGGAGCAGTCTGTTTTTATCACTTCTAAAGATTAATCCGCTTTACCCACCAGGCGTATCGGTCTGAACGACGATTAGAAGGTACTGAGTAAAAAATTAGAGGCGCACCCATGAAGGATGCGCCTCTATTATTTTAGCTTATATATGACATCTTGTATTATCGATTCATATTACTAAGCTTATGGAAAAGTCAATTATGGTTTTGATTTGCTTCCGGTAAAATTAGCGGATAACAACTTTCTTGCCATTTACAATGTAGATACCAGCAGGAAGAGCATTAACATCAGCAGCAGTACCGTTATTAAGAACTTGCGTACCTACAGTATTGTAAACCTTATAAAGTTTATTAACGCTTACATTCACGATACCTGTATCTACGATTTCATATTTAAGTTCAAAAGCAGGAACATCCTGATCGTTACCTGATACGATGTAACCAGTCGGGAAAGAAACAACGTATTGACCGGGTTCTGTCAGTTCTGAACCATCAGCAGTAAGAGGTTGAGTCACAATCGACCAATTTTGAAGATCTATTACAAGATCAGGAAGATCAACGGGAGCATCATTATTGAATTTCAAAGTAGCTTTACCAGATGCAGGCGCAGCTTCACCAGTTTCAGAGAAGTCAAGAATTATCTCTTTAAGAGATTTCACTTGCCCTTCAGCAGGAGTTACGATGGGATCAAATTTTTCATAGGAAGGTTTAACGATTTCGTAAGTAAACACACCTTCAACAGGAGCTGAAATGTAACCTTCACCAACGAAGATACCACCAAGAAGTGTCAGATAGTAAGTATTTTCGTATTCAACCGGAGACTTAAGGCTGAATTGAACTTTATTCCCATCGATAGTAGCGGACTCAGCATTAACCTCAACATAATACATTCCATAAGGATCCATGAGTTTAGCCTCTGCAAGAAGCTCCTTATCGATAGCTACGACATTAGCATCAAACACGATCTCAAAATCTGAGATTGATGAATATGTGTCGTGACCGTCATTTTTATCGTTTGTACAAACGAGAGTACCTTTCTTTCCACCAAGATAACTTGCGTATGTAAAGAGGAAGTAGGAATCTTCTCGATTATCTGCACCCTCAACATTACCGGCAAGCTGTTTACCTTCTGAATCCTTCACATAAAGGAGCACATCGAAGTCACCTGTAAGGGAATTAAGGAAATTAGCCGGAACAGTCACAGTCCAGGTAGTATTTCCTGAAACGCTTGAATCAACAGCGACGGAAACGGGGGTAGTGTCAGTGGAACCGACTTTACGGCAAGCTGAACGTGCTTCAATCTCAACAGCACCATCGAAAGCGACAGTTATGGTTTGTTGATCAGTAGTGAACTGAGTAACTTCAGCTGTAGAAGGCATTGTCTCGGGAACGATGCTTTGCAACTTGACTGAGCTGTAATCGTAAGGAGGAAGACCTACACGATAGTTGGGCACAGTGAAAGTGACTTTTAAAGTTTCATACTCAGACTCTGTGGCATCAAAAGGAACAATGCTACCGCCTGCGAAATTGCTTGCCAATGTATAAAGACCATCAGGGAGTGATGAGAAAGTTGTAATAGTCTTCGATTTATTTGAAGGGTCAACAACAGTCACACCATTAATGGTATTGTCAGCATTAGTAAACACTACAGCATCGTCAGCTGTCACTTTTACATCCTGATTCCAGGTGATTGTAATTGTGCAGTCTGCTTCAACAGTACATTCTTCGCCTTGTTCAGCTATGGGAGAAACCTCCACATAATTCAAAGGCTTCGTGCCGGCAAACATGGGAAGAGCCATCATGAGAGACAATCCGGCAACAGCGAATTTTGAGAAGTAATTTAATTTCATAAATGTATATATAATTAATAAAAATAATTCAGGTGATTTGCAAATTTAAAAAATAAAAAGCGGTTGACCAAATATTTTTTTAAAAATTAATCTATAATTTCCGAAAATTCACATATTTGGAACACTTTTTTTCGTTTTTTCCCCAACTTCATTTCATATTTTCAAAATTGGCAAATACCCAATTTTTATCAATTTTCCAATTATTTTACCTGAAAAAATAATATTACGGGCTACACAAAGATAATCAACTTGTGTAGCCCGTAAATAATTTAGCAATTAGCTTTTTATGAGAAATCGGGAAATCTCAACCCCGATTCATTCAAAACAAGGGTATACAAAATTGAATTTTTAATTCGGAGTGCTTTTTCGATTCATAGTAAAACATCCGGAATTTTGCAGATCCATGAAATCATGAATGAGCTGCATCAAAAACCCAATTAAGATTCCGACTCATAAAGCAGGGGTCTAATATTCATCCCAAGCTTTAATAGAGACTTCATCCGGTGAAATCTCACAGAATGCACGGATAAATGCAAACGCGAGCCGGGTATTGGTGATCAACGGGATATTGAGATCAACCGCTGCTCTGCGGATTTTATATCCATTACTCAATTCCTTAGCGGTAAGATTCTTGGGTATATTCACCACCAAATCAATACTGCCATTGTGGAGCAGATCAAGAATTTTAGGATCACGCGCATCGTCCGGGAAATAAACCGGAGTAGCCTCTACCCCATTCTCTTCCAAGAATTTACAAGTTCCTTCAGTCGCAAAGATTCTCAGCCCACGCTCACGGAGCATCTTGGCTGCTTCAAGCATGGAGACTTTCTGTTTTGTAGTGCCCAGACTTAAAAGAACCCCCTTCTGAGGAATCTTATGACCGACTGAAATCATGGCTTTCAAAATAGCTTCAGAAGTATCATCACCGATACAACCCACTTCACCCGTAGACGACATATCCACGCCAAGCACCGGATCTGCCCCCTGCAATCTTGAGAATGAGAATTGAGAAGCCTTAATACCCACGTAATCCAGATCAAAAGCAGATTTATCCGCCTTCGGGACATTCTCACCCAACATCACACGTGTCGCAACGTCAATGAAATTCTGTTTAGAGACTTTTGAGACGAACGGGAAACTGCGGGAAGCACGAAGATTACACTCAATCACCTTAATATCATTTTCTTTAGCAAGAAACTGGATATTAAATGGACCTGATATATTAAGAGCCTTTGCAATCTTGCCGGAAATCTTTTTTATTCGACGCATTGTCTCCACATATAATTTCTGCGGAGGGAACTGAATGGTGGCGTCACCTGAGTGTACACCGGCGTATTCAATGTGTTCGGAGATGGCATATAACTTGATCTCACCGTTTTGCGCCACAGCATCCATCTCAATCTCCTTGGCATCCTGGATGAACGAAGATACGACGACAGGATGTTGCTTGGAGACATTGGCCGCCAACTTCAAGAACCGTTCAAGCTCCTCCCGATTGGAACAAACATTCATAGCCGCTCCGGAAAGCACATACGACGGGCGGACCAGAACCGGGAATCCTACCTCCTCAACAAACTCATTTATATCTTCCATCGAAGTCAACTCACGCCAGGCAGGTTGATCTACACCTATGGCATCACAGAGGGATGAGAATTTGTTGCGATCTTCGGCACGGTCAATATCGGAAGCCTGAGTACCAAGTATCTTAACATTCTCCTTATCCAGACGGATTGCAAGGTTATTGGGGATCTGACCGCCTGTAGAAAGGATGACACCATGAGGATTTTCCATCTCCAGAATATCCATCACCCTCTCGAACGTGAGTTCATCAAAATATAGGCGGTCACACATATCATAATCGGTTGAAACAGTCTCGGGATTATAATTTATCATTACACGACGCCAACCTCTTTCACCAACGGTTTTCAAAGCATTTACACCACACCAGTCAAACTCCACCGAGCTACCTATTCTGTAAGCACCCGAACCTAGCACGACTACCGATTTTCTATCTCCCTTATAATCCACATCATTCGTGGAGCCATTATAAGTGAGATACAAATAATTTGTTATTGCAGGATACTCAGCGGCAAGAGTGTCAATCTGCTTGACAACCGGCACAATTCCGAGTTCCTTGCGACGTTTCCTCACAAGATAGCTTAAATGTTCGGCATCCTTATTCATCTTGTCACCAAACAGAGCCCTTGCAATTTGGAAATCACTGAATCCTTGAGACTTAGCCTTTCTGAATAAATCTTCAGGGATTGCATTGACAAGAGTATAATCATGCAATTCAACAGAAGTGGTATAAATATTATGTAGTTTTTCAAGGAACCAACGGTCTATTTTGGTCAATTCATGAATACGCTCAACGTCATACCCCTCTGCAAATGCCTGCGCGATTGCGAAGATACGTTTATCAGTAGGTTCTTTTAATGCTTTGTCAAGATTATCTATCTTCAAGGGTCGGTTATCCACAAAACCGTGCATACCCTGACCGATCATTCTTAAACCCTTTTGGATCGCTTCTTCGAAGGTTCTGCCGATAGCCATCACCTCTCCGACGGACTTCATGCTGCTGCCGATCTCACGGTTAACCCCATGGAATTTACCTAAATCCCAACGCGGGATCTTACAAACGATATAGTCAAGAGCGGGTTCGAAGAAAGCGGATGTGGAACGTGTCACGGAGTTGGCGAGATCAAAAAGACCGTATCCGAGTCCGAGCTTTGCGGCTACGAAAGCCAAAGGATAACCGGTGGCTTTAGAAGCAAGAGCCGATGATCGGGAAAGACGGGCATTGACTTCAATCACCCGATAATCCATCGACTCAGGATCGTAAGCATATTGCACATTACATTCACCGATAATACCGATATGCCGAATAATCTTGATAGCCAGTTTCCGGAGCAGGTGGTAATCCTCGTTGGAGAGGGTCTGCGAAGGAGCCACGACGATACTCTCACCCGTATGGATTCCGAGTGGGTCGAAATTCTCCATATTACAAACGGTGATGCAGTTGTCAAATCTGTCTCTGACCACTTCATATTCCACCTCTTTCCAACCTTTAAGTGACTTTTCTATTAGTACCTGAGGAGAGAAAGAGAGAGCTTTCTCCACGAGTGTTCGCAATTCCTTTTCATTATCGCAGAATCCCGAGCCTAATCCACCGAGAGCATACGCGGCGCGCACAATAACCGGATAGCCCAGTTCATCTGCAGCTCTGACAGCATCTTCGATTGACGTAACCGCCTCACTCTTGATGGTCTTGACATCTATCTCATCAAGTTTCTTCACAAAGAGTTCGCGATCTTCAGTCTCGATGATGGCGCGTACGGGAGTTCCCAATACTTTCACACCATACTTTTCAAGCACTCCTGACTTATGCAGACTTACACCGCAGTTGAGAGCTGTCTGCCCGCCAAACGACAATAGGATTGCATCGGGTCGCTCTTTCTCTATTATTTTCTCAACATACTCTGGAGTAACCGGAAGGAAATAGATTCGATCAGCCACACCTTCCGAGGTCTGGACGGTAGCAATATTGGGATTGATCAGCACTGTCTCTATACCCTCCTCTTTGAGAGCCTTCAGAGCTTGCGAGCCACTATAGTCAAACTCACCCGCTTCACCGATTTTCAAAGCTCCTGAACCAAGGAGAAGCACTTTCTTTACAGTGGGATCTATATTTGGATTATGCATGATGAGATCACTTGATAAGGTTGATAAATTCGTCGAAGATAAATTCAGTGTCTTTAGGACCGCTGCTTGCTTCGGGGTGGAACTGAGCCGAGAAGAAGGGTTTTGTCTTATGGCGTATCCCTTCGTTTGTCCCGTCATTCATATTAATGAAGAGTGGTTCCCAATCACTGCCGAGAGTAGATTCATCGACAGCGAATCCATGATTCTGAGATGTTATATAGCACTCATTCGTTCCGGCTTTTCTAACGGGTTGATTATGCGAGCGGTGGCCATACTTCAATTTATAAATTTTCGCACCTGCAGCTTTACTAAGCAACTGGTTGCCCATACAGATTCCGCAAATCGGCTTACCTTTCTCGATCGCTTTCCTGATATTTTTTACGGTTTCCTCAGCAAAGTCAGGGTTACCGGGGCCATTGCTTATAAACAGTCCGTCATATTCCAAAGTATTGAAATCATAATCCCAAGGCACCATGACCACTTTAACCCCACGTCGGGTCAGACAGCGGATGATATTATATTTGGTGCCACAATCCACAAGCACCACCGTCTTCTCTCCACTACCGAAAGACACAACTTCTTTGGTGCTAACCTTTGCAATAAGATTTTCCGCGTTAGGATCATAAAACTCAGCAGGAGATTCCCCCACGGGCGTTATACGACCGAGCATACTCCCCTTTTCTCTGAGCAATTTGGTCAACGCTCTTGTATCAACGCCATACAGTCCGGGGATACCTTCATCTTTCAGCCATTCATCAAGAGAGCGTTCAGCTTGCCAGTGGGAAGGAACCCAACTATAATCCTGACAAACCACCGCCTTACAATGAATGTGGCTCGACTCGAAATAATCGCTGACGTTAGCTTCTGTTTTGACACTGCTTGAGGGCACTCCATAATTGCCCAGAATAGGATAGGTGGTCACTAAAATCTGACCTTCGTAAGAAGGGTCGGTCAAACTTTCTGGATAGCCGGTCATCGCGGTATTGAAGACCACTTCACCGGCGGTAGCTACATTATGACCAAATGAAAATCCTTCGAATGTAGAACCGTCTTCAAGGGTAAGGACGGCTTTTGGGGACTTTGACATATATATTTACACCTTTGTTGGAGCACCTGCCACCGCAGCCACCCCAATGTTTGTGCAAAATTAGTAAAAGTTTCTTTTATACTGAAAAAAAATCTTTACTTAACGGAATTTTTTAATTTGTTTCAAGTGAATAAGCATGATTAAGTCCCCTACTCATAAAAAGAGAGTTCAGTCACTTTGTTATTAATAAGGAGAGAAGACGGCTGAGTTGGTCAAAGGGGAGGGATTAGAGTAGCTTTAACGTTATCCCTTCCACGCATAGTTCTTCCTACATTGGAATAAAAATGGTTGGGTCGCAGATGATATATTTTTTCTTCAAAATTGAAATAGTCACCGTTGACTTCAGGATCCTTAAAAGCAACGGCAGCCGCAAGATAGTCAGGGTATGAAACCTATGTAACGTCCAGCTTCATAATAACATGCCAAAAACTCAAAAAATAATCCGGTACTTAGAGCCCGTCTGATAAAAAGGTGGAGTTAGATTTAATTTGATAAATTAAAATGTGTCTATCTCTTGCGAAGAAGGGTATTATACTGATGTTTTCCTTTGGTATATTTGCCGTAAGATATAGCGTTAGCAGGGCAAATATGATAGCAGGCAACACATGATATGCAGTCATCACCCCATTTCGGTCGATCTCCTTTCATCCTGATATTTGAAACAGGACAGACTGACACGCATAAGCCACATGAAATACATCTGTCATCAGCATGCCAACGACTGAACCGTGTGCCATACTTTTTGAAAAGAGGAAAGACCAGTTTTGTCTTTATCCATGGAATCGAGCCGCGAACAACATCAATCTCCTTATCGCCGGCCTTTATCTTACGGGCTATCTCTTCCACCCTTTTCGCCACTGCGTCAAGTTTCTTTCGTTCGAGCTCTTTGGAATCAGTATCAAACCCGGGAAGGAGGACATAATTGTTCGGCATGGTCACACTCCATATCCCTTTCATTTCTATCTCCTTGCTCAGTAATGCATTCATCAACATCTCCGGAGCTTTTGCAACCTCATCTCCACAAGTCATCACACACCAGATTCCATTTCTTAGCCTATGCAAATCTACCCTATTGATGAAATCCAATATAACCGGAGGAACACCCCAAGAATAAACAGGAAAAACTAACCCTTCTATATTGCCATGAATATTTACTGCATCAAAAAGCCACATACTTTCCGTGTGGAGCCGGGTTGCCAGAGATTCGGCAATAAGCCTGGAATTTCCTGTGCCTGAGAAATATACTATCATCTGATATGAATTATAGCAGAAATTATATGCATAGCGCTGATGATATGCATATTGGAATAAGGATACTATTATTTTATGGACATTGCTATGAATATGAACTCTTTGAGCAACTCATATTCATTTTGAAAGGAGTTGATACCTTTTGATTTACAATCGAGAGCACGCAAGGCATGCAGAACCATGATCGCCTGACGATAAGAATAGTTCGCCAATCCGTTTTTCACATCCGTCAACTGATAGGGAGTTTTAACCTCCAACGCGTCCATCAGCGATCTGTCAGATTTATCAGCAAGCGAATGTGCCACTACCAACTTATATACGAAATCATATAGAGCAGGAATTATCATCACGACCGGATTATTCTTTGTATTCTTCGAAAAATAATCCACAATTCCCATTGCTTTGGAATAATTCTTCACGGCTAAGGCAGACTTGAGCTCAAAAGAATTGAATTCTTTTGAAATGCCGATATTTTTCTCAATCAACTCCGGAGTGATTGCTGTCTCCTGACCACCCGCCACTACCAATTTGTCTATCTCTCCAAAGAGCTTACTCAAAGGGGAGCCAATGTATTCACAGAGGAGAGCCACCGCTTTATCATCGATTCTAATCTTCAATGAATTACAATACTCCTTGACCGGTGTCGGCAACTGCCAATCCTTAAGTTTTGGAGATACAAACACTATTCCACCCGCTTGCTTTATTGCCTTCACAAGTTTCGAAGTTGCTCCGAGCGGTTCTTTCTTATAGGTAATTACCAAAACAGTGGTCGGTGTAGGATTTAAAGCGTAGGGAGCAAGCTTATCAAGCTGAGAAGCAGCCTTGTCGAGACTTTGAGCCTCTTTAAGCATAACCAGTTTTCTATCTGCCATGACAGGGAACTGGGCAGCGCTTCCAACCACTGACGCCACTTCAGAATCCGCACCATAAAATGTATCGAGATTAAAGTCCTTATCTTCTTCCGCTACGACATGATTTTCAAGAGCCTTCGCCAGCTGATCTATATAATATGGTTCTTCACCCATCAAAAGATAGACATTCACAAATTTACCCTTCTTTATCGAGGTCATTATCTCCCGAAAATTGGGACCTGCTGTTGTGGTTTTAGCCATATATTCAAGAGATTTTGCGATGATCAGGTTTAAAATCAGGCATTGTGAAGAAAGACTTGCGCATGGCAAGGAGTGCGACAAACAGAAACGCACTTATGATATATGAAACCGTGAGCCACGGACCGGAAAGTCCGAAGGTCTCAAAATTGAAATCAGTATATCCATTAGTGGTCAGCCATGTTATAATAACTACAACACTATTGTTTAGAGCATGCGCAATTGCACCAGGATAAATAGAATCGGTCCACTTAAGCAGATAACCGAAGAATGCACCCATCAACAATCGAGGAAAAAATCCGAAGAATTGAAAGTGCATGGCACTGAAAATAAGCGCCGCACACCATATCGCACCGGTTGTGTTAACACCGAAAGCACAAAACGCACGCTGAAGAGCACCACGGAAAAATAATTCTTCGCAAAAGCCGGTGAGTATGCCCACGCATAATATATTGATCAATAGTCCCCCGACCGAAGACGTATCGAGCAACATATTTGCAGCGGCTTCATTAGCTTCCTCCATCGATCTTAAAAGCGTCTCGATATCCTTCATCGCGTCAGGAAGATGGAGACCCTCATTCCATGCCACAATACCGTTAAGCATAGGAATCGAAACAAGCCACGCAATGAATACTCCCAACACGGCTATTCCTTTACACGGTGTAGACAACCCTAAGAAATACCAAGGGTGACGCATAGTCAGTTTGGCAGAGATGCAGGATGCCAATCCAAACATCATTACATTCTGAAGCACGGTGACTATCAGAACCGTGGATCGTCCCTGCCCTACAGCGCTGCTGATCGCAGACGAACAGACAGCAACGATAAGAAACATTCCGAAAAAAAGAAGCACCAGCACTAACAAGAAAAGTCCTGGCCGGTCTCTGCGCACGAGAGGATTAATTTGCGGTGAATTATTAATGGATGTCATCGAATTTTTTACGAATAAATACGAAATTACGACCAAGATACTTCTCTCTCACAACAGGATTGGCAGCCAATTCCTCACTGGAACCCTGGAAAAGAATCTTTCCGTCAAAAAGCAGATACGCCCTATCGGTGATACTTAGCGTTTCATTTGCATTATGATCGGTTATCAATATTCCGATATTTTTTTCCTTGAGTTTATAGACTATACTCTGAATATCCTCCACTGCAATCGGGTCAACTCCGGCGAACGGCTCGTCAAGCATGATAAATTTCGGGTCGATGGCAAGACAACGTGCGATCTCCGTGCGTCTCCTCTCCCCTCCGGAAAGTTGATCACCGAGATTATGCCTTACCTTTTCAAGACGGAACTCGCGAATAAGGCTTTCAAGCTTTTCCTGTTGGTATTCGCGACTTTTTCCGGTCATTTCCAACACCGCTTTAATATTATCTTCCACTGAAAGTTTACGAAAGACGGAAGCCTCCTGAGCAAGATATCCAATTCCAAGCTTAGCCCTTTTATAGACCGGGAAAGAGGTTATATCCTGATTATCAAGGAAAATTTTCCCTTCATTGGGAGAAATTAATCCTACGGTCATATAGAACGTGGTGGTCTTTCCGGCACCGTTAGGTCCTAACAGTCCGACGATTTCACCCTGTGTCACATCGATAGAGACATGATTGACAACCGTACGCTTACCATACTTCTTTACAAGATCGTCAGTACGCAGAATACCCTTCTGAGGAATTATCTCCTCGGAGACTACTTCTTCAATCACATTATCCTCAGGATCTGAAACTATGGTTTCAGACATAATTCTTTCTACGTCAGAGTCCGGCTCTGGAAGATTAACCTCAGCTTTCGCCTCCTCCAACAATTCAGATTCCGTCTCAGAGACTTTCTTCTTATTGAATCTTAATTTCTTATCAAATAAACTCATGAATCAAACTATCATGAAACTATCATAATCCCAATTAAAATATTCTGCGCCATCAAAGCAGGCTCCTGATGTAGTCAGTCAAAAGCATTATAGCCACATTATTATGCCCCCCCTGGGGGATAATTAAATCTGCAAAGCGTTTTGACGGCTCAATATATAACTCATGCATAGGTTTGAGCATAGACTGGTAACGGTCAATCACCATCTGGGGGGTTCTTCCACGCTCTATGCAATCACGATGGATCACTCTTATCAGACGTTCATCAGCCTCGGCATCTACAAAGACTTTAACATCCATCATTTTTCGGAGAGCGGGATCAGTAAGAACAAGAATACCCTCAACGACGACGACTTTCTGAGGATGCACGGTCACGGTTTCCTTCTGCCGGGAGCATGTGAGGAAATCGTAGGTGGGCATTTGGATTGTCTCCCCTCTTTTAAGCTGATTAATCTGATGGGTGAGAAGAGACCATTCTATGGAGGCGGGTTCATCGTAGTTCATTTTCAGACGCTCCTCCAAAGGGATATGTGCATTATCCTTATAATAACAATCCTGAGGAAGGACCGCCACCTCACCGATAGGGAGTCTTTCCATTATTTTACGCACCACGGTGGATTTACCCGAGCCGGTTCCCCCGGCGATACCAATCACCAACATAATTGAGAAAATTAAACTAAATTCGGTTTTAGGAGTCAAAGATATGTAAAGACGCCCAAACAGCCACAAAAATAAGAAAAAATATCCAACTGATAAAGGCGAGCACCAAAAAAGCAAAAAATAACCTTGTTTCGAGTCCGATTCCTCTGAATTAACATCATCTTAACAATAAATTAAGAATTTTTGTCAGAAAAATATTTGGAATCGCACAATATTTTTTGTAATTTTGCATAACGAAAGGAAAAAGTGATATTACCAAAGGGAACTAACCCAACTCCCTAACAAGAAAAAACAATAGTACTAACCAAAATAATTGACTGCCTATAGACCCATTGCTACTTATAATCAATACAAACAAGAAAGCATGGTAAAAATACAAAACCTGACTGACGAACAATTAGTAAAAGCTTATTCGCAGGGTGATAACAAAGCATTTGATACGCTTTTAAAACGCCATCAGGATCGCATATTCAACTATATCCTCCGAATAGTTAAAAACGAGGATACTGCTAATGATATATTCCAAGAGACTTTTGTCAAAGCCATCCTGACCATTAAGCAAGGACGATATACCGAGAATGGTAAATTTCCTGCATGGATTACAAGAATAGCCCACAATCTTATAATTGACTCATACCGTCAAGAGAAATCTGAAAACGTTCAGTCCGCAGATGTGGAAGACATCGATATGCTCAATCGCAAGGAACTTTGCGAAATCACGATAGAGGATAAAATAATCATCGAGCAGATCACGAGCGACGTCAAATCCCTTATTCAGGAGCTTCCGGAACTTCAACGTGAGGTTCTCACAATGCGCTATTATCAGAATCTCTCATTCAAGGAGATTGCCGAACTCACAGGAGTAAGCATCAATACCGCCCTTGGACGCATGAGATATGCGATTCTTAATCTACGTCGCATTGCCGCTGAAAAAGAGATAGTCCTCACTCTTTGATAATAATACACATATTTCATCTATCCTGTCAGCATTTTCGTTAGCAGACACACAGATAGATAAAAATGGATACTTTTATATCACGCGGGTACATTCAAATTCCAAATGAATGTATCCACGTGATTTTTTTATTCCACAAAAATAATATGACGATTTTTTTCACGTTCTATAATCGTAAGGTCACTCTTGAACTTGCATTCGTTCCTCCTAATTATCCAAATGCCTATGACGAATAGCTCTACCCACTCACCCCACTCCTCTAAAATAGATGTATTGACTATGAGGAAACCAAAATTTTCGACCATTAATTTTGTGCGTCAATTTGCAAGAGCATGCACTTCGCTCCAAGGGACGGAATTCAACAAGTTTGTAGCAAACTGACGGATGGTCATGACAAAAACAAGAGATTGCATTTTCCAATGTAATCTCTTTGTTTTTATTTTCGTTTTTATTTGGTAGCAAAAATTAATTGATATATATTTGTGGTGAAATTTAGCCGGACTGATAATCCGGTCAAACTCTGAGAATATCAACAGCTCATAAAATATTAACCCATATATAAATCATGAAAAAGCACAATTTCTATGCAGGGCCAAGTATCCTCAGCCCGTTTACAATCAAGAAAACAGCCGATGCCGTTCTCGATTTCGCGAACACCGGCTTATCAATTCTTGAGGTATCACACCGCAGTAAAGAATTTCAGGCAGTAGTAGACGAAGCCGTAGCCCTCACAAAGGAGCTCCTTAACATTCCGGAAGGATATCATGTATTATTCCTTGGCGGTGGTGCCAGCACCCAATTCTGTATGGTTCCTTACAACTTGCTCGAAACAAAGGCTGCCTATATCGACACCGGCACATGGGCTCATAATGCTATCAAGGAGGCAAAACTATTCGGGGAAGTTGAAGTTGTGGCGAGTTCAGAAGCTTCCAATTACAACTATATTCCAAAGGATTTCGTAATTCCTTCAGATGTAGATTATTTCCATTATACCAGCAATAACACCATCTATGGCACAGAGACACGCAAAGATTATGACAGTCCCGTGCCGATGGTTTGCGATATGTCATCCGACATTTTCTCACGCGAATTTGATGTAAACAAATACGAACTCATCTATGGCGGAGCCCAGAAGAATCTCGCTCCCGCAGGTGTGACATTTGTAATCGTAAAGGAATCCGCTCTTGGGAAAGTGAGCCGTCAGATCCCGACAATGCTCGATTACCGCACACATATTAAAAAAGGTTCAATGTTCAATACTCCCCCGGTGCTACCTATTTACTCAGCACTCATGACCCTCCGTTATTATAAAGAGATGGGTGGCGTAAAAGCCATGGAGAAACTTGACCTTGAAAAAGCAGGAATGCTCTATGATGAGATAGACCGTAATAAACTTTTCATGGGAACAGTGGCTGAAGAAGACCGCTCAATCATGAACGTCTGCTTCGTGATGAAACCTGATTATGCGGAATTAGAGAAAGAATTTCTTGATTTCGCGGTTTCCAAAGGGATGGTTGGTATCAAGGGTCACCGCTCAGTCGGTGGCTTCCGTGCTTCCTTATATAATGCACTTCCCATTGACAGCGTAAAGGCTCTTGTGGACTGCATGAAAGAATTTGAAAAAGCTCATTGATCACATCTTTAATAATTGAAAACAATGAAAATTCTTGTTTTTACGGAGAAACCGTTTGCACAGGCAGCTGTTGAAGCAATTTCAAACGTCATAAATGCCTCCGGCAATGATATGGAGCTTGTGGAACGTGGCACACGCGCAGATCTTCTCGCGGCAGTAAAAGATGCAGAAGGACTTATTGTCCGCAGCGATGTTATCGATGAAGAAGTTATGGCTCACGCACCTAAACTTAAGGTAATTGTAAGAGCCGGAGCAGGATATGACAATATCAACCTTGCCGCTGCGAGCGAACGCGATATATGCGTGATGAATACCCCCGGACAGAACTCAAATGCAGTTGCAGAGTTGGTATTCGGTATGATTGTGATGATGTGTCGCAATAAATATAACGGCACTTCCGGAAGCGAACTAAAAGGTAAATCGCTCGGTATCTATGCCTTCGGACAGGTTGGTCGCAATGTTGCCCGTATCGCAAAAGGTTTCGATATGAAGATTTCAGCACTCGATGTATTTGTAAAAGATGAAGTAATGGAGGCAGAGGGAGTAAAACCCGTGCATGACGTCAAAGAACTTTTCAGTGCAAACGACTACGTATCCCTTCACATTCCAGCTACACCTGAGACAAAGAAATCAATCGGCTATGACCTCGTTATGCTTATGCCGAAAAACGGTGTACTCATCAACACTGCCCGCAAAGAAGTGATTGATGAAGAAGGATTGCGTCGGGCACTTGCAGAGCGTCCGGATCTTCGTTATGTCTCGGACATCAAGCCTGACACCGCATCAGAATTTGAGAAAGAATTTGCCGACCGCGTATTCTTCACGCCCAAAAAGATGGGAGCGCAGACTGCCGAAGCTAATTTCAATGCCGGAGTAGCAGCGGCTGAACAGGTGATTGCCTATCTCAAAGACGGTTGGGACAAATATCGCGTCAATAAATAAATAATCGACAAAAAATAACGGGAATGAGTTGCAGTCCAAGATTGCAACTCATTTCTTTATATAGTTATTGTCCTGATTACATTCAGGCTCCTACTCTTCAAAAAGGGAGGGTCGTGACCTACGTTTTTAACCGATCGGGAAGAGTAGGAAAAAATTTTTGATACGGTTGTGAGGGATATATTTATGACACGGTTATGAATGATATTATCATTGAAAATGGAATAAGTTAATCACAAAAAAAATATGAAAAAAATCAACTTGCATATTTAAAAATTTTTATGTAATTTTGTGAGATAAAGCGGCAGTCTGCCACCCCTCTCCCCCATCCTATAACCCTCTCTCAATAAATTATATAGAAGAAATGCAAGGAGACGATAAGATTATTCCGATAAATATTGAGTCGGAAATGAAGAGTGCCTATATCGATTACTCGATGTCGGTGATTGTATCCAGAGCGTTGCCTGATGTCAGAGATGGCTTTAAGCCTGTGCACAGGAGAGTGCTCTATGGGATGAATGAGTTAAACAACTTTTTTTCAGGCGACACAAAGAAATCAGCACGTATCGTCGGAGAAGTGATGGGTAAATATCACCCACACGGAGATTCATCCATCTATATGACCATGGTTCGTCTGGCTCAGGAATGGTCTCTTCGTTATCCGTTGGTATTCGGACAAGGGAACTTCGGATCGATCGATGGCGATTCACCGGCAGCAATGCGTTATACCGAGGTGAAACTTGCCCGTATGGGTGAAGAGATGCTCAGTGACCTGGATAAGGATACCGTAAATTTCGTCCCCAACTTTGATAATACCTTGATGGAGCCCTCCGTGCTCCCGACCCGTATCCCCAACCTGTTGGTAAATGGAGCTTCCGGTATCGCCGTAGGTATGGCCACCAATATGCCACCTCATAATCTGACAGAATCTCTCGATGCATCCTTAGCGCTGATCGATAATCCTGAATTGGATGTCGAGGGATTGATGGAATATATTAAAGCTCCCGACTTCCCTACGGGTGGTGAGATATTCGGTTTGCAGGGTGTCAAGGATGCCTATATGACCGGGCGCGGAAGAGTAATTATCCGGGCCAAGGCGGAAATAGAATCGGATGGCAACACCGATCAGATAATCATTTCGGAGATACCATACGGCGTAGTCAAAAATGATCTTGTCAAGAGTATCGCTGACCTCGTGGAGGAGAAGAAAATAGATGGGATCGCTGATATCACAGACACGTCGGCACGTGGACAGATGCACATAGCAATTGACATAAAGAGGGATGCCAATGCGAGGGTTATCCTCAACAAGCTCTATAAGATGACTCAATTGCAGACATCTTTCAGCGTCAACAATGTAGCTCTCGTAAACGGTCGTCCGAAAACACTGAATCTTAAGGAACTATTGCAAGCCTTCGTGGATCATAGACATGAGGTCGTGATTAGACGCACCCGCTATGATCTCCGTAAAGCTGAAGAAAGAGCCCACATCCTTAAGGGCTTGATGATAGCTTGTGATAATATTGATGAAGTTATAGCGATCATTCGCTCATCGAAGACCACTGAGGAGGCACGCGAACGACTGTCAGCAAGATTTGAACTGGATGAGATCCAGACACGCGCCATTGTCGAGATGCGTCTAAGCCAGCTCACCGGACTCGCGATGGAGAAACTCCATGCCGAGTATGATGAATTGATGCGCCAGATCGAATTCTACAACAGCATTCTCAATGATGATTCAGTCTGCCGAAAGGTAATGAAAGATGAGCTTATCGAGATCCGAGATAAATATGGTGATGAAAGACGCACAAAAATCAGTCAATTCTCAAGCGATCTCAATGCTGAAGACTTCTTCCCCGATGACGAGATGGTAATCACCATCTCCCATTTAGGATATATCAAACGAACTCCGCTGACTGATTTCCGCGCTCAGCACAGAGGTGGTCTGGGAGCTCGTGGCAGTGTGACCCGAGATGAAGATTTCATCGAATATATTTATATGGCTACCAACCATAATCAGATGCTCTTCTTCACTGAAAAGGGTAAATATTATAAACTTAAAGTATACGAGATTCCGGAATGTGCCAAGAACTCCAAGGGGCGCGCAATTCAAAATCTCCTTGATATTGAATCAGATGACAGAGTAAATGCATGCATCCGCATCAAGGATATGAAGAATCCGGAGTTCCGCAGGAGCCATTATCTTGTATTCTGCACAAAGAAAGGTATCATCAAGAAGACATTGCTCGATCAGTATAGCAATACTATGACCAAAGGTATCAAGGCAATTAACCTTCTTGAGGGAGATAATCTTATAAATGTGGCGCTCACCAACGGTAATTGCGAGATAATGATTGCCGACCGTCTCGGGCAGGCAGTCAAGTTCCACGAGAATCGTGTCCGTCCGATGGGTAGAGTCTCTACAGGAGTCCGTGGCATGAAACTGGGTGGTGCTACAGACGAAGTGATCGGTATGATAATTCTCCGTGGAAATGAGAATGAGAGTGTTATGGTCGTAAGCGCCAATGGATACGGCAAACGTTCAGTGCCGGATTCCTATCGTCTTAGTAACCGCGGAGTGAAGGGTGTAAAGACACTGAATATCACCGAAAAGACAGGAGAGCTTGTTGCCATCCAGAATGTTAACGATGATAATGATCTAATGATTATCAATAAGAGCGGTATCGTCTTGCGTCTTGCCGTGGCAGACATAAGGATTCAGGGTCGTGCCACTCAGGGAGTCAAACTCATCGACCTGACCAAACGCGGAGACGAAATAGCCTCAGTATGCAAGGTCAACGCAGATCCCGGCAAAGAAGCACCCTCGGATGATGATATCGAAGGGAATGTGGCAGACACCGGAGAACCGGAAAATGAGGAAAATGTGACTGAAGAGGTGGTTTCAGTAGAAATTGAGGAAACTGATATATCAGAAAACGATTCACCCTCAGCGGATACCGAGCAATAAAATTTTGGAATAATAATAAATTTAACTCTCATACTATGAAGAAGTATATTGCATTAGCTCTTTGCGTAGCCGCAATAGGCTCAATGAGCGCTCAAAAGCAGGCAGTGGACCAGGCAAAGAAACTTGCCGGAAAAGTGTCACAGATTGAAGAAGCCCGCACTCTCCTCAAAGGAGCCATGGAAAACCCTGAAACCGCCACTGACGCAGGCACATATTACACTGCCGGATTGGTTGAGTTCGATGCTTACGATCAATCACGTGCGGTTCAGACCGTAAATCCCAACGATGCAAGCGTTAAACCGCTTGAAATGGGACAGCAATTGATCAATGGGTACGGATATTTCATCAAAGCCCTCCCACTCGATTCTGTTCCCAATGAAAAGGGACAGATTAAACCTAAATATTCAAAAGACATTGTTAAGAAACTTGCTCTGCATACCAATGATTATTTCACAGGAGGAGCCAACTTCTTCAATGAGAAGAAATATTATCCGGAAGCATACGAAGCATTTATGATTTTTGCCGATATGCCAGACCAACCTTTCTTTACAGAGAAGAACAAGCCGGTAGTTGCGGATGCTGATAAAGCTACAGCTTACTTCAATGCCGGACTTGCTGCCTATACCGGCAACGCTGTTTTAAAGAGTGCGGACGCATTCAAAAAGGCACGTCTTGCCGGATATGCTGAACCTGAAGCGTATATATATGAGATTGCCTGCTGGCAGAATGTGATGCAGAATGACACAACCATGATAAAAGTGGCTGAAGAAAAAATTACAGACGTCGCACAGGCAGGATATGAAAAATTTGGTGTTGAGCAACCCGTCTTTATCAATAATATTATCAACTCAATGATATTGAATGATAAAATGGATGATGCCCTCAGTTTTCTTAATGAAGTGATTGCATCTAATCCTGAAAACGCGAATCTCATCGGTCTTCGTGCATTCATCTATGACAGAATGGGTAATCACGATGCTTCAGAAGCAGATTACAGAAAAGCGGCTTCTTTCCCCAATGTTGACTTCGAAACATTGAAGAATGCAAGTAAGAAAATATTTAGAATAGGCCAACAGAAATGGAATGAGATAGAGGGTGCATCTCCGGAAGCAATGACAGCTCGCGACAACATTCGCACAAACTATTTCCAGGCAGCGATGGATATTGCTGAGAAAGCCGGTGCGATGAATCCTAATGACTCAGACCTTCTCAATGTAATCGATAATATTGAGTATATGCTCAATCCCGATTCAGCTCAATAATCTTTAGTGACGAAATAATTAAATAATCAGGAGGTTGCGTCAGCTTTTCAGACACAACCTCCTGATTGGATATTAGAGTTGGAGTAACAGGGATTTGATTCAGGATTCAGGATTCAGGATTTAGTATTTAGGAGAGAAGTGTTAATGACAGAAATTTAGTAAGGAGACTGAATTTATACCGTGGATATATTATAGCGATTTTAGAGCCCGTCTCATAATTTATTTGGGGGAGACAGGGCACCTATGGATGTACGATTTTTGCAAGTTGAGGCAGGAGCAATCTAAGAATTGCGACTGACGAAACCCGGCAAAAGCACTGACCGGAGTCTGGGTCTTAATTTTTATTGGATATGAAAGATATGAACGATCTAAACGAGAAAAATAAAATTGGATTTCTTTTTGATTTGGATGGAGTGTTGATAGATAGTGAAAAGGAATACACGAGGATATGGGATGAGATTGACAGGATGTTTCCCACGGGTGTAGAAGGATTTTCAAAAAAAATCAAAGGAACTACGTTAGAGAAGATTCTTGATACCTACTTTGCGGAAGAAGCTATCAAGAAGAAGGTTATCGAAGAGTTATTTCTTCGTGAGCGGAAGATGGTTTATACTTTTTGTCCCGGTGCTAAAGAACTTCTCGAAGAAATCAAAAGTTGCGGATATCCTATTGCACTCAATACTTCGAGTAATGACAAGAAGATGAAACACCTGAAAGAGCAACTTCCGGAACTTTTCGATTACATGGATGCAATTGTTACCGGAGATCAGATAACTCATTCCAAACCTAATCCGGAAAGTTATCTGCTTGCGGCAAAAAAGATCGGTGTTGAGCCGGGACAATGTATAGTATTTGAAGATGCACTTCAAGGCGCTAAGGCAGGGAAGAATGCAGGGGCATACGTAGTGGGAGTTGCCGGCACGTTGCCACGTGAGATCCTTGCTCCGGAATGTGACATTGTCATAGACTCACTAACCGAAGCTAAGGTTAATGAATTGGGAATGAGAAAATAAAAATTGAATCGGGAATTGAGGATAATTTCAGAATATTGAAAAGGAATCGACAATATGAATATACCATTAGCAGAGCGGTTGCGCCCTACCACTTTGGATAATTATATCGGACAGAAGCACCTTGTAGGAGAAGATGGGGTGATTCGCCGGATGATTACAAGTGGAAAGATAAATTCCTTTATCCTCTGGGGGCCTCCCGGAGTAGGGAAAACAACACTTGCAAAAATCATAGCGAATGTCACGCGGTCTCCTTTCTATACCCTTAGTGCCGTGACTTCCGGTGTCAAGGAAGTCAGGGAAGTTATTGCCCGCTGTAAAGCTGATGCCGGATCAATGTTTACGACCGGGCGCCCTATTCTATTCATCGATGAAATCCACCGTTTCAATAAGGCTCAGCAAGATTCACTTCTTGGTGCTGTGGAGCAAGGTGTAGTGACGCTTATAGGAGCCACGACCGAGAATCCGTCGTTTGAAGTTATCAGGCCATTATTGTCGCGGGCACAAGTATATACGCTTCAACCTTTGGAAAAGGATGAATTGGAAGAGTTGATGCATCATGCCATCTCAACTGATCCAATCCTGAGTAAACGGGAATTGCGCATAGATTCCACCACAACACTTTTCCGATTTGCAGGAGGAGATGCCAGGAAGCTCCTAAATATCATAGATTTGGTGGAACAATCGACTCCAGACGGGGAGACAGTGGTGATTGATGACGAGGTTGTCACCAACCGACTCCAGCAGAACCCCGTAGCATACGACCGTAATGGAGAGATGCACTATGACATAATATCAGCCTTCATAAAATCAATCAGAGGGAGTAACCCCGATGCAGCCGTCTATTGGCTCGCACGTATGGTTGCCGGTGGCGAAGACCCTGCCTTCATAGCACGCCGTCTTGTAATACTGGCAGCAGAGGATATTGGATTGGCAAACCCTAATGCCCTTCTTCTTGCGAATGCCACTTTTGACACTCTTCAAAAGATTGGCTGGCCTGAGGGAAGGATCGTCTTGTCTGAATGCGCAATTTATCTTGCAAACTCACCGAAAAGCAATTCCGCATATATAGCCATTGACAATGCCCTTCAGGAAGTCAATCAAAGCGGGAATCTCCCGGTGCCCCTTCATCTACGCAATGCTCCCACAAAACTCATGAAAGAATTAGGTTATCATGAGGGGTACAAATATGCTCACGATTATTCCGGGCATTATGTGGCTCAACAATATCTTCCTGAAGAAATATCAGGGAAAAGATTTTGGAATCCATCGGATAATCCGGCTGAAAGAAGAATGATTGCAAACGCACCCTATAACAATCACCCGGAATCAACAAAAGAAATTTAATAAATTTCTGTCTTTTCTGACTAAAATTTATTATGTTTGAAAAAAAGTTACGCTTAAATATTTCTCCGGACAATAATTAAACAACAATTAACTTATACTCAATAGCATATGAAAACAAAATCAATATTGGCATCTGCTCTTTTAGGACTCTCTTATGTCTCCGCTTTTTCATGGGGTCAGAAAGGGCATGACACAGTGGCCTATATTGCCGAATGTCATCTCACTCCGGCTACAGCATCTGCAATTTCAGAACTTCTTGATGGAAAGTCAATAGTATATTGGGCAAACTGGATGGACTCGGCATCTCATACACCCGAATATGAATGGTCAAGAACATGGCATTATAAAAATATCGATGCTGACAAGACTTTCGAATCAGCGCCCAACATAAAAGAGGGTAATATCGTACAAGCCATCGAAGAGCAAACCGCTATTTTGGCTAATCCTGCATCAACCGAAGCACAAAAACAGCTGGCAATAAAAATGGTGGTTCATTTTCTCGGAGACATACATCAACCGTTGCATTTAGGACACGCATCCGATAGAGGAGGAAATTCCTGGAATGTGCAATATTTCAACCGCGACACCAATATACATTCATTATGGGACGGTTCGCTTCCGGAAGCGGCTCATAAATGGAGCTATACCGAATGGCAACAGCAGATTGACAGAGCATCTGAGGATGAACAACTTGAAATCATAAAAGAGGGGAATCCGACCGCATGGGGTAAAGAGACCTATGAGATTTGTAAAGAAGTATATGATAAGACACCCCGCGGCTCACGTCTGAGTTATGATTATATCTCGGAGTGGACTCCTGTGGTGGAACAGCAATTTCTTAAAGGAGGGCTCCGCCTTGCAGACCTTTTGAATTCCGTATTCGATTCAAATTATACTCCCGGTAATAATTTCGTAGTAAAACAGTGAGCGAAAAACGATTAAATCTTCCGATCGCTCCCCTGCGGATTATAATGGAAGATAATATCCGCAAGGTGTGGGATCCCTTGCGTAAAAAATACGTAGCTTTTACACCGGAGGAGAATGTCAGGCAACATTTTGTGAATTGGCTGATTACTGAATTCGGATATCCCACATCGCTTATGGCAAATGAAATAGGAATTGAAGTCAACGGAGTCAAACGTCGTTGTGACACCGTTATCTTTACCCCCGATGGGGAGCCATTGGCGATTATCGAATATAAATCTCCGGATGTAACAGTGACTCAAGACACATTCGACCAGATAGTAAGATACAACATGACATTACGTGCCAGATATCTAATGGTCTCCAACGGATTGAACCACTATTGTTGCGTAATCGATTATAAGAATGATACATACCATTTCATTCCCCGTATCCCTGATTATAATGAGATGAGATGGGGCACAAGGGAGAATTAAGGTACCCCCCTGCCTCTCCGTAACTTCACAAAACTCTGACCTTATTCATGCATAACGATACACCGGATTATAATTATCTGGATCTTCTGAATCCACAACAACGGGCGGCAGTGGTCTATAAGGAGGGTCCAGCATTGGTGATTGCCGGAGCAGGCTCCGGAAAGACACGCGTGTTGACATATAAAATTGTGGACTTGATCCGCTCAGGGTATGAGCCATATCGCATTCTCGCACTGACCTTCACAAACAAAGCGGCACGGGAAATGAAAGAGCGAATCACTGATCTTGTGGGCGAGAAAGTGTCTTCAAAATTGTGGATGGGCACATTTCACTCAATCTTTCTGAGAATATTGCGTTCTCACGCTGACTTAATCGGTTACAAAAACGGATTTACAATCTACGACAGTTCAGACTCCCAGGCTCTGATTAAAATTATTATTAAGGAACTTGGACTTGATGAGAAACAATATAAGGCTTCGACAATAGCGAATATAATATCGAATGCAAAAAACGATATGATAGACGCCGCCACTTACGCCCGTGAATATTATGAAGCAGACAAACGAGCCAAACGTCCTGACATCGGAGAAATCTTCAGGCAATATTCCATGCGATGCCGGCTTGCAAATGCAATGGACTTCGATGATATCCTTGTCAATATGAATATATTGCTGAGAGACAATCCGGATATTCAACGCCATTACAGTAATTTTTTCCGATATATTCTGGTGGATGAGTACCAAGACACTAATTTTGCCCAACACCTGATAATAACGCAGATGATGGGAGAAAATCAACATCTTTGTGTTGTGGGGGATGATGCCCAAAGTATCTATTCATTCCGAGGGGCAAGTATCACCAATATCCTTACTCTGAATAATCGAATCAAAGATCTGAAGACATTTCGATTGGAACGAAACTATCGCTCCACTCAGAATATTGTCAATGCGGCAGGTAGTCTTATAAAACATAACACAAATCAGCTTAAAAAAACTGTCTACAGTGAAAATGATGTCGGTGAACCGGTCAAGGTAATCCGGACCTATAGCGATGTGGAGGAAGCATATCTGGTGACAAATATGATTTCCGAATCCAAACTCACCTGCCATGACAAATATGATGAATATGCTATACTCTACCGCACCAATTCACAGAGCCGTGTGCTTGAAGAGGCATTGAGAAAAAGAAACATCCCTTACCGCATCTATGGAGGTGTATCCTTCTATCAAAGGAAAGAGATTAAGGAAGCGATATGTTATTTCAGGCTTGCAATCAACCCTGATGATGACGGGGCAATGAGGAGAGTGATCAATTATCCGGCACGCGGCATCGGGGAAACTACAATAAAGAAAATGCAGACGGCCGCAAGTGAGATGAAGACTTCCCTCTGGGGTGTTCTTACTAATCTTGATTCCGCCCCTCTCGACATCAATTCGGGCACACGCAAAAAGCTCGAAGCATTCCGTGATCTGATTCAACTCTTTGTAACGGATAATAATAACGGCAGTAATGCTTTTGAACTTGGACAGCTGATCTATAACCGCACCGGCATTCTCTCTATTCTGGCGCATGATTCGACTCCGGAAAGCATCTCCCGTCAGGAGAATCTTTCAGAACTGTTAGGAGGTCTCAAAGACTTTGTATCCTCAAATCTCGAGTCCGACGAAGGGAAAACAGATATGCAGTCCTTTCTATCTGAAGTCAGCCTTGCCACCGACCAAGATCAACAAGAGGCGGTGGCAGATGAACCCAAGGTGACTTTAATGACCGTTCATGCCGCCAAAGGCTTGGAGTTCAAGCACATCTATATCACCGGCGTTGAAGAAGAGCTGTTCCCTTCAGTGCAAAGTATGGATAGTCTTGCACAAGTGGAAGAAGAGCGTCGTTTGCTCTATGTCGCAATTACCCGTGCCAAAGAAACCTGCGTAATTTCATACGCGGAATCACGGTTCAGAAATGGTCAGACGACTTTGACACGACCATCCCGTTTCCTAAGGGAATTAGACAGAGCCTTTGTGAAGATCGAAGATTCTCAGAACCTTGTCACGGATAATCCGACACCTTTTATAAACCCTACCAAAAGATATGGTTACGGAAACCGAAAATTCAATTTCTCCAACAATTCATCTTTTGGCAACAGATATTCCCAAACTCCGAATACCGTAAAAAAGTCAACTCCATTCGGTTCTGATAACCAACACTCTTCAGCGAGGATGAATATAGGCTCAGGACTGATGCCGCTGCATACACCAGACGAAGTCCCGATTGGAACTAAAATAGTGCACGACAGATTCGGTAAAGGAGAAGTCATCGGACTCAGTGAATCCAACGGAGAACCGTGTATAAATGTGGACTTCGGTGTTATCGGGCAAAAGAAACTGATATTAAAATTCGCCAAATTCGAAATAGTCAATTAATAAAATGATTCCCACTCCTTATTATATTGTTTACGAGAACAAATTACGCAGCAATCTCAGTCTTCTCAAAGATGTGGCAAACAGAGCTGATGTCAAGATAATCATGGCATTCAAGGCAAATGCACTCTGGAAAACATTTCCCATCATAAGCGAGTATTTTCAAGCTTCCACCGCCAGCTCAGTCTACGAAATGAGATTATCGCTTGACTATTTAGGGAATGATGTGCATGCCTACTCACCGGCTTATACTCCCGAGACATTTCCTCAATTCCTGGAAGGATGCACACATATAACCTTCAACAGTCTTTCACAATACACCAAATTCAAGGAAGATCTGGAGATTTATAATTCCCGTCAGAGAGAAGGGAAACGTGTCAGTGCGGGGCTGCGTATCAATCCCAAGTGTAGTGTCATTGAGACGGATATATATAATCCTTGCATTCCCGGCTCACGTTTCGGAATAGATGCAGAAGCATTAAAGGAGGGACTCCCCGAAGGTATCGAAGGACTCCATTTTCATGCTCTTTGTGAATGTGACAGCAGAGACCTGGAAAAGGTGCTCAATGTGGTGGAAGCCAAGTTCGGACATCTTCTTCCAAAGATCAAATGGCTTAATATGGGTGGCGGACATCTGATCACCCGTAAGGATTATAACATCGATTTATTTGTAAAACTGATGCGGGATCTTCATCAGCGTTATCCTGACCTTGAAATTATATTGGAACCCGGAAGCGCATTCACATGGCAGACAGGCGACTTAGTTACATCCGTAGTGGATGTAGTGGAAGACGCCGGCATCAAAACTGCCATAATAGATGCCTCATTTGCGTGTCATGCTCCGGATTGTCTCGAGATGCCTTATCGCCCAAATATCGCTGAAGCAGCACCGGATGATGATCCGAATGCTATGGAATACCGCCTGGGAGGAAACTCATGTCTGAGCGGGGATTTTGTCAGCAGTTGGAAATTTCCTCAAGAACTTAAACCAGGCGACATACTCACACTGATGGATATGAATCATTACACTACGGTTAAAACCAATATGTTTAACGGGATAGCCCACCCATCAATCTGGCTCCAACCGGAAAATGGTGCGCCAATTCTTTTGCGGGAATACTCTTATGAAGATTATCGTGATCGAATGTCATGACCCGAAAAGAGAGAATTAAGGATATTTTGTCAGGCGTAAGGAAAATCAAACAATGGAAAGATGATTAATTTTATTGTTTTTCAACAACCTCATATCGCAAATCAAAAATAATTCTTATCTTTGCAATGTAGGAGGATATTTAATAGAGATTGTCACCTGCGATAAAATATCAAGACACAAACTTTTAATATTTTATCTGAAATTAAAGAGAAAATGAAATTTAAAAAACTTTCAATAAATTTTCTTTGTGCGCTGATTATTATCATCTTAGGATGTTCGGTATTGATGTCGCTGTATAGTTTGGGATATTCCTTCGGATCCGGATTCAGAGCCGGCATAGATGATAAAAATGAAGATATCAGCCAAGCTCAGATGCTCGATGTCTATTTTGATCCATCCACAGAACAATATTTATCGCCCACCGACACCATAGCATTTACCAATGGTGTCAAATTACCGGTAACTTATACCAGAGGGATCGTTTACTCCAGTCATCCGGCGGATAAAGGAACCGATTGGCTTACAATCATGCAAATTCTATGCTATGCTGCTGAAGGAATCTGTTTTATCATGATAGTGATTCTCTTTGTTCAATTTATTATAAATATCAACAAAGGGAAGATCTTTGTGGCAGAAAACGTAAAATTATTACGTAAAATCGCTCTTTGGCTAATCGCACTGGCATTGATTATTTTCTGCTCGGGAATATGTCAGGAATTGGCCGTTTCAAAAATGGGATTGACCTTGGAGGATTATAATATATCGGCATACTGGACAATGCCTTGGGATATACTTATTATTGGTCTTGTTGCATTATTGATGGCTCAGGCATGGAGCCGTGGGATACAACTGAAAGAGGATCAGGAGTTGACAATTTGATAGTTGAAAGGAGAACGGAATGCCGATAATAGTAAATCTTGATGTTATGATGGCCAAGAGAAAAATATCACTTGGCGAGCTTGCTGAGAAGATGGAGATTACTCCCTCTAACCTTTCTATCCTGAAAACCGGAAAGGCACGAGCCGTGCGCTTTTCGACCCTTAACAGTATATGTAAGATACTGGACTGCCAACCCGGGGATATCCTCGAATACAGACCGGAATAATCCACGAAATCACTGGACTACTAATAGCTAAACAATAAAGAATAATAACAAATAAACAACCCCAATAAACGAGCGGAACCCTAAAAAGGGTTCGTCTCTTTTGGAATAATTATCTAATCATGAGACTGAAAAAAACACTTTTGATTGCTTCTGCAGCCCTTATGACTTTTTCTGTCAGTGCAGAACATCTGAAAAGTCTTAATGCCTCCGGAATCAGCAAAGAAATTCAACCCGGTGAAGACTTTTATCTCTATGTAAACAAAACATGGATGGATGCTAATCCATTAACACCGGAACATAGCCGCTATGGCATGTTTAACGTGCTTAATGATTCAAGTTTAAACCGAGTTCGTCGAATTGTCGCCAACCTTGCGAGCACAAATCCCGCTCCCGGCACTGACGCATTTAAAATTGCCACTCTTTATGAAGCAGGCATGGATTCCGTCAGACGCAATCAACTTGGAGCGAAACCTATTCTCGCAGACCTCTCAAAAATAGAAAATGCTTCAGCATCAGAAATGGAAGACCTCTTCTATTGGATGCACAAAAATTTCAGTTCTCCTTTCTTCTCCGCCATGCCAATGGAGGATTTCGGAAATTCGACTCAATATGCCATGTATGTCGGGGGAACACCACTTTCTCTCGGTGACCGCGATTATTATCTTGCCAAAGACAAACGCAACACTGAGGTGAGAGAAGCCTACAAAAAACTTATCATGGATCAGATGCGAAATGCAGGATATAGCAAGAAAGATGCCAAACGTATCATGAACAACGTGCTGAAAATTGAAACTCTCCTTGCCGATTCCACATGGACCCGTGAAGAAAGTAGAAATATCCCCGCGATGTATAACCCACGCTCCATGGCTCAACTCAAAGAGATGTATCCTACCATCAATTGGGATAAATTCTTCAGCACCACCATGGGTATCAATCCCGAAAGCGTGATTGTGACGGAGATAAATACTCTCAAGCAAGGAGAAAATCTTATGAATAGCCTGACTGACAGAGAGAAGAAAGATTATTATCTCTGGCAATATGTGGCTCAGGCCGCTCCGTATCTGAGCGATGATTTCACCAACACTTCATTTGAATTTAACAAAGTGATGAGTGGAGTTCAGCAGATGCGTCCCCGCTGGAAACGGGCACAAGGAGTCACTGAGAACTATTTTGGTGAAGGAATCGGGAAACTTTATGTGGAACAGTATTTCCCGGAAAGTTCCAAAGAATATATGATCGGTCTTGTTGAGAATCTTCGGAACGCACTCGGGAAACATATCATTCACCTCCCATGGATGAGCGATGACACCAAAGTTCAGGCTCTCAAGAAACTCAATAAAATAACCGTGAAGATCGGTTATCCCGATAAATGGAAAGATTACTCCAAGCTTAACATCGACCCCGCACTCTCCTACTATGAGAATGTGCATAATGCCAGCATGTGGATGCAAAATGAAGAGCTGGCAAAATGGGGTAAGCCTGTAGACAAATCCGAATGGGGAATGACTCCACAGACAATCAATGCATATTATAATCCGGTCAATAATGAAATAGTATTCCCTGCAGGTATTCTTCAAGCACCTTTCTACGATCCCGAGGCAAGCGATGCAGAAAACTACGGTGGCATAGGTGTCGTAATCGGCCACGAACTTACCCACGGATTTGACGACCAGGGATGTCAATTTGACTCAGACGGCAATATGGTCAACTGGTGGACGCCTGCAGATGCTGAGGCATTCAAGAATCTGACTCAAGGTCTTGTGGCTCAATTCAGCGCAGAAGAGGTGCTCCCTGGTCTTCATGCCAATGGAGAATATACACTTGGCGAAAATATTGCTGACCAGGGTGGTCTTCGTATCGCCTACACTGCTTTCCTTGATTCTCAAAAGAAGAAAGGGGTTGACGTAACTTCCGAGAATGCACTTATCGATGGTATCGATCCTATCCAGGTCTACTACATGAACTTCGCAAACCTTTGGGCTCAGAATATCCGCGATGAAGAGATCCGTTCACTCACATCAGGTGATGTTCATTCTTTGGGCAATAAGAGAGTTAATGTTTCCATCCGAAATCTTCAACCTTGGTTTGACGCATTCAAAATTAAGGAAGGTGATAAACTTTGGCGTCCGGAATCAGAGCGCATCATAATCTGGTAAGAAAATAAATACTGAATATTCGGCACCCGTCGGAGAGCCCCCCGGCGGGTGTCTTGAAATATATACGATACTTGATCTTAGAAACTTTATACTTAAAATCTATGAATAAAATACAGCTGATATCGGCTACACTGTGTATGGCAGCAGCTATCCCGGCAATAGGAGGAAATACAAATACTCTGGAAATCCGGGCAGACAAACCGGGAGCCGCCATCTCCCCTACCATGTACGGATTATTTTTTGAAGATATCAATTTCGCCGGAGACGGCGGACTCTACGGAGAGATGCTTATAAATCGTTCGTTTGAGTTTCCCCAGTCGCTTTATGGATGGAAAACATTTGGACAGGTCGAAGTCAAGGATGATGGGCCCTTTTCAAACAATCCTCATTATATCCGCCTCAACCCGGCTACCCACAGAAGTAAATACACAGGTATCGACAACGAAGGATTCTTTGGTGTATCAGTCAAAGGAGACAATGAATATCGATTCACTGCTTACGCACGCACACCTGACGGTGAAAAAGGAAAAATACGTGTTGAGCTGGTTGATCCCGCGGCAGATGAAGAATCCGTAGTAATAGCAAAGAAAAGCATTGAGGTCAATTCAAAAGACTGGACCAAAATAGAGGCGATTCTCAAACCATCACGCGATATTACAGAAGGGGGAGTACTGAGAATATTTCTTACTAAACCCGATAATCATAGCGTGGATCTGGAACACATCTCACTCTTCCCCGTAGATACTTACAATGGACATGAGAATGGCCTTCGCAAAGATCTTGCCGAAGCTCTTGCGGAAATCAAACCGGGCGTTTTCAGATTCCCGGGAGGGTGTATTGTGGAAGGAACAGAAGAATGGGATCGCTATCAATGGAAAAATACGGTCGGAGCGGTGGAAAATCGGCCACTCAACCTTAACCGGTGGCAATTTGAATTCCCCCATAGATTTTATCCCGATTACTATCAAAGCAACGGGCTTGGATTCTACGAGTACTTCCTGCTATCGGAGGAGATGGGTGCCGAACCACTCCCCGTACTTAATGTCGGGATGGTTTGTCAATATGAGAATCCTGATGACAATTCCCATACACCCCTCGATCAATTGCAACCGTATATAGATGATGCACTCGACCTTGTGGAATTTGCCAACGGCACTGTGGATAGCAAATGGGGAGCCTTACGAGCAGAAATGGGACATCCTGAACCATTCAATCTGAAATATCTTGCGATCGGCAACGAGCAATGGGGTCAAGGATTCCCGGACCGTCTGCAATTGTTTGTGGAGCAAATCAGAAAGAAGTATCCGGAAATTAAAATAATCGGCAGTAGCGGACCATCGCCCGACGGCAATGACTTCGATCATCTCTGGGGAGAAATGAAGAAATTGAAAGTCGACCTTGTGGATGAACATTACTATCGCGATGAAAATTGGTTTGCCAACAACGCTCTCCGATATGATTCATATGACCGGAAAGGTCCGAAGGTATTTGCCGGTGAATATGCCTGTCATGGGAAAGGGAAGAAATACAACCACTTCAATGCATCCCTGATGGAAGCCGCCTTCATGACCGGACTTGAGCGTAATGCCGATATCGTGGAGATGGCTACATACGCTCCCCTCTTCGCCCACGTCAAAGGTTGGCAATGGCGTCCTGATATGATATGGTATGACAATCTGAACAGCAATAAGACTTCCAGCTATTATGTGCAGAAGCTATATTCCCATAATAAAGGCACAAATGTCTTACCTTTGACACTCAATGGGAAACCGGCAGCCGGACAGGAAGGACAAAACGGTCTTTATGCCACAGCTGCCTGGGATAAGGATAAAAAACAATATATCGTTAAAGTAGCCAACCTCTCAAATGAGGCTCAAGACTTGACTATTAATCTCAATAAATTGCCCAAAAAGACTCCTGTCAGTTCCATGATTTCCACAATCATGAGTGCGCCATCCGACAAAGAGGCGCGTTATTATGATGAATCTGAACTGAAAGTATCGGAAATCCCGGTCAGTGGTTCTACCTTTGATGTAACACTGCCTGCTGAGTCATTCGGAGTATATGTATTTCAATCAAAATAATCACTGATATTAAATCTTCATCTGATTGAAAGATGAAGATTTAATATTATTATGTCGGATGGCGGATGCCCTAATTGTCAGATCATCCTGCTTAAGACTAATTGCTAAAATTATTAGAAAATGTATAATTGGAAACCGATTAAGGAATATACCGACATCCTGTTTGAAGAGTTTGAGGGGATCGCCAAGATCACAATCAACCGACCGAAAGTATATAATGCTTTCCGCCCTCAGACCAATAAAGAGATGCTTGATGCCATGAGTATCTGTCGGGAAAGAGCTGATCTCAGAGTAATCATTATTACCGGAACCGGCGATAAAGCATTCTGTAGCGGGGGTGATCAAAATGTGAAAGGTGTTGGAGGATATATCGATGAAGATGGGGTGCCTCGTCTCAATGTGCTTGATCTGCATAAAGCCATTCGCTCCATTCCCAAACCGGTGATTGCAATGGTCAACGGTTATTCAATTGGAGGAGGAAACGTATTGAACGTAATTTGTGACCTTTCGATAGCATCTGAAAACGCTATATTCGGACAAACCGGACCAAAAGTCGGAAGTTTCGACGCCGGCTTCGGCTCGTCGTATCTGGCACGCTGCGTGGGACAGAAGAAAGCTCGTGAGATATGGTTTCTTTGTCGCCAATATAGCGCTCAGGAAGCACTTGAGATGGGGATGATAAACGCTGTTGTGCCCTTTGATAAGCTTGAAGAAACAACTGTCGACTGGTGCCGGACGATTATGAAACGTTCTCCATTTGCCATCCGCATGATTAAGCGTGCATTGAATGCCGAACTCGATGGGCAGCATGGACTTATGGAGTTTGCGGGAGATACCACCCTCATGTATTATCTGATGGCAGAAGCTCAGGAAGGGAAAAACGCTTTCCTCGAAAAACGAGATCCGGACTTCGAACAATTTCCGAAATTCCCTTAGAGCCTGTCTCATAAAATTTTTGTAGCAGATAAGACTCTACATGACCATCATCTGAAGTCTTGCATCTTTTATCCTCAATTATTATTAATTTCCAAGTCTTGGTATTATCACCTATGAGACTCGAATACGCTCCTTATACTCTACATTTCAAAACCCCGGGAGGTACATCCCGGGGGATTCTTCACGATAAACTTACATGCCTGATCAAGGTTTACGATGAAACAGATCCGAATAAATTTGGTATCGGGGAAGCAGCATTGTTCGAAGGATTGTCGCGTGAAACCGGAGGACAATATGAGATTAAGCTACTGGAACTCGTAGCAAACATAGCCCTCGGGAAAAGCACTGATCTCACAAGATATCCCTCCATTCAATACGGATTGGAGCAGGCAATCCTTGATTTCTCAAATGGGTGTAAGGGGACGTATTTCCCATCAACTTTCACCGCCGGAGAGGAATACATCGTCATCAACGGACTTATCTGGATGGGGAAATTTGATGAAATGATCGAGCGTATCGAAACAAAGCGAAAGGAGGGTTTTCATTGTATTAAGCTGAAGATAGGAGCTATCGACTGGAAAAAGGAGATTGAAATGATTGAATATGTACGAAATCATTTCAGTGAAGAAGATCTTATGATTCGTGTAGATGCCAATGGAGGGTTCAGCATGGACAACGCACTACCCCGCTTAGCCAGATTGGCGTCTCTCGGGGTTCATTCCATAGAGCAGCCAATACCTGCAGGGGATAACGAACTGATGAAATTTCTTTGTCAGGTATCTCCCCTCCCAATTGCATTGGATGAATCACTGATCGGATGTGACACCGCTGAAGAGAAAAAAGAGCTGCTTGATATTATTTCTCCATCATTTATTATACTCAAGCCTGCATTATGCGGCGGATTTTCAGGAGCTTCGGAATGGATAGAGCTTGCCAATGAGAGAGGAATCGGATGGTGGATAACATCTGCACTGGAATCAAATGTCGGATTGAACGCCCTTGCACAATGGACAGCACATATCGGTGCCACGGGACCGCAAGGATTAGGAACAGGAGGGTTATTTACAAATAATTTCTCCACCCCCGTCCGACTTGATAATGAACGATTAAGTTTTAATCCTGATGTTAAAATGGATTATTCTCAATTTAATAATCTTGACTGGCGGGGTTGATAAGAATGACATATCAGGATTTCCATACGGAATGGCTTAATGGTGAGACTTATATAATCGCTCACACTTCAGGATCAACAGGTCTGCCAAAATCGATTTCCCTCAACAAAGCTTTTGTGAGGAAGAGTGCATTAGCCACAAATAACTTCTTCTGCCTTGATTCTCATTCAGTGCTTCACAGTTGCATAAGTCCTGATTTTATAGGTGGGAAAATGATGCTCATACGTGCACTTGAATGTGGGGGCGCGTTCTCCTTCGAAACACCTACCAATCAACCGCTTGCCGATTCAAGACTACCCGAGATAACCTTATTGGCAGTCGTTCCCTCACAAATGATATATATAGTGGAGAACATCCATGTGTTGCCCAAAATAAAAAATATTATCATAGGTGGGAGTGCCATTCCTACCGATCTCCGGAAAAAAATCTATGAATCAGGACTGAACGCATATGAAACATACGGGATGACGGAGACAGCATCTCATATTGCCTTACGTCGTGTCACACCGGATCCGCTACTTCCATTCAAGGTTATCGGCCACGCAAGTGTCTCTGCAAATGCCAACGGGTGTCTGACAATCACCTATCCGGACGGAACTGATATAGAGACAAATGACTTAGCCGTTGTCCTCAATTCAAATGAGTTTATTATTACCGGCAGAATAGATGACCGTATTATTACAGGAGGTAAGAAAATAGATCCGGCGGAACTTGAGGAAAGATTGAAACAGATTGTAAAGATTCCATTCTTTCTTAGTTCAGTTCCCGATTCAAAGTGGGGAGAGAGAATGGTAATGGTGGTGGAAGAATCCGTAATAATTCCGGACGGCATCATGACTCAGATTCGTTCTCAATTTGAAGGATACGAAACTCCCAAAGAAATCCTCATCTTGAAAGAATTTCCTAAAACAGCCTCAGGAAAGATCTCAAGAAAAGAACTGAAAAGACTTATAACTGAAAAGAAAGTCTCCAAACTTCCATAATATTCCATTCCAATTTATAATAAATCTATATACATATTATGCGGATAGTAATACAACGAGCTGAAGAAGCCGCGGTTAGAGTTGAAGGAAATATAATCGGTGAAATTAAACGCGGGCTTATGATTCTTGTGGGTGTAGAAACCGGAGACACTGAAAGTGATGCGGATTGGTTGGCTCAAAAGACGGCGAATTTGCGGATTTTTGATGATAGCGATGGAATAATGAATAAATCAGTAAGGGACGTGGATGGTGAAATATTGGCCATCAGTCAGTTTACACTCACCGCTTCCACAAGAAAAGGGAACCGACCCAGCTACATACGTGCAGCCCGCGGCGAAGAAGCCCAACGATTGTATGACTATTACTGCTCAAAACTATCAGTTATTTCCGGAAGATCTGTTAAGAAAGGAATATTTGGAACTCACATGTATGTAAGTCTTGTCAATGATGGACCGGTGACAATAATAATTGATTCCAGAATAAAGGAATAGTTTTTTGACAGGTATCTACATACACATTAGGATAAGAGCCCGTCTCCTAAAAATTAATGACCCGGGGTCTAAATCAATTACTTCCTACAAAATACTATCCTATCACTTGAGCTAAATTAATTTTTTGTAATTTTGCAAACGATAGCCATCTAAAATATTTTTTACAGGTGAAATTTGACCAATTGTTTCATGATGATGATCTTCTCGATGCGCTATATGACATGCGCTTCGATGAATGTACTCCCATTCAAGAACTTGCCATCCCACCGGCACTTGCCGGTAAAGACATTTTGGCATGTGCCCAGACCGGTACCGGAAAGACAGCCGCCTATCTTCTGCCGGTAATTGAAAAAATTGTTACTGAAAACTATCCCACAGATGCCGTGAATTGCGTAATCATGGCACCGACACGAGAATTGGCACAACAGATTGACCAACAGATGCAAGGGTTTTCCTATTTTCTACCTGTAAATAGTGTGGCAATATATGGAGGCACCAACGGAGAGGCATACGAACAACAACGAAAAAGTCTGAAGATGGGTGTTGATGTAGTGATTGCCACTCCGGGTCGGCTTCTGGCACACCTGAGCATGGGATACGTTGACCTGTCACGTGTATCCTTCTTCATTCTTGACGAGGCAGACAGAATGCTCGATATGGGTTTTCTTGATGACATCATGCAAATTTATTCACGAATGCCAAAGGATAAGCAAACGCTTATGTTTTCAGCAACGATGCCACCGAAGATTCAGGCGTTTGCGAATAAAATTCTCCGGGAACCGGAAGAGATAAAATTGTCAGTATCAAAACCGGCAGAGAAAATTCAACAGTCCGCCTACGTCTGTTATGAGTCTCAAAAGATGCCGATTCTTGAGAATATTTTGTCAGGAAAGGAATTAAAGCGAGTAATTGTTTTCGTCTCCTCCAAACTAAAAGTCAAAGAGTTAGCACGTTCACTGAGGAGAATGAATCTGAAAGCTGCTGAGATGCATTCTGATCTTGACCAATTGCAACGTGAAGAAGCAATCTTAAAATTTAAAGCCGGCAAAATACATATTCTTATCGCCACCGATATAATGTCGCGCGGCATTGATATAGATGACATTGAGATGGTGGTGAATTTTGACGTTCCCCACGAGCCTGAAGACTATGTGCATCGAGTCGGGCGCACTGCGCGTGCTGATCGGACCGGACGTGCCATAACTTTTATAAGTGAGAAGGAATGTGGAAAATTTCGCAATATCGAGAGACTTCTTGAACGTGAAGTAGAAAAGGAAAGTGTCCCTGAAGAATTAGGGGCGGCTCCCGAATATAGAGCGGTAAGTAATGATAGAAAAAAACGGCGTCGGAGATACGGGAAAAGTAGTTCAGGACAAAAGGACTCTTCTTCAAATCCGGGGAAACGACGGAACAATCATAAATCATTTACTGCCAGAAACAAACATACTCCCCGATAGGTTATCGTTTGAATTTAACAAGATTAGAGTTAAAATATGCGGGATTCCCGGTAACATTCTCCCCTACAAATGGCGGCAATTGATATGTCTCATCAGAACGAGACAATTCTACTTCAGCCAAAATCAAAGGAGCGAGGGAATCCAGGAACTCATCCACTTCCCACAAATGACCCTCAAACTCAACAAAATGTCGAATTTTACGTATTACCGGTTCTTCACACATATCCAATAATTGGCGGGCATCATTCACCGGAATTTCATATTCGAATTCCAATCTTGTATCGACTTCAGTAACTCCTTTCACTGTAAGATACCCTTTATCTCCCTTGATTCTCACACGGACTGTGCGTGCCACTTCGCGAGATAGATAACCCTGAGCAATTTCTACTGAAGATTTTTCAAACTCAAAATAACTATCATTTATTACCAAATATTTATGTTCAATTTCAAAAGCCATAATTAGACTAAATAATTTGAAAACGCAATACCTACCCCCTATCGGGATTCCAAGTACAAGAGAGGCGGTCTGCAAAAATAATAAATTTTAAAGATAAACTCTAAGATATTTTCCCTTGAGAACTTCCTTTAGAACAATCATCATTATTCTGAGTCTGGTATGCGGACTGATCGGTTCCGCATACGCGGAAGATAATATCCGTATTTCGGGTGTTGTTGTCGATTCCATCACAGGGGAATTGTTAGGATTTGCCAACGTTTATGACATTTCTCATCCCAAAGGAGTGGTTTGTGATGAAAAGGGTTATTTTACCATTCATATCCCGTCACAAGGAAAAACACAGCTTCAGGCCATTTATACCGGATATTCTCCCGGAAGGGTTGAAGTCACTCCTCCTGTTTCCGGTCCTGTAATAATCGGCTTGTCTCCGAATGCCAAAGATCTTGCCGAAGTGGTGGTCAACCGTGGAAGATATAAATATTCAAAAAATAATCCTGCCGTCGCACTAATGGAAGAGGTAAGGAACAATTGGAAAAAACAAAATCCAAAGGATGAATGTTACTATAGCTATGACCGATATGAGAAGCAACTGATAGGATTTAATAATTATACACCTATCCAACCTACCAATAAGCTGACCTCAGCCATACAATTTCTGAAGGAAAACGTTGACACCTCCACAGTCACCGGAAAACCTGTCCTTGCATTATCGGTAAAAGAAAAATTATCCACGCGATTATATTCCCAAGATCCGAAAGCAGACAAGGAAATTATCAGGGGTTTTCGGACTTCAGGTATTGATGATAATCTGAATCAACAGACTGTGCGTGTATTTTTTGACGATATTTCACGAGAGATAGATATTCATGATAATGATATCACTCTGATGCAGAATCGTTTTATCAGTCCCCTCTCCTCAGCTGCACCTGATCTATATAAATTTTTCATTCGCGACACCGTGATGATCGGCAACGATCGGTGTGTGGAGATAGAGTTCTCTCCGCATAATCCCGCAACCATGACTTTCAATGGAAAAATTTACGTCCCTGCTGACGATTCGATAAAGTATGTACGCAGGATCTCCATGCGTGTTCCGAAAGCTATCAATCTAAATTTTGTGAAGAATTTATATGTAAGCCAAAATTTTAAGAAAGACAGTCTGGGGAAAGTGCACAAAACGATTGATGATCTGACAGCTGAGATGCGTATTGTGGAGGGTACTCAGGAGGTCTACCTCCATAGAATTGTAAAGAATGAAAAGGAGTCATACGAGCAGAATAAAGAGTATGCCAATTACTATACCAAGATAGGAAACTTATTTGAGATTGCAGGCGCTGATGCAAGAGGAAAGGATTTTTGGGATAATCAGAGGTTGATTCCATTATCTACAGCTGAACGTAATTTAAGCCATACTCTTGAAAAACTGCGGCAAATCCCATTCTTTTACTGGACTGAAAAAATTATTCTTATAATTGCCAACGGATACATAGCCACTGGAGAGAAGAGTAAATTTGATTTCGGACCCGTAAATACATTTATCAGTGCGAACGATACGGAGGGATTAAGATTGCGTGTAGGAGGGATGACTACAGCCAATCTGTCTCCCCATCTCTTTGGCAGAGGGTACGTGGCATATGGATTCAAAGATAAACGATGGAAATATGGCGTGGAACTGGAATATAGCTTCAAGCCTAAAAAATATCATGCCAGGGAGTTTCCGATACACGGTTTCAGAGCCACTCATATCTATGACATAGATAATCTCGGTCAACATTATAAATTTACAAATTCAGATAATATCTTCACATCACTTAAACGAAAGAAAAGTCATCTGACCACTTATCGCCGATATTCCGATTTGTCTTATATCCTGGAATTGGATAATCATTTCTCGGTGACAGCTTCTCTAAGGCAAGAGATACAATATTCCACACCCTGGCTTAAATTTGAAAAAACAGATGGGACTGAATTAAAATCCAATACCCAGGGATATTTCAATGTTACTCTCCGTTATGCTCCAAATGAAAAGTTTGCGCAAGGAAGGACATCCCGGACGATGGTCAATTTTGATAATGTAGTCTTTCAGCTAAGCCATGACTATGGTCCTAAAAAATTCCTCGGATCTCAATTTACTTTAAACCGAACGGAGATATCAGTGCAAAAAAGGTTTTGGTTATCTGCATTTGGCTATATCGATGCCATTGCAAGGGGGGGAAAGATATGGAGTGCTGTCCCCTATCCGGAATTATTATGGCCAAACGCCAATCTTTCTTATACAATTCAGAAAGAGAGCTACTCGCTGATGAATCCGATGGAATTTGCGAATGATTGGTTCGCATCTTTGGATGTGACATATATGATGAATGGCGCGCTTTTCAACCTCATCCCGGGCTTCAAGAAATTGAAACTTAGAGAGGTAATCACCTTCAAAGCCCTTGAAGGAGGATTGACCAAACGTAATAATCCAGCCTATAACATGGATTTATATAAATTCCCTTCGGACGCTTCCACTCACATCATGGGTAAAGTTCCCTATATGGAACTTGGAGTCGGCATCGATAATATTTTATCCATATTGAGAGTGGATTACATATGGCGATTGACCTACAGACATCATCCTGATATAGATCGAAGCGGATTGAGAGTATCACTACACTTCTCATTTTAACATTAACCTGAATACCCGAAGAGACAGCAGCCGGGGAATTACGGGGATAAGCTCACAAGTTTCAGATGGTTTTAAAAACGGAAGCTCCGAGGAAGCAGGCACCTATTCCAAGTATTATACTCAGTAATACATAGATTAGAGGAATCATGACCTCTCCTGATTGTAAAAGTTTAAGAACATCATTTGAAAATGTGGAGAATGTGGTGAATCCGCCACAGAAACCGGCAGTAAGAAGTAATCTTAACTCAGCTGAAATATTGTATCTATCTGAGAGGGCATAAAACATGCCAATCAAAAAACTGCCTATGATATTGACCGTAAAAGTTGCCCAAGGGAAGTTGTAGGCAACTATCCTTTCATGTAATAATAATTGTATTCCATATCTGGCGGCACTCCCAAGTCCACCACCAATAAAAACGGTAAATAAGGACGACAACATGGTTCAAAATATTAGTTTACCAAATACTGACAAAAATACACATTTATTTTTAACTGACCGCACC